>NZ_JBQCMZ010000002.1:0-330791 GCF_051964675.1 Cytobacillus sp. SAFR-174 | reverse complement strand
TTTCGAACCGCCGTATACCGAACGGTACGTACGGTGGTGTGAGAGGTCGGGGGTTAATCACCCCCTCCTACTCGATTGATGATGAAGGCGAGAATTGTCGAACATTATCTGAAAATTATTTTAATTCAGAGTTGATTTTATATTTTTATTAATGTTAAAGTATTGATGTAAGCGTTACCAATAGTATTCTTCTAAAGTTTTGCAGCATGGAAATACATAGACTACTATTTTAAGGAGGAATTATATGAGTCAGTTAACTGCAGGTTTAAAAGAAAAGGTAGAAAAGTTCTTAAGCGGAAAGAAAAAATTATATATCAATGGTGAATTTGTTGAAAGCAAATCACAAAAAACGTTTGATACGTATAATCCAGCGACAGGAGAAGTTCTGGCTACTGTTTTCGAAGCCGGTGCAGAAGATATTGATCTGGCAGTAAAAGCAGCCCGAAAGGCGTTTGATGAAGGCAAATGGTCTAAAATGAGCGCTTCTAAGCGCAGCCGCCTGATGTACAAGCTTGCTGATCTTATGGAAGAAAACAGTGAAGAATTAGCACAGCTTGAGACATTGGATAATGGAAAGCCAATCCGTGAAACAACAAATGCCGATATTCCATTGGCAATTGAACATATGCGCTACTATGCAGGCTGGTCTACGAAGATTGTCGGACAGACTATTCCTGTCAACGGGCCATTCTTCAACTATACCCGCCATGAAGCTGTTGGTGTAGTGGGGCAAATCATCCCTTGGAACTTCCCTCTTCTAATGGCAATGTGGAAGCTTGGTGCTGCCCTGGCAACAGGATGTACGGTAGTTCTTAAACCAGCAGAGCAAACACCTCTTTCAGCTTTATATCTTGCTGAGTTAATGGATCAGGCAGGCTTCCCTCCAGGGGTTATCAATATTGTTCCTGGTTTTGGAGAAACAGCTGGCCAGCCGCTTGTTGACCATCCGCTGGTAGATAAAATTGCGTTTACTGGTTCTACAGAAGTAGGTAAACGGATTATGTCCAATGCTTCAAAGACTTTAAAGCGGGTTACGCTTGAGCTTGGCGGCAAATCTCCGAACATTATCCTGCCGGATGCTGATTTATCAAAGGCAATTCCTGGAGCTCTTAACGGTGTTATGTTCAACCAGGGACAGGTTTGCTGTGCCGGCTCCCGTGTTTTCATTCAAAAGAAGCAGTTTGATAATGTTGTAGCTGACATGGCTTCACATGCTAAAAAAATCAAGCAAGGTGCCGGAATTCATGCTGACACTGAAATCGGCCCGCTTGTATCTGCTGAGCAGCAAAACAGAGTTCTTGGGTATATTGAAAAAGGCCTGAGCGAAGGTGCACAGCTTGTAGCAGGAGGAGATAAGCCGCAGGAGCAAGGTTACTTCGTCTCCCCTACTATCTTTGCAGATGTTAATGATGAAATGACAATTGCGAAGGAAGAAATCTTCGGACCGGTTATTTCGGCCATGCCTTATGATGATATTGACGAATTAATTAACCGTGCCAATAACAGCGAATATGGATTAGCTGCAGGAGTTTGGACTCGTGATGTTGCAAATGCACACTATGTGGCCAATAAACTCCGCGCTGGTACTGTTTGGGTGAACTGCTATAACGCTTTCGATGCTGCCTCTCCATTTGGCGGCTATAAGCAATCCGGTATCGGCCGTGAAATGGGCTCATACGCTCTTGATAACTATACAGAAGTTAAGAGTGTCTGGATCTCAATGAAATAATAGCCGAATCAAAAAAAGGAACCTTTCGAGGTTCCTTTTTTAATTGAAATCCCTCCCTATTAAGAATAAGTTCACAGATTATCCATAGGATTTTTGATGGATATTATTTATCCTTATATTGGGAGGGGAAATAATGAAAAAAGTATATATGATTTCCGCTATTATTGTCATATTAGGCATTGCTGCCGGCATTTCTTTTTTTATCATCCGTGATATGACTTCAAAGATACCTGAACATATTACACTTTTAACCGATGATGAGAAGGTATACGACTTTGCAGAATCTGATGAAAAACTGAAGCTTGTTGAATTTATTTATACGCACTGTCCGGATATATGTCCGACGACTACCCAAAGGATGAATCTCTTGAAAAGTGATCTTACTAATGAGGGCGTTTTTGGGGACAAAGTACAATTCATTACAGTAACAATCGACCCTTATCGGGACACCGCAGATGTTCTTAAAAAATATAGAAGCACCTTTGACATCGAAAATGATGAGAACTGGCTCTTTCTAACTGCCGATCCTGATACATTGAAAAAGGATCAGGCAGAAATTCTGGAGCTCGCAAACACTTTCCAATTTCAATACCGTGATCCCGGTGATGGCTTCTATGTTCACAGCACCTTTGTGTATTTGCTTGACGAGAATAATAAATTTATTAAGAAGTTCCCTATGGGAGAAGACTTTGACAGGAATGAAGTTTTCAAAAAAATAATGAAGCAAATATAACAAAAAAATGGCGGATTTTAGGATCCGCCATTTTTTTTAACCTAGTTCGCAGAAGAAGATAAATTTTTGTTTTGGTCAATGAGTATTAAAGTTTTTGACCTTGGCTTTGAGAAGCTTACTTTAATACCGGATTTCTTTAATCGGTTTACTAAATCAACCAGCTGTTTTTTAGCCATCTAAAAAACTCCTTTTTCCCTGCCTGTATGATTAATATTTTACATGAAATTTATGAAAAAACTATGAACAAAAAGAAACAATTTATACTTTTTCAAGGTTTTAATAAAAGTGTATGCCTGGTTTTTACTTCAGTGAGAACTGTTTTATGATAGTTCCCATCAGCCCAGTCTTTCATCTGATCATGGTACCACTGGCTTAAAGGATGTCCGGATTGCCCTGGTCCCACCAGATGATAGGCAGTATTCATGTTTTGTGTATCAAACACAAATCTCCATGAGCCTCCATGATTCACAGTGCCATCGTCTTTGTTGGCTGCCGCCTGCACAGTGACTGAGCTGCCGCCAACAGGAATTCGGCCCTCTCTATTAAACAAATAGTTTAAAGGTTTTACACTGGAAAGCGGGTGGGAAAAAGCTAATTGATGATAGTTTCCCCATTTCCATTTAGTCGGGCTGCTTCCTTGAAGATCTTCGGCTTCCTGGACCGCTGTACTCAATGATTGGGAAAGGACTTCCTGCAATCCGCCCTTTTCTTCAATCCAGATGCTTTCCCGGCCATTTGCTGCATTTCTCAATAATTCATCCACTGCCTGCTTTTGTCCTTTGAAGAGCTTCCTCATTTCGGGAGATATCTGATCTTCAAACAGAACATTGGATATGCTTTTCATCCAAAGATTGAAAATAAGAGGGGCTGCCTCATCCTTGCTGTCAATATAATCCCATTTACTCAGGATCGATAAAGCTTCCTTTTCAAGAGCGGTGGACGGTTCTTTCATTCTGGACAAGAAAAGCGGTATAAATTCCTTTGCCTGCAGGTTTTTCTGATCCATTTGCAGCGACATCATATCTTCAGCTGTAAGATCATCCTTGCTTTTGAGAAATTCCTGAATGCGCATTTGTCTATAGGGCTGGGCCCAATCATGACTGATATGGTAAGGATAGCTGTCATCTATAACCTTATTGTTTGCCGTTGAGATATACCCTTCTTCGGGATTGACCGTTTTAGGCAGCTGATCATAAGGAATGTAGCCTTTCCACCCATATTCATCCGACCAGCCGGGCACTGGCAGCAGTCCGTCTCCTTTCTTTCTAATTGGGATTTTACCATTTGCTTTATAAGCAATAGTTCCATCCGAAGAAGCAAATACAAAGTTTTGGGCGGGCGTGTGAAATAACTCCAATGCTTGTTCAAACTGATCCCAGTCTGATGATTCATTCATTTTTAGAATGGCTTCCAGCTCTTTTGATGGCTGAAGCGCTGTCCATTGCAAAGAAAGAACGGAATCCTTGCCGCTGTCTCCAGCAAATTCCGAAATCACAGGTCCGTGCCGTGTAATCGTTACTTTATAGCTAATTGGCTCTTTGCCTTTTACTTTAATTGGTTCTTCTATTACTTCTGCCTTTTCCCACTTTTCATTGAATAGAAACTCGTTTTCATTGGCAGGATTCCTTTTTTCGATATACAAATCCTGAACATCTGGTCCTGTATTGGTTACTCCCCATGCAATATGTTCATTGTGACCGAGGATGATGCCTGGGATACCGGCAAAGATGACACCGCTGACATTCATTTCAGGTGACTCCAGGTGCATCTGATACCAGATCGAAGGTGTGCTGAGTGACAGATGAGGATCATCTGCCAAAATAGGCTTTCCGGATGCCGTTTTACTGCCGGCTGCCACCCAGTTATTGCTTCCGTTAAATTCAGGAGGCGTGATGACAGTTGCAAAGCTTTCCTCAATATTTAAGTTGTGTTTTCCTATTATGTATGGGGCTTTTTCCGGATAGGAGGGGAATAATTCATATGCTTTATCTTCCGGAAAATGCTGAAGGAGATAATAGCGGAATGCCTGGCTTTCCCAGTGTCCGCCAAGATCATATGCCATGTATTTGCCAATAGTGAGCGAATCCACTGGAGACCATTCTTCAGGTTCATAGCCGAGTATGGAAAATTCAATAGGCATTTTTCCATTTTCTTTAACTTCTTCAATATAAAGATTAACTCCTTCCGCAAACCAGCCTAAAATCTGTTTTGCTTCAGGGGAGTATGCTTCATAGGATGCCTCTGCAGCCCTTCTCAGACCAAGTGTTCTAAAATATTTATCATTTTCAACCGTAGCCTCTCCGATTACTTCACTTAATCTTCCCGATGCCTGACGCCTGCTTAAATCCATCTGAAAAAGGCGGTCCTGAGCCTGTACATAGCCCTGTGCAATAAAAAGGTCTCGTTCATTGGCAGCAAGCAGGTGCGGGACACCGTTGTCATCCCGGTTAACCATTACTTCCTGAGAGATGGAGCCTATTCTGATTTCCCCATCTGTTTTAGGCAGAGAGCGGGACAAAAAACCATACATAAAGAAAAAGGCTGCAGCCAACAGCACTAGTATGATACCAATGCTCCAAAGCGAGTACTTTTTCCACTTTGATTTTGGCCGATGCTGGACCCCAATATTGCCTTCCATAGACATTCCTTCCTTTATTATTAAATTTTAAATTCGAACCTGCCGGAAAGCTTTTGCTCACCAGCTTCATTTTTTACTGATACTTCTCCCGTCAGCCTTTTTTCGTCCTCTTCCCATTTCTCTCCTGTCACTCTCCCTTCTATTGTCAGCTTCTCGCCGGGCCGTGTCATTTTGCTGAAGCGTACCTTGAACTTTCTCAGATCCTTTCTTGGAAACCACTCAGCCAATGCTTCCCCTGCCATTCCCATGATAAGCATCCCGTGGGCAATCACTCCGTCCAACCCGGCTTTCTCACCGATCGGAACAACTGTATGAATCGGATTAAAATCTCCGGATGCCCCTGCATACTTGACCAGCTGTGTATGTGTGATCTCTGGTTTATGAATTATTTTCAGTTCACTCATTTTGCTCCCCCCCCTCTTTCAATAATGGTGGATTCTGAATAGAGAACATCTTTTCCATCACTGTTTTTGTACTGAATACCTATTGTAATAAATCGCAGGTTCCTCTTTTCAAAAGAAGAAATTACTTTAGGGACCGCGGTTACTGTATCGCCAGCACATATTTCCCCCATATAGCGATATTCCTGGCCGCCGTGAAGAACCTTGAGCGGGTCAAGTCCAAAAAGCTCGATTAGGGTTTCGAAATCCATGCCTCCCCACATCTCCATGGCTGTAGGAAATGTTGGCGGAATTGGGATGTCCCGGTACCCCCCTTTTCTCGCCGTGCCGGCATCATAATAAATTGGGTTTTTGTCTCCAATTGCCATAGCGAATTCTTTGATTTTTCCCCTTTCTATTGTAAACCGGAAAGGTTTTAACTTCACATCTGCTTTTAAAAGAGATTCCATTAATATCGCACTTCCTCTCATCTTTTATAATCTTTATGTATTCGACTTTTTCCTCCTGCTTCCTGTTAATTCTCTAAACTTTTGCAGAAGAGATTACATGATAATATTAAGAATTCGCGATTACGCGCTGAAAGTGGTATAATTTTATGGATTATGTATTTGGAGGAATAAAAACAATATGATAACTGTCAGTAATGTAGGTCTTCGATACGGCGACCGCAAACTATTCGAAGACGTTAATATTAAATTCACACCTGGCAATTGCTATGGATTGATTGGAGCAAATGGTGCAGGTAAATCAACTTTTCTTAAAATATTATCAGGTGAAATTGAGGCACAATCCGGAAGTGTTCATTTAGGTCCCGGAGAACGCCTGGCTGTCCTGAAGCAGAACCATTTTGAGTACGAAGAATTTGAAGTATTAAAAGTAGTCATCATGGGCCATGCCCGTCTTTATGAAGTGATGCAGGAAAAAGATGCTATTTATATGAAGGCTGATTTCACGGATGAAGACGGGATGAAGGCTGCTGAACTTGAAGGTGAATTTGCTGAATTAAATGGATGGGAAGCAGAATCTGAAGCAGCTATTTTGCTGAAGGGACTTGGAATCGGAGAAGAGCTCCACGACAAAAAAATGGCTGACCTTTCCGGTTCTGAAAAAGTGAAAGTTTTGCTTGCGCAGGCGCTTTTTGGCAAGCCGGATGTTCTATTGCTGGATGAGCCGACAAACCACTTGGATATCAAAGCAATTCAATGGCTTGAGGAATTCCTGATCAACTTTGAGAATACTGTTATTGTCGTATCCCATGACCGTCATTTCTTAAACAAAGTATGTACGCATATTGCCGATCTTGACTTTGGGAAGATCCAGATTTACGTTGGGAACTATGACTTCTGGTATGAGTCAAGCCAGCTTGCCCAAAGGATGGCTCAGGATGCCAATAAGAAAAAAGAAGAAAAAATCAAGGAACTGCAAAGCTTTATTGCCCGCTTTAGTGCAAACGCATCAAAATCCAAGCAGGCAACTTCACGTAAAAAGCTTCTTGATAAAATTTCTCTGGATGATATTAGACCATCCTCAAGAAAATATCCGTATGTCGGATTTTCACCTGACCGTGAAATCGGAAATGATTTGCTTCGGGTTGACGGCATCAGCAAAACAATTGATGGTGTTAAAGTTCTAAATAATGTCAGCTTCATCATGAACAAAGATGATAAAATTGCGTTAGTTGGCACGAACGAATTGGCGAAAACTACCCTGTTTAAAATACTGACTGGTGAAATGGAGCCGGATGAAGGAACGTTTAAGTGGGGGGTTACGACCTCTCAGTCCTATTTCCCTAATGACAACTCTGAGTTCTTCGAGAACTCTGATTTGAGCCTTGTAGACTGGCTGCGCCAATTCTCGCCTGCAGATGACAGTGAAAGCTTCCTGAGAGGTTTCCTTGGAAGAATGCTGTTCTCTGGTGAGGAAGTTCTAAAGAAAGCAAGCGTTCTTTCCGGTGGGGAAAAAGTCCGCTGCATGCTATCTAAAATGATGCTGAGCGGTGCTAACGTGCTTCTTTTAGATGAGCCGACCAACCACCTTGATTTGGAATCCATTACGGCATTGAATAATGGACTGATTAATTTCAAAGGCTCTATGATCTTTGCATCACATGACCATCAGTTCATTCAAACCATTGCCAACCGCATTATTGAAATTACACCGGCTGGCATTGTCGATAAGCAAATGACGTATGATGAGTATTTAGAAGACTCAGCTATTCAAAAGCAAGTAGCTGAAATGTATCAGTAAACAGTAAAAGCAGGAGGATCAGCCTCCTGCTTTTAACTTTGTCATAAATCTTGTTTTTTCTTTTTATGGCGTGCAGAGGAAGCTGTTCTGCTGCCTGTTTCCATGTTGGTTGTCCCTTGCCCTTCGACGTTTGGAGAGCTCAATCCAGCCTTAGAAGGGTCTTTTTTGCGTTTGCTCATAGTTAAACACCTCCTTTCTTACTTTTTCGTGTTAAGGCGATTTTTATCCATGGAATAAAAATGGAGTATAAAAGCCAATCTAACAAACGGAGGAGGTGTTAACATTGACGAAAAGAGTAGCGGTTGAACAATCCTTAACAAATGTTTCTGAAGCGCTTCGCCAAAAAGGGTATGAAGTGGTTGACATGAAGTCGGCGCATGATGCTGAGAACTGCTCATGCTGTGTTGTGAGCGGTGTTGATTCAAATGTAATGGGAATGCAGGATGTTTCTACAAAAGCATCTGTCATTGAAGCAAGCGGCCTTTCAGCGGATGAAGTATGCCGCCAGGTGGAGCAAAGAATGCAATAATCGAAAAGTGAGCCAAAGACTAAAGATAACTTCTTTAGTCTTTTTCAATGCAAATAAATAAAGACGGGCTTTATACCCGTCTTCTCCTTCTTCTGGCTTTTGCTTTAAGATTTTTCCTTAATACGAGAATAAAGATTCCGAATAAGAATAGGGCTAATCCGGCTTTTCCATAGTACCCTGTAGTCTCTTTTTCTGGCTCCTTATCTGTGTTGAGCTGGCTTGAAACCACTTCATCCTGTTTATCCTCGATCAGCTTTACAGATTGAATGATTCTCCCGCTTTCATTCTTTATCTGCAGCTTCCCTTTTGCAGTAATATTTTCTTCGTAGTTCCCTTTAGGTAAAGTGATGGGTATATTTGCACCGCCAGTTGTGTAGGTTTTTCCATCAGAGGGAAAAACCTCAGTGCTGCTGAGTTCCGCAGTTTCAAAGTTGCTGTGACCATAATCCAAAAGGTATTTTGTATCATTATAAATATCCCGCTTATATTCCGCTTTTAACACAATAGCGGTTAACTTGATTGACTCATATTCGGCAGAGGTAGCGAGAGTCTGTTTGGCTTCATCAACGAAACCGGTCTTTCCCCCAGTCACTCCCTCGAATGGAACCTCCCCTTTGAGCATCCTGTGATGAGTAAAGATGGTAGTATCCCATGACTTTCCTGTCCATTTCAATTCCTTTGTGCCGTAAATTTCTCTGAAGGTCTCATTTTTTAGGGCGTAATTGGTTAATTTCGCAAGATCTGCTGCGGTTGTATAGTGGTTTTCATCATACAGACCGTGAGGATTAACAAAGTGGGTATTTTTTAACCCTGCATTTTCTTTCAGGTAACGATTAAGATTCTCTGAGAATGCTTCTATATTGCCGTCGAGATGCTCAGCTATGCTCCATGCAGCATCATTTCCTGAATTAATCAGCATTCCCTGAATGAGTTTTTTTAAGGGCACCTGTTCCCCTTCCTCCAAATACACTCGAGTCCCTTCAGCCTCCGCTGCTTTTTTGCTGACTGTGGCCAGGTCATTCAAGTCGCCATTTTCAATGGCATAAATGGCTGTTGCTATTTTCGTCAGACTGGCAGGGTACATCTTTTTATCCGCGTTTTTTGCATATAGAACAGCTCCTGATTCTGAATCTGTTACAATTGCGGCTTCACTGATAATTTCAGGCTCTTTTGTTTCCTCAGCAGCTGCCTTTCCAGTTGGAAAAATAAAAAAAAGCAGGATAATAGCAACCAATTTTTTCATAAATACACATCCAATTCAAACCGATAGTCCATCCATCCTGATTGTATCAAACAAACCATGAATAGCCCTATCATATTTATAAATTGTTACATAATTGAAAATTTGATACCGTATTTTGAGAAGATTGATAATGAAAGGAAATTATCGAAGAGCCCTAAAGAAAAAAAGCAATCCAATGGACTGCTCTTCAGCTATTTTTTTGCCTTAATATAAAAACGCTTTAAAAATTCAACATAAATATCATCATGAACAAGCCATGCCTGGTTTTTTCTTTTAATATAGTTTTCTGCTGCCTGGAAATCCGGGTAAGGTTCCTGTATTGGCTTACCGTTCATTTCAAGGATCCACCTGTCATCGGCTTCAGCAAAAATAAAGAATTTGTCTCCTTTCTTATTTTCGTACAGTGATCCCTGTTTCGCGCTTTTATTATTGTATTTGTTTTTAAATGCATCCTGTCTCAAAGGGTCCAGGGGAAAAATGTCCTGAACGAATAGTTTATAAGCATCTTTTCCCATCGAACAGCCTGATGCTTTGGCATGTCCGCCCCCTCCAAACTTTCCGGCCACGGCAGAAACATCAACATGGTCATGGATTGTCCTGAAACTGATTTTTTTGCCCCCGAGATTTAAGATAGCGATATAGTCGATATGGGGATACTCTTTACCAAGCTCATTGCCAAGCTCCGAATGATAAGATTCTGCATGGACTATGCCTGTACAATATTCCCCGATGAACGTTTGTACCAATTCCCGCTTCTTCCGCCTGACGTAACGTTCAATTTTCTCCTCTTCCATATCCAGCAATTTCTGTTCAAACTCATCAAATTCGAAAGTATCTGAGTTCATGATTCTTTCCGTCATTTTTTCTTCGAATTCTTCAATGGAAATCATGAAAAATAAATCATTCAGATTTTTTGCCTTTATATTTTCATTTTGGTCCCATTCCCAGGTGTCATACTGTCGGACAAGCTCGACAAATTCATCGAGGGCAGAAGACGGCTGGATCAGTCCATGCTCCTGGAGATACTCATATAGCAAAGAGGTTGCAGCCGTAAGCCTGCCATCTTCATATTGGACCCTCACTTTGCCCCAACTGTAATCATTAAAATGAAGAGCTGTTTTGTGATGGTCAATTAATCTGACGTTTCCACCGCTTTTTGCCAGATCATCAAGCCTGATCAAATTTTCATCGTTAACTGATAAATCGGTGATAAATAAAAAATCATCTTTTATATTTTTTTCATTTTCCAGTAATTTTTCTATCTGATAATCAAGTCCCATCACAGAGTTATAGCGTACCTCAACATCTTTTCCAAAAGCGATCCTGGCAACAATGCCGCACCCGACGCCATCAAGATCATTATGTGTATACAGCCTGTACAAAATCCATCACCTGCTATTCTTAGACTCATTCCTCTGTTAGTTTGGTTACGGAGGAAAATTCTATGCGAAAAATCCCCGCTGAAGTGAGCGGGGATTTCCAGTTAAAGCAGCAAATAAGCCAGCGGAGCAGTAATGAGTATGGTCAGAATGGTTCTTTCTGCCCAGATGACAAGCAGCTGTGGAATAGTAATAGGAATTTCTGTTGATAAAATACACGGGACAAGTGCAGAAAAGAAAATGATAGCTGATACGGAAACAACTCCGATTACAAATTTAGTGACTAGTGCAGCCTCCGCTGCAAGCAGGGCTGGAAGGAACATTTCAGCAATCCCCACAGCACTTGCCTTTGCTGCCAATAATGGCTCAGGAAGCTGTACGAGAGCCGTAAATGGATAAAAGATATAACCCAGCCAATCAAATACAGGAGTGAATTCGGCGAGAATCAGTCCCAATAAACCTACTGACATAATGGAGGGCAAAATGGACATTGTCATGACAAACCCATCTTTTAAATTATCCTTTATATTTTTCCATAATGCGGGTGACTCAGCTGCTGTATCCATCGCTTCTTTCCAGGCAGCCTGCATACGACCCCCTGTAAAGGTTTCAACCGGAGGCTCCTGGCCATTGTAATAATCTTCGCTCATTGACTTAAGTGGCCAGATTCTTACGGTTATAGCCGTTACGATGAAAGTGACAGCAAACGTCGTCCAAAAATATGTGTTCCAGATGTCCATCAATCCAAGTGTTTTAGCCACAACAATCATAAACGTTGCGGAGACCGTTGAGAACCCGGTAGCAATAATGGCTGCTTCCTTAATGCTATATTTTCCTTCTTTAAATACCCTGTTGGTTATGAGCAGTCCGATTGAATAGCTGCCTACAAAAGAAGCAACTGCATCAATAGCTGATTTTCCCGGTGTTTTCCAGATTGGCTTCATAATCGGCTGCATGATGACACCGAAAAATTCAAGCAATCCATATCCAACCAGCAGGGCAAGAAATACGGAGCCGATTGGAACAAGAAGTCCAACAGACACCACCAGTTTCTCAAACAAGAAAGGTCCCATGCTCGGGTCAAATAGCCAGGCAGGGCCGAAACCGAAGACAATCATAATGGCTGTGAAAAATCCGATTACCTTAAAAAAAGAGAAAACAGTATTTACTTTATTTTTGTTCCAGGTTTTTGTATAGAATGGATAAATGGCGCCGAGCAGTATGACAAGCAGCGCATAGTATGTTACAGCTGCAGGCAGGTATGTCTGAATCGCAGTGACGATATGGTCCAGCATTATGGAGGATTTCTCATTAACAGTGACTGGTATAAAAAACATAAATATGCCAATGGCGCTGAAGAGAAAAAACTTAGCTTTATTTTTAATAGTTGCATTGGGATTCAGTTCAGGCTGGTGAGATTGACTTAATACTGTTTCTTTTTCCATTCTCATTCCCCCTCGTTATTTAGGGGCAAGGAGCAAAGTGCGCCCCTTACCTTCTGTTCATTAAAGCTGTCAAAAAGGTCAGAAATGTGTAGGTGCCTGCCTTCACGGTCGGCTGTGCCTGGTGATCTCTTGTTGGATCAAGGCAGACAATATCCATGGCTGCCGTTTTGGAGGAAAGACCAGCTGCATATACGGCCGTAAATAGTTCTTCAGTGCTCATGCCGCCTGGTGTGGATGCAGGAACGCCCGGTGCAAAACCAATATCCAGCACATCCATGTCAATCGTGACATAAATTTTGTCCACTTTTGATTCCAGCTGCCGGATTGATTCTTTAACCGTTTCTTCAATTCCCCGTCTTCTGGCTTCCTTTAAGGTAATATAATTGAGCTTATGCTCTTTAGCATAATGGACGAGCGACTGGCTGTTGAAAAAGCCATGAAGGCCAATATTGTAGACATTTTCCCCTTTAATCTTGTTGTTCTGAATCAGATTGCGGATGGGCGTCCCATTTGTCGGTCCATGGTCTTCAAGGCTTCTGAGATCAAGGTGCGTATCCAGCTGGAGAATGCCGATTTCCTTTTCAGGCTCCAGTTCCTTCAGGCCGCTGACCAGCATGGCTGTAATGGAGTGATCTCCTCCGATCGCTATTGGGAATGAATCAGGAAATTGCGTCCGAACGTCCTTCATCGTTTGCTTTATATTGGAATGACATTGCGGAATATCCGTGAAATGCATTTTCACGTCACCAAGATCAGAAACCTTCAGCTTTTGAAGATCCCTTTCAAAATCCAGATTGTACGTTGAAAATCCTTTCCAGGACCTCCTGAAGGATTCAGGGAATTCAGATGCTCCTGATGCACTTATCGAGGAGCGGGAAAGAGGGACACCGAAAAGCACGACATCCCAATTTTCTTTCTTTAATTCCTCTTCCCTCTGGATTTGGCAAATCCATTCACTCACCTTTACGTCAGTTCCCAGTTCGGTTTGCGGCCAAAAAAACCCGGGAGGATTTATTGTTGGTAGCATAAGCTTCCTCCTTTAACGACCACTTCCCCATTTTTAATCACTGTGTCTGTATGGTTCATGCCGTAGTGATACTGCATTTGCATATAGTTCGGCACATTGAGCAGAAGCAAATCAGCCTTTTTGCCGGGCTCTATGCTTCCCACTTCTTCTGCCCGATTGATGGCATGTGCTGCATTAATGGTAGCGGCGGCAATCGCTTCTGCAGGTGTAAGCCCCATGTGCATGCATGCAAGATTCATCATAAATGGCATGGAGCAGGTTGGGGAAGAGCCGGGGTTGCAATCGGTTGATAAAGCAACTGGAACACCCTTATCAATCATGCGGCGGCCTCTGGCTGCTTCAGCCATCAGGAAGAATGCTGTGCCTGGAAGAAGCACGCCGATTACTCCCTTTTCCGCCATCATTTCGATGCCTTTATCAGATGCTCTAAGCAGGTGATCTGCAGAAATGGCACCAACTTCAGCAGCAAGCTCTGCCCCCTCATAAGGTTCGATTTCGTCGGCATGGATTTTAGCTATCAGGCCATACTTCTTCCCTGCTTCAAGAAGTTTTCTGGACTGCTCCGGTGTAAACACGCCTCTTTCGCAGAAAATATCGTTGAATTCTGCAAGCTTCTCTTCCGCAACTTTCGGCAGCATTTCTTCAATAACCAAATCTATAAAGGCATCTGGATTCTCTTTGAATTCAGCGGGAACTGCATGTGCCCCCATAAAGGTGCGGACAACATCCACCGGATGCAGTTCATCCGCTTTCCGGGCTGCCGTCAGCTGCTTTCGCTCTGTTTCCCAATCCAGTCCATATCCGCTTTTTGCCTCTATCGTGGTTACTCCGTGTTTAAGGAAGCGATCAAGACGGACAAGACTCGCATCTACCAATTCCTCTTCAGATGCTTTTCTGGTCATAGAAGTGGTAGCGTGAATGCCCCCGCCATTGTTCATAATTTCCATATACGTTGCCCCGTTCAGGCGCATATTGAATTCCTCTTCCCTGCTGCCTGCATAAACAAGGTGTGTATGCGGATCAACCAGTCCTGGAAGAAGGATTTTTCCTGTCGCATCAATGATTTCAGCTTCCTGAAGCCGGCTTTGATATTCAGCTTGGAGTTCCGCTGTTGTCCCTGCTGCTTTAATTCTGTCCTCTTCAATCCATACTGCCCCGTCTTCAATGATGTGAAGCTCGCTCATTTTTTCTTTTGCCAGGGGCTGTTTGGAGCTGCCCTTTAAGGTAATCATTTGATTTGCATGTTTGATAAAAATAGGTTTTGAGTGCATTTTGTGCTCCTCCTTAAAAAATGGAAGTTCCAATCCGCAGGAATTACGGATTGGAAGGCTTCCTCATTGAAAATACTAATGTTTATTTGCAAGTTTCAGAGTTTATTTGCAGAATTGACTCTCTTATTTGCAGATTAGCATGGTTTATTTGCTGATTTTTCGCTGCTATTTGCTAAGTTCATAAAAGGGAATCTTTATTTCATCATTGGAATGTTTACGCCTTTTTCTTTTGCTGTTTTGATAGCAAGGTCATAGCCTGCATCTACATGGCGCACGATTCCCATTCCAGGATCAGATGTGAGGACACGTTCAAGGCGCTGTTCTGCTTCCTTCGTGCCATCCGCAACGATTACCATTCCTGCATGAAGAGAGTAGCCCATTCCTACGCCGCCTCCATGGTGGACGGAAACCCAGCTTGCTCCACCGACTGCATTAATCAGAGCATTCAGGATTGGCCAGTCTGCCACTGCGTCACTGCCGTCCTTCATGGCTTCTGTCTCGCGGTTTGGAGAAGCAACTGAACCGGAATCCAGATGATCACGCCCGATAACAATCGGTGCTTTGAGTTCCCCGCGGGCAACCATATCATTGATGATTTTTCCGAATCTTGCGCGCTCCCCATAACCAAGCCAGCAAATTCTTGAAGGCAGTCCCTGGAATTGAATTTTCTCCTGTGCCATCTTGATCCATTTGCAAAGGTGTTCATTATCTGCAAACTCACGCAGAATCACTTCATCTGTTTTATAGATATCTTCAGGATCTCCTGATAATGCTACCCAGCGGAAAGGCCCTTTTCCTTCGCAGAATAACGGACGGATGTAAGCAGGCACGAATCCAGGGAAATCAAATGCATTCTCGACTCCCTCATCTTTTGCAACCTGACGGATATTGTTTCCGTAATCAAATGTAACTGCGCCCTTCTTTTGCATGTCCAGCATAGCCTGAACATGGACAGCCATGCTTGCTTTTGATTTCTGAACATATTCAGCAGTATCTTGCTTCCGCAGAACAGCTGCTTCTTCTAATGAATAGCCGATTGGAACATAGCCATTTAAAGGATCATGTGCAGAAGTCTGGTCAGTCAGGACATCCGGGGTGAAATTCATTTCAAGCATTTTTGGCAGAATTTCAGCTGCATTGCCTAATAGTCCGATAGAAAGGGGACGTCCTTCCTGTTTTGCCTCTGTTGCCAACTTAATAGCTTCTTCAATGGAATAAACCTTAGTATCCAGATATTTCGTTTCAAGTCTGCGGTCAATGCGGTGTTCATCCACATCAATGGCAATGCAGACACCATCATTCATGGTTACGGCGAGCGGCTGGGCACCGCCCATTCCCCCAAGGCCTGCTGTTAACGTAATCGTTTGTTTCAGTGAGCCGGAGAAGTGCTGTCGGCCAAGCTCAGCAAATGTTTCATACGTTCCTTGCACGATCCCCTGGCTTCCGATGTAAATCCAGCTTCCGGCTGTCATTTGGCCATACATCATCAGGCCTTTCTTATCAAGCTCATGGAACGTATCCCAGTTTGCCCAGGCCGGCACCAGATTCGAGTTGGCGATCAATACCTTTGGTGCATCTTTATGTGATTTAAATACCGCAACCGGCTTTCCGGATTGAACAAGTAGTGTTTCATCGTCTTCTAATTCATGCAGGGTTTTTACAATCGCATCATAGCAATCCCAATTTCGGGCAGCCTTCCCTATGCCGCCGTAAACAACCAGCTCTTCCGGAATCTCTGCAACCTCTTTGTCTAAGTTATTCATAAGCATGCGGAGTGCCGCTTCCTGAATCCAGCCCTTTGCATGCAGCTCACTGCCTTGATAATTTTTAATTTCTCTTTTTGTTTCCGCTTTCATTGTTATCCCTCCAATGTTATCTCATATTTAGATTTTATAATGAGAACTATCTGAAAAGTAGAATAATTAGATTTGTTTTTTTGTAAAAATATAAGATTATATTCTTAAATTTAGTCTATTTTTATATTAATATTTGTGTTTTTATAAAAATCAACAAAAATAAAACCTCCCATTTAAAAGGAGGTTTTGTGCAGACTTTTTCTAAATTGATTAGGCGGCATACCTTTAATTTTACTGAACACTTTATTGAAGTATTGCTGATTGCGAAAACCGCAGACGGATGAGATTTCTTTTATGCTCATTTCTGATTCCAGCAGCAGCTTGGCAGATTGCCTGATTCGGGTTTCATTAAGGAGCTCCCGAAAAGATTTGCCGCATCTTTTTGCCAGCATGGAGCTGATATAGTTCGGGTTTCGATCTGCATATTCAGCTGCCCTTTCAAGGGTGATCGAAGAGTCCCAGTAATTTGTTTCTATAAAGAATTGGACTCTGTCTGTAAGATCAAGCTTCAGTTTCTTATCAGATCGAATGGTCTCAAACACATAGGAAATGAAGCTGATCATTTCATTAATGATCCGGTAAATCAAGGGCGAATAAAGGATCGTCTGGAATAAACGAAGGTATTCCTTCTCCATATCTCCGTCGGCCAGACGGAATGTTTTCATATGCCTGCGGATTTGAGCAAGAATACTGGTCAGCCTGATTCTGATAAGCCCGGGTTCAGGATATGGATCTTCCAATATAAGAAACTCTTTGGAAAACCATGATTTGATCCCTTCTAAATCCGCCTGATTCAGGAAATCAATCCAGGTGCTCTGTTCCTCTGGGGTTAAGAAGGGATCGATGGATAGCCATTTAGGCAATGAGGCTTCCTCAATTACCTGATTAAATCCCCTGAAAAAAGTTAACTCCATTAATTTTCTGTTCGCATCATAATGGTTTTTAAGAGTATTCTGATCATCTCGGCCCGTATGAATGCTGATGGCAATTGGTTCAGCTGAGTTTTCCTGCCAATTCCTCATGAATCTGACGCTCTCCTCTTTCCATGATACGCCCGATTTTTCAGAAACTATCAGTACCATGTCACTTAAAATAAAATAATCGGCTTTTTTCTGGAACCCATAGCTTTCCAGAAATTCATATAACTTTGGAAGCTCAAGGACATTCTCAGTTTTTATGCCAATGGAAAGAAAACGTTCTGCCGGTTCTGGAGCTTCTAAAAATATATCCTGATAATGAAAGGCTTTATCAGTAACCATTCCTGAGCTTTTTACAGCCGCTGGAGTTTTCAGCTTCTGGCGCCTATGAATGTTTCTTGCAGATTTCAGTAAAATATCAGCTGAAATGGGCTTAAGTATTAAATCGACTACACCCATGTCAATGGCTCGTTTTGCCTGTGAAAAGGTGGCTTCCATTGTAAGTGCAATAAGATCCGGCCCTATAATTTGAATGGTTTTTAAGAAAGAGCTGTATCTATCTTCCTTTATCAAATCAAGTTCAAAAATCAGCAGATCGGGCTGAAAAGTCTCAAGCTTTTTAATAAGCCCTGCCTCATCTACGGCAGACTCCACATCCCATGCATTCATTGAAGATCTCAACAGCCACTCTATACCCTTTGTATCGTACTCATCCCGATTGGCCACAAGTACCTTGTACATGCTGCCACATCCTTTTTTAAATCTATTATGAAATAATTTTTCAGCAGCTGTAAAGAAAAATCGGAAAAATCCCGCAAATAGTAGACAAGTTATGATGCCCTTACAGCATATCTATATATGGACAACTAATTTTGGAAGGAGTATGACCATGCCTTTTCTTGTATTAAAGAAACGCAGCATCATTGCCTTTGTCATCATTTTTTCAGTCATTGTTTCTGCATCTGTATGGTTTTTTTCAAAGTCTGATAGTTTGACGGTCTTCAACCAGACCGAAGGTGAAAAAGTCCGGGAAATCCATATGGTTACGGGAGAATTTAAAGCTAAGCTGCCTGATGGCAAGGAAATCGAAGCGTATCGCTGGGATCCGGGAACCATTTTTCTCGAAAAAGATGAAAAGGTAAATTTGAAGATTTGGGGAGTCAACGGAATGGAGCACCCTTTTATTATCGAAGGAACCGATATTAAGGGAGTTGTAAAGAAAGCGGAAGAAACAGTGGTCCCTCTTCAATTTGAAAAAGAAGGCATATACCGTCTTGTTTGTCTTACACATCCGGATAAAGATAATAGCGGACCGATGATTGCTTATATTGTAGTAGATTAATGGGCAAAGCAAAAGCACCGGAATCTTCCGGTGCTTTTCTTTACTGTCCAGCTCCAGCCCCTACCCCCTCGAGGAGTCGGGGGTGGGCAAGGCGCTGGAGCTTTTCTTCTTATTTCCCAATAAACATTTGTGTCCAATAGTGTCCGTAAGTTCCGCCCTGTGCGTAGCCTACTCCGATTTCTGTGAAGTTCGCAGATAGGATATTTTTGCGGTGACCTTCACTGTTCATCCATGCAGTTACTACTTCCTGAGGCGTTTTTTGCCCGGCAGCAATGTTCTCCCCAGCAGTTCGGTAGGTGATTCCGAAGCTCTTCATCATATCAAACGGGCTTCCGTATGTAGGAGAGTTGTGATCGAAATACTTCTTATTGATCATATCCTGAGATTTGTACCTTGCTACTCTCGCAAGCTCCCAATTTGATTTCAGCGGCTTTAACCCGTACTTTGCTCTTTCCTGGTTAACAAGCTGGACTACCTGCTCTTCCACCCCTGTTGTGGCTTTTGAAAGAGTAGGGATATTCACCTTTTGTCCGGGATAAATGAAGTTCGGATTGGAGATTTGCTGATTGGAATTGATGATTTCAGGAACTCCCACCTGATACTTCATCGCGATCTTCCACATCGTATCCCCTGGCTGAACGGTATGTACTGTTGATGCTTTTGCATCAAAATTGAATCCAAAGACAAGTGCGACAGACAACATTAAAATGAATGAAAGTTTTGATAGTGTTTTCATATTTATATTTAATCAAAATCTTCTATTCTTATAAACAGGTAATTGTTGGCGCAGAATGTAAGAATTTCAAAGTGATTGCTATCTGTTTTTTTATGCAGTGTTCCATCTGTATATAACAGTTCTAAAAATCCGGGTGGTTTTGTACTACACGTTTTGCTTGAAGATACTTAACTTATTACATTTCACAATACGTTCAAAATCTTTGTGATTTATTTCACATAAAATCTGTTATATTGAGTGTATAGTAAATTTGTAATAACTGTTATATAAATAATCTCTTTGAGGTGAACTGGCATGGAAAGATGGAACGGCTTTAGTGAAGGCATTTGGACACGTGAAATTGATGTTAGAGATTTTATATTAAAGAACTTTACACCTTTTTCAGGAGATGAATCTTTTTTGGAAGGCCCGACACAAGCTACATCGGTATTATGGGAAAAAGTAATGGCTCTCACCAAACAAGAGCGGGAACAAGGCGGCGTGCTCGATATGGACACAGAAATCGTCTCCACTATTACCTCACATGGACCTGGTTATCTGTATCAGGATAAAGAAAAAATTGTAGGTGTCCAGACTGACCAGCCATTTAAGCGCTCTCTTCAGCCATTTGGCGGAATCCGCATGGCTGTGGCTGCCTGTGAAGCATATGGCTATGAAGCCAGCAAAGATATGGAAAAGATATTTACGGATTACCGCAAAACACATAACCAGGGTGTGTTTGATGCCTATACCGATGAAATGAAACTCGCCCGTAAGGCCGGCATTATAACCGGTCTGCCTGATGCATATGGCCGGGGCAGGATTATCGGTGATTACCGCAGGGTTGCCCTTTATGGGGCTGACCGCTTGATTGAAGCAAAAAAATCTGATTTGAAATCGACCTCAAATGTAATGACGGAAGAAAATATCCGATTAAGGGAAGAGATTTCAGAACAGATCAGGGCTCTGAAGGAACTGAAGCAGCTGGCAAACAGCTATGGTTTTGATATATCAAAGCCTGCAGGAAATGCTCTTGAAGCTTTCCAGTGGCTGTACTTCGCCTATCTTGCTGCCATCAAGGAACAAAATGGTGCAGCAATGAGTCTTGGCCGTGTTTCCACTTTTCTTGATATTTTCATAGAAAGAGACATAAAGAACGGGATACTTACCGAGACAGAAGCGCAGGAGCTGGTTGATCACTTTGTCATGAAGCTGCGTCTAGTTAAATTCGCCAGAACGCCTGATTATAATGAATTATTCAGCGGTGACCCTACATGGGTGACAGAGTCCATTGGCGGGATGGCGCTTGATGGCCGCCCGCTTGTCACAAAGAATTCTTTCCGCTTCCTTCATACCCTTAGAAATCTCGGTCCGGCTCCTGAACCGAACTTAACGGTATTATGGTCTGCCAAGCTACCTGAGAACTTCAAAAAATATTGTGCCAGGATGTCAATCGAAACAAGTTCAATTCAATACGAAAACGACGATATCATGCTTCCTGAGTTTGGCGATGATTATGGAATTGCCTGCTGTGTTTCTGCAATGGAAATCGGAAAACAAATGCAGTTTTTCGGAGCAAGAGCCAACCTGGCAAAGGCACTCTTATATAGCATTAACGGCGGCAAAGATGAAAAACTGGGCGTTCAGGTCGGCCCTGCTTATGCCCCAATAACATCAGACATCCTTCAATATGAGGAAGTGATGGAGAAGTTTGATTTTATGATGGAATGGCTGGCAGGCCTCTATATTAATACGCTGAATATCATTCATTACATGCATGATAAATATAGCTACGAACGAATTGAAATGGCTCTGCATGACTCCGAAATTCTCAGAACTATGGCCACTGGCATTGCGGGTCTGAGTGTTGCGGCCGATTCGCTAAGTGCCATCAAATATGCAACCGTTAAGGCAATCCGTGATGAGAACGGGATAGTGGTTGATTTTATAACAGAAGGAGATTTTCCGAAATACGGCAATAATGATGATCGAGTCGACAGCATCGCTATAGACCTGGTGGAACGGTTTATGAAGAAGCTCCGAAAGCATCAGACGTACAGAAACTCTATGCATACGATGTCGATATTAACCATTACTTCAAATGTGGTATATGGCAAGAAAACGGGCAATACACCTGATGGAAGGCGTGCCGGAGAGCCATTTGCCCCAGGTGCAAATCCCATGCACGGAAGAGATACGAAAGGAACGCTTGCTTCCCTGTCCTCTGTTGCAAAATTGCCATACAAACAGGCGCTCGATGGCATCAGCAACACCTTCTCCATCGTCCCTAAAGCACTTGGTAAGGATGATGAAAGCCGTGTTCGCAATCTGGTATCCATACTCGATGGATATGCCATAAAATCCGGGCATCACTTAAATGTCAATGTATTTAATAAAGAAACACTTCTGGATGCCATGGAACATCCGGAGGAATATCCGCAGCTGACCATCAGGGTTTCAGGCTATGCAGTAAACTTCATTAAGCTGACTAAAGAGCAGCAGCTTGATGTAATCAATCGAACATTCCATGAATCCATGTAACCAATCGGATGGCGGGCCATTTTATTCGGCCCCCTTCTTCAAAAAGCTTTAGCAAGGTGCAGCTGCGGCTGCCCCGGGGCTTATAGAAAGGAAGATGATCATGCACGGCAACATTCATTCAATAGAGACATTCGGTACAGTAGACGGACCTGGCATCCGGTATGTTATTTTTACACAGGGGTGCCTCCTGCGCTGTCAATTTTGCCATAATGCAGATACTTGGGAAATTGGAACAGGGAAGCAAATGTCCGTTTCAGAAATCATGAATGACCTGCAATCCTATCTCCCTTTCTTCGAGGCTTCCGGAGGCGGCATCACAGTCAGCGGCGGTGAACCTTTACTGCAGATTCCATTTCTTATAGAGCTTTTTAAAGAATGCAAGAAACTTGGCATTCACACTGCCGTTGATTCATCAGGAGGCTGCTATTCCAGCTCCCCGCTTTTCCAGGCACAGCTGAAAGAGCTCATGAACTATACGGACCTGGTGCTCTTGGATTTGAAGCACATTGATAGGGAAAAACATAAAAAACTGACAGGACTTACAAATGGACACATCCTTCAATTTGCCCGGTATCTGTCTGATCATCAGGTGCCTGTCTGGATCCGCCACGTGCTGGTGCCAACAAGGTCGGATGATGAACGGGATCTCGAACGATTGGGCTGTTTTATAAAAGAATTGAATAATGTGGAAAAAATTGAGGTCCTCCCCTATCACAAGCTTGGTGTATATAAATGGGAAGCGCTTGGATTGGAATATCCGCTGAAGGATATTGAGCCGCCGAGTGAGGAGAAAGCGGAATGGGCTTATCGGATTTTGACTGGGTTATAGATAGTTTGGTTTGATTTAGGATCTTAGATGAAACGTTTTACGTGGTATGCCCCAATTTTGTGATTGGGGCTTTGTTTTTAGCTTGTATTTGTTATGGGTGTTGGGTTCGGACTCAAAACGGTGAACTGGGTGCTTGCTGACTCAGAAGATGGCTGGGGTTCTGACACAAAAAGGAGAACCTGTGCTCGCTGAGTCCGAAGATGGCTGGGGTTCTGACACAAAAGTGAGAACTGGTGCTCGCTGAGTCCGAAGATGGCCTGGGTTCGGACACAAACCCGTGAACTGGTGCTCGCTGAGTCAGAAGATAGCTAAGGTTCTGACACAAACCCATGAACAGATGCTCGCTGAGTCAGAAGATAGCTAGGGTTCTGACACAAACTCGCAAACTGGTGCTCGCTGAGTCTGAATTCACCAAAATTCCAATATGATTTCCCCCTCAAATAAGCTATAATTAAACCGAGGTGGATAATTATGACAATTTCATTGAAAAGGCCTAAGTGGCTGGTGTTTGGTGTACTTTTATCTATGATTCTGTTTTCCAACTACATCCTATACAGAACCCCATTCTTTGGTCCGGTTCCGGACGGTGCGGCGGTTGGCTCCCTGTTTGATTTGCTGGTTGTTGTACCGCTGTTGGCGTATTTCCTTATCCTGCGCAAAAGGTATTCGCTGAAGTATTTAGGGGCAGTTATTTTAGCAGGGTACGCAGCTGCTTATTTTATTATCCCTGCCAGCCAATTTTCGCAGTTTGCCTTTTTGCCGTATGTAATTGTTTTTTCCGAAGCGCTGTTTATTGGGCTGGAGCTGTTTATTGCCTATAAGATTCTTACTAAACTGCCTGTACTTTTAAAAGAATACCGCAGGCTGGACGGTGTTAATTCGCTTTTTCTTTTTAATGTAAAGAGTGCGGCTGAAACCCATTTACCGAATAATAGATTGGGTACTATATTCGCGACTGAATTCGCTATGTTTAATTACGCCCTGTTCTCATGGAAAAAGAAGCTTTCCATAAAGCATGGAGATTCATTCACCTACCATCAAAAAACAAGTGTAAATGCTGTTTATATTATGCTGATCCATGCGATAGCCATTGAATCGATCGGACTTCATTATTGGCTTCATTCATGGAATGCAATTGTGGCATATATCATCCTAATAGCCAATATTTATGGCATTATGTACTTCCTGGCCGAGATAAACGCCACCCGCTTAACCCCTTTCGTCCTTACTGATTCTCATTTGCTGCTGCAAACCGGATTCTCCAAAAGCATGTACCTCAAATTGGAGAAAGTTAAGGAGATCAACTATTATGATGGTCCCGAAAAGTTCAGCAGACAAGAAATGAATGATGTATTTGATGCCAGAGTGCCTGATCTTATCCAGGAAAAGCCGATGTTCGAAATTATACTGAAGGAGCCGGCAGTTTATGAGCTGATGTACGGCATAAAAAGAAAAGCAAGCCGCATCGTTCTGAATGTGGATGAACCGGAGAGATTTTACAATGATGTTTCAAACAAATTAGCTCAAAAGTAAAAGGAAAATCCACAGGGATTTTCCTTTTTGAGTGGCTTTATTTCCACCAGTTATCGTGCATGGATGCCGGCATCTGGCGCTTATGTTCGGTAACGAAGTAACGTTTTTCAATCTTTTCTGCCGCTTCCGGACTTACTGATTTTCCTTCGAGGTAATCATCCAATTCATCATATGAAATACCTAATTCGGTTTCATCAGCCTGTCCGGGCTTCTGGTCCAGAAGATCCGCAGTCGGCACTTTTAAGTAAAGTCTTTCTTCTGCCCCAAGCTCTTTAAGAAGTGCCTTTCCCTGTCTTTTAGTCAGTCCGGATAGTGGCAGGACGTCTGCTCCGCCATCGCCATATTTTGTATAGAATCCTGTGACTGCTTCTGCTGCATGATCTGTTCCAATAACCAGCAGGCCGTATTGGCCGCCAATTGCATATTGGGCGATCATTCTCATGCGTGCTTTCACATTGCCTTTATGATAATCCTTTAACGGTTCCTCAGGCAATATGCGATCATATTCGGTTTTTACTTCATCAACTGCATTTTTAATATTAAATACAACTTCACGGTCAGCCTGGATGAAAGAAAGCGCCAGCTGTGCATCCTCTTCATCCTGCTGTACACCATATGGCAGACGGACTGCCATGAATGTTGCCTCCTTGCCTTCTTTTCGCAATTCTTCAACGGCGAGCTGTGCAAGTCTTCCGGCGAGAGTGGAATCCTGGCCGCCGCTTATGCCAAGTACATACCCTTTAGCATTCGTTTTAACAAGGTAATCCTTTAAAAACTGGATTCTGTTTTTTAACTCTTCTTTTGGATCGATTGCTGGATTCACGTTTAAATTTTCCATAATTTCTTTTTGCTTATTCATTGCAGGTTCCTCCCTCTTCATAAAGCTTCAGCTCTTTATATTTTGTTTTACCTGGCTGATCATGTTCATTTTATTATCCCAGCACTCCTGACTCAGGTCGACCGGGTATTCCTCCGGATTTAGAGAACGGCGGTATTCATCCCATAATACGTTGAGATTTTCCTTTGCAAAGCTCTGCATCTCTTTTAAGGATGGAACTTTATAGGTGAGCTTCCCTTCCTGAAAAATCACTTTATGCAATTCTCTCGCTTCAAAATTGGTAACGAATTTGCTTACGAACGTGTGAACTGGATGGAACATCTTAAGCTTGGATTCTGCTTGAGGATTCTCATGATCCAGTGCAATATAGTCTCCCTCTGATTTATGGTTGTCTTTGTTAATAATCCGATATACTCTCTTTAGACCGGGAGTGGTCACTTTTTCAGGATTGCCGCTGATTTTTATTGTGTCAGTCATCTTACCATCTTCATTCTCTATTGAAACGAGTTTATAAACAGCTCCTAATGCCGGCTGCTCATAAGCCGTGATCAATTTTGTGCCTATGCCCCAAATATCGATTTTCGCTCCTTGAGCTTTGAGGTTAATGATGGTGTATTCATCCAGATCATTTGATGCAATAATCTTAGTATCATGAAAACCGGCATCATCCAGCATTTTTCTCGCTTCTTTGGACAGATACGCCAAGTCCCCGCTATCCAGTCTAATTCCTTTAAAGTTGATTTGACCTTCCAATTCCCGAGCTACTTTAATGGCGTTCGGGACTCCGGATTTCAGCGTGTCATACGTATCTACGAGAAAAACACAGTCCTTATGGGTCTGGGCATATTTCTTAAAAGCGGTATACTCATCCTGATATGCCTGTACAAAAGAATGGGCATGGGTTCCTGCAGCTGGAATGCCGAATTTCTTTCCGGCTCTTACGTTTGATGTGGCATCAAACCCTCCTATATACGCTGCTCTCGTTCCCCAGATGGCAGCGTCCATTTCCTGTGCCCTTCTGGAACCAAATTCCATAGCTGTCCCATCGCCAATGACTTCTTTGATTCGTGTAGCTTTTGTAGCAATCAAAGTTTGGTAATTTATAATATTTAATAGTGCTGTTTCCACGATCTGGGCTTCTGCCAGCGGAGCTTCTACACGCATAATCGGCTCATTGCCAAACACAAGCTCGCCTTCTTCCATTGATTTAATGGTTCCTGAAAAAGTCATGTTTTTCAGATAATCGAGGAAATCGTCAGCATAATTCAATTCGTTTTTTAAGTACTGCAGGTCGCTCTCGGTGAATCTGAAATTCTCAATATACTCGATGACCCTTTCGAGCCCGGCAAAAACACCATATCCATTCCCAAAAGGGAGTTTCCTAAAATATACTTCAAAGACCGCTTTTCGATTATGTATTTTGTCTTCCCAATAAGTCTGCGCCATATTGATCTGATACAAATCAGTATGCAAAGCTATACTGTCATCCGCAAATTCCCTGTGCATAATCTCAAACCTCCTGTGACAAATCTTACTTATGTATTTCTTTTATTGGCTAGTATCCCCCATTCACATCTTTCTCAACTTAAATGGATGAAAAATTTGCCTATTAATTTAATAGTAGTGAAGTTCAAAGCCTTAAGCAAATTTTTCAGCCTGAATATATACGGATATTTACCCATTTAAGACTTTTTTACACATTCTCAAGCATGTGTTCATTATTAAGAACAAATGATATTATCCCGTTATAACACTTCGAAAATATTTCCCGAGCGTCGGCTACTGTAATATTATTTTAAGATAAGAAACTATTCTTCACTCCCCTTTTGATGCAATCACCAACCTTCCGCCCTCCGCATAAGATGTCATGAACTGACAAGGAGGGCTGTGAGATATGGATAGACGAGGCCTTTTGCCTTTCGTTGTGACCGCATTTTTTGCCGTAATGATTTCGCTCTTTACTTTTTCGCTTATGGATACAAAGGATGCCGAGCCGCCAAAAACAGTGACCGTTCCAGATGGCCAAAGCAAGAGCCATGATAGTGATATCTCAAATGAGGTAAAAAATAATATCAAAGGCAATAAAGCCAATGTGAATAACTCAATCGACAACGATTTAAATAATAGTGAAGACAGCCAAATCGATAATAATGTTACGAACGATGTAGAAGTAAATGTGGATGTAAATGTAACAAATACGATAAAAAATAAGGCTGATAAAAATCAGGACTCCGGTCAAAAAGATAATGAAAACAGCAGCGGCAATAAGGGTAAGGAAAATGACCAGGACGGCCAGTCTGGGGATGATGAAGTCGTTTGGGGTGTAGACTCGGCAAGTCTCACTACAAGCGACTTGCTTTCTTGTGTTCGTGAAAACTTTGGATCTCCTAAAGTATGGGGACGGTATTTAGGTGAAAAAGAAGGTGTATCAGCAGGCATTACACCCGAAGAGGCTCAACTGCTGCAAGGCAATGATATTAAATTACTCGTGATATGGAATCGATTTAATGATGCAACAGGCCTTGAAAATGGACAGAGTGAAGCAAGAGCAGCTGTTCAATTGGCAAAAGAGCTGGGAATACCCGAGGGTGTCGCGGTTTTTGCGGATATCGAGCCTAGTTATCCTGTCGACTCTTCTTTTATAGAAGGCTGGTATCAGGCCATGTCTGAATCACCTTATGAATCTGGCATTTATGGAATTTTTGATGAGGATAAGGCCCTGAGGAAAGCTTTTGAACAGGCTGCAGCCGAAAACTCTCCCCTTCTTGAAAACACGTTTATATGGACTGCCGCGCCGAATATAGGGATCACTGCCAAGAAACAGGCACCTGAATATAAACCTGAAGCTCCGGAAAACTCACTGATTGCGGGCTGGCAGTATGGAATTGATGCTGAGGCATGCAATATTGATACAAACTTATTTAACAAAGACATTTTGGATGTTCTTTGGTGAATAAAAATATAGAATTGTATTGGCGAGGTTTACTTTTAATATATTATTTACAGAGTTGATTGGAGCGGAAGGTGCGAGATCCTCAAAAATGCATTCGCATTTTCTTCGTGCGGTGTTTACTCAAGGAAGCATATTCAAAGTCCTGCCCCGCTGTTCGCTGAGCAGCCTGGAGCGGAATTCAACGGACAACATTGTTGGCTAAAACAACATTTTATACGAAAAGAGCCAAAAATAAAGAGCCCCTAAAAGCTCTTTTACATTTTAAAGCTGTTTTTTGGCAATCCGTTATTCCAAAACTGATTCATGATAAACGGAGTGCCGATAAACACAGGAACAATATAATAGCTGAGACGGTAGAACATGAGAATCAATAGCCCCAGTTCTGATGGGACTCCCTGTGATTCCAGTCCAATTAAAAATACAAAGTCAAAGGATCCTATTCCGCCTGGTATCATACTCGCAATACCGGCACAAGCAGAGATAATGACAATCGGAAACAAAACAAAAAATGGAATCGAAACTTCCAGTGCCCTGGCAATTCCCCAGATACATATGATAATAAACAGCCACTCCAGTAATGAAACCGTCAGCAGTTCCCCTGCAAACCCCTTCTTGATGTGCTTTGTATTCCAAAATGACGACTTAAAAAAGTAAACGCCCAGCAGCAGCGGTGTGTAGGCAGCGACAGCCCAGACTGCGAGCTTTATAAGCTTTACATCATCATACAAATGTAAATCGGTAAATAGGACAACCCATGATAATATAGACAAGCCTGTAAGGTAAAAAAGTGACAGCTTAGCAATTATTTTGATATACGGTGTACTGCCAGTCAGGTAATCTTTATAAAAATAGGACCTGAGTGTAGCTCCTGCCACACCTCCCAGTCCGATAAAGTTAGAGAAAGCGTTAGCAGATAAAGAATAAAATAAAAGCTTTTTTTTAGGAACCCTAATTCTGAAAAGCCTTTGCAAAATTTCATCATAAAAGTACATTGGAAAAAGGGCAGCCAGTCCCAATAAAAGGATAAAAAATATTCGGCGGACGGTTAGCCGGTCAACATAAAGCTCAAGGAGAGCCCAATTAAAATCAGTGAATATCCCTTTTGCTTCAAGCATGACAAACAGCAAAATGAATAAGGGTACAAGGAGTTTGGCAAGCGTGATAATTGTTTTTTGTTTGAACAAGGACAAAATACCCCACCATTCATTTAGAGAACTAGAGATAATTTAATCTCCCTGATAGAGTGTATCATACAAAAGCTTAATATATATATACTTTTTCCTATTATATTCCTATTTAGTGACAATAGAATGGACAAGAAATAAGTTTTTGCAAATGGTTCAATATCTGCAATTGTTATCAATACTGCATTCAATTATACTTAAATATGTGAATAGAGGTGAACTGACATCTTTGAACTAATAATTGAATCGTCTTTTATTTCATCAGAATATACTCTTTATTTAACATATATCATTGGTTTAGCTGCTAAGCTGTTAATCATTTGGAAATTCAAGCCTGCTTTTTATAGTCCCGGAAATCTCGGGAATGAACAAAAGGAATATGAAAACCTTCCAGAATTTTGCATGGATCGGACCTTTATTTGCGATTCGATTCAGTCGTGGATGGCAAAACTGATCCTGAAAAAAGGCGACCAAAGCGATGAGCCGGAAGGCCTCTCCCCTATTTTATAAAAAAATATAGCGGGAGGTTTGACCTGAATGAGAAAAATAAAACGGTTGCTGGCCATTACAATGATCATCATATTGCCAATATTCTTATCTGCCTGTCAGGCACAAGGAGGACAAGAAACAAGCTTTTTCCATCATTATTTTGTCAATCCGTTTGCATTGGCCATACATGGAACGGCTGTTTTCTTTCATGGGAATTTCGGACTGGCCATAATCTTCATTACGATCGTGATTAGACTGATATTAATGCCTTTAATGCTTAAACAATATAAAAATCAAAGCTTAATGAAAGAAAAAATGGATAAGTTAAAACCTGAACTTGATAAAATCCAGCAAAAGCTGAAAACAGCGAAAAAACCGGAGGAGCAGCAAAAGCTGCAGCAGGAAATGTTCGGTTTGTATCAATCACATGGAGTGAATCCTTTGAATGCGGCGGGATGCCTTCCAATCTTAATTCAAATGCCCATTTTAATGGGGTTCTATTATGCCATTAGAGGAAATCAGGAAATTGCGGCACATTCATTTCTCTGGTTTAATCTGGGTCATTCTGACATTTGGATCACGATCATTGCAGGAATAGTGTACTATCTTCAGTACCGGTTCACACTTAGCAATATGACTGCGCAAACGCCAAAGCAAATGAAATTCATGGGTTTAATGTCTCCTGTAATGATTATGCTGGTTTCTTTAAATGCTCCTGCAGCTTTGCCGCTATACTGGACTGCGGGCGGATTGTTTTTAGTTTTTCAATCATGGCTTGGAAGAAGATTATATACAAAAGATAAAACTGATCATGTGCAGTTTATGTCAGAATCGTAATGTAACAGGGAGCAGGCTTAATGCCATGCTCCTTTTTTGTTTAAAGAAATTTGAATAACAGTGTCTATTCTTGGAAAGATAAGGGGGAAATTCAAAAGGAGGAAAGTGTATGATGAAGCGTAAATTAATGATGACAGGAGCACTGTCAGCTGCATTGCTTGCAGGCTGTGCCATGAATGATACTGATATGAATGAAACAGCTCAGAGAAACAGAGACCTGACAGAGCCGACTAAAGTGAACGACAGCAACTATGGCGAAAATGGACGCACTACTGAGCCGGGGATTGATCTTACCCGCACGGGAACGGACAATGACAATCAAAATGATTCTCCGAGAATGAAGGTTGCTGATAAAGCTGCCGATAAAATTACCTCTATACCAGAGGTTGAATCTGCGAATGTCATCGTAACAGACAATAATGCCTATGTGGCCGCACGCTTAAATGATGGAAATGGAGAATTGACTAAGGATGTTGAGGGTAAGATTTCAGATCAGGTGAAAGCTGTCGATCAAGACATCGATAATGTGTATGTTTCTGTTAACCCCGACTTTTATGACCGAATGACAGGATATTCAGAGGACATTCGGGCCGGTCATCCAGTAGAAGGATTTTTTGATGAATTTACACAAACTGTGCGCAGAATTTTCCCGACACAAAGATAAAAAGAAAACGGCCCATAACAGGCCGTTTTCTTTTTGGGGTTAAGCATCCTGGAAGTAGTCTTTATAAAATCCGCTTACTTTTCCGGAATTGTCTACAATGAAATAAAACTCTTCCGTTTCATTTTTCACATCATAGATATTCCCTGCTGTTAAAGCCCGGTCTACAATGTATTTTGCTGCGTCTGTGTGCACACATTTTACTTTTTTCAATGTTTCGCGTTCATGCCAGTTTAAATGAATCACTATTGCCACTCCTTCAAAGTCTGCATTACTTATATGTTTAGTTGTTTAGTTTATATTATAATGAAAAGGAACGGTTGTCTGCAACCAGATTCTCTTTAACGGCTGGCATTAGCTTCATTATTTTTCGAAGTCGCTTGATTTTATCTGCCTCAAATGTAAAAACTTCTCCAGTTAACGAGTTTTTCATTGTTACATAGTTAATTTCACAGATCTGGTCTATTCGTACAAATTCTAAATGATCATAATGTTCATTCTCATATTCCACTTCATAAAAGCCATTATCTGCTAAAATTTTCATTTTGATGACCCTCTTTCTAAGATGATGGCAAAGGTTATATACCACCCGCTTAGCCTGTTTCAAACCACCAAATGAAATTTTGCAGGATTTAGCTTAGTTTTTCCCAGTCACTTAGGTGCATTGGATTTAGGTGAGGTTTTGCCTGCCCCTCTAAGACAGCGATATATTCTAATGAGTGGCCGTCCGGATCAAAAAAATAGACTGAAGCAGCCGGCATCCATGTATGGACAATCGGTTCTGCCGGTGATAGGCCAAAGCTTTCCCTCACCTCGATCTCTTTTTCGGTTAAAAATGGAATAATCCCCCTCAGCTTCTCAGGTGAAACAGAAAAGGCTATATGATTTCTCTTAATTGGGGTGTCTTTTGTTTCCCAGATGCCCAGCATGTTCTCTTTATTTTCACCGAGAAAGAAAAATGCTGCTTTTCTGTCTTCTGTTGTGTAAGCTGCTTTAAAGCCGAGGTTTTCATAAAATTTGATGCTTCTTTCCAAATTGCTTGAGTTTAGATGTGCTTCATATAATTTTGCTCCCTGCATGGTAAGTCCTCCAATTCATTTTTTTCTGTTTTTATCGCAGTCTAACGGGCAGTAAGACCCCCACTTCAAGACTCAGAGGGATCAAAGGAGGATTAGCGGGGGTCACACTGCCCGTAAAGGCCCGATTGGTGAGATACAGTGAAACTTGCCGACGCGCAGGCAGAGGCTTAGTTGAACCAATCGGGTTCGTAGTGTCGATTGATCGAAGCGCTAGCGGAGATCTTAGCGACACTAGAACGCGACTAACAATCAGTGGGGGATAAGGAACACCCCCACTGATTGAAGTTTCACTTTATTCTATAAAAAGCGACAACCCTACCATACAGGAAAAAGGATGAACTTGTGTTCATCCTTTAGTCGTATGCTATCATGCATCCAGTCGAATTTTTACTCCCAGTTTTTCCAGCTGCTGCTCAAGCTTTTTGTAATAATCATCACTTACTCTTCCTCTTGCGCCGCGGAGAATTTCAAGAGCGTAATGGTCAGGCGGGGGCAGCTCCCCTTTTTTATTATAGACATGAAAAGTCAGGACATTTGTGTACAATTTATCCCCTGCCTGAACTTTTACAAAGGCAGGACGGTACCATTGCCCGTAAAAGCCTTCCCTTTTGAAGAGATATTCAACAGCTTCATAGGGAAGTTCATATAGAACCCCTTCAGTAACACCGCCATTTTCTATAATATCTGCCCTTCCTCCATCATCTCTGGAAAACAGGTATTGCATTGAATAACCGGCCAGTTTTCCGCCTCCTACTATTGTTTTAAAATGGTGATCTACCTTGGCCACGCAAAATCGTTCATCATCCATGCAGGACCCGTAAGCAAAATAATAGGTCTTCTCCGGCTTATCCTTCATAAGCTGGTAAAGCTTCCAATCTCCGTGAAGGATTGGTTCTGCCAGCAGGTCATCCCTTGAGGATACATATACAAGTGCATTTACTTCTCCATTATCCGTATGGACAGTCTGTTCTACCCTGTCGTATAAATTGTCTTTTCTGCCCGGGATATAATCCTCCAGTTCATCCAGATCGGAAAAATGATCCAAATGCACTTCATAAAGCTCGCCATACACTTTTTGGTCTAGTGATGGTTTCATAGAGGGATAGCCTAGTCCAGTATCAAATAATTCTCCGTATACCCATGCCTGCTCGGCAATGCAGGGACTTCCTTTAAGAACAAAGTGATTTGTTTCATGCATTCTTAAGGTTCCATATACAAACAATTTCTGTGTAGTCATCAGCAAAACGTTCCCCCTTGGTTCTCTCTTTTGTTTATTATAGTATCATTTTCGGAAGATTCTTTTCAAAAAAAGAAGACGGAGGAACATCTCCGTCACAGACTGTAGACAAACTCGATAAAAAACGAGCTTGTCTGCAGTTTTTTTATTTAGCGTGTAATCGAGGCTGTTGATTTCCGTTCCAGGCGCTTCGCTTTCCTGCGGGCCGGCGCTGAGCCTCCTCGGCGCGTTCGCGCCTGCGGGGTCTCACCTGTCCAGCACTCCCGCGGGAGTCTTCGCGCCTTCCACTCCAATCAACAGGCTTTCTGAATTTTGTATCGCATGTTCTCCAAGTCTTGATTCAATAGGAATATCAATTGCTTGAGGTGAAGAAGAAGCTTTCAAAAAACAGTTCCATTCAACGTCATCAGCTGTAAATGGTACTCTGGACGAGCTTGTGCCAAAAGATCATTTAGTGAAACCATTGAACGTGTTTTCGCAGATGCAAAAGAAAAGCATGGCATGCGCTGGACATGGCCGGAGCCTAAAATGGTCTAGAAGGAGGCCAGAGGAAGATCTGTATATAGAGGAAAATGAGTAAAAATTACAAAAGGGCTTCGGAATGAGACCATTCCGAAGCCCTTTTGTCGACAAACTGAGACGGAGAAACATCTCCGTCATTCCTGGCATTGGCAGGCATCCAAATTTTTAATTACCGGAAGCCTGCAAATTAATTTGTTATTTGAGCTTTTCAAGTGTGGTGTAATTAAATCCATTTCTTTTTGTTTAGCCTTCATTAAAGCTTCCATTACATACATTTCATCATACATCTGCTCTCGCTCCTTTTCTCATATCTTTAATACCATTTTAATTTCTCATAAGCTTTATAACATTGGTTCTGAGGAGGAGTTATTTTAAGCCTTTTGAATGAACGAAGATGGAAAATGAAAAAACCTGCGGGTAGTTCCCCGCAGGTTTCTTATGCTTATTATTTTAATGTAGTTGCATTTTCAATGACTTCTTTAGCTTGTTCACGCAATCTGAACTTCTGAATTTTGCCTGAAGCTGTCATTGGATATTCTTTAATAAATTCTATATACCGAGGGATTTTATGGCGTGAGATTTTCCCTTTGCAGTAATCGCGAAGTTCTTCTGCGGTTAAGTCAGAGCCTTCCTTTGCTATTACCCATGCGACCACTTCTTCACCATACACAGCATCAGGAACCCCAACCACCTGAACGTCAAGAATCTGCGGATGAGTATAAAGGAATTCTTCTATTTCGCGCGGATAAATATTTTCTCCGCCCCTGATGATCATATCCTTTAATCTTCCCGTGATTTTACAGTACCCGTTCTCATCCATTACAGCGAGATCCCCGGTATGGAGCCAGCCATCCTCATCAATGGCTTCTTTTGTAGCATCCGGATTTTTATAATATCCCTTCATGACATGGTAGCCTCTGGTACATAATTCCCCCTGAACACCGGCAGGGACTTCGTTGTTTGTGCCCGGCTCTACAATTTTCACTTCTACATTCGGCAATGCCCTTCCGACAGACTCCACTCTAAGTTCAATTGGATCATCTGTCCGTGTCTGGGTTATGACAGGCGATGACTCTGTTTGTCCATAGGCAATGGTTATTTCGCTAGCGCCCATTTTTTCGATAACGCCTTTCATGACCTCAATTGGACAATTGGAGCCAGCCATTATGCCTGTACGAAGGGTCGATAGATCATATTTGCTGAAATCAGGATCATTCAGCTCTGCGATAAACATTGTCGGCACCCCATGAAGGCCTGTACATTTCTCATCCTGGACAGTCTGCAGAACAGCTTTAGGGCTGAATTCCTGCACCGGTACAATTGTGGCGCCAACGGAGATACATGCCATCGTTCCAAGCACACAGCCGAAACAATGGAAAAATGGAACAGGAATGCATAAGCGGTCATCTTTTGTTAATTGCATACAATTTGCGATATTGTATCCATTGTTAACGATGTTATTGTGGGTTAGCATGACCCCTTTTGGAAAGCCTGTCGTTCCTGATGTATATTGCATATTTATGGCATCGTCAGGGTCAAGGCTTTCCATCCTCTCATCGAGGTCTCTGTCTGTGACTGATTCACCCATCCGGATAATATCTTCCCAGCTGTATGTACCTGGGAAGCGTTTTTCTCCCATGACAATAACGTTTTTTAAGAAAGGAAGTCTTTTGCTTTTCAGCTGCCCCGGCTCGGAATCCTTCAATTCAGGGACAATGCTGTACAGCATTTCTATGTAAGAAGTTTCTCTGAACTTTTCCATCAGAACAATCGTTGTACTGTCAGATTGCTTTAAAAGATATTCGAGTTCAGCAGCTTGATAGTTTGTATTAACGGTTACAAGGACAGCCCCCATCTTGCCTGTTGAAAACTGGCACGTAAGCCACTCCGGCGTGTTTGTTGACCATGCTGCAATATGCTCTCCTTTTTCAAGGCCCAGCTTCATAAACCCTTTGGCAGCAAGCCTGCAATAATCATTAAACTCCTTATAACTCATTCGGAGCCCGCGATCGGCATATACTACAGCTTCATGATCAGGGTGAAGGCCGGCTTTCTCCTCCAGGAGCTTCCCTACTGTAAGATTCAATAATTCTGTCATCCAGAAATCCTCCTTGGTATATGATCTAATCATTATGCAAAAGATTCCTCTAAGATGAGTGATATAAAACGCTTACATTTTATGTTAACACATATTGCTGAATATTCAATATTTTCATATAGTAATAGTTTATTAATTTTTATAAGATGAAAAAAAACTGCCCTTTAAAAGGAGCAGCAGGTTAAAGTTGAAACTTCTCTCTCGTTAAAAATAAAGACCTTCATATAGCGATATTTCTTTTTCAAGGCTTGGCGCTAATTGAACAGCAAAGGGCTTTTCACCTTTTTTTCGAAGGACCTCCATTGCCATTCCATTCTCGTTTAATGGCTGGCAAAAGACGATATTTACTGAACCAATCAGAATGGATGCTCTTTTTTCTTTTCCATCATGGCTTATGTAAATATCAGCACCGGAAGCTGGCATGATCTCCTGCCATGCTGCCGCAGATTTTTCACAGTCTTTTGAAGCTATATAGACTGCTTCAATCTTTTTAGCAGCAAGCTTCTCATCAATTAAGCCCTGTTGTTTCAATCCTTCTAAGCTCTTATCGTCTTCCATGCCCCAGTCAATAAAGAATGGGTATTTATAACCTGGGTTTTCCTTTATAAAGAGCATTTTCCATGAAAGGATGCTTCCATCTTCCCTCTTTCTGCTTCCATTAAAGATTGGAAAGGTCTCAAAGCCGTTTTCCGTTAATTCATTCTGCAAATCCTCAATATTATTGGTTCGGAAACAAATTTGGCCTATCCCTTCTCCATGTCTGATTTCTTCTGTCAGCTGTTTAATAAGAGGATTATCTGTACTTAAGGCAATATGATCCTTTTCAATCGATAAAAATTCGAGGTAGGAATGCCCAATGTACAAAAGACTGTTATATGTTCCCCATTTTTCATGGCTGCCCCCAGCGATTGCCTTATATCCATGATCCCTCCATTTTGCAGCAGCAGCAGCCGGCTCAGCCTTAATAAAGTGGACAATATGATCAAGCGTTACATTCATATGCAGATTCTCCCTTTATTCAGTAGTTATATAAATTTTACCTTTCCTGTAAAACACCGTCTACCTTCTGCTCCTGTGAAAAGAGTTTGCAGAAAAATGTCACCATAATGTAATAAATCTTTTTTTAATAAAGGGTTCACAAAATCTTAAATAACCTTTACAATAATAAAAAATAGAATATTCAATCCATTTAACCAGGAGGTATGCATAATGAAAATTATGAGTAATGAACAGCTGGTCGTCTCGTATCGTGATGCATTAAAGTCAGGGTCTGAAAAGGAATGGATTAGGATATTAAAAACGGAGATTCAAAAACGCGGCTTAAGACCGTTTAAAGAGTAAGTTTCAAATACCATATTAGTTTGCAAATACTTATTGAATATGTAGAGCGGGAGCTATTCCCGCTTTTTTTATTATCTTCGGACGTATGCTGTAAGTTTGTTTGCTTTTTTTATATTTTCATATTCCTCTTCACTTATAACCCCTAATTTCTTTAACACCGCACTATACTGCAGAATTTTCATTTGCCGTCTTTTCAAGATTATCACCTGCTTTTTAATATACTATTCATAACCTGTACATTGTTTCCTTAATGCAAATAATTTTCCATAACGAAAGCGGAAGCGCCTTGCTCACCCCCTACACCTCGAGGGGGTAGGCGCTGGAGCTGGATGCAGACACTCTTCCACAGAGCTATTAATATCGTTCATTTTTATAGTTTCCTATGCTATTAAAAAAACCAGAGCGGAACTCCACTCTGGTTTCATTATTTATTAGGCTTCAAAAAGAAGGCTTTCCGGATCTTCAATCAGTTCTTTGACGCGTTTCAGGAAGGTTACAGCTTCTTTTCCGTCAACAATGCGGTGGTCATACGATAGTGCAATGTACATCATTGGACGGTTTTCCATTCTTTCAGCATCTATCGCAACCGGGCGCAGCTGGATGGAGTGCATTCCAAGGATACCAACCTGAGGTCCGTTCAGAATTGGCGTAGACATCATGCTGCCAAATACACCGCCATTTGTGATGGTAAAGCTTCCTCCCTGCAGGTCTGAAAGAGCAAGCTTATTGTCTCTTGCCTTCACTGCAAGGTCCATGATATCCTTTTCGATCTCAGCAAAGTTTTTGCGGTCTGCATCACGGACAACCGGAACGACAAGACCTTCAGGAGCTGAAACAGCGATACCAATATCATAGAATTTTTTTAGAACGATTTCATTGCCTTGAATTTCAGCATTTAAGTAAGGATTCTTCTTAAGTGCTGCAACGACCGCTTTTGTGAAAAATGACATGAAGCCAAGCTTAACATCGTTTTCTTCAAAGAATTTATCTTTCCGCTTCTTGCGAAGGTTCATTACATTGGTCATGTCCACTTCATTGAACGTTGTCAGCATGGCTGCTGTTTGCTGTACTTCTACAAGGCGATTTGCAATTGTCTGGCGGCGGCGGGACATTTTAATCCGTTCCACTTCTTTTCCGCCTGATGCCTGTTCAGCCGGTTTGGAAGCTGCTGCCGGTTTTGGCGTTTGAGCCTGCTGTTTTGCCTGGTTGGGATTAAAGGATTCAACATCCTGTGTTCTGATTCGGCCCAGTGGATCCCCTGTCGGCACCTGGCTCAGGTCAATGCCTTTTTCTCTTGCCAGTTTACGTGCTGCCGGTGAAGCGATTGGACGCTGTCCGCCTGTTTTTTCTTCAGCAGCAGGCTGTGCTGGCGTCTCCTCTGCTTTAGGTTCTTCAGCTTTAGCTGCTTCAGGCTTTTCTTCGGCTTTTTCCGGTGCAAGTGCAGCTTGTCCGCTTTCATTAACGATAGCAATGGTTTCACCTACATTAACCGTGTCGCCTTCCTGTGCTTTGATTTCCTGTAAAACTCCGCTATGTTCAGAAATAATTTCAACATTTACTTTGTCTGTTTCAAGTTCGACAACATAGTCACCTTTATTGACAGTGTCACCAGGCTGTTTCAGCCACTGTGCCACCGTACCTTCTGTAATGGATTCCGCCAATTCTGGAACTTTGATTTCTGCCACCTTAATTTCCTCCTTCTTGCTTGCGTGATAGGGTTTCATCTATTATGCGTGCTTGTTCTTTCTTATGAACAGTCGGGTCACCTTCTGCCGGGCTTGATCGGCGTCTTCTTCCGATGTAGGTGACATCGATATCGCTGCCTGCGATTTCTTTCAGTCTAGGTTCAACGAAATTCCATGCACCCATATTCTTAGGTTCTTCCTGAATCCAGACAATTTCATCCACATTTGGATAACGGGTTAAAATGTCTTTTATCTGATTCATTGGGAACGGATAGATTTCTTCCACACGTAAGATATGGAACCAATCCTGATCCGGATAATTTTTCAGGTTTTCGGCTAAATCAATTGTGATCTTTCCTGATCCAAGAATGATGCGTTTCACTTTTTCATGATTTTCACCTAAACCAGGCTGTTCGATTACAGATCGGAACTCTCCTTCGCTCAATTCAATTCCATTTGATGCGACAGTCGGATTGCGCAGCAGACTTTTCGGAGACATGATCACTAACGGGCGAACTTCCTCTTTTCCAAGTATGGCAGCCTGTCTTCTTAAAATATGGAAATACTGTGCTGATGAAGAAAGATTGGCAACTGTCCAGTTATTTTCAGCTGCAAGAGTCAGGAATCTTTCCAGGCGCGCACTTGAATGTTCAGGCCCCTGTCCTTCATAACCATGCGGAAGGAGCATGACAAGACCTGATTTTTGCCCCCATTTTGCTCGGCCGGCAGCAATAAACTGGTCAAACATTACTTGTGCTGCATTGGCAAAATCACCATATTGAGCTTCCCATAAAACAAGCGTTTCCGGAGCAAATACATTATATCCATATTCAAAGCCTACAACAGCGGCTTCAGATAATGGACTATTATGGACTGCGAATGAAGCCTTGGCAGTTGAGAGTTTATGCAAAGGTGAATACGCTTTTCCAGTTGTATGATCATGCAGAACAACGTTTCTTTGAGCAAATGTTCCTCTCTCTGAATCCTGGCCAGTCAGTCTGACAGGTGTACCATCAGATAGGATGGTTGCAAATGCCAGTGTTTCTGCGAGACCCCAATCAATCTTGCCGTCCCCTTCAAGCGCTTCCAATCTGCGCTGCAGAATTTTGCCGAGTTTATCAAATACCTTGAAATCCTCCGGCCATTTTAATAGTTCTTCATTGATTTGCTTGAGTTTATCAATTGAAACGGCTGTATTAATTTTTGGCAGACCCTTTTCGACAGTTTCAGGAGGATCGGTTAACTCAGCTGCCTTCTTTTCTTTTGGCACTTTTTCATAGGCAGCCTTCATTTTTTCCAGTACTTCATTATGGACGCCTTCAGCTTCCTCTTTGCTGATGATCTTTTCATTTAAAAGCTTTTCAGCATACAGCGCTTTCACGGTTGGCCGATTGCGTACAATATTATACATAAGAGGATTCGTCGTCATAGGCTCGTCCATCTCGTTATGTCCAAAACGGCGGTATCCGATTAAGTCGATGAGGATATCCTTCTGGAATTTAGCACGATATTCGCAGGCAATTCTTGCCGCTGCCACTACTGCTTCAGGTTCGTCTGCATTAACATGCATAATTGGCATTTCATACCCTTTGGCCAGATCACTTGCATATCTGGTAGAGCGGGAATCATGTGATTCTGTTGTGAAACCAATTGTATTATTGGCAATGATATGGATCGAACCGCCAGTGTTATAGCCTGTCAGCTGTCCAAGATTTAGTGTTTCTGCTACAATGCCCTGACCAGGGAATGCAGCGTCTCCATGAATGATAATGGCTAAAGCAGCTTTTGGATCTACTTCAGGATAACCGGCCTTTGTTCTGTTGTCCTGTGAAGCTCGCGTGTAGCCCTCAACCAGTGAACCTACAAATTCAAGATGGCTCGGATTGTTAGCTAATGTCAGTCTGGCAATGGTCGTATTCTCATCTTTGATCTGTTTATCCAGACCAAGGTGATACTTCACGTCGCCTGTCCAGCCGTAATTGATTCCGATGGATCCTTCAGAAGGAACCAGTTCTTTATTCGGCGCATGCTGGAATTCCGCGAAAATCATTTCATATGGCTTGCCAAGAACATGGGCAAGAACGTTTAACCTTCCGCGGTGGGCCATGCCGATGTTAATTGTTTTTGCTCCATCCGAAACAGATTCAGAAACAATTTCATCCAATAAAGGAACCATTGTATCAAGACCCTCAATGGAGAATCTTTTTTGTCCGACGAAGGTTTTATGAAGGAACTTTTCAAATTCCTCAACTTCAGTCAGTCTTCTTAAAACTTTCAGTTTTTCCGCCTTTTGCATTGACAGCTTATGGCTGTTGGCTCCTATTTTACGGCGAAGCCAGTCTTTTTCGTTTTCATCAAATATATGCTGGAATTCAAAAGCAATGGGTCCCATATAAGCGCTCTTCAGGAATTCAATTGCTTCAAGTCCGTTGCGTAAAGGGTATGTGGCATCTTTGGTAATGACACCAGCAGGGATCTCTTTTAAGTCATTTTCAGTTAAGCCATATTTGCTCAGTTCAAATAAAGCAGTTTCCGATTTATTGTTACCCAGCGGATAGATATCGGCAGCCAAGTGGCCATATGTGCGGATATTATCAGCCAGGCGAATAGCAGCAAGTGTTTTCTCAAGCTGTCCGGCATTCATTGGCTGATTTGCTGATGAAGCCATTTGTCCCGTCCCTTCACTTGTTAAAGGGGAACCATTTTTTTCAAAGTACTCTTTCATTTCAGGATCAATCGAGGATGGATCCTCTAAATATCTTTCATAAAGTTCAATAACGTAGCCAAGGTTTGGGCCATGAAATCCCTGTTCAAAAGGTCCCTCACCATTCGATGGCTTTTTCATGGAAAATTACCTCCATAACTGTTTTGTAAGTGAATAATTCAATACGTTTTTTCTCTCTAAAAGTACAATACCCATCATTAGAAGAAATTAACAATTCATTTTTACGAATAATAATATTTTTCAGAGGATAAAACGTTTCCACAGCTATTCTAACACGTAAAATCTAGTTGTACAAAGATAAAAACATGAATATAGTGGAAAACTATAAAAAATTTTTTCTAGTAATTACTTATTCTAAAAAAATGATTTGTAAAAAGGTAAACATTTATAAATATGAAATAACTGAACATAAAAAAAGCCGAAAAGTTTCGGCTTTAAAAAGTTTCTACCAGGTTAATATAGATTTGTTTCGATTCATTGGTATTTTTTCTGTTTTCTTTAAGGGAAGATTCAATGGCTTCTCTAGTATCCACGGGAAAATCAAAATGACCGCATGTTGTACATTTTTGGAATAAGCTGCCGGCAACATTCACTTCAATGCCATCAATTGTCCGGAAAACGGCTGGCCCATCTGTTTCGGTAAATCTGTGACGGCAGTGACTATGTTCTTGCATAAAAGCTTCCCTCCAAGAAATATTATTTTCCTCATTATTATAAAGGAAATATTCTGAACTTTAAAGAGGTCTACCTATAACAGTTTATGCCAGGCAAATTTTAAAAGAATAATATGTGTCTTTTTAAGGCACATTAAAATTATTCAAATTCAGGAGGTTTTTCCATGAATATAGGCAGAGCAAAAGAGATTGCTGAGTCTGCTGAAATGCACAGTGTTACTTTAAATGGCATACCGATCATCATTCAGCATGTAGATGAGCAGACTAAGACAGCACGCATTTACACTAAAGCAAATTCTGAAAAAGAAATGGATGTGTCGGTTAACGATTTGATTGAAGAATGAATACCCTAACAAAACTTTCCAGAATGTAATGGAAAGTTTTTTTGGTTCAAGATCCTCCTTATTCCTCCTTAAAACAGATTTTTAAGGCAGAAGGACTCAAGATGCCTGGCCGTATATTTTTTATAACATGAAATATTCAAAAAAGTGTTGACTATTAACGGTTTACTGTAGTAAAGTTTAGAGAAAATTTAATATTTGATTTCTTATCCAGAGAGGTCGAGGGTAAGGCCCGACGACGCCTCAGCAACCAGCAATCGTATTTTGATTGAAAAGGTGCTAATTCCTGCAAGTTTTTTAGAAACTTGAAAGATAAGAAGAATGGCTGTTTACATTAAAAAGTCTTCTTCTTATAGAAGGCTTTTTTTTATTATGATGAAGGAGTGTTTACCAGCATGTACAATATTGACACCAAATTAGCGCAAATCGGAAACAGGAGCGAATCAGCAACAGGTGCAGTCAATCCGCCTGTATACTTTTCAACTGCCTACCGGCATGAAGGCATTGGCCAGTCAACCGGCTTTGACTATAGCCGAACAGGCAATCCTACCCGCCAGCTGCTTGAAAAGGCGATCGCCGATCTGGAAGAAGGCGATCAAGGCTATGCCTGCAGTTCTGGTATGGCCGCCATCCTTACGATTCTTTCCCTCTTTAAATCAGGTGATGAGTGGATTGTTTCCAAGGATTTATACGGCGGAACCTATCGTCTGCTTGAACAGGGCTTCAAAAAATGGGGACTGCAGAGCAAATATGTGAATACGAGCACTCCGGAAAATGTTGAAGAATTAATCACCGAAAATACGAAAGCTATTTTTCTGGAGACTCCCACTAATCCGCTGATGGAAGAGACAAATATTCAGTTAATAGCTGATATCGCGAAACGGCATAATATTCTCCTGATCGTTGATAACACATTTTACACCCCCCTTCTTCAGCAGCCTCTAAAGCTTGGTGCTGATATTGTCATCCATAGTGCGACAAAGTATCTTGGAGGACATAATGATGTACTTGCCGGTTTAGTTGTCGCAAAAGGCAAACAGTTATGTGAGGATCTTGCCATGAACCACAATGCTGCCGGTGCAGTCCTTAGCCCATTTGATTCCTGGCTTTTGATCAGAGGCATGAAGACACTCTCTCTTCGCATGGAACGTCATGAAAAAAATGCCCGGGAATTAGCGGCTTTCTTATCAGACCACGCTGCCGTAACGGATGTTCTTTATCCAGGCAAAGGAGGAATGATATCTTTCCGGGTCCAGGATGAATCCTGGGTGAATCCTTTTCTGCAGAGCCTCTCCCTCATCTCCTTTGCTGAAAGCCTTGGCGGAGTCGAGAGTTTTATAACATATCCCGCAACACAAACGCATGCGGACATCCCAGAAGAGATCCGCATTGAAACCGGTGTCTGTAACAGGCTTCTGCGTTTCTCGGTTGGAATCGAAAATGCAGAAGATTTGAAGTCGGATCTTGAACATGCTTTTGCAAAGGTTTTAAAGGAGGCAGTACGATGAGTACGAATTACACATTTCAAACGAAATTGCTTCACAATAATCAAAAGTTCGACCCGGAAACAGGAGCAGTCAGTGTACCGATCCAGCATGCCTCCACTTTCCATCAAAAAGATATAGATGCATTCGGAAAATATGATTACAGCCGCAGCCTGAATCCAACAAGGGAAGCACTTGAGGAAGTCATCGCCGAGCTTGAAGAAGGGATTAGAGGGTTTGCCTTTTCTTCTGGAATGGCTGCCATTTCTACAGCATTCCTCCTCTTGTCACAGGGAGATCATGTGGTCATAACAGAAGACGTATATGGCGGAACCTATCGCATGACAACAGAAGTCCTGTCCCGTTTTGGCATTGAGCACACATTTGTTGATATGACTAATCTAGAGGAAGTAAAAGAAGCAATCCGTCCAAACACGAAAGTTTTCTATGTAGAGACTCCTTCCAATCCGCTGCTGAAAGTGACAGATATACAGGCCATCAGTTCACTTGCAAGACAGCATGGAGCCCTGACATTTGTGGATAATACATTCCTGACCCCTGCCCTTCAAAAACCGCTCTCTTTAGGGGCGGATATCGTGCTGCACAGCGCAACCAAATTCTTATCCGGACACAGTGACGTCGTAGCCGGCTTAGCTGTTGTAAAGGATCCGGAGTTAGGTGCAAGACTGGCTTTTCTCCAAAATTCCTTTGGAGCTGTTCTGGGTGTTCAGGATGCCTGGCTTGTGCTGAGAGGAATTAAAACGCTGCAGGTAAGGCTGGATCAGTCTGTGAAATCAGCTGAGAAGATTGCTCGTTTCCTTCATGATCACCCAGCAGTAAAGAAAGTTCATTATCCCGGTTTTGCAGAACATCCCGGCTATGATATTCAGAAAAAGCAGGCTGTGAATGCAGGTGCCGTCTTGTCTTTTGAACTTGAAGATGAAAAGTCGATGAGAGTATTTGTGGAAAATGCGAAAATTCCTGTTTTTGCAGTAAGTCTGGGAGCAGTTGAATCCATCCTCTCCTACCCTGCCAAAATGTCGCATGCAGCCATGCCTGCATCTGAAAGAGAACAGCGCGGAATTACAGACAGTCTTCTCCGTCTTTCTGTTGGCCTGGAGAACGCAGACGATATTATGAAAGATTTTAATGCAGCTTTATCTGCAGTCGAACAAACAAAGCAATCCATTTTACAGCGGGGGTGATACTTTGAGTTTCCTGGATAAATTAAAGAATGAAATCATCATAGCAGATGGAGCGATGGGAACTCTTCTTTACTCCTATGGCACCGACAGCTGTTTTGAGGAATTAAATCTATCGCAATCTGAGCAGATCCAGCACATCCATGAAGCGTACATAGGCGCAGGGGCTGAGTTGATCCAAACCAATACGTATGCAGCGAATTATCTGAAGCTGCAGCGATATGGGCTTGAAGACTCTGTGAAAGAGATTAACAGTGCGGCAGCCCGGATTGCCAAAAAAGCTGCCGCGGGACGCGCATATGTTGCCGGTACAATCGGCGGGATCAGAGGATTCAAACCGAACATGATTACACTGGAGGAAATAAAAAGAAGCTTTCGTGAGCAGCTTTATTGTCTGCTGCTTGAGGATGTAGATGGTATTTTGCTTGAAACCTATTATGATCTAGAAGAACTTGAGACGGTTCTGGCAATAGCCAGAAAAGAAACCGATTTGCCGATTATCGCACAGGTTTCACTTCAGGAAGCTGGAGTTCTTCAGAACCAGACTCCTATAGCAGACGCATTAACAAAGCTTGACGGCATGGGCGCAGATGTGGTGGGAATCAATTGCAGGCTTGGCCCCCATCATATGCTGAAAACGCTCGAAAGTGTACCTTTGCTAAAACATGCCCATTTATCGGCATATCCAAATGCCAGTATTCCAGCTTATACGGACGGCAAATTCCATTATGAAGGTGATGCGGAATATTTCCGGCAGTCCGCAATAGAATTCCGGAATCAGGGTGTCCGCCTTCTTGGAGGGTGCTGCGGAACAACACCTGACCATATCAAGGCGTTTGCTGATGTATTAAAAGGACTTCCTCCAATCGAGGAAAAAGAAATAAAGGCAGTTAATAAAGTCATAGTTTCAGAGAAACCGGAATCATCCAGAGAGCTTCCTCCTCTTCAGGATATTGTCAGAGAGAGGCCATCGGTAATTGTTGAGCTGGATCCGCCAAGGAAGCTTGATACTGCCCGCTTTTTCGAAGGTGCAAAGGCATTGAAGAATGCTGGAATCGATTCTATTACTCTTGCAGATAATTCTCTTGCTTCACCAAGGGTATGCAACTCTGCACTTGGCTATCTTGTCAAACAGCAGACTGGACTGCGCCCCCTTGTGCATGTAACCTGCAGGGATCGAAATATAATAGGGCTTCAATCCCATTTAATGGGTCTTCATGCCCTCGGTTTAAATGATATTCTTGCTGTAACAGGAGACCCTGCCCGTGTCGGTGATTTTCCTGGCGCCTCTTCTGTCTATGATGTTTCTTCATTTGAATTGATCAGTATGATCAAGCAGTTAAATGAAGGATTATCGTTTTCAGGGAAAGACCTGGGCCAGAAAGCAGCCTTTTCAGTTGCAGGCGCTTTTAACCCCAATGTCCGCTCTTTGGAAAAAGCTGTCGGGCGGCTCGAAAAGAAACTGGAGCATGGTGCGGATTATTTTATCTCGCAGCCTGTTTTCTCTGAAGAAAAACTGCTTGAGGTTCATGAGGCTGTGAAAGATTTAAAAGCACCTGTCTATATAGGCTTAATGCCTCTTACCGGCAGCCGGAATGCAGAGTTTCTTCATAATGAAGTTCCGGGAATCAAAATTTCCGACAGTATTAGAAGCAGAATGGCTTCATTAAAAGATGATCCAGCACGAGCTGGCGCTGAAGGCATTGCCATTGCCAAGTCGCTGATCGATGCTGCGGCAGAGCTGTTTAATGGCATTTACCTTATCACTCCATTTATGCGTTATGAAATGACTGTCGAGCTATCAAATTATGCCCGTGAGACAACCGAACGGCTTTCAAGGAGGAAACAGCATGCATAAACCATCACTGCAGGAGCAGCTAAAAAAGAAGATTCTGATCATGGACGGAGCAATGGGCACCATGCTTCAAAGAGCCAATCTTTCAGCGGATGATTTTGGCGGAGAAGAATATGAAGGCTGCAACGAGAATTTAAATATTACAGCTCCATCGGTTATTGAACATATTCACCTTGAATATTTAAAAGCCGGCGCAGACATTATTGAAACTAACACCTTTGGCGCAACCAGCATTGTTCTCGCAGATTACGATCTGGAAGAAAAAGCTTATGAATTGAATAAAATTGCTGTTGAAATTGCCAGAGAAGCTGCAGACCGCATGTCTACTCCTGAATGGCCGAGATATGTGGCAGGCGCTATGGGACCAACTACGAAGACACTGAGTGTTACCGGCGGTTCTACATTTGAAAACATGATAGCAGCTTATGAAGAGCAGGCCAGAGGGTTAATAGACGGCGGAGCCGATCTTCTTCTCCTCGAAACCAGTCAGGATATGCTGAATGTGAAGGCTGGTTTTATCGGCATTGAAAAGGCATCAAAAAAGACGGGAATAAAACTTCCGCTCATTGTTTCCGGGACAATTGAACCGATGGGCACGACCCTTGCAGGCCAATCGATTGAAGCCTTTTATATTTCGCTTGAACATATGAAGCCTCTGGCAGTTGGACTCAACTGTGCGACAGGTCCTGAATTCATGCAGGACCATATCCGTTCTCTTTCAGGATTGGCATCCACTGCAGTCAGCTGCTATCCCAATGCAGGATTGCCTGATGAAGAAGGACAGTATCATGAAACTCCCGAATCACTGGCGAGCAAGCTTGAGGGTTTTGCCAAAGAAGGCTGGCTGAATATTGTAGGCGGCTGCTGCGGAACCACGCCTGAACATATCCAGGCAATTGCTGAGTCGGTTAAAGATTATAAACCAAGGAATTATGAGGGGAATTCCCTGCATAAAGTATCCGGAATTGAACCTCTGATTTATGATGATCCAACTTTAAGACCCATAATGGTCGGCGAACGAACAAATGTAATTGGCTCCCGCAAGTTTAAAAGGCTGATTGCAGAAGGAAAGTTCGAGGAAGCTGCTGAGATAGGCCGTGCCCAGGTAAAAGGCGGTGCCCATGTTATTGATATTTGCCTGGCAGATCCTGACCGTGAAGAAATGCAGGATGTTGAGAATTTTATCAAGGAATTAGTGAAAAAAATCAAAGTTCCGCTCGTGATCGATTCAACAGATGAAAAAGTGATTGAAAAAGCTCTCACCTATTCACAGGGTAAAGCCATCATAAATTCGATTAATCTGGAAGATGGCGAAGAACGCTTTGAGGCGATTGCCCCTCTCATCCACCGCTATGGTGCTGCTGTAGTTGTCGGAACAATTGATGAAGAAGGCATGGGTGTTACGGCTGAACGCAAACTTGAGATTGCAAAGCGTTCTCATGATTTGCTTGTAAATAAATATCATATCCCGCCTCAGGATCTTATTTTTGACCCCCTCGTCTTCCCTGTCGGCACAGGGGATGAGCAATACATCGGGTCTGCAAAGGCAACGGTAGATGGAATCAGACTTATTAAAGAGGCTCTGCCGGAGGTTCAAACCATTTTGGGAATCAGTAATGTATCCTTCGGCCTCCCTCCTGTCGGCAGGGAAATATTAAATTCTGTATTTCTGTATCACTGCACCCAGGCAGGCCTGGATTATGCGATAGTGAACACGGAAAAACTCGAAAGATTTGCTTCCATTTCTAAGGAAGAGGTCTTAATGGCTGAAAAGCTTCTTTTCGAAACTACTGATGAATCACTCGCTGTCTTTACTGATTTTTACCGGGATAAGAAGAAAGAAAGCAAAAGTGTTCTTCCGGATATGACACTTGAGGAACGCCTAGCCTATTATATTCTCGAAGGAACGAAAGAAGGGCTCCTGCCTGATCTTGATCTGGCCCTGCAGGCATACCCTGCTCCGCTTGATATCATTAATGGGCCTTTAATGAACGGAATGAAGGAAGTCGGAAGATTGTTCAATGATAATCAGCTGATTGTCGCAGAGGTTCTGCAGAGCGCCGAAGTTATGAAAGCATCTGTCGCTTACCTTGAACCCTATATGGAAAAAGATGCTGCCCAATCTTCATCCAAGGGAAAAGTCATCCTGGCGACCGTTAAAGGCGATGTTCATGATATAGGGAAAAACCTTGTGGATATTATTTTAAGCAATAATGGATATGAAGTGATAGATTTGGGAATCAAGGTCTCCCCTGCTGAACTGATTGAAAACATCAGGCGTGAGAAACCGGATATGGTCGGTCTATCTGGGCTCCTTGTCAAATCAGCACAGCAAATGGTCATCACGGCCCATGATATGAAACAGGCTGGCATCGATGTCCCGATTTTAGTAGGCGGCGCAGCCCTCTCAAGGAAATTTACTGATACTAAAATTTCCAAGGAATATGACGGTCTCGTGCTGTATGCCAAGGATGCTATGAACGGTCTCTCTTTAGCCAATCAGCTTCAGGAGCCGGAAGAAGCTGTGAAGCTGCGAATCCAGCAGGAAGAAAAACAGGCAGCAGCGCTAAATGCTGTACCTTATGACCGCGGATCAGTGGCGGTTGCAGTAAAGCCTAAACCAACAGTAAGCACACAAGTACCTGTATTTGTTCCAAAAGATTTAAAACGGCATTTGCTGAAATCCTATTCCCTTTCACACATTGAGCCGTATGTGAATAAGCAAATGCTGATTGGCCATCACCTTGGCTTAAAAGGAAATCTGCAAAAGCTGCTTGCGGAAAAAGATGAAAAAGCCATTAAAATTAACGCGGTGGTTGATGAACTGATTGCTGAAGCAAAAGAGAAAAACTGGATTGAGCCTAAAGCAGTTTATCAATTCTTTCCTGCCCAGTCAGATGGCGATAAGGTGTTTATCTATGCTGAGGATGAAAAAACGGTCATTGAGACATTCGAATTTCCGCGCCAGGAAACAGAGCCATTCTTATGTCTGGCAGATTTCCTTAAATCAAAAGAAAGCGGTCAAATGGATTATGTTTCCTTCTTCACTGTGACAGCCGGGAAAGGAATACGCGCTATTGCAGATCGTTTAAAAGCCGAAGGCAGATTCCTGGAAAGCCATGCCCTGCAGTCGCTGGCTTTGGAGACGGCTGAAGGTCTTGCTGAGCTGATCCATCGACAGATCCGCGATCGCTGGGGCTTCCCTGATCCGGTTGAAATGACGATGAAGGACCGTTTTACAGCGAAATACCAGGGGCAGCGCTTTTCGTATGGCTATCCTGCGTGCCCTGATCTTGAGGACCAGAAAAAGCTGTTTAAGCTTATACAGCCTGAGGATATAGGTGTTCAGCTTACTGAAGAATGCATGATGGAACCTGAGGCTTCTGTATCTGCAATGGTGTTTGCCCATCCTGAAGCAAGATATTTTAATGTATTGAGATAATAGATACCCGGCAGGTAAAATGGCCGGGTATTTGCCTTTGCCTCTTCACAGCCTATACAATGAATACATAGTAAGGAGGGAAATTTTTATGAATGTTCTCTGGGATTTAGATGGCACGATTCTGGATACCTGGCCGACTTTGGTTCAGTCTTTTATTCGCATATCCGGCAAAGAGCTGGATCCTCACGAAGTTCTCACGCCCCTGAAAAACGGGACAGCCTATCAGAAATTTGATGTTCCTCCAGAAAAAATTGCTGATTTTCGTCAAACGGAAGCAACTTTTATGCATGATGAAAAGCCATTGTTTCCACATGTAAGGGGAATATTAGAGCAAAATAATGTTAACGTGCTTGTCACCCACCGTAACCGGCAATCCACGGAGGAACTGCTGGAGTATTGGAAACTTACTTCCTATTTTGAAGAAGTTATCTGCCCGGAATTTGATGGTTTCTCCTTAAAGCCGCATCCGGAGTCCTATGAATATCTTCACCGGCGTTATCATATTGATTTGGCCATTGGCGACCAGGATACAGATTTAATGCCTGCCAGACAGATCGGCATCAGCACATGTGCTTTCCGCAGCACTAATCCCTATGCAGACTTCTCGATTGATTGTTATTCGAAATTTGAGCTTGCGATAAAGTGAAACTTCAATCAGTGGGGGTGTTCCTTATCCCCCACTGATTGTTAGTCGCGTTCTAGTGTCGCTAAGATCTCCGCTAGCGCTTCGATCAATCGACACTACGAACCCGATTGGTTCAACTAAGCCTCTGCCTGCGCGTCGGCAAGTTTCACTGTATCTCACCAATCGGGCCTTTACGGGAAGTTTGACCCCCACTTATCCTCCTTTGGCTCCTCTGAGTCTTGAAGTGGGGGTCTTACTGCCCGTTAGACTGCGATAAAAGGAAACAGGACTTCACCTTGGTGAAGTCCCGCTTTGCTTCTGAGTGAGCTAATTAGCTGATTTTCGCGTATTGATCCTGACAACTCTGTCAGTTTTTGAATCAAATTCAATATCAATGTACAAACCGAACTCTTTGCCGCCATCCTCTACCCATAGCTTAAACCTTTCGATATCTGTTGTTTGTCCCTTTTCTCTGCCGATATGCAGGTAGTCAAGGATTTTAGCCCTCGGGTATTTCTCTTTTGCCGTTTCCATAGCCAGTCTGCCCCATTTTGCATAGGCTGGTTCCGGTCTCTCTGCAAAAGCTTCTCCAGTAATTGCACGAATGGGAGTATATTCGGTTAAGATCATCAATACCATTAGACTGATCATTAATTTCTTCATCTTAAACCTCTTTCCGGGAAGGATCCTAATTGCTATTGCCGCTCTTCAGAGTTTCTTCCTTCATCCGTTCTTCCTCTTCTTCCACACAGATATAAGCAATTTGTTCTTCCATTAAATGATGAAGAATATCCTTATCATCTGTACAGGAAACGTCTTTTCTTTCTTGCATTTTTCATCTCTCCTCTCCCTTATTCAAAAGGGTTTTTTTTAAACCATTCGCTAACCTGGATATTGTTTTTTTATCCACAAAGATGAGGTGGAAAACATACATGAAGATTGACTTCAGCAAAAACAGCATAAACAGCTTCATTTGTGAAAAGCGCCGAAGTTTCCAAATTCCGATCTTTTTGAACCAAGTATAAAAAGGATAGGCGAAAAAGGCATCGACCACCCCATTTAGAAGTAAATACAGTAACGGCTTTCTATAGGTTAATTTTAATATCCATATAGACCCTGCAAAAAAAGGTCCTAATACTAATGGCAGTTCACCACTAAGCTTGGGATGAAATCTTTCCTTAATCGTCCACCATTTGTTTTTTTCAGCTATAATCCCTTCTATTAATACATAAAACCCCATAAATAAAGCAGCAGGATAAAATCGCTTAAAATCCTTTTTGCCTATAAATGGAACAGTCAGCCAGGAAAGGAGAATTATCAGCAGCAAATATAGCTTCTTTTTCATCTTACCCCACCTTTTTTTAAAGGTTTTGTATTTAGAGGAATTTTATTCATCCTTTTTACGGGAGCCAATGAATTTTTTTCGAAATTGCTTGAAAATCGTGTTTTGAAAGTTCCAATATGTGTAATAGATTAACAAGCATAGAAGGAGCTGATCAGCATGATGACAATGTACAAGTGCAAGAACTTCAACAAAACGGGTAAAATTCTTCTTCCGAGCAAGTGGCGCAGCCAATTTGGCCTTTTGCCGGGAAAACTGGCTGATCTTCGCTTCGATCATGATCAGATTATTATTGAAAGAGCCAATTTGGAATCAACCCACAATAAAAGGCTAATTTCTGAAAATGGCTCCATCCATATCCCTAAAGAACTTCAGCAGCTGCTGGATATTACAGAGGAAGAAGAATATTGCCTGTATATTGATGAGGAAGATAAGAGCTTTGTTTTAAAGATAGTTTCAGAAAACTAAAAAGCTGCAGCCAGTTTCTCAGCAGCAGCTTTTTAACAGATATATTTTCCAGTAAGATTCGTAAGTGCCATGCAAAACTTTTCCCAGCCATTAGGGAAAGACTGTATCCCCTGACTCTCAAAAATGTTTTCCTTCGTGACCAGCCTTATGGACCATGTGACACTATCCATTAAAATCCCTGGATTTTTATATTCCTTCTGCCATTTCCAAATTTTCAGCCGGTATAATTCTTTTTTAAATTCCTCAATGCTTCCTGACTTTTTCGGCAGCTCATTTCTTGATGAAAAATTACTTAAATGCCATTCAAAATAAACAAAGCGGCTATTGATGAAATCCACTTCTATTTTGTACCAGGGCCCCGGATAACCGCCGAGGCTGACGCTTAAAAGAATGGGATCTTTATCAGGATCAATCGTAACAATATTATTTTTAATATGGAAGAGCTCTCTTTTCCTGCTGATGACTGATTTTACATGCGATAATTCAACAGGTTTTGCACCGCTTCTCTGAGAATTACTTGCCCTATTCATTTCATCCAGCAGAGAAGGGATGGAGATAGCCCCCTTTTCCTCCAGGATATCTAAAATATTCTCAAAAATACTCATTTATCTTCCTCCATCAAAACAGGGTAGGTATATGTAACACCAAGATAGTTTTCTTCCCTAATATCCTTTTTTTCGCCTGTGCAAACATTCTTTCGTACTTAAGGGGCTATAATGAATAAATTGTACCTGCTCATTGCACGCTATGGAATGGGAGGTGCAGCCATGGATCCAATAAAACCAGGAAGCAAAAAGCTGCCGGACTTCGGAGAACTGGATGATCGGATGATTGCCGGGCATACTTCGGGGCCGACACTTGTAATAAAGACCAATCTTGATCCCGAAAATTCGACTGAAGATAATCCTTACTACAAAAATAAAACTGAAACGGATACAGAAGAATTTCGGGATTATTTTGAGGAGTAAAAGGAAACCGGCAGGCTATTTGCCTGCCGGTTCCTGTATTATTTAGAAATCAAAGTTGTCAGGGTCGGGACCTACTCGTCTATTTTCATTTAAGCTGCTGATTTTGTCCATATCTTCTGAAGAAAGTTCAAAGTCAAATACATCAGCATTTTCAATGATGCGATGTTCTTTTACTGACTTTGGAATAGTAACAATTCCGTTCTGAAGATCCCACCTTAAGATAACCTGTGCAACCGATTTTCCGTACTTTTGGGCAATTTCCTTCAATACTGCGTTTTCAAGAAGCTCTCCCTGTGCGAGTGGTGACCATGCTTCTATCTGAATTCCCTGATTTCTGCAGAAGTCTCTAAGCTCAGACTGGCTGAGTAAAGGATGAAGCTCCACCTGATTGACCATCGGCTTTATCTCGGCATCCTTCATTAGATCTTCCAGGTGATGAATCTGGAAGTTGCTCACACCAATTGCTTTTACTTTCTTCTCTTTATAAAGAGTTTCGAGTGCTTTCCATGTTTCTTTATACTTCCCTTTCACAGGCCAGTGAATCAGGTAAAGGTCAATATAATCGAGACCAAGCTTTTCAAGACTGGTTTCGAATGCCTTGATTGCAGAATCATAGCCCTGGTCAGAATTCCAGACTTTCGTTGTAATAAATAGCTCTTCCCGAGGTATGCCTGCTTCCTTGATTGCCTGGCCTACACCTTCTTCATTCTGATAGACTGCTGCCGTATCAATGCTTTTATATCCTGCTTTCAGGGCTGATTTAACTGAATGGACAACTTCGTCCCCGTCCTTAACTTTAAAAACACCAAGACCAAGCCAAGGCATTTTGACACCGTTATGTAATGATACAGCTGATTGTAAATTTTCCATTCTTTCACCTCTTTTTAGCAATTGGATTACTGGATAATTTTCTCACATTCTTTTCAGTTATCAAAATTTTATGCTTGAACATGAAAGTTTTGGCGGATGTTTGTCTAAGAATAACTTTATACTGTGATTTATATCACGTTTCAGCTAGAATATCTTCTATATAATGACAATAAAATAATGAATTACAAGCAGGTGAAGAATCATGCACGATTTTAAAACACTTTTTGAAGAAATAGGCGGAACTGAAACAATTGAAAAACTTGTCGAGGCGTTCTATCCGCGTGTGTATGCAGATCCAGTTTTAAGTCCCCTTTTTGAAGGAGACATAGAGGATATTAAGCGAAAGCAAAGGATGTTTCTTACACAATTTCTTGGAGGACCGCCTCTCTATAGCCAGGAGTTTGGCCCGCCGGCAATGAAACAAAGACATCTTCCATTTGAAATTACACCATTAAGAGCGCAAAGATGGCTTGCCTGTATGAAGGAGGCCTTTCAGGAAACAGGGCTTGAACAAAATCCTGCATCTGTCCTTTTCTATGATCGATTAATGCAGGTTGCAGCGATTATGGTAAACAGCCCAGAATGAAACTGGACCTTCCTTCCAGAAGGTTCAGTGTTCATTAAAGTGATTCAAAATATTCTTTTGCATGCTCTGCCGACTGAAACATTTTTACTTCCGTAACTTCTTTTTCGTCATATGCCACTCCTAAAAATCCATCAGCAAGCTGAAGAATATCTGCAGATGAGGTATTTTCATCTTCAACGACCACTGTTTCTTCCATTTCCAGCTGACCCTTTTCAGCCCATGACTGTACTTCGGCAGAGTACGTATCAATATTCATACCCTCATCAATCCGGTCATCCAGCTCGGCAATAGAGAGCGGCTTCTTTTCACCTTTTGTGTTTGTGGCTTCATTGTATTCCTGGCTGCTGTTTTCCTTTTTAGCAGTTTCATCTTTTTTCTCTTCTCCCTCACTGCAGGCTGTCAGCATCATGCATGCAGTAAAAGCAAGCATCGATTTATGCATTCTGTTTCATCTCCTTCTTTATTTTGTAAGCTAGTATTCTATTACCCCAATTATTGGGTGGCACACATAAAAAATGAAGCATCCCCTCTAAAAAGATGCTTCACTGCTATTTTTTCCTGAGTTCATCTCTATCAAGTGATTGAGGCGGGTTTTCCAGCCAGCCGTTGTCAATCATAATTTTGGCTCCGTCGTCTGCGAAACTGCCGACTTTGATCATCATTTTAGCATACTGGATAGCCAAATCTTTTCTAACGCTTGCACCGATCGCTATTCCAAAGTCCATTACCCCGACTGCAGTTATACTTGCGATCAGAAACATCATTAATTTATCCGAAAAAGGTGAGATCGTTGAGTCTGTAATGGACCCATCCCATGTGCTGGGATAGGCTACATCGTCATTTTTTAAGACATTGAGAAAATATTCAACATGCTCCAGGCTCATGTCATAGCCTTTTTTGAAATAATTGCTTACCATTTTTTCTTTAGCTACCTGGCTGAATGCTAAAAGCATAGTTTTGGCAATATTGGATAACTCGATATTCGTTCCCAGATGGGCAATTTCGATAGCCAGCAGCTGACGTTTTTTGCCTGCAATCCCGCCAAGGAAACTATGGTCTGATACATACTTTACCTTTTTAGGATATTCAATATAGGGTGATCGAATGAAGATCCCCTTTTCCTGCATAGCCTCAGCTGCCATATCAAAGAGTTTTTCGGTTTGTTCATAGTATTTCTTAAACATGCTGCGAACGTCTTCTCTTGCAGAAACTGATTTAGCAAGTGAATAGGCATTCAATCCGGTTCTTCCCAGATGGTGCATGAATCTTAGATAGGTTATGTCTGAAAATAACTTGGGAGCGTCAATGTGCAGGTCTTGCTCATTAAATCCATCAGGGATGGGAAATTCCTCTGTCTTAAAGAGTGAGGCAATATCGTCTATGTGATCCTTCGCGATAGTCAGTGCGTAGTTCAATACCGGAAGCACATCCGGATCTTCATTTGTTTTTATATAGTGCTTTATGCAGCAGACTGCTGCTGTATCTGCTACATAGGTATTCCAGAGCATGGCCATTTCAGACGATATTAATTTAGGGATACTGCTGCCGTTCATATACTCACCAGCCATTTAGTAAAATTATATTTATATACTATATACGTTATATTAGCCGTTTTATATTAAATTTATTCAAAAATATGGAAATTCTATTCCGATATTCTTTTCGTTATACAGAAAAAGAACCAGCCGGAAGGCCAGTTCTGTTAAATTAATTTAACCTCAGTTCTCCTGATTTTTGGAACCCCTCTGTATGATAGGCATCAACTTTTTGAGGTGAAATGCTATAAATGTAATCACCTATATAGATAAGCCTCTCGATTGCATCTTCCCATTCTTCATAGATTGCTTCTTCTGTCTGATGGGTAATTTCACTTTGGAGCTCTATTCCGTTTTGGACAGTAATTTTGTATACTAACGCACCCTGGAAGTCGAATGTGGATTCAAACTGGCTTCCTTCTTTATTCTGGTAGATCGAAATGGGGAAACCATATAGATTTTTCTTTTTATCAACGAGAAGCGCTTTATGGTCGTAGTTTAAAGGCGAGTAGGTGCCGCGTCCTCCGATTATTTCTGTATCCTTTTCAACAGGATTACTTGTATCACTTACATCAAATAAAGATATTTTAACACCGTCCGTTGTAATAACAGGCTGGCTGCCAGCTCCTTTGCCTCCAGTAATCTTTGTATCATGACCAAAACCAATGAGATGATTTTTATCCAAAGGGTGCAGATAATTGCTGAAGCCGGGAATTTTTAATTCACCGAGAACACAAGGTTTTTCAGGATTTGAGCCATCAATAACAAAGAGAGGATCGGTTTCCTTAAAAGTAACCATATAAATCCGGTCATTCATAAACCTTGCGGAGTAAATCCTCTCCCCTTTTGCCAGGTCTTCAAGCTGGCCAATCTGTTTTAAATTTTTATCCAAAATGTAAAGGCTATTGGATGAAGGAGTCCGTTCATCCCAGGCTTCCCCTTTGGTTGTCACGACTCTGAAGTTCCCATTGTATTCATCCATTGAAAACTGATTTAAAACGGTGCCTTTTATTTCCGCAGATGTCTGGAATTCTACTTCTCCGTCTTTTATATTGAACTTAAAGATGCTCGTATCCGGATGTGGCATCTGTCTGTCGGCAATGATTTCATTATTGTATTGGGTGGCAGCTAAATATAAATTGTTTTGGGACATATAAAATTCATTTCCGCTGCCTAAGTAGCTTGTGACAGCTAATGGCTTCCTGCCGGCATTTAAATCCAATACAGCTATATTAATATAATTTGCATTTTGAGAACCGGGAAAATATTTTATTTCATTGTAATCAACGATTTGCTGCTCTTTACTCCCGGCAGTATCGTAATAACGGGGACGCAAATCGGCATTTTCATTTCTTTCCAGTATCCAATATTCGGGATGATAGCTTGTAATTAAATATACTTTTCCATCCATTAGCCTCGAAGCAAGCAGGCTGCCCTCAATGTCTGCTTCTCTAATTTGTTTTGGTTTTTGTTTGTTTTCGACATTATAAACAATTGTTTTGACCGATTGAAATGCAGGTGCAATCTTTTTTTCCGAAGACTCCTTCCCAATGGATCCAGGTATATCTTTATAGCTGTGACCCAAAATGATTAATTGGGTGCCTTCTATAAATAACTGATAGGGAGAAAAGTCTCCATTAAAAGTTAATTGAGATTCCAGTTCCATTTTATCTGCCGGAACTGCCTTGATAATCTGGACTTTATTTTCGGAGATTTTGTATATGTGCGTTCCATCTGTTTTTATCAGATCGGCTTCATCAATACCCGATACTTGCACATTTGTCCCCGAAAAATCTGTCCCTGCAGAATCTTCTGAGCTCTTTGCACTGCTGCTCTCCTCGCTTACCGCCATATCCCTTCCGGAAAAGAAAGTCCTTTCTTCCTTAAGCATTCTTGAAAAATAACTGTTCAATTCTTCTCTTGAGCCGATTGCCGGCAATGTATTAATAACTTTAAAGGCTGTTTTTACTGATTGATTCAGATTTTGTCCTCTCTTTGTTTTAATATCATTTGTGATCACCAATGTATAATGAGGTGAATGCACATTATATCCTTTCTCTGGCGGCTGAATTTCAATGGATTTATTATTGTTTTCCAGTGAGATTCTTACCTGCTCTTTTTCTCCCTCCTCATTCAGAATATAAACAGAGCTATTGTTAACACTATCCGGATTAAGTTCTTTAGAGATCGCAATCTCCCACACTTTATTGTTTAAAACAACTAATTCTTCATTAGTTCCTGCCAGAGTACTCACAATTTTTAATCTGTTAAAGAATGAAAAAGATACAAGTGTTATAAGGATTAATGTGATACAACCAAGAAAAAGCCATTTATTTTTCATAACAGACACCCCTTTTTAAGTAAGTTGACGCACTGCCTCTTCCAATAGTTACAAATTTTTCAAGAAATTTTTTTCTGAAATTAGTGAATTTTCTTGATGGCAGAGTTAAAATTTTATTTATTAAATAGAGGAAGAAGGTTTTCATTATTGCTGGATGAGAGAAACAAAACAAACGGCTTTCTATTGCTGATATTAGCTAATATGATATGGGGAGGTAATTTTGTTATAGGGAGAATTGGTGTTGATTATTTTCCGCCGGTCCTTTTTTCCCTTATGCGCTGGATCATTGCCTTTTTGCTTTTAACTCCTTTTTTGATAAGGCAGCTTAAAAATGATTGGAATGTTATAAGGAAGCATATGAAGATCCTTTTGCTCTTGGCTGTGACCGGTATTGCCGGTTACAATACAATCATTTATGTTGCACTGCAATACACCACATCTATAAATGCTTCAGTCGTAAATAGTACAACTCCGCTTTTTATCGCCATTTTGGCCGTGTTTTTATTAAGAGAAAAGCTTCTGGCCCACCAGGCAGCTGGAATTATCCTGTCAGTCTTTGGGATTATATTTGTCATTTCAAAGGGATCGTTTGAGGTGTTTCTTTCATGGAAAATAAATGGCGGGGATCTTTACGTTTTGGCAGCGGTTTTTATGTGGGCTATTTATTCTGTGATTGGCAAAAAATATGCAGACGTGCTGCCTTTGCTATCTGCTTTTTATGTATCTGTTTTTCTTGGCATTTTACTATTGGCGCCCTTAAGCCTGGTTGAATACTTTTTGCTGCAAGCAGCAAAACCTGTCTTCACCCTTCACTCTATAGGGATCTTGCTGTATGTTGGGTTTCTGGCTTCCATTATGGCTTTTCTATCATGGAATTTTGGAGTTCACATAATCGGAGCAGCCAAAGCGGGGGTTTTTCTCAATCTGCTTCCTGTTTTCGCTATTATCTTCGCCTTGTGTTTTACACAGGAAAAATTGTATTTATATCAGATAGTTGGCGGGGGCATTGTAATTGTCGGCGTAGTCCTGTCTTCCAGGAAATCTATGCGATCTAAGAGTCATTCGCAAGAAGATCCGTTTTCAGCATAAAAACTCCCCTCAGCTCTGGCTGAGGGGAGTTTTCTTTTATATATCACCAATCCTGGGTACGCTCTAATAAATGATCAATTTCCACCTGTCTGATCATATAGCCAAGATCTTCTTCGGCAATCTCAGATGTGGATTCCAATAGCTGATCAATATCCATTTGCACCAATCTCATAACCAGACCTCCATTTTAACAAAGTAATCATAATCTATAATCTCTTTCCTGCTATACTATTCGCTGTTCATATGACAGGTATGGGGGCAGCCGAGAATTATTATAAATATTTAATACCCGATTTTCTGAGAGAGTAATCCTTTATGCAAAAATCAGGTTGAATGAATATTCATTTTTATTCACAGCTCAGCTGGCAGGTTAATAGTATATAGTGAGTTTTAAAAAATCGTAACAGGGTATAGAGTCATAAAATACATTGCTGTTTGAAGGTGTCTATTATGAAATCTAACTTTAGTGATTTTGCAAAGCTATTGGAATCTGCTCTTGATAAAGGGCAAACAGATACAGACATGACTATTCATGAATTGCTTGATGATATAAAAAATCAGCTTGAACCTTTAATAAACAAAAAGGAAATCGACTAATGCGCCGATTTCCTTTTTGTTTTGCTTTATTTTGCAATAAACATTTGTGTCCAATAAGATCCCTCATCCGTATATCCTACACCAATATGTGTAAAGGTGCCGTTTAAAATATTTTTCCGATGCCCTTCACTTTCCATCCATGCCTGCACCACTTGTTCAGGAGACTGCTGACCCATGGCAATATTTTCGCCTGCGGTGCTGTAATTGACCCCAAAATCCCTCATCATATCAAATGGCGAACCATAAGTGGGACTTGTATGGGAAAAGTAATTTTTCTTCTGCATATCATTTGATTTTGCCTGTGCCACACCGCTTAGCGGTTTATCTGATTTTAGTGCATTAAGCCCATTTTTCTTCCGTTCTGCATTTGTTAACTGGATTACTTTAGATTCAAAGTTATTTATGTCATCATTTTGAGCAGCTGGTGTCTGTTCACCTTGTCCTTGAGGCGCCTGTTCAGTCCCTTCCTGTGTAGGGTTTTCTGCAGGTGCTTGGGGCTGCTGACCCTCTTGGCTAAACGGCTGAGCAAATTGACGCCCTTCAGTTTGTCCGCCTTCCATTCCCTGATTTTGCTGTTGGCCCTCTCCAAATTGGTACAACGGCATACCGCCATCATCAGCTAATTGACTATGAGGGAATTCCTGGCTTGGTGTTGCAGTACTATATGAATTAGGATCAATAGTGAGGTACCCATTATTTACTTTTTGTAACTCAAGCGGAGCTGTTCCCCGTCTTTCTCTGTCCACATTCACATTATTGGTATTGCTAATTTCCTTCAGGTCATCACCGGTTAATTCCCCAGTATCCATGCCCTGCTGATTATTATTACATGCAGCAAGCGTTAGAATAAGGAAAATACCAATAAAAAAGTTTTTCTTTAATAACATGGTCTTATTCTCCTTTAAAAAGTGTAAGTTTTACTCTTTTATCATACGGAGAAGGACGAAAAGTATAGGTGGAAAAATTGAGCAGTCATTTAGAGGACACTTTAAAAGGCTTTGCATAGTTTATTTATAAAAGATGAGAAGGAGGATTCTCTTTGAGGCAATATGTTATTACCGGCATGAATGGTGCCCATTATTACGGATATTCCCAGACGCAGTATGGTCCCTGGTGTCAGCCTATTCAACAAGGATATCCCTATCACAGCATTTGGCATCCGAGTCACTATCATTCCCTGCACTATACTGCTGCGCCGCTGCAGAGATATTTCTAAATATAAAAAACGCATGCCGGCAGATGACATGCGTTTTTTTATCTGATTATATAACTTGATCAGCTATTTTTTGAATCGCTGTAATGGCTTGTTCAAGCTGGTTTCTGTTCACATCATAGTGCGTAACAAAACGTACATAACTAGGTCCAAAAGTTCCTGACAGAACGCCTTCCGCCTTTAGTTTTTCAACAAATTCCGAAGAATTGGTCTTAAGTTTTTTTACATCTGCCACAATGATATTCGTATCCACCTGGTTTACAATTTCAATGCCTTTAATTTGGCCAAGCTGCTGTGCAAGATATTGGGCATTTTCATGGTCCTCTGCCAGGCGTTCTCTCATTTGTGTTAATGCAATAAGGCCTGGAGCAGCCAGGATGCCAGCCTGGCGGAGTCCCCCGCCAAGTCTTTTGCGCCATTTTCTGGCGGCTGTTATGAAATCTCTATTTCCTGCCAGTATGGATCCCACGGGAGCACCAAGCCCTTTGGACAGGCATACCTGGACTGTGTCGCAATGCTTAGCAAATTCGGACGCCGGGAGATTCAATGCTGCTGCGGCATTGAATAATCTTGCTCCATCTATATGTACAGGGACATTATTTGCTTTTGCGATTTTATGAATTTCTTTCATATTATCGGTGGGAATTACAGCACCGCCGGCTCGATTATGCGTATTTTCCAGACAAATCAAGCCGGTCTCAGGAAAATGCTGATCCTCTCCCCTAATGGCATACTCCACATCAGAAGGATTCATGGCCCCTCTTGTTCCATTTAACGTTCTCGTCTGGACACCGGCAAATGCAGAAGAAGCTCCGCTTTCATAATAAAAAATATGGCTTTCTGCTTCGAGGATAATTTCATTGCCAGGGCGGCAATGTGTTAAAATGGCGATCTGGTTTCCCTGTGTGCCGCTCGTTACAAAAAGAGCCGCTTCCTTTCCAAGCACTTCAGCAGCTGTTTCCTCCAGTTGATTTATGGAAGGATCCTCCCCATAAACATCATCTCCAACGTCGGCTTCATAAGCCGCTTTTCTCATAGCTTCAGTCGGCTTTGTGACTGTATCGCTTCTTAAATCAATCATTTCCTCACCCTGTCTCTATCTATTTTTACTTCATGTTACTGTACTATTCTGTATTTTTCAATTAATAAAAAGAGCCATTGCAGGCTCTTGATAATTTTTTTACAATCTATATAAATATGCCGGTCCATTTTTTAGTTGATAATGCCGTTTCCGGCTATATCCACTTTAACTTTTACGTTTATTGGCAGATTTGGGTATACATCGTCCTTCCATTTTATTGATTCCCATACAGAAGGGTGCATGGCAATGAGTCTTCTCCCGATACCCAGACCATCACAATTTGCAGCCTGCATTTTTTTTATTGTTCTGTTCGCATCCTTAGTCAGCTCTTGAGATAATTTTTTAATTAATTCTTTAATTTTATCCTGCTTATCCAGCTTATTCTGGGGAAACTCTGAAATATTAATTTTCATTTTTACTTTTATATCCGCACCCTGTATTGAATTGTTGCTGATTTGAAGCTTTAATTTGCTTGAAGACTTTATTACATCGAATGATATAAAGTTTAAATGCCCTATTTCTTCATTTTTTGTCGCTTTTTTTGTGAATCTCATGGTTTTCCCTAATTGATTATCCATAAGGATATACATTTTTGACTCATCTTCCCCAAGACTTTCACCGGTAAATGACCTTTCGTTGAACATGGCAAGTCCTTTAACTTGGACTTCATTATCCGAGGTCAGGCCGAGATATGGCAAGAGGAAATCTTCGCCGGGATCAAACAGCTCAGCGCAAATCGATTGGATATTTTCTTCTGTGATAAATGATACTATTTCTGTACTTACTATTAAGTTATGTAAATAATCACTAACCTTCCCTTCCTCCTGCAGCCTGCTTTTAAGGATTTCATCTCCTCTTCCTTCAGCAATCGCGATTTTGGCACTTAAGGAGCTTTTGGGATCGCGATAAAAAACGTCAAGAACCGGATATATATCCTGCTTTGCCAGTTCACTGCCAATAATCATTATTCTTAATTTGGAAGCATCAAATTTTTTTGGTGCTTTTTTGTCAATATTTACTCTTCCATCCCTGGGAGTGTTCCCCGTGGCTGTAACATATTCTGAACGGGCTTTTGATGGGGAATCCGGGCTTGTTCCCAGAACTGGTGATGTAACGCCATCACGTATTCTGCCGTCCGGTTCAAGATCAAAGCTTGCGCTCATATAAAGCCTTGCTTCTTTTAATAAGTTCTGATCCCAGCAGCCGGTCAGGAAGATGCTGATCATCAGGAGAAGAAGTATTCTTTTAAAGGTAATCAAAACGGCTGCTGCCCCCTTTTTGTTTTCTCTTGAATACGTAAGAAAAGACCAGCAATAGGAATGGGATTATAATGATAAAAAGTAAACTGACATAAGACATCAGTTGGGATAACTTCTCCGTTAATCCTATAATTGGCTTGATTCCACTGGCGCCAAGGAAAATTACAGCTGCAAAAATATAAACAAAGAAGCGGTTTTTCCCCTTAGGGATCAGTTTTTTTGCACTTTTTGCAGACATATAAAGGTAGCTCACAAAAGAAGTGAACACGGAAATAATCCAAATGGACAAAAAGAATAAATCGGTTCGTTCGATGATTTTAAACGAATAGGACTTTAAAATAAATAACATCGGTTCAGGAACGAGCGCAATCTCTTCTGGGCTGTAATAAATAAAGTGGATAATGATCAAATAGGTGTAAAGTAAAGTAATTAGCGCATTGGCACCGGTCATTATACGGTATCTTCGCTTGTGTTCAGCATTTGTCAATGAATAAATAACCAGAACCATCTCAAAGCCAAGCATAGCAATAACAGCTTCCTTGCTTCCCAGTAAAATATCCTTGATGCCTTCTTTACCGATAGGAAAAAGAAAATAAATATTTGCATCCTTTATCGTATATGAGATTAAAAAGATCAGCAGGAGCAGTAAGGGTGTGACCAATGTATAAAATCGGCCAATGACTCGAATTCCCTCCCTGCAAAGAGCGGCGGCCAAAAAAGAGAACATGCCTCCAATTGCCCAGCTTGGAGTTCTGGGAAGTATCCATGTGGCAATAATTTTGTTAAAGAGCGAAAGGATCATGACTCCAATCAATAAGAAATACAGAAGATATAAGCATATAATAAAGTTTCCGATTATCTTTCCAGCTGTTATTTGGGCGATGTCAAATATATTACGTCCATTAAATTTTTTCAGCAGGAAATAATACATAGTCAGAATGAGCTGAACAAAGACCCCTGCAACCATTAAAGATATCCAGCCGTCTGTCTTTGAAGCCTTATACATCGTGAAGGGAAGAGATAAAACTCCTACTCCAATTTGTGTTTGAATAATGATAAAAAAAAGCTGAGGAAGATCGATTGATTCTTTATTCTTCATGCTTCTTCCACCCTCTTGAATCCTTCTGCCTAAAAAGATCAATGGCACCCGAGCTTTGCGGGCGTTTATTCATCATCCAAAGCGGAATCCTGATAAATGTGTCTTTTATTTCCTTTAGACGAAATGGTGCAAACGGGGCAAAATACGGAACGCCAAAAGACTCCAGTCTGCATAGTGCAATTAATATATAGATGATCCCAAACATTAAACCGACAAAGCCCATTATGGAAGCGAGAATCATCAGAGGGAAACGAAGGAGCCGGACGGTAGTGCTCATTTCATTTGACGGTACCACAAAAGAGGAAACCGCAGTTAAAGCAACCACAACAATCATAATATTTGAAATGAGCCCCGCATTGACAACCGCATCGCCAATGACAAGTCCCCCTACTATTCCAATCGTTTGCCCAATCGGCCTTGGCAGACGTATTCCTGCTTCACGAATTAATTCAATGGTCAGTTCCATCATGAACGCTTCCAATAATGGCGGATACGGTATTCCCTCAACTGAATTTTTCAGCGGAATCACTAATTCATGGGGAATTACCTCAAGATGGAAGGCATTAATGGCGATATAAATCCCCGGAAGTGTAATGGCTATGATAAAACTTAGAAACCGGAGAACACGGATAAATGTTGCCGGTATCCATCTGCTATTGTAATCGTCAGGTGACTGATAGAAAGTAACGAACGTGGCAGGCATTATTAAAGCTGTAGGGGTGCCCTCAGCCATTAAGATAATCCTGCCTTCCGTTAAGTTTGCCATTACACGATCCGGACGTTCTGTATTAAGGATTTGCGGGAATATGCTGAATGCATTATCCTCAATAAACTCTTCAATATAACCGGGACTAATAATCATATCTGTTTTAATAAATGAAAGTCTTCTCTCAATCTCTCTGACAATTTCCTCATTTGCAATTCCTTTCAGGTATACTAATGAGATTTTCGTTTTTGACTTAGTCCCAATTGTCATATAACTGACAGTTAAATCCGGGCTTTCGATGCGGTTGCGGATCAGAAATATATTGGTCTGCAGGTTTTCTATAAAACCATCATGCGACCCTCTAACCACAACTTCATTTACAGGCTCCTGAATCGTTCTTTCCAGCTCTTTTGGGAAGCTTACCATATAAATTTTCTGTGAATCAGGAAGGCAGACCGCAAAGCTGCCTTTTAACAATAAATTGACTATTTCTTCTTCATTTTTTGTCTCCTTGCCGTGGAGAGAAACCAAAAACTCTTCAATGTGTTCCCCTTTTAAGTTGGATAAGGGCACAAATACAACCTCATAAAATTTCTCTTTTGAAACAACAGATTCAAGGTAAAATATCCTGATTTTTTGGTCATTAACTTGAATATTCCATTCCCTGAAATCCTGTGTGTCTTTGAATTTGCCCACAAAAGATAATAGCGGCTGCTGCATAGATTGATCCGTATTTTTATTGAGTTTGCGGATTTTATTGATTTTCATGCTGCGAAAGTTCATCTTGCTGCACCACGATTCGGATTTTTTTTGTATTTTCTCCTTATTTATCGAAAAAATTCCTTGGGAAAAATTAACTGAAACAAAGTTCATAAGTTGTTCAAAAGTTTATTTTGGTGTTAGAACGTTGTCGTAATGCTATTTGCAGAAAATGAATTCATGTCAAGAAGCTTTACATTTTTTTCCTTCTAAGTTTTGTCACAACTTTTCATATTTGCTTATGTTAATATCATTTACACAGTGATAACTAAGTTAAATAAGTGCTTTAAGGATGTGTAAGTTTTCAATAAATATATTTTTTTGACATCTTTGTGAAAACACGCACATTATTTGTGAATTATTTAACAATAGTTTTGTTTAAAGGAGATGAAACAACAGATGAAGAAAATGCTGCTCTCATTAACAGCTATATTACCGATGCTTATTCTCAGCGGCTGTAATATGGTTGTGTTTGAACCGCAGGGCCCTGTTGCTAGAAGCATTACCGAATTAATTAACTGGTCCCTGATCTGGATGCTTCTTGTTGTAGTCGTCGTATTTGGATTATTTGGCTACATCGTCTGGAAATATCGCGAGAAACCAGAAAATAAGGATTATGAACCGCCTGAGGAACATGGAAGCACACTCCTTGAAATTATCTGGACCGGGATTCCGATCTTAATTGTCATTGCATTAACGATCCCGACCGTAAAAACACTTTATGCTCTTGAAGAAGCACCAAAAGGCTACGAAGAAAAAGAGCCTATTACCATACATGTAACCTCTGCAGACTGGAAATGGATTTTCAGTTATCCAGAAGAAGGAATTGAGACGGTGAACTATGTCAATATTCCTGAAGATAGACCTGTGCTGTTCAAAATGACTTCTGCAAGCACCATGCAATCGTTCTGGGTGCCTGCACTTGGCGGACAAAAATACACCATGCCGAAAATGGAAACAGAATTATATCTTGTCGCAGACAACCCTGGATCTTATGAAGGCCAGAATACGAACTTTAACGGCCGCGGCTATGCGGATATGAAATTTGAAGTGCTCGCCCAAACCCAGAAAGATTTTGACCAATGGGTTGAAGATGTTAAGGATACAGCGCCTAAATTGACTGAGAAAGAATACGTTGGGCTGCTGAAGCCTACTCATTTAGGAAGACTGACCTATTCAAATACTCATTTGGAATGGGTTAACCATGCCGATCCTGACTCTAAGGCATATACAAATCCTGAACTCTACAGAGGTCATGGATATCAGGGTAAGACGTTCGAAGAAGACGATAATTATAAAAATAAGAAACCGAATGTAATTGAAGGTCATGGCGAAGATAAGGGCCATGATGTGAGTGAAGAAAACCATGGAGGTGACCATCATGGGCATTAAATGGGATGAGTTTTTTATTACGGGAGATCCCCTTATACTAGGTTCTCAGATTGCTATTTTGCTGACAATGATCGGTGCAGTGGCTGGGATTACCTATTTGAAAAAATGGAAATACCTGTGGACAGAATGGCTGACTACAGTTGATCATAAAAAAATCGGTATTATGTATATTATCTCCGCTGTATTAATGTTTTTCCGCGGCGGGATGGACGGGTTGCTGATGAAAGCTCAGACATCACGTCCCGAAATGGAATTCCTGAATTCCCAGCATTACAACGAAATTTTCACAACACACGGCGTGATTATGATTCTTTTCATGGCGATGCCGTTTTTGATTGGTTTAATGAACGTTGTCATTCCGCTGCAGATCGGTGCCCGTGACGTTGCCTTCCCTCAGCTGAATGCTCTAAGCTTCTGGCTGTTCTTCAGCGGAGCTATGCTATTCAATATTTCCTTCGTTATCGGAGGGTCACCTGATGCTGGCTGGACTTCCTACTTCCCTCTTGCAGGCAAGGAATTCAGTCCAGGCATTGGCAATAACTATTATGCAGTTGCCCTTCAGATTGCCGGTATCGGTACATTAATGACGGGTATAAACTTTATCGTCACGATTTTGAAAATGAGAACAAAAGGTATGACACTGATGAAAATGCCGATGTTCACGTGGACTACTTTCGTAACATCCATTTTGATTGTGGCTGCTTTCCCTATTTTCACTGTCGCATTGGCATTAATGACGTTTGACCGTCTATATGGAACACACTTCTTTACCGTATCCGGCGGAGGCATGGATATGCTTTGGGCTAACCTGTTCTGGCTATGGGGGCACCCTGAGGTATATATTGTTGCCCTTCCTGCTTTCGGGATTTTCTCAGAAGTCATTGCAACTTTTTCAAGAAAATCATTGTTTGGATATAAATCGATGGTATTTTCCATCCTTGGAATTGCGCTATTAAGTATGGTTGTATGGGTTCACCATTTCTATACAATGGGTTCAGGACCTGCAGTTAACTCATTCTTTTCCATCACGACGATGGCGATTGCCATACCGACTGGAGTTAAGATGTTCAACTGGCTGTTTACGATGCGTAAAGGCCGCATAAAAATTACGTCTGCAATGCTTTGGGCACTTGCATTCGTTCCTTGCTTTGTCATCGGCGGGGTTACAGGCGTTATGCTGGCAATGGGTGCAGCGGATTATCAGTATCACAATACCTTATTCCTGGTTGCCCACTTCCACTATGTATTAATTCCGGGTGTCGTGTTTGCAGTATTTGCAGGCCTGTACTACTGGTGGCCAAAAATGTTCGGCTTCATGCTGAATGAAAAAATCGGAAAATGGCATTTCTGGCTATTCGTTATCGGCTTTAATGTAACATTCATGCCTATGTTCTTCCTTGGATTAAACGGAGCAGTAAGACGTGCATACACTTACTCTGCCGAGTCAGGCTTTGCACCTCTATTCATGCTTTCGGCCATTGGTTCTATTGTTCTTGCAGCCGGATTCGCTGTCTTCTGCTATAACATTTACTGGAGCATCCGCTATGCGGACAGAAACATCTCAAGCGATCCATGGGATGCAAGAACTCTGGAATGGTCTACTGCATCACCTGTTCAGTTCTATAACTTTGCGAAGCTGCCGGAAGTGAAATCTCTTGATCCATTCTGGCACATGAAGAAAAAGAATGAAGGTTTAACATTGCATGACAGTGAAATTGAAGAAATTCATATGCCAAGCAACTCATGGGTACCGATTTATATGGGTGTTATCTTTGGCATCGCAGGTTTCTTCCTTGTGTTTGAATGGCACATCGCGGCTGCTGTTGCCGGTATCGGCATCTTTGCCGGATTGATTATCCGTTCATTCGATTACAACGAAGGATTCCATGTTTCAAAAGAAGAAATTCACCGAATTGAAAACGCGTGGAGAAAAACAGAAGGAGAGGTGCACGATCATGTCAGCTAAAGTGGATACGTCTCTGCCGCTTGAATATCAAACTGAGCAGGACCGCATGAATATTCTCGGCTTCTGGGTTTTCCTTGGCGCTGAAATCGTCCTGTTCGCCACTCTGTTCGGAGTATATGGAGTTTTATATGAACGCTTTGCAGGAGGGCCAACACATAAAGATATCTTTGTCATCAAGGATGTCATGATTCAGACAGTCCTCCTTCTGACAAGTAGCTTTACAATGGGTATTGCCATTTTTGAAATGCGCCGGCATAACCTTAAAGGGCTAATCACCTGGCTGGTGATTACCCTCGCTCTTGGCGCAGGCTTCCTTTTCATGGAGATTAATGAATTCGTCCATTATGCCCATGAGGGTGCAACTATGCAGACAAGCGCATTCCTTTCCAGCTTATTTGTTTTGCTGGGGACACACGGAGCTCACGTAACTTTGGGCATCGGCTGGGCAACGATGGTCATCATTCAGCTTCTAAAAAGAGGCCTTACCCCTACTACAGCAAGAAAGACGTTTATTATCGGCCTTTACTGGCACTTCCTTGATGTAGTCTGGATCTTTATCTTCACATTTGTGTATCTGAAAGGACTGGTGGCTTAAATGGAACATCATCAATCAAAAAGCTTCCCGATAAGCCATGTCATTGGATTTGTAGTTTCCCTTGTGCTGACTTTTGCAGCAGCAGGAATTGCATTAAAAACGAACCTTTCTTTTAAAGTGATCATGTGGATCATCGGCTCACTGGCTGTCGTTCAGGCAGGGATGCAGCTGTTCATGTTCATGCACTTAAGAGAAGGTGAAGACGGCAAAACGAACCTGGTCAATATGATTTATGCCGTATTTATGGTAATTGTCATTGTAGTTGGTTCTATTTGGGTGTTAACCTCTGGACATGCTTCACATTAAGTTATGAAAGCACAAGTGCCTTGATCACGGCGCTGATGCTAGGCATTACAAAAAAACCGGTCTCCCCATTGGAGGCCGGTTTTATTTGTATTGTCTGATTCCCTTGCTTCCCTTTGTCATTTCTTCCATTACGTTGATAAAAAATCCGAATCCGAACAATAGCATGGAAGAAACCATAATGCTTAAGCCGATGGATAATACATATTCGCCTGTGATTCCGCTTACAAAAAAGCCTGATATAAAAACAATGAAACCTACTATAATACCTGCTGCTGTACTATTCCTGAAAAAATGCAGTACACGCTGCTGTTGAAGTGTCATTTCCCCATCTCCTTTTATTTAATATTCTAACTATGTTCACAAATTTGTCAAACTTTTTGTCACAAATTTGTCAAAATTATTTTCGTAAAAAAAAAGCTCTGCAAGCTGCAAAGCGATTTTCTACTGATATAGCTTTTTAATGTTCTCCAAATCTTTCTTCAGACTGCATATTTCCTGCCGGGTCAGCATGAGCGGCATTTGATCGTAGAGTGTAATAATTTGTCCTCCCTCATCTTCTTCATGAAGGGATAGATAGTTATACAGAGTTTCACATTGGTTTTTGTTGAGGACTGACTGGGTACTGAAGCTTTTTACTTTCTGGATTTCAAAGGCACTGGCTTCCGCATGAAAAACACCTGTGATAATGTTTCCCTGCAATGTATTGGCCAAAGTCTTCACTCCCCTTTTTTAAGTAATATACCCATTTTTCAGAAGTAATTGCCTAATATATTGGATTTGTTTAGAAAGATTATTATCCGGTAAAGGCATTTAAATCAAAAATAGGGAAGGGAAAAACTGTATAGAAAGGAAATATATGATATATCGAATTAAATAAAGGGGAGAATTCTATGAGTAAATCATTTATTGAACAAGTACATTATATTAGAATTCCTGTAAAAGATTTAGAACTGTCTGCCCAATGGTATAGAGATGTATTAGGGCTCCAGTTACTAAACAATACTGGAAAACTTGCAATTTTAAAAGTAAATGAAGGACCTTTCTTACTGATCTTAGTTCCTACCGAAGATGAAACTTTTGCTCATTTTACAATTGATAATGAACAAGAATTTAGCATTGGGTTTACAAGTCCAGAATTATCTAAATTTCATCAGCACTTAATTGATAATCAAGTTAAGGTCGAGGATATAAAAGAAGATAATGGTCATGCCTTTTTCCATTTTTATGACCCAAATGGCAATAAACTTCAAGTACACTGGTGAGATTATAATAAATAGTTCATTTTGAACGGTATTGGAACGGGAACGCCCTAACCAGACGTTCCCATAATCCTTCCTGAAAACAACTTTTTATCAATCAAAGCCGATATATAAAAAACCTCTCTGAAATATTTCAGAGAGGCGGATATTATTAGGAAGCAGTCTTTTGAGTTTGAAGTCTTTCATCCGATTTCTTTATGATTAATCTCGGTGCCGATGAAATAATTAATACGGCCAGGACTGAGCAGAGAATTGCCGCTCCGAGCATGGTTGCTCCGTTTGCCAGGAAGGAAAAGAGAATCGGTGACATCCCTTCCGGCGCATAGCTTCCGAAGAAGATCACACCTGCAATGAAATGCCAGAAATATCTAGCCAGGCTTCCAGCGAATACGGCTAAGACAACCCAGGCCAATGCCTTCTTCTTGTTACCTGCCTGCAGCTGATTTTGGATGACCCGATAAAACAAACCGGCAATACCGATACAGGCAAATGCCACAAAATACTCAATAAATGCCTGAAGCGGAGTGGCAATCCAGGCATCCCCCATGGCAATCTGCAAGATTCCCCATAAGAGGCCTGCAATGAAGCTGACCTTAAAGCCCCGCCTGAAAGCCAGAATGAAAATCGGAATCATCGCGGCAGATATGGAAATGGATGGCGACAGCTTGATGGATGGCAGAAAATCAAGAATGATAGCAAAGGCAGCAAAAAATGAGGCCTCTATCATCGCCGTCAGGCTTAATTTTTTCATAAAAAAATCCCCCTTCAATCGTATGACGATACCCCAAGGGAGAACAAGCAGGCAGAAAACTACCTGCCTATCATTCCACATTCCTGCGCTAGCATTAACTAACAGGTTCAAAGGGTCAGAACAGCGGACTGTTCACTCTCAGCGATATGCTCCCCTTGTGGCACGTTATTAAATTATCCGCTTTTAGTATATATGAAATTCATGATGGTGAAAAGGATTTATTTTCCCTCGCTTATGATAACCTGATTATCCCACTTTCCGGTGCGGTAATACATATAGGCGATGAAACTGCTTATTGCAAAGCTGACACCCATACCTGCAGCTATGCCTTTATCACCCATAAACTTTGAAAATAGAAATGTTAAAGGATAGCGCAGGATCCAGAATGAAACGATATTCAGTATCAGCACTTGAAACATCGCACCAGAAGCTCTAACCACACCATTTAATACAAAATTAATGCCGAGAAGCGGATAAAAAAAGGCAATGATCTTTAAATATTCAGTGCCGTAGTGAACTGATTCTTTATCCTGGATAAACAGGCGCACCCCGTGTTCTGCAAATAAGACCGTCCCAAAGGCGATGAGAAACATGATTCCAAGATTGTAAATGACTCCGTACAACGCAATCTGATGCACCCGTTCCCATTGATGTCCCCCTATATTTTGACCCGCCATACTGTTGACTGCAGTTCCCAATGCCATCGCAGGAAGCATAATGATGCTGTCAATGCGCTGTGCGGCACCAAATCCCGCTACCACGTCACTGCCAAAAGAGGTGACGACAGACATAATGGCCATAACACCAGCTGATATGACAGTCATTTGGAGCCCTGAAGGGATGCCAAGCTTGAATATCAATGCTGCCTCCTCTTTATGCGGCCAAGAAGGAATAGTAAATGGTGCCAGCTTTTTGCGGAGTATGAATACCATTCCGATTATAAATGCAAAGCCCTGTGATACGACTGTTGCATAAGCGGCTCCTTCAATACCAAGCTGGAATACAGAAATAAAAAGAGGATCCAGGATTGCATTTAATACAACTGCTATCAGGACAAAGTATAAAGGATTTTTGCTGTCTCCGAGCGCCCTGAGTATAGTTCCTATAAAATTGTAGCCAAATAAAAACAGAATTCCAATAAAGTTAATCTGCAAATAGGATGCTGCACCTTCGGCCATTCCCGCAGGTGTGCCCATTAAGGCCAAAATCCTTTCAGCAAGCAGGAATCCGGCTGTTCCGAGAACAACTGACAAAATTGCCTGAATGACGGTAAAGGCATTTAGATATCGTTTCAGCCCCTCTTCGTGATCTCCTCCCTTCTGCTGGGATAAAATCGTTAATGCCGCATTGTTTATGCCGATGATAAAAGAAAGTACTGTAAAAATTACAGTGCCTGAAACTGCGGCAGCTCCCAATGCATCAGCCCCCAGCAGATTCCCGACCCACAGACTATCTGTAAATTGATAGGATATCTGCAGGAAATTTGTGAGCATAATGGGAGTGGAGAACACCAGCAGCTGTTTGAATATGTTTCCTTTTGTAAAATCCTGCTGAGCCATCTATACACCTTCCTAATTTTTTTCACAGTTTCTATTATTAACTATTTCACTTTCAGTTTCCATTTTTATGGTTTTGTGTGTTTTTAAGTTTCTAAAATTTTTTTCTTAACCGCTGTCACATTTTTTTCACATATTACTGGCGTCTGAACGCTGTTGTAGCACACTTTGTAAAAAGCAAAATTATTTTTCCATAATTTACAACGTTTAAAAAGTGTAAAACCCTGTATTTAACAATTTTAATTTCTTATAATGTAGATATGTTCAATGAGGAGGGAAATAGTTGAAATCACGTCTTAAGAAGCCTTCGACGATTATTTCTATTGCATTGGTGGTCACGGTGATTTTGGCAGCGGTTATTTGGACCGTACAAGCAGGAAAAAAGGATGTGACAGTTCCGTTTTCTTCTGTGGAAAAAATTATTGCCTCCCAGGATGGAAAGACTGTTGCAGTACAGGAATATAAAAATGGAAAACTGCTCATTACAGCTCCTGATGGCGAGTACATTTCTCATGTGCCTCCCAACAGTGAGATGGTTGATAAATTAGTAGAAACCTATAATATACAATATACTTTCGCAACCACAGGACCATATACCCCCTGGATTCTGGGCGGTGTAGTCCTCTTGTTTATAGCCATTGGAATTTACCTGTTTAAATCAGGTAAAGGCGGAATGGGCGCTACAAATACAATGAAGCAAAGTGTCTCGAAGCCTAAGGCCCTTCCTTCCGTTTCACTTGAAGATGTTGGCGGAATTCAGGAAGAAATGAAAGAGGAAATCATGCAGACTCTTTCCATCTTAAAAGAACCTGAGAAATCTTTAAAAATGGGGATCAAGCCGCCGAAGGGAATTCTTTTATACGGACCTCCCGGAACGGGAAAAACCCTGCTGGCTCAGGCAATTGCCAAGGAGCTTGGTGCCACTTTCTTTTCAACAAGCGGTTCCGGGTTTAATGAATTATTCGTAGGTGTTGGTGCATCCCGTGTCAGAAACCTTTTCCAGAATGCCAGAAAGCATTCTCCTGCTGTCGTCTTTATTGACGAGGTAGATGCACTTGCAGGACGGAGAAAGCAACATGGCGGAGAAGAAAGTGAAAAAACGTTAACTGAACTGCTGGTCCAGCTGGACGGCGGACATTCCAATGATGGAATATTATTTATTGCCGCCACAAACCGGAAGGATATGCTCGACGAAGCATTCCTGCGTCCTGGACGGATTGACTTCTCCTTCAACGTTCCACTTCCAGATACAAAGGGACGGAGAGAGATTATTAACATTCATACACGAAACAGGTTACTGGCTGAAGATGTAATGACAACTCTGGGCGATCTGGCAGAAAGCACCTCTGGTTTTTCAGGTGCAGATCTTCATTCTCTCTTCGAAACGGCAAGCCGCAGAGCAGTCCGAAACGGCCAGGAAATTATCTCAAAAGAAGATTTGGATTACGCTCTGGACCGTACTATTCTAGGAACCACCACCCGGGCTTTACAGGATGCCGGAACGAAGCAGCGGGTTGCAATCCATGAAGCTGGCCATGCATTAGTGGCTGCTTTAACAAAACCTGGATCCGTCCGGAAAGCAACCATTATTCCGCGTGGCGAAGCGCTTGGGTATGTAGCTCCTATCCAGAAAGAACTTCATTTATCGACAACAAGTGAATTGCTGGACCAGGTCGCGATGATACTCGCTGGCGGTGTATCAGAACGAATGATTCTTGGCGAGCACAGCATTGGGGTAAGCGGTGATGTTAAACAAGCGAAGCATATCATTGAGCAAATGGTTGATACAGGGTTACTTGATAACGGCTTCGAGCTTACTTTCAACAAAGGACAAAAAGAAGCTAAAATGCAGGATCTATTCCAAAAAGCATTAGAAAGATGCGAATTGATTATCGCTAATCATCAGCCTCAATTTGAGAAACTGGTAGAAGCCCTTCTGGAGAAAGAAACATTGGAAGGCAGTGAAGTCCAGGAGATTGCTGGAGAATTGAAGGCAGAAATGGTTATAGCATGATAACGGAACCGGCTCCTGCCTTGGGGCTGGTTTTTCTTTTTTAACTTTGTCTATTATAATAATATTATGTAAAGTGTATTTGAAAAGCCTTCTAATATAGAAGGCTTTACCTGCTATCCCCTGCCGGATGCTCTGCCTCTGATAAAGTTAACCACAATGATGATTGCTGCGATTACCAGCAGAATATGAATAATGCCTCCAGCTACTTTAAATATTAATCCAAGAATCCATAATACAAGCAGAATACCTGCTAAAGTCCAAAGCATACAGGTCACCCCCTTCGCTTTTGATTTATTCCTTACATACCCCTTTATAGGCAAGAAAATTCCTTAACTGCTGAAATACTGACATTGTTATGTTTTACAATGGATAGTTATTTTAATCCTGAAAGTTTTTCAAATACCCGTATTTTTCATCAGCAGTATCTGCATCCTTTCTCCGTCTTTGCATATACTATATTCACGGCCGCCCACCTCTTCTAACGCTATCGTTGCGGGACTAACCAGACCGGAATGTGGGCGGCCACCTGTATAGGTGACAAGTACCTATACCACCACTAGACCACTTTCGCACACACCATTAAAGCTGCAAACCGCTCAGGGGTTGCAGCTTTTATTTTTAAGGTCCGTCATCAATCAGTTCGTAGCCTGGAATCAGTTCTGACAGCGGAACAATTTGGGCTTTCTCTTTATATACAGGTATATACTCTTTTAGCACACTAACCATCTTTGTACCTGTTATGCCGACATGGCCGATTGCGATGATGCGTTCGTTTTGCACGAGTTTTTCAGCAAGTCTGTCAGCCTGTTTGGTGATATGTGCTGTCGTATAAATATCATCGAAGAAAATATTGTTTTCGACATAAGGAACACCTATTTCATTTGCCAGCTTGCCGACGACGCTTTTTCCGGTTGTTTTGCTGTCAAGATAAAATAATCCGTGTTCTTTACATACTTCAAGGACAACTCTCATGACCCGTTCATTTTCAGTGGCTCTTGAACCCATATGATGATTCATGCCGACCGCATGGGGCACTTCTTTAATGGCGCTCTCTACTCTGCTGCGGATTTCTTCATCTGTTAAATCTGTTGTGATGGCCCCCGGCCCAAGCCAGCTCCTTTTTCCTCTTTTCGGCTCCATCGGCATATGAACGATTACTTCATGCCCGTTTTTATTTGCCAGTTCTGCATCTTCTTTTGTCGTTGGCATGAAGGGCATGATGGCAGCCGTCAAGGTCACCGGCAGTTCCATCATTTCTTTTGTTCCCTTCATATTGTTCCCAAGATCGTCAGTGACAATGGCCAATTCAGGTTTTGGAGAAGCAGCACTTATGGGAGTTCCTATACTTCCGAATGAAAAAATCAATACAAATATGCTGAAGAATCTCTTCATTTTTCCATCCTCCTTTGCGCTAGCATTCCCTGATTCCCTAAATCCGTTCCAATACAAAAACTGCCAGGATCTTAAATCCTGGCAGTACCCTATTTCTTATGCATTTTAAACTCAAGGAAAAGCTCATTATAATAAGCAAGCATCCTTTTTCCCAGGTTCTCGTAAACCTCCAGCCGCGCTGTCATTTCTTCATCCGGATAAAAACGTTCGTCAGAGATTGTTTCTTTGTCCATATATTTCAGCGCCTCTTTATTTGGCGTTGAATACCCGACGTATTCTGTATTTTGCGCCGCATTTTCCGGGTCAAGGATGAAATTCATAAACTGGTGGGCCGCTTCCGGGTTTTTAGCAGTCTTAGGGATGACCATATTATCAAACCAGAGATTGGAGCCTTCTTCCGGAACTACATATTCAAGATTATCCTTCTCCCACATAAGCTCCTGTGCCGTGCCGGACCAGACCACGCCAATGCCGGCTTCATCATTTTCCATCAGCATTCTGATTTCATCACCCACAATGGCCTTAATGTTAGGTGTAAGACGATCGAGTTTTTCTTTAGCTTCCATCAAATGGCCTTTATCTTTGTCATTAAGAGAATAATGAAGACTGTTGAGCCCCATGCCCATTACTTCCCTTGCTCCATCAATCAGGAGGATCTGGTTCTTTAATTCAGGGTCCCATAGATCATTCCAGCTCGTGATTTTTTTATCACCTAAAATATCGGTGTTATAAAGAATACCGACTGTGCCCCAGAAATAGGGAATTGAATACTCATTTTCAGGATCAAAAGGCAGGTCCATAAAACGAGGATCAATATATTTCAGGTTTGGAATTTTAGAATGATCAACCGGCAGCAGCAGGTCATCTTCCTTCATTTTTTCAATCGCATATTCTGATGGAACTGCAATATCATAAGCTGTTCCGCCCTGTTCAATTTTCGTCATCATCGCTTCATTGGAATCGAATGTTTCATAGATGACTTTAATGCCTGTTTCCTGTTCGAACTTATCCACCAGGTCTGCATCAATATAATCGCCCCAGTTAAAAATGGTCAATGTATTGCCGCTTGTGTAGCCCTGGGAGGAATTCAGCCCGGAAACGATGTACAACAAGGCGAATGAAACGATTAATACGGCGGCGAGCGCCTGAATAAGCTTCTTCATTGCCTTACCCCCATTCCATTCGGCTTATCATTGCGCTTTGTAATAAAGTAATAGCCTGTCACCAGAATGATGGTAAATAGGAAAAGCAAAGCGGATAAAGCATTGATATTTAGTGAAACTCCCCTTCTTGCCAGGGAATAAATCTCAACTGACAAAGTGGTAAAGCCATTGCCTGTAACAAAGAAAGTGACGGCAAAATCATCCAGAGAATAGGTCAGGGCCATAAAAAAGCCTGCGAAAATTCCAGGTGTGATATAAGGGAGAATGACCTTAGTCAGCACATCCAACCTGCTGGCCCCAAGATCCATGGCAGCATAAATCATCGATGTGCTCATTTCTTCAATCTTAGGCAAAACCATCAGAACGACAATCGGAACACTGAAGGCGATGTGTGCCAGTAAAACAGATACAAATCCAAGCTTAAGTCCGATCATCGTAAAAAGAATTAAAAACGACGCGCCAATAATGACATCCGGACTGACAATCAGCACATTATTCAACGACAGGAGCGTGTTTTTCACTCTGCGCTTTCGTGCATAAGCAATCGCAAGTGCCCCAGCCACTCCAAAGATGGTCGATATCGCTGCAGATAAAAGAGCAATAATAACCGTGTTCAGGACAATGATGAGCAATCGGGTATCCGCAAACAGCTCCCGATACCAATCCAAAGTAAATCCTTCGAATTGATACATGGTTCCTCCACTGTTGAAGGAATAAAATATTAAGTAAAAGATCGGGGCGTACAGGATGATAAAGATAAGAGCCAAATAAACTGCCGGCCATTTCCTGTTCTTTTTCATTTATAGGATCCCCCGCTTTCTTCTGCCTGTCAGCACCATAATGAGTACCATGGCAATAATCAGGAAGACGGCAATGGTAGAGCCCATTCCCCAATCCTGTGTTACAAGAAAGTGCTGCTCAATGGCGGTTCCAAGAGTAATGACACGGTTTCCAGCAATCAGTCTTGTCAGCATGAATAATGATAGAGCAGGGATAAAGACAATCTGGCATCCTGCTTTAACGCCATCCAGTGTCAATGGAAAGATAACACGCTTGAATGTTACCCAGGAAGAACCGCCCAAATCATTGGAAGCATCCAAAAGCGTTGGATTCAATTCATCTAAAGAATTAAATATCGGCAATATCATAAAAGGAAGAAATATATAGACCGACACAAAGATAAAGCTGAAATCCGTAAACAGGATTTGTCTTCCGCCGATTCCCATCGCTTCCAGAAAGTTATTCGCAGCGCCATAGGTTCCGAAGATGCCAAGGAAAGCATAGGCTTTCAAAAGCAGATTAATCCAGGATGGCAGGATGATCAATAAGAGCCACAGCTGCTTATGCTTCGTTTTCGTCAGCAGGTAGGCCGTCGGATATGCGATCAGTAATGAAAATAACGTTATTAAAAAGGCATACCAAAAGGAGCTTAGCGTCATTTTTAAATAAACAGGCGTAAAGAATTTCCGATAATTCTCCAATGTGAAATGCCCTTCAATATCAAAGAATGAATAATACAGAACAAGAAGCAAAGGCGTCACAACAAAGAGGGCAATCCAAAGCACATAAGGAATTAAATAAAAATTGCGGGAATTAGTTCTCATGGCTTCCCTCTTCATAAGCTTCCAGACGCTTATCAAATTCCTCTTCGGTTTCCCCATGCCTCATGACGTGAATCGCTTCAGGGTCGAAATGAAGGCCAATTTGATCCCCGACGGTCGCCTTTTTGGTTGAATGGACGAGCCACTCATTGCCATCGCTGTCATAGCAGCTGATCTCATAATGTACTCCCCTGAATAGCTGGGAGTCAACTTTAACCTTCAGCTTCCCATCATCCGGGGCTGTAATAGCCAGGTCTTCAGGCCGGATTACAATCTCAACTTCTTCATTCGGCTCAAAGCCTCCGTCAACACACTCAAATAACCTTCCGGCAAACTGTACCTGATAATCCTTGATCATCGTTCCGGCAACTATATTGGATTCACCAATAAAATCTGCTACAAAGCGATTGATCGGCTCGTCATAAATATCAGTAGGAGTACCGCTCTGCTCAATGCTTCCGCTGTTAAGCACGAAGATTTCATCTGACATGGCAAGTGCTTCCTCCTGGTCATGTGTGACGAAAATAAACGTGATGCCAAGATTTCTCTGCAGCTCCCTAAGTTCATACTGCATTTCGGTCCGCAGCTTCAGGTCAAGAGCGGATAGGGGCTCATCCAGGAGAATGACCTCAGGCTCATTGACAATGGCCCTTGCGATGGCAACACGCTGGCGCTGCCCTCCTGACATTTCTTTAATTTCCCGGTTTTCATAGCCTTCAAGGTTTACAAACTTCAGCGCTTCTTTTACTTTTTTCTCAATCTCCGCTTTCTTCATTTTTTTGATTTTTAAGCCGAATGCTATGTTTTCATACACATTCAGATGCGGAAACAGGGCATAGTCCTGAAAAACCGTGTTTACTTGCCTTTTGTTGGCGGGAACATGATTAATGACTTTTCCATTAAAATAGATATCCCCATCAGAAGGTTCAGTAAAGCCGGCAATCAGCCGCAATATCGTCGTTTTCCCGCAGCCCGATGGACCCAGCAGGGTATAAAACTTCCCGCGTTCAATTTCAAAGCTGACATTTTTTAAAACTGGCGGATCATTATCATATCTTTTTGTCACCGAATTAAAACGGATAATGGTGTTATCTGTCATCTAACTCTCCCTATCTATAGAAATTTACAGCACGTATGCCTTGTTAAGTTCAAACGTATAATATCATAGATTGCCCGAAATCTGTCATATATTGCAATTTGCCTACAAAAATAACCCCGCATCTTGAATGCGGGATTATAGATGCTACACTCCCCGCTTATTGCCCCATACATAGGTATGCAGCTGCGGAAGAACTTTCACATCTGTCAGCTCACTGTCATGAATCGTTTTTTCAATAAGCCAATCATATTTATCAAGCAGCCTCTGCAGTAAATTCCGGTCGTCTGCTGTTACCGTATCATCATTTCCCACCTGCAGATAAAACGGAACCCCTGGATAGCGCTGATATACGTTTTTGGCATATTCATAATCCTCATCATCAAAAACAACGATCTTCAGGGAGAACTGCTGATCTTCTCTTCTGCCTGCCTGCAGTTTATTCACGATCAGATCAAGCACTTCAAAGTCCGTATTCATGCCTGAACTCGGCGGCTTTGGGGACAGGGTCAGTTCATCAATATCATAAAACCAATCCTGCCAGCGGCTTCCCTGTGTTTCGAGGCAGAGCTTAATACGTTCAGCTTTAAGCAGAGAAATTAATTCACCCAAATTTTTCAGAAGAGCCGGATTGCCGCCCGAAATGGTTACGAAAGAAAATCCGTCCCCGCCGAGTTCTTTAAGCTCCTTCCAGATTTCATCCGGTTCCATTTGGCGGATGCTGTCCTTCGCACTTCCATCCCAGGTAAAAGAGGAATCACACCAGCTGCAGGAATAATCACATCCTGCTGTACGGACGAACATCGTTTTTTGGCCGATCACCATTCCTTCCCCCTGAATAGTCGGCCCGAAGATTTCCAGTACAGGAATCTTACTCAATTTCCATCCACTCCCTTCTTGCTTCAGCATAGCTAGTAGGAGTTTCAAAAAGGCGCACAAATTCAACTCTTGCACCGTCATATTGCTCTATTCTGTTTTGCAGGCTTTCTTGCATTTTTTCATAAATCCAGACAACCATATTCTCGGCTGTCGTATTCATTGGGGGCAGCGTTTCGTTCAGGTACTTATGGTCAAGAAATATCTCAATCTCGTTTTTCCAGATTTCTTTTATGTCGCCGAAATCAATCATTAACCCTCTGTCATCCACGAATCCGCTTATGCCAAAAATCACCTTATAGGTGTGGCCATGCAGGTTTTTGCATTTTCCTTCATAGCAATGCAAATGATGGGCTGAATCAAAAGTGAATTCCTTGCTGACCATTACACGCTTATGGTGGTATTTCAGCTGATCCGGCTTAATGTCTTCATTAATTTTTTGGAGTTTTTCAACAATCCTGAAACCGTACATAGCTTAAAGCTCCCCCTTTTCACTGAGGTATTCTTCAAGGCCTTTTTGTCTTAAATGACATGCAGGACACTCACCGCAGCCATCTGCCGGAATGCCGTTGTAGCATGTCAGCGTATTATTACGCACATACTCAAGGGCATCCAATTCATCTGCAAGCTTCCATGTTTCAGCTTTATTGAGCCACATTAAAGGCGTATGGATCACAAACTGTTCATCCATTGACAGATTCAGTGTGACATTCAGTGATTTGATAAAAATGTCCCGGCAATCAGGGTAGCCGCTGAAATCTGTTTCACATACACCGGTAATAATATGCCTGGCATTGATCTGACTGGCCAGTACACCGGCAAAGGACATGAATAAAAGGTTTCTTCCGGGCACAAATGTCGATGGAAGCCCGCCTTCCTCTCCATCCTTTACTTCAATATCATCACGGGTCAGTGCGTTTGGCGCAAGCTGATTCAATAGGGACATATCAAGGATATGATGCCTGATTCCCAGATCTTTTGCTATTTCCTTGGCACATTCAATTTCAAGTTTGTGCCGCTGATTATAATTAAAAGTGACTGCTTCCACCTCGGCAAAACGTTCCTTTGCCCAGAATAAGCAAGTAGTACTATCCTGGCCGCCGCTGAATACAACGAGCGCTTTATCATTTTTCATAAAAATATTCTCCTTTAACATAGAAAAACAGGACCACTAAGAAAGCAGACCTGTTTTCCTTAGTTTTTTAAAGAGGGTAGCTAGAACCTCTACCGTGTACACGGATTTTCTATTGAACTATCAGTTTATATTATCATCTTTACAGGAATTTTAGAAGATATTACTTATATTCAAACGAAAAGTTTTATAATTCAAAATCGTGGAAAAGTATTAATACATCGCCGATTTCAAAAGGAGGGATTGAAGCCATGATCAGGTTTACATCGACTTCACGCTATTCCTTTGGCATTGCAAAAAAAGGGACATTTGCAAGAAGGTCTGCAGGAATGAATATTCAGGACAGGTCTGCTCTGATACGAATGGGACTGCTCCAATAAAAGAAACCGGTAAAAAAAGGTGCGGCTATTGCCTGCACCTTTTTTGCGTATCAATTTTCTGAATCAGCCTCCAGCAGATCCCAGGCAGTAATGATGCCTTTTGGTTTTTCAGTGGGCTTTCCATTCTCGGTTACAATGATCCCTTCAAGTTTTTCATTATTATTTCTGCTCTCCTCAAACATATCCTCCAAATCGAAAATAGAGGTATTCGTACCGGCAAAGGCTATTTGATGCTTGGATTTCTTGTTGTAAAGCTCTTTGATTTTCACCTTTTTCAGCTGGATCGTTTCTTCCGTAAAATGCTCTGCCATCCATTTTACAATATCCGCCGAGGTTAATAGCCAGGAATATTCCTCTTCCCGGGAGTAAATGGGAAACTGGGAATGTGAAAATTTATTGATAATGGCAAGTACATCTGAAAGCTTGCCATCTTCATAAAAATAAAACACCGGTGTGGCAGCAATCGAAATCGCGGTTTTGGGCTTTTCAAAATGGCCGGCAATCAGTTCAATTTTTTCCACCGTTTCCAGGTGCGGTTCTGCTATATAATAATCCAGATCAATTTTTTCATGAACAATAGCATTTCTCAGTTTGGCAAACTGATATAAATCGTCCTCATATAATCGAATCAGCGAATGGTTTTTCTGTATTTCAATCAGCTTATAAAACCTGTCAGTTCTGGCTTGTTTAGCAGATTGTTTCAAAGCCTTGTGAATTCGGTTAAAGGCTGCCTCAAATCTTTCTGATAAGTTCATTTTTATATCTGTACCCACAATAATCTCTCCCTAATTCATAATGTCCCTACTTTATTCCCATATTAGAGGACAAAATAAACTATGAAGATTCTGGCTCGCCTTCCGGCAGAATAATTTGCACAAATAGAATTTTCAATCTATTATATGATATTATATTGTTTAGCTGAAGACATTGCATAAATATATAAGTTTACTAATAAATTTTTTCGTTCTAACGTTAATAAACATAGATTTCCTTTGTTTTAGGAAAGAATAATATGTGTATTTAGTCTCGGCGAAAATGGATATTTATTATTACTGAATAATATTTTACAACCTTCAGCTACCTACAATTATTGAGAAAGCTGGTGAAATCATGGAGTATACTGTACATCCTTTAGGAGATAATGCCGTTCTTATTGAACTTGGGAACGAAATCAGTGAGGATGCACATCAAAAAGTGCAGACACTGACAGCCTTTCTCGAGAAACATCGTCCAGATTGGATGATTGAATACATACCCGCTTACACAACCGTCACTGTTTTTTATAATCCATTCGAGATCTATCAGCTTTCAGATGGAGAACTTCCATTTGACTTCATATGTTCTCTCCTAAAACCGCTTATGGAAGAGCTGGGGGAAAATAAAGCAGTGGAAGCAAGAATAGTGGAAATTCCGGTTTGCTATGGAGGAGAATTCGGTCCTGATCTTGATTATGTTGCCGAACATAATGGACTTACCCCTGATGAAGTAATAGACATTCACTCTTCTGGCAGCTATCTGGTCTATATGATCGGCTTTGCGCCAGGCTTCCCTTTTATCGGCGGAATGTCAGAACAAATTGCCGCACCAAGACGGGATACACCACGGTTAAAAATTCCCGAGCGTACAGTTGGAATTGCCGGGATGCAGACCGGGATATACCCAATTGAGACGCCAGGAGGCTGGCAGCTGATCGGCCGTACTCCTGTTAAGCTGTTTCGCCCAATGGATGAATCCCCTACCTTGTTAAAAGCTGGCGATAAAATCAAATTCAGGCCAATCAGTCTGGAAGAATACCATCATTGGGAGGAGACGGATCAATGATTAAAGTGTTAAAGCCTGGACTCCTTTCAAGCATTCAGGATCTGGGAAGAACCGGCTATCAGAAGTTTGGCGTCATAGCCAGCGGGGCAATGGATCCTTTTTCACATAGGATGGCCAATCTGCTGTCCGGAAATGAGGAGAATGATCCTGCATTGGAAATAACGATGATGGGCCCAACCCTGACATTTGAAGAAGACACATTAATTTCAATTTGCAGCGGTGATCTTTCCCCTTCGATCAATGGCCAGCCTATTCGGACATGGCGGTCTGTTTTTGTGAAAAAAGGCAGCGAACTTAAATTCGGAGGATGCCAAAAAGGGTGCCGGGCCTATCTGGCTGTTTCCGGTGGTTTTGACGTTCCGGAAGTAATGAACAGTAAATCCACCTACCTGCGCGCTGGTATTGGCGGCTTTAAAGGCAGAGCATTAAAGGCTGGAGATGTGGTGGAAACCGGCAAACCTTCCCTCCAGTCTTTGAAAATGAAGGACTATTTATCAAAGCAGCTCCTTGATAAAGTTTTTGTTGAAAACGACTGGGGCATTGCTTCAAAACTCATTCCGGAAACTGTGGGGAATCCGGAAATCAGAATCACCAGGGGACGTCAATTTGATTTATTTACCCATGAAAGCAGGATTCAGCTTTTTAATCACGCATTTGAGGTGACAGCACAATCTGACAGGATGGGATATAGATTGAAGGGCCCTGCCCTTGCCCTGTCAGAGCATGCTGAACAAATATCTGAGGCCGTCAATTTTGGTTCCATTCAGGTTCCGCCTGATGGAAATCCGATTGTCCTGCTTGCTGACAGGCAGACAACCGGCGGATATCCGAAAATTGGACAGGTTGCCGCTGTCGATCTTCCCCTTCTGGCACAAGCTAAACCCGGGGATGCCTTACGGTTTGTGGAAATATCAAATAAAGAGGCGCAACAGTTACTTATAAAGAGAGAACTGAAATTAAAGGAATTAAAACAAGGGATATCTTTAAAAACCAGAGGAGGAAATTAACATGCACATTGTAGATATTAACTGTGATATGGGAGAAAGCTTTGGTTCCTACAAGATGGGACGCGATGAGGAAATCCTGGACCACATCACCTCAGCCAATATCGCCTGCGGCTTCCATGCCGGCGACCCTGCGACCATGCGAAAAACAGTCAGATTGGCGCTTGAGAAAAATGTTGGCCTGGGTGTCCATCCGGGACTCCAGGACCTGCACGGGTTCGGCCGCAGGGATATTAGTATTACACCTCAGGAAGCCTATGACCTGGTGGTCTACCAGATTGGCGCTTTATATGCTTTTGTTAAATCAGAAGGCGGTAAGCTTCAGCATGTTAAACCACACGGTGCACTGTTTAACATGGCCTCAAAAAGCGCACCATTATCGGAAGCAATTGCAGAAGCTGTTTACAAAGTGGATCCAGAACTGATTCTGTTCGGTCTCTCAGGGGGCGAATTGGTTAAAGCCGGCAGGAAAATTGGCCTCCGGTCCGCCAATGAAGTATTTTCAGACCGGACCTATCAGGAGGACGGATCGCTTACGTCAAGACGGGAAAGCAATGCACTGATTACTGATCACAGCGCTGCTGTTAATCAGGTAATCCGCATGGTCAAGGAAGGAAAAGTTCATTCTGTTCAAGGCACTGATGTATCCATTGAGGCCAATACGATCTGCATCCACGGTGACGGGGAAAGCGCTCTTGAATTTGCCCAGTACATTCCGAAGGCATTGAATGAAGCTGGTATCCAGGTAGCAAAAATCAGTGATATTTTGAAATAAAATTGGTATTGATGGAGAAAATTAATGCTTGTGCGAATGGCACCCCATCAGCCCCTGCAGGCTGATGGCATAAAAAAATAACCACAAATTGAATTATTGGGGGAAAATGCATGAAAAAGCAATCTAATGCCAGTCTTTTACTTGGCGCTGCCTTCCTTATGGCTACATCTGCCATTGGCCCGGGCTTCCTGACTCAGACGACTGTATTTACAGAAACCCTGCTTGCGAGCTTCGGGTTTGTCATTTTAATTTCTATTATTATTGATATTGGTGCACAGATGAATATCTGGCGAATTATTGCTGTGTCTGAAAAACGGGCCCAGGATATTGCCAATGATGTCCTGCCGGGCCTCGGATATTTCCTGGCTGCCCTGATTGTTATGGGTGGACTGGCTTTTAATATCGGAAATATTGCAGGTGCCGGGCTGGGTACTAATGTTATTTTCGGCATTTCGCCTGAATTTGGCGCCCTTTTAAGCGGAATTCTGGCAATTGGCATTTTTCTTGTAAAAGAAGCCGGAAAATTAATGGACCGCTTCACACAGATTTTAGGATTTGTCATGATCGGATTAACTCTTTATGTCATGTTTACGGCACAGCCTCCTGTTGGTGAAGCTGTCGTCAAAACGTTTGTTCCAGACAAAATTGATATTCTGGCCATTATTACACTAGTCGGCGGTACGGTCGGCGGCTATATCACTTTTGCTGGCGGCCATCGCCTAATTGATGCAGGTGTCAAAGGAAAAGAAGCTCTTCCTGAAGTCACAAAGAGCTCTGTGAGTGCAATCGGGATTGCTTCCATAATGCGTATCTTCCTTTTCCTCGCAGCCCTAGGTGTAGTTTCGCAGGGCTTGGCACTGGACCCATCCAACCCGCCAGCTTCTGTTTTCCAGCTGGCTGCGGGCAATATTGGCTATAAAATGTTTGGAGTTGTAATGTGGGCAGCAGCCATCACTTCTGTAGTCGGTGCAGCCTATACCTCAGTCTCATTTATTCGGACATTGAGTCCTTCTATTGAAAAATATCATAAATGGGTGATTGTCGGGTTTATTGCCGTTTCTACATTTGTCTTTGTTTTAATTGGAAAGCCGGTAAAAATACTGGTTTTAGTTGGTTCATTAAATGGTCTTATCCTGCCAATCGCATTAGGTGTCATGCTGATTGCTGCCTATAAAACCAAAATTGTCGGTGACTACAAACATCCTCTGTGGATGACAATTTTCGGTGTCATTATCGTGGTTGCCATGTCTTACATGGGGGTTTACTCATTAATCAACGGAATCCCTGAGCTGTTTAAATAAACATGAAAGGAGATTTTTATATGAACTCCCCTTCTCTATTGAAACCTGATGAGTCGCGCAAATTAATTCGCAGCGGCGAGTGGGATAAGCCGACTGCTGGAATGGCAAACGGCTACATTCAGGCCAATCTTGCCATATTGCCAAAGGAACTGGCTTTTGAGTTTCTCCTTTTCAGCCAAAGAAATCCAAAATCCTGCCCAATCATCGATGTGACAGAACCTGGGTCTCCTGTGCCGATGCTGTCAGCCCCAAATGCTGATATCACAACCGATTTGCCCAAATACAGGATTTATAAAAACGGTGTTCTCTCTGAGGAGCTTTCGGACATCACTTCTTATTGGGATGGTGATATGGTGGCATTTCTGATCGGCTGCAGTTTTACCTTTGAAGAAGCATTGCTGAAAAATAATATCCCTATCCGCCATATTGAGGAAAATCGGAATGTCCCGATGTTTAAAACCAATATTGAGTGTGTGAAGGCAGGCCGGTTTGAAGGGCCAATGGTTGTGAGTATGCGGCCGATGACAGAGAAGGAAGCTATTCGGGCTGTCCAGGTGACTAGCCGCTTCCCTTCTGTCCATGGGGCCCCTGTCCATATTGGGAACCCTGAAGCAATCGGCATTCATAATATTCATCAGCCCGATTTTGGCGATGCCGTGACGATTAAAGATGGAGAGGTTCCGGTCTTTTGGGCTTGTGGCGTCACTCCTCAGGCAGTTGCCATGCATGTAAAGCCGGAAATTATGATTACACATGCACCGGGACATATGTTTATTACTGATTTAAAAAATGAAGAGTTTTCGGTTTTATAGGAAAAAGGCGTCCATTGGGCGCCTTTTACTTTTTGTGTTTTAAAAAATCCAGTGCATCTTGATGATCCTTTTTCATAATCTGCTCTATTAATGGGTCAGCCGGGATGACTTCCTTCTTTTTACTTTTGATAGTCCGGTAAACAGGCCTGATGGTGGATAGACTGCTTTTTACTTTCCATTCTCCACCCTGAAAGACTATTTTCAAATCGATGAGACCGAGATGATTGCCCCAGTATCCAGCCTGTACAGCAGCTGTTCCATTAATGGTTCCTGTCTTCAAGTCGATCCCCGGCACCTTTTGCAGCTCATCTTTGACAGGAAAAACAGAATGGCTGTGACCGAATAAAATGGCATCTATTCCTTGAACTTTGCTGAGTGCCTGAACTGAATTGCCCTTTTTCTCCTCCAGCCCTTTATCGGATTGGAGGCCGGTATGTGCAAGGGCCACAATGATATCCGCCCCTTTGCTTTTCATTATAGGGATAAAGTGCTCTGCCGTTTCTTTTATATTTTTCACTTTAAGGTTCCCGCGAAAATACTCTTTATTCCACTCCGCAACAATCGGAGTAATAAAGCCGATGACTCCGACATTCAGCTTTTGCTTTTCTCCAGCTGTATCTGTCACTTCTTTCTCTATAATGGTGTAGGGGTTAAAATAATTGAGGTCATCTTCTTCAAGCTGATTGCCGTCTTCCACATAGATATTGGCATTCACATAAGGAAAATTGGCTCCCCTGAGGCTTTCTTCCATAAAATCAATTCCGTAATTAAATTCATGATTTCCCGCTGTTGCAGCATCATAAAGCAGCGTATTCATAGCCTTAAAAACAGGATGGACATTAGCCATATCAAGAGGATGGCTTCTATAGGCATATTCATCGAGCCCATTGCCTTCAAGAATGTCCCCGTTATCAAATAAAAGGGAGTTAGGAGACTCATTTCTAGCCTGTTTAATCAGGCTGGCCGTCCTGGAAAGCCCAAACTCCACTGTTTTCCTGCGGTCTTCATAATCATAACCAATCATATTTCCATGCAAATCAGTGGTTTCCATCACGCGCAGATGGATGGTTGGCGGTCCGGATACTTCAGCTTCCGTCTGGTTCCAGACAAGCAGAAGGGCTATGAATGATAACAGCGTGATCGTATATTTTTTCATTCCCTTTTTCATTCCAACTCCCCCAGACGATCAAAGATTAGTTTTCTTATTTTCTCTAGATGCAAGAAAATTAATCAGAGATTGGGGACTTAAGAAAAAAGAAGAAAAAAAGGAAAATTTTGAAACCTTTTTCCTCTTTATTCGGTATAAAAAAGAAATGAAATAAGGAGGACCTCTTATGGTTAAACAAAGAAAGTTTTGGATTTGGTCATTATTATTTTTTGTTTTAGAATCCATTTTAGCAGCGGTTGTGTCATTACTTCTCAACTTTCCTCTTCTTGATACCTTTGCCTACAGCAGCTTTCTCCTATTTGCAATGAGCTTATTTGCTTTTTCGCAGGGCGATGCCTGGACAAATAATGTAATTGCCGATTCAAAATTAAATATGATGACTCATATGAATGAAGAAGAAAGAGCAGATTTCTTCATTAATCTCAATCCATTTCTTGCTGGGACTTTTGTCTTTTTTATCGTTGGGTTAATCATTACCGGCTATTTGTTTATCAATTAATCTTTATAAAGTGTCTTGAATATGAGTTTCTCCCAGCTTTTCCAGCTCAGAAGGTGTTTCAAACGAATTCTTGTGCGGACACCCTTTCCTACCGGGTATCTGAGTGCGGGTTCTTTTTCCCTGATAATGTCCACTGCTTTTTTCGCAACAATAATTGGATCTTCATAAAAGGGCTCTCCTTGTTCAAGGTACCTCTGTATTTTTTTCATATAAGAGTAATAAGGTGAGTCGTTTTTCAAAGAGGGTTCCGCGATCTTTTTGCCTGTTGTCCAAATTCCTGTCCTGAAGGATCCTGGCTCAATCAGCACCACATTTACTCCAAACGGTTTGACTTCAAGCCTAAGTGATTCACTCCAGCCTTCTACCGCAAATTTTGAGGCGGCATATGGCGATAAGCCTGGAAAACCTACTCTTCCGCTGATGGAGCTGATGTTTAGGATAGTACCTGATCCCTGTTCCCGCATAAATGGCAGAACTGCCTGTGTCACGGCGATCGTTCCAAAGACATTTGTTTCAAACTGTTCTCTATACTCATCCAACGGGATTTCTTCTGCAAATCCTGCGCCCGCATAGCCTGCATTATTGATTAAAACATCAACCGAAGGCAATTGGAGCAGCAGGCTTTTTAGATTTTCAATAGAAGCTGATGAAGTGACATCCAATTCGTGAATGGAAATCTGAGCAAGTACTCCCTCTTTATCAGCTTTCTCCATTAAAGCTTTGCCTTTATCCAAGTTTCTCATTGTTGCAAGAACTTGAAAATCATTCTTTGCCAGCTCAATGGCCATTAATATTCCAAACCCGCTGGAACAGCCGGTAATAACTGCATATTTCCTTTTCAAATACCTTCATCCTTTCTCCGGTCTTAATTTTTTTATTTCGAACGTAAATAGATATATAATTAAATGTAAAAGTATTATAAAATAATAAATATATTGAAAATAAGAGGATGAACAAGTTGGCTCACATATTTATCAGCATTTTCCTGCTTTTATCCGGTTTGATTCCGGCAGTGCAGCAAAGCCAGGAGCAGATAGATTTCAATGACCTGGGAAGAGATGCCATTGTGATCGATTCACCAGCTCTGAAAAACCCTGCTTTTTGCAGCACACTGGTAACTGCAGTAAATACTACCGCCAAAACAACCAACTTTAAAGCACGGCGCATGTATTTTCAGAGTCTTACATCTGCTGCATTCCATAGAAGCAATGAATACATGACACCCTACATGTTTCAGAGTAACTATCTCCGCATTTAATGGAACCTTGAAGAAACTTACTAAAGTGTGGAGGAATAGAATTGGAAACGATTAAATCACTATTCAATAATAACGGCTTTAAACGATTCATCATTTTTGGAATTATAGTTCTGGCTCTTTACCTGTCGAGAAGCATGATTAATTTAATCCTGATAACTTTTATTTTTTCCTTCTTGATGGATAGGCTCGTGAAACTGGTCCTTTCTAGATTTAAACTGAATAGAAAACTGACTGTCGTAACCCTTTATATAGGAATTATCGGCCTGCTTTCTATCGGGATTATTAAATATCTTCCTTTAATAGTAACTGAGATTTCTCAGCTGTTTAAGCAGGTTGAAAGCTTTTATACTCAGAAGCATGACAATCTTGTTATCACTTACATTGTACAAATGCTTGAAAGAAATGAAATTACGAAGTATCTCGAACAGGGCTTTGCGTTCCTGCTTCAATATTTTTCCGATATTAGCCATATTGCGATTCAAGTATTGCTGTCGCTTATCCTTAGTTTGTTCTTCCTGCTTGAAAAGCCTAAACTTATGGAGTTTACTTTAAAGTTCAAATACAGCAAAATGGCTGCCTTTTATAATGAGATTTCCTATTTTGGAAGTAAGTTCGTGCAAACATTTGGAAAGGTTATTGAAGCTCAAGTGGTCATTGCCACAGTGAATTGTATCCTGACAACACTTGCCCTTTGGATCATGGACTTCCCTCACCTGATGGGCTTGTCAATACTTATCTTCCTGCTTGGTCTGATCCCGGTAGCAGGCGTGATTATTTCCCTGGTTCCTTTATGTACAATTGCCTATTCACTAGGCGGCTTCATCCAGGTGTTATATATCCTCCTGTTAATTATGGTGATTCATGCGATTGAAGCCTATATTTTAAACCCGAAGCTTATGTCTTCCAAAACGGATTTGCCAGTATTTTATACGTTCATCGTACTGATTTTCTCAGAGCATTTCTTCGGTGTTTGGGGATTGATTGTCGGTATACCGGTGTTTGTGTTTCTGCTGGATGTACTTGAAGTCAAGAGCAATCCTCCGAAAATACAGTAACTTGAAAAACACACAGTCTGCTGTGTGTTTTTTATTTATTCACTGCGCCTCTTTTATTTTCAGGCTGCTTCAGCCAATGCCTGAGCCCTTTTCCTGCGTGTGTTTCATCATTATATCTGGGTATGACGTGCAGATGGCTGTGCAGAATGGATTGATTTGAAGCTTCACCGACATTCCATCCAAGAGTGTACCCATCCGGAGCATACTTTTTATCCAAATAATCTTTTGCTTTTTGAAGAAGTTCATATGTATCCTTCCACTCTTCAGCCGTTAAGTGAAAGGCATCTGCATGGTGTGCTTTTGGCACAATAACCCCGCAGCCCTCCAAAACGTCCTGTTCTTTATCGTGCTGAAGAAAATAACAAGTACGATTTTCAAAAATGATATTCTGTTGAGGATCCTTGTGCGGACTGCAAAAAGGACAATTTTCCTGATGGATCATTTAAACATTTCCTTTCCTTACAGGGTTATTGATCAAGACATTCTTTAAAGCGATTCTGTGGGAATGCTCATCATATGCAGTGTTATTGATTAGGTTCTTTCGGATAGTCAGTTTTTTCAGGATCTCTTCTTCAGCCTTTCTCCTTGCTTTTAGAACCTTTATGGTGCCTTCTTCCCCGCTTAGATGATTCTGTTTTCCATATCCTTGCTGGGTATAATAATGGATAAAACCCTCAGACCAGCTTTTCGGCCGTTCTTTTATTGCTCTTTTGAAGGAGTAGTCTATGTTATCCTGATTGATATAAATTAGCATCGGATTGAGCCTTTTCACCGATTTTTCCAGCGCTAAAACATAATCCAGCAGCTTTGTTTGGGGAGCCCCATATTTAATCATTCCGATCGTAACGGGATTCTGGATAAAACAGCATTCGAGAATATGAACTTTATTGCTGTTTTCAGCTTGCCTGGCGAATCTTGCCCACTTTTGAGTAATGAGCTTTATATTTTGCTCTAATGGCAGCTCATAGATATCATGTTTAAATGCTTTTTCAAAAAATGTATCAGGCATATCAGATCCAAGCTTTTTATAAGGCAGCAAAAAGCCATTATCTTCTGAAATGCTTTTCTCTGATAGTTGATCTCTGAAGGGGCTAAATTCTTCTATTAAGAGCTGCCACTCTTCATTAGTAAAGTAAGCTGCACTTTCATAATCGGCCGGGTGGTCGAGATCACCTTCGTAATATACTTCTGCTTCGATGCCGTTTTGCCTAAGCACATCATAGGCCAATCTTGCCGTAGTGGATTTGCCGGAACCCGGCAGACCCTCGATTAAAATTAGTTTTGTTTCCATAGATTCACCTTCATAATATTTAGAATTCACATTCTATTGTAAGCCATAAAAAGAAAAACAAACAGTGTTAATTACTGTTTGTCTTTGGAAGGAAGTTTTATTATGGAAACGGCTTAAATGGACTTATCCAGGCAGGCAATCAGGCGCTTCTCTATATCTGATGCCATTTCTTTAAGTTTCTGACTTTCCATCATGCTCATTAACATACTTGGCCTTGGCAATCCTATCTTTGTTTTGCCGCTTTCTTTATATACAACGATTTTACAGGGGAGAAAATAGCCAACTTTTTTTTCTTCTTTCAGTACTCTCTCCGCCTCCTGGGGATTACAAACTTCAAGGACCTTAAATTCTTCTTCCAGATGAAAGCCCTTCTCCTCCAGCTTCTCTTTAATATCAAAAGTCCAAAGTACACCAAACTTTTCATCTTTTAAATGTGTTTCCAATGCTGTAATTGCTTCTTCAATGGATTTCTCTGATTCAACTGTGTAATCAAAATTCATAGCAGTCACCTCTTTTTCATGTCCTTTTTAATATGAACAAACTTCTGTTTTTTTACTATGGAATGCTGGTGAACTGCTATGAGATGTTGATGGCGACCGTTGTTTAGTGAGCCCGGGTTTCTTATCTAAGACACAAGTTTTAGTCCAATCGCTGCACTTAATACCATTGCAATAAAGAATATACGTTTGGCATCTTTCGGTTCTCCGTACAGGATCATGCCAAGGACCGCTCCACCGGCGGCGCCGATTCCGGTCCAGACGGCATAAGCTGTGCCCATCGGCAGTTCTTTCATGGCCAGAGACAGGAACAGGAAGCTGGCGCCAAAGCCGCCAATTAGCAGAAGCAAGGACTGCCAGTTCTTTTTTTGATGCCAGCTGTTAATCATGGTGACACCTGTCATTTCAAAAATTCCCGCTAGAATCAGATACAGCCAGCTCATGAACTTTCAGCTCCTTTTGATTCGTCCTCATTTGTCACCAGCTTTAAGCCAAGTACTCCTAATAATAAAACAAGAACCAGAATGATTTTAGATAATTTCAAAGGCTCTCCGAAAAATATAATTTCAGATAGTACTGTCCCGGCGGTGCCCATGCCAACAAAGACAGCATATACCGTCCCTACCGGCAGCACCCTGCCCGCCATGATCATCAGATAAAAACTGACAGCGATGCTTATGATGGTCCCTGTCCATGATAAGGGATCATCCGCATGCTTTAAGCCAATGACCCAAAAAACTTCAAAAAATGCAGCAATAAATACCTTTAGCCACTGCATGAAATCAGCTCCTTTATTAATTTTCCTGAAAAAGAAAAAAGCCCGGAAGATATCTGATAATCAGTATCTCCCAGGCTTTTATCCCTCCGTGGCATAGCCATAAAGGCTATGAGTTTTCTCTCGGACCAGGCCAGCAGCTGCTGCGGAACCCTAGAAAACCTTTATTATCGCAGTCTAACGGTCAGTAAGACCCCCGCTTCAAGACCCAGAGGAAACAAAGGAGGATAAGTGGGGGTCAAACTGTCCGTAAAGGCCCGAAAAAAAGAACAAAGACTAAGAACGCCACATCCTGTGGCAACGTCTTTGTGACCCACTTTCCGTGGGCCTCAACTAACAATCAGTGGGGGAAAGGAACCCCCCACTGATTGAAGTTTCACTTTATTTGATTTACACGCATTATAACAAATTTACAAAACATTTTCCATTAATATCAACACACATGATCAGCAAGGACATACTCCTGTTCCCAATTTCGGCAGTCTGCCATTTCAGCAGAGCACCCGATATGACTGATAGATGGAGGATACGGACTTTTCCTGATATGCTCTTTTATGCTGTTGAAGGCTTTTTCGTAGTCGAACTCCAGACAGTGATCAAAATAATGATGAACAATTTCGTTTTTGATCCGGAAAGGCGGATACACTCTCTCAATAAGAACAAAAAGCTTCAGCATTTCTGTTTTGTTCATATAACCATTCCTTTAGATAATCTTAATTCAATTATTGCCTGTTTTCCTAAAACAAAACCCCTGCACATCGCAGAGGCTTCATCATAGATCCAGTTCAAGGGCTACCGGGCAATGGTCACTTCCCATAATGTCGCAATGAATTTGTGAATCTATTATTTTTTCCTGAAGCTTTTCTGAAACTATAAAATAATCAATCCGCCAGCCGATATTCCTCTCCCTTACTTTTGCCATATAGGACCACCATGTATAGGCTCCCTCGGCTTCCGGGTATTTATAGCGGAAAGCATCAACAAACCCTGAACCAAGTAATCTGGTCATTCTGTCGCGTTCTTCATCGGTAAACCCGGAATTTCCACGATTGGATTTTGCATTCTTTAAATCTATTTCATTATGGGCCACATTTAAGTCACCGCACATAATAACAGGCTTGATTCCATCCAGCTCATGTAAATATTCCCTAATCCGCTCTTCCCATTCCAGACGATATGGAAGACGGGCGAGGTCACGCTTCGAATTCGGCGTATAGACATTCACGAGGTAAAAGTCTTCATACTCAAGCGTAAGAATCCTGCCCTCGGGTTCTGTTTCATCATCGCCCACCCCATAGCGGACAGAAATCGGCTCTTTTTTCGTAAAAACAGCTGTCCCGGAATACCCTTTTTTCAGAGCATAATTCCAATATTGGTGATAGCCATCCAAGATGAGCTCAATCTGCCCCTCCTGTAATTTAGACTCCTGGATACAAAAGATGTCTGCATCCACCTCTTTGAAGTAATCGATGAAGCCTTTTTTCACACAGGCCCTAATGCCATTCACATTCCATGATATGAGTTTCATTGCAATTGTATCTCCTTACGAAAAAATCTGTATGAGTACAACATTACCATGGCTTTTCAATAATTGCATAGTAATAAACACTGATGCTTGAAAGGCAATCGAATACTGATTTTTTTATAAATGCCCAAAATTAATGGATATTTCTCATTACTGCTCCTTTTAGCTCCCTGGCTGATTTTTCCGGGGAATCCGCCTGGCTGATTGCCGTAATGACAGAGACACCGTCTGCTCCTGCGTCCATAATGGGAGGTGTGTTTTCAGAATGAATTCCCCCTATTCCTACAACAGGAATCTGGATATCAGCAGCTCTCAATTCCTTTAAAAAAGTAAGACCCTGAACGGCTTTGGCATCTTTTTTTGTGCTTGTCGGATAAATAGGGCCAATGCCCAGGTAATCTGCCCCCTGCCGGATTGCTGCTTCTGCTTCAAGCATATTATGCACGGAGACGCCAAGGATTTTGCTGCCGATTTTCCTGCGGACCACATCTGCCGGTTCATCCTCCTGGCCTATATGGACGCCATCTGCGTTGATACTAAGTGCCAATTCAATGTCATCATTTACAATAAAAGGAATATTGCTCTCTTTGCAGATTGCCTGAAGCCTTTTTGCAAGAGATTCCTTCTCTTTGCCGTGCAGGCATCCTGCACCTTTTTCACGGAATTGAAACAGGGATATGCCCCCTTTAATCGCTGACCGGAGAATATTTTCAGGCTTATAGCGGCAATTTACGGTCCCCATTATGAAATACACTTTAAGCCAGTTTCGTATTTGCTTAGGGTTAACTTCCATATATGAAGCTCTCCTTTTTCTTCAAATTATAAGCCCAATGATTGGTTGGTCCATGACTGCTGCCAATTCTTAAGTCATTTTCTATTGCTGCCTGAATAAATTGCTTTGCGCGATCAACAGCCTGTGGCACAGAAAGATCGTCAGCGAGGCCGGCTGTGATTGCAGCAGAAAAAGTGCAGCCTGTCCCATGTGTGTTGGCTGTTTGGATTCTATTACTCTTGAATTCGGTAAAACCTTCACCGTCAAATAATAGATCGGCAGCCATTTTTCCCTCCTCATGACCGCCCTTAATGATGACATGTTTCGCACCAAGCCTATACAGTTCTTTTGCTGCCTTCCGTTTATCATCCATTGAGCGAATGGCAGTGTCCGTTAAAACCTCCGCCTCGGGTATATTGGGTGTGATGACCATTGAGAGGGGAATCAGAAGCTTTTTCATCGCTAAAATGGCTTCAGTCTGCAGAAGGCTAGCTCCGCCCTTTGCAATCATCACCGGATCAATGACGATTTTGTTCCAGCCGTATTTCGCAATCTCCTTTGAAACCCTTTCGATAATCTCTGCACTGAAGAGCATTCCTGTCTTGACTGCATCCGGCCATAAATCCTCTCCAATGGATTGCAATTGGGACGCAACAGCATCTGGGGTCATTGGATAAACTCCCTGCACTCCCCTGGTGTTTTGGGCAGTTACGGCAGTTAACGCTGACATGCCGAAAACGCCGAGTTCCTGAAAGGTTTTTAAATCTGCCTGAATACCCGCACCGCCGCCGCTGTCTGATCCTGCTATGGTTAAGGCTTTATTCACCTTCATAGTTATTCCCCTCCTATCTGACTAAAAGAGCCGCGCAACTCAACATCTGCGGCTGAAATAGTATATAAGCTATTCAAGAACTCTATTTGGAAAGTGCCCGGGCCCCTGCCATCCGTTTTTTCTGCAGCGATTTCGGCGGCAGAGCCATACACGACCAATGAAGCAGCTGCCGCTTTTACTGGATCCTTTTCAACAGCAGCGAAAGCTCCAATGACAGAAGTCAAAAGACATCCGGCACCTGTTACTTTCGTTAACAGGGGATGGCCATTGTTGACCGTAAAAGTGGAATGTCCATCTGAAACGATGTCCTGTTTCCCTGTAATGACGGTGACTGCACCAAGTTTATTTGCTGCCGACTTTGCAAGATCTGAAGTGTTTCCTTCTGCTTCTCCGGCATCGACGCCCTTAATATTCCATTGCTGTCCTGCAGCATTGGCAATTTCTGCAGCATTGCCTCTTATGATGCTAATATCTAATTCTTCCATTATTCTATTGGCTGTTTCTGTTCGATAAGCTGTCGCGCCGGCACCAACCGGGTCAAAGATTACCGGCACACCATGCTGATTGGCAGACCTTCCTGCGATAAGCATACTTTTCACTTCTTTTTCAGTCAGTGTTCCCATGTTGAGAACCAGTGCCCCGGCGATTTTAGCCATATCACCCGCCTCTTCATGCGCATATGCCATTACAGGTGATGCCCCTATTGCCAGCAGGCCATTGGCAGTAAAATTGGTTACCACCACATTGGTGATATTATGTACCAGAGGGTTTGACTCTCTTACTTTATCTAATAGACTGCTAATCTCCTGAATATTCATTTAGAATCCTCCTTTAATTCATAACTAGTCCGCCATCCACAACCAAATTCTGTCCTGTAACTGCCCTTGCCCAGGGAGAGGCGAAGAAGACTATCGCATCTGCCACTTCTGCAGGATCTGTGACTTTTCTTAATGGAGTAGAGTTTTCGATAATTTCAAAGACTTCCTTAGAGGTCGAAGCACTGGCGTCTGTCGTTTTTAACAAACCGCCTGATACCATATTTGCAGTAATTCCATATTGGCCCAGCTCATTCGCCATATTTCTGGTGAAGCCTAATAAAGCAGCTTTGCTGGTCGTATAGTCATGATAGGGTACAACTGGATGCTGGAATAGGTTGGTGCCGACCGATATTATCCTGCCAAACTCCTGTTTTTTCATATCGTCAAGACCTGCCTGAACTGTGTTCAATGCTCCTAGAATTGCACCTTCCAGCTGATTTTTGTAATCGTCCCATTTAATTGTTTCTGCATCTTTTTTTGAAATAGGGTCAAATTGAAAATTCACAAGTGCATTATTGACTATGGTTGTAATGGGGGCTCCAAAGTGTTCCTTCGTTTTTTCATACATGGATTTCACTTGAACTCTGTCCCGAACATCAGCACGAATGGCAATGGCTGATTCGCCAATTTCCTTCTGCAGAGCATAGGCTTTTTCCTCGCTATGGAAATAGTTAATGACAATTCTCGCCCCTTCTCTCGCGAATGATTTTGCTGTTTCTTTGCCCAACCCTCTGCTGCTGCCTGTAATAATGACAATCTGATCGTTAAGATTCATAGAAAATCCTCCTTATTGATAGCCAATTCATTTGTTTTGAGAACAAAATAAAAACCAGATCCGAAATTGGACCTGGCTGAATAATCTAAGAGAAAGAACGTCGTTCCCCGCAATTACTACTTTCCTACGCTGGTATGATCCAGATCAGGTCCGAAGGGTAAAAAACAGTCCGGTTTCTTTCTCAGCCCGCGAGCATCGGGCACCCCTAGCAGTAAAACTATTAAGTTGGCTGTTTTTATCTTAGCCTGAAACGTGAAATCTGTAAAGTCTTGCAATTCTGCCTGTTCCTCTTTAATGTGTAAGTAGAAATACATAACTTGGAGGATTCAAATATGGCTGAACACCATTTTCATTTAAAAGCACATTGGCCTGGCCTTCGCAATGATGTGGGTGAAATTGAAACAGGCGGGCTTATAACTAAGGTATCTATCCCTCCGGAAATGAACGGTCCTGGAATCGGAACCAATCCGGATGAAATGCTTCTGGGGGCGGCGGCAACTTGTTATATTATTACCCTGGCAGCCATGATGGAACGCAGCCGGATTGAGAAAGATGACCTAACGATGGAATCCGTCGGTGTTGTGGATGTGACCAATGGTGTGATCACCTACAGGAAAATCATTCATCGGCCGGTTATCGTACTGAAGGCAGATGCCGATGAAAAGCACCTTGCACTTGCCCGAAAGCTTGCACAAAAAGCTGAAGCATCCTGCATGATTTCAAGGGCAATTAAAGGGAATGTAGAAGTCAAATTAGAGGAAACCATTCTTAGGTCAATGAAGTAAACCAAAAAACCGGCATGATAGCCGGTTTTTGTTCCCTATAGGGCCCATTTTCGGATTGCCTGTGCAACACCGGATTCATCATTGGTTCCCGTCACAGCATCGGCTGTTTCTTTCACGATTTCCTGGGCATTTCCCATTGCTACTCCCCAGCCTGATTCCTCAATCATGGCAATATCGTTCAAGCTGTCTCCCATGGCCATTACATTTTCCATTGAAATGCCAAGAATCTCTGTTACCTTCTGGATCGCTTTCGCTTTATTGATGCCCAGAGCATTGACTTCAATATTGGTTAAGCTTGAGTTAGTAATTTCCAAATCGCCTTTTGACTGCAGCTCGTTATGAATCAGTTCCCTGACTGCATCATCTGATATATCAAATCCAAATTTGAGCCACTCATGGTCATGGATATTCTCCGGCATTTCGTTGTTCCATACCCGTTCGCAGCTGGTGGCCCAGAAATTGGTTTTATGTGACTGTGATAAGTTCCACATCCATTCCATAACTTTGGAATCAACGGGAGCTCTAGAAATTGATTCTCCATCAGGGCCGAATATTTCACTGCCATTAACCGTGATTAAATAGGAGTTTAATTCCAGGGAATCGGCATGATCGCCTGCTGTGAGCCTTGATCTTCCGGTGCTCAAAATGACTTCGATTCCTTTCTCCTTCGCCTCTTTTATGGCTGCACGGTTCTCTTCAGGAATTTCCCCTCTGGAATTTAATAAAGTTCCATCCATATCGAGAGCGATTAATTTTATCTGCGGTGAAATTTTTGATTCTGTCATGATCCTCTCCCTTTCTTCTATTAACACAATAAAGCCATTATATAGTTAACCCGGCTATCCTTCAAAGACGGTGATTTTCAGGTGAATATTTTTTAAAAATATGGCAATACCTGTATGTATAAATATTAAAGGTGATGTCCTATGTATCTGATACTTGTTATTGCTGTATGGATTTTGTTTGCTTACCGCTTTATTGATTGGTCACAATGGAAAAAACAATACCCGACTGTGCTGTACTTTATTGCGATTAACCTTACCTATAATATGCTCTATTTTAATCATACTCTCTGGGCTTTTAGAGGCATTACGGCCGAATGGCTTAACCATTCCATTATTAACTTAGCTTTCACTTACTTTATAACTCCCATGGCTCTGATCATATATCTGCAGCGTTATCCTGAGAATAAAAATCATGGATACATTTACTCTGCTGTATGGATTGGCTTTTTTACCATCATTCAATCTCTGTTTGCCCATAAAGGGATGTTTGTGTACGATAATGGCTGGAACGGCTGGCATAATATTTGGCTGAATATTGCTTTGTTCGCAGTATTAAGAGTCCACTATAGAAAACCGGCAATGGCCATGCTCATTTCTTTGCCTGCTGCGGTGATTTTCTACTTATTATTTCCGTTTCCATTGGACAGCCTAAAATAAAGTGAAACTTCAATCAGTGGGGGTCTTACTGCCCGTTAGACTGCGATAAATGCAAGCTTGAAGTGAGGTGTAATGGAATGATCATTCAAGACGATTTGTCTGTGTTCTTATTTTTGCTCCTTCTGTTCTTAACCTATGCATTGATGTGGTTTTATTTAATCAGGAAAAAAGTGAATAAATAATTCAGGCGCAGACCAAATGGTTTGCGCTTTTTATGTATAATCTTAATAAATGCCAAAAAAATGAAGCGATTTGCTTGTATCTGTCGTCTAACTGTCAGTCAAATAAAAGGCAGCCAAAATCGGAGGCCTGGCATTTAAGGAAGGAGGCAGACATGTGAGCATTGATGAGTATGTAAAACGGTCAATTGAGGATAAAGTGGACCGTGCTCTCGTTCTTGAAACGATCATGGATGAGTATGGAACCGTTCTGAAAAGATTAATATACAGCTATGTGAAAGACTGGAATACTGCCAGCGATTTAACACAGGACACCTTTATTACTGTGTATGAAAAACTGGAAAATTTTCAGCAAAGATCTTCTTTTAAAACATGGATTTTCACAATCGCTATTAATAAAAGCAAGGATTACCTTAAAAGCTGGCATTATCGCAATTTGATTATGAATGAAAAGATTTTTCTTCTGAAAAAGGATAGAGGAAAAGATCCTGAAGCAGCGTTTCTGGAACAGGATGAACATCATGAATTGCTGAAAACGATAGAATCACTGACAGTAAAATACCGAGAAGTTTTTCTGCTCCATTATTATCAGGATTTTAGTCTTGCTGAAATAAGTGAAGCTCTTAATATTCCTATTTCAACCGTTAAAACACGCTTGTACAGAGGACAGGAAAAAGTCAGGAAAATTCTAACCGATTCAGAAAGAGGTGAACAGCATGGGTGATCTGAATCATGAAGTTAAGAAAGCAATGAATGCTGTATGGACGAAGGAATCTGTTTTCACAAAACAGGAAAAACAGATAGTCAGAAACCGGATAGGCTCTTCTGCTGTTAAGAGACGAAAAAAAGAATATGTTCCAAAGCTTCTGTCTGCAGCTGCAGCTGTCGGATTTGTCCTCTTGATTGGCGGGATTGCCGGAATTCAGACAGATTTCTTTACAAAGCAAAATGGACAGAAAACCGCCGTGGCAGATAGATATTTTTATCCTGGTCTTGCAGAGGGTGCTATGCTGAACAACTGGAAATTGAAAAGTTTTGAGAAGGATTCACATGGCAGCTTATCCGCAGTTTTTACAGGCAAAGCAGAAATCACAGGCACTCTGGATTTTAAGAATGACCTTGTATACTTTCTGCCTGATCATAATTCCTTAAAGCTGCTGCCGCTCATAGATGGCAAAAACGTAAAAATAGCTTTTAATGAGGCCGACCAGGAGAAGCTGAAAAAGGTGTTTGGCGTCAAAATGCCAATTAAAGAGGAAAATGTTTCTTTAATTATCGGCGGATATCGTGCTGCAGAAGGCACTGTCCATCAGGCTGACGCTGTTGAGGTGATTATGCCACAGGAACTGCAAATGGAGCCTCTGCCATTCCAGCTGATGCTGAACAATGATAAGAAGCTGGTCCTTCCAGAGCCATTAAACCATGTGTATAAAGAATTTTCTTTAAGAGGGACAGATGAGATATTAAGTGGTCTAAGACCGTCAGAAGTATTTCAGCTGTACTTATTCGCTGAGGAAATTGAAGATTATTATACTCAATATGCCTTGTTTAACCATGACCCGGGTATCGAAAAACCGTTTCCAACTCTGAATGATTACCTCAATGCGATAAGGGAGTCAGCATCTATACCGGAAGAAAAGACATTATTGCATAGGGTGAAGAATACTAGTCTGGAAGAAGTCATGATCGATGACTCTTCAGCGTATATTTCCATATCTGAAGAGGATGGGCTGGGCTTCGGCCTGAGCAAAAACAGCGAAGGAATATGGAAGGTAAACTGGATGCCAATCCAGTAAATGGGCTGAGCTTGTACCTTTAATGGTGCAGGCTCTTTACTTTTACCTGAATTGGCCCCCAAAGAACACAATGATCGCGAGGACGGATGAAAGAAAAAGCGTGAGGATAATGGAAAATAAGACATGAAAGCCCGCCTGCCAATTTTGGACTTTCTTTAAGACTATAACACTCACGAGGAAGACAAGGACTGTCAGGAGGAGAAGAAGTGAAAATGGACGATGTCCGATATTATGCAGGTAAAGATCATACAGAGGCGAAAAACCAAGAAGTAGAAATAAACCGAGGCATATAAAAGATAAGATGAAAACCAGATGGCTTAATTTTTCCGGCATGGTTAGTCCCCCTTCTAAGAATACTGACCTCTTTATAAATGTATGAAAACATTCCATTACATAAAACTTGTAATTCCTTCATAGTTCAAATATGGTATAAATATCTTTAGGTAATCTAATTAAAAGAAGGTTTTTTCGTGACTAAAAATGTTTTCTTCACCTTTTCTGCTGCTGTAATAGGTGCAGGGTTATTTTCTTTATTGCACATTCCTGTCGCCTTTTTGCTTGGTGCATTGACTGGTGTAATGATTGGAAGCCGGCTCAGCAGGATTCCATTTTACTGGCCAGCCGCATTTCGCGATGCCGGGATGATCATCGTCGGATACAGCATCGGCCTTTCCTTTACACAGGACGCGGTGCTGCTTATTCTCCAGAAGCTCCCTTTTATTTTTCTCATTACGGTTTGCCTGATCCTCTTTAGTGCCCTTTCTGCCCTTCTCATTGCTAAATTAATGGGCATCGATTATGCAACAGTGCTGATCGGGAGTATTCCCGGAGGTCTTTCGCAAATGATTCTTCTGGCAGAGGAAGTCAAAGGAATTGATATCACAGTAGTTACCTTTATGCAGGTTGCAAGGCTGACTATGATTATCTTCATTGTCCCTGTTCTGGTTTTCGGACCATGGATGGACAACGCAAGCAGTACGGATTTTACAGCTTCAGTTCCATTATGGAGGGATTTATTCCCTGATATCTTACTCTTTTCTCTTGTTTCCTTTGCCGGCATTATTCTAAGCAAACGCCTGAAGCTCCCTACTGCATACCTTCTCGGTCCGATTATAGGAACAGCTGTTCTTGTCATTTCCGGCATAAATGGCCCTCAGCTCCCCCCGTCTGTTTTGGATTTTTCACAGCTATTAATAGGAGCTCATATCGGCATGATGATGAAGCCTGAAAAACTGGGCAATAAGATTAAAACGATTTCACTTGCTGCCTTGAGCGGCCTGCTTCTCATGGTATGCTCGGCCCTGCTTGGCTTTTGGGTAATACACGCTTTTGACCTTTCCCCTGCCACCGGACTACTGAGCCTTGCACCGGGAGGGATGGATCAGATGGCCATCATCGCACATGAAACCGGGGCCGACCTGGCCATCGTAACAGGATATCAGCTTTTTCGCTTATTCTTTATCTTCTTTGTAGTGCCTCCGTTTTTAAAATGGATCTTTTTGAAGTATAAGAGAATGGGATCATTAAGCAAATAAAGTGAAACTTCAGTGGGGTTTTCCTTATCCCTCACGGATTGTTAGTTGAACCAATCGGGCCTTTACGGGCAGTTTGACACCCGCTTATCCTCCTTGGATTCCTCTGAGTCTTGAAGTGGGGGTCTTACTGCCCGTTAGACTGCGATAAAGAAGGGACTGCAAACTGCAGCCCCTTCTTTTGCCAGTATACTAGTTAATGACAATAGCCTGTGACCCCATTAGCTCCCAGGCTTCTATAAATTGCTGTTTAGGCACCTTTTTATTTTTCGTGCCATACGGATCGTTAATATAGATATTTTCCTCATCATACCCGGTTATGGCTACACTATGCATCTGGAAGGTCACATCCACCGGTCCGCCCGGTGTATTCCAGGTTTCAAAAGATGCAGCGGGTGACAGGCTTGCGGTTGTAATGATCCAGACCGGCGACCCTTTCGCTACTTTTTCAAGCAGCACATCGAACGGTTTGCCAGTCAGATTCTCAGCACGATCAGGAAAGTACTTTTTCGCCAGATTGAAAATCGGCCCCTCATAAACGCCCAATCCCGGACCATCCTCCATATTGCCTACAAAGCCCTCATTGGGATTCCCGTACTCACCTCCGCTAAACTTGAGCGGTACCCGGCTAACTTCCTTTGCCAACTCATTTTTTGATACTTTAATGCCTTCATAGCTTATAATCATTGCTAAACTGGTAATCTCACAACCATTATATAAACGCGGGTGATCCATTTGGTTGTACAATGGCACATCCAGAAGCACCGATTGCTTTTGAATTTCCTGCTTCACAGGCGGTTCATGCATAGCCTCCGCATGAGGAACAGCTGTATAGGATATTTCCTTTTCCTTTGAGTGTTCATTGCTCCCCATCTTTATGCCTCCCACAGTCAGAGACAATCCAACCCCGGCTGCTATAGACATTGCGATAATTCTATTACCCAATTGATCATGCTCCCTTTTCATTTCGCTGTTTTCATAATATCCTAGTTTGCTAAACTCCCCTACCATTGTGCCATACCCGCCCGGATATGACAAATCGCCTTATGATTGGCAAATTTTTTAGGATCTTTGTCAAAATGGCTGTTTTTTGCTTTTTTCTGATGAATAAGGTCTTGTTTTGATAGCTTTTGTCATGCGGCAGGAAAAAGAGGGATAGCATGCTGAATAGGTTAGTAGAAATTGATTCGGAACCCGCTTCCGAATGATTCAGAATCTATTTTGGAAAGGGCTGAGTTAAATGGATACGCAATATATGAAGGCTTATACAATTAAAGAGGTTTCGAAAATGCTGAATGTGCCTCCGGGGACCTTAAGACAATGGGAAAAGGATTTGAACGGATTATTGCTGATTCCCAGGTCCAAACAGGGAGCCCGTTTTTATACAGACCATGAAATTGCATTGCTTGAAAAAGTGAAGCAAATGCGCGATAAAAACCTGAGCAAGGAAATGATCCGGGAATTAATGCAAAAACATATGGACTATGCTTCTGAAACGTCTTCACCAGCAAATGAAACGGCTTTGGCGGCAATAGAACCGGAAACAGCATTACATAAAGAGCAGGAATCAGTCATGAATGCTGAACAGCTCATGGCTATCATGGAAAATTTCAGGGACAGTTTACTTTCAGATGTCAGAAATGAAATTCGCAGCGGCGTTCGAAAAGATGTATTAGAAGAAGTGAAAAAAGAGATTAGCAAAGGATCTTTGCATACCGTGAAAAGCCTATCGGATTCAATCTACAAATCAGGCGAAAAAACGAAAGCGGAAATTGAATCTCTGTCAGCGAGGATTGAGCAGACTTCGGAGCATACTTCCGAAGCGTTCGGAACTCTTTCGAAAAGGGTTGCGAAGAGTTCGAAACGTACTTCCGATCAAATTCATCATTTGACAAACAAACTGACGGAATCCTCTGAAGCATCCTCCGAAGAATTCAAAACCATGATCCATTACATCTCCTCTTCTGCCGAGGTGACCAGCACCGAAATCAGCTCGCTGATCGAAACGTTAAATACGGACAGGGAAATTTATATCGAAACCATTAATAAAGAGCGGGAGCAATATTGGCATGAAGTAAAGCAGCGGGAAGATGTTTTTCAGGATATGATTGTTTCCTTCCGAAGTGCGGCTGCCGCACAGGAACCTGAAAAAAAATGGTGGAAGTTTTGGAAATAGAATTGGTGTATATTTGTAAAGAACCAGGAGAGCAGCATTCCCTGGTTCTAGTTTTGCCTTCTGGCCAGGTCTTTCCGGTTGGGGGAACCTGGCGGCTGTTCCAGCCACTTGTGTTTGATCATAATGTCTGCTCCGTCCTTGGCAAACTGGGCAATCTCAAGAGAAAGACGTTCATAATTCAGGATTAAATCACTTCTTTGGCTTGCGGAAGCTGCTGCGGCATAGTTTCCCGATCCCAATGTACTCAGAAACGCCATAAGCTGCATCATCAGCCGTTCTGAGAATGGTGATTCGTCGTTTCCCTTTACAGCATAATCAGGGGAATTAGGGGCTTGTATATCATTGTCCAGCAATGCTGCACTAAGAACTTTCACATGTTTTTTTGAAATATCCTTACCCCGTTCCATATAGCTGATTATCTCTTTTGATTTGGCAGCCTGTGAAAAACTGAGAGCAAGCATGGTTCCAACCATGTTGGTTTCTACATTAAAGGATAAATGGGCAATCTCAATCGCATTTAATGGCCGCGGTTTCTTTAAAGGATTTAAGCCGCTTAAATAGCTTTTATCATCAATCATGTCTGTTTCCGCCGGAAGATCTATGTACGGCCTTCTCAGATAAATTCCCTTCTCTAAGGCTATATCCGTTGCTTTTTCAAACAATTCGACGGTTTGATCAATGCATTTAATAAAGTATGCTCTAATATCTTTCCTGGAACACATGCCCAAAGAACTGCCATATGCAACAAGGCCGGATTTGGCCATCTGCATAATAAATTCCAGCATAAATGTATCTGTATATAACTTTTGAGCATGGAGATTAACATCATTAGATGAAAAGCCTCTTGGTATTGGAAACTTTTCATTTTGGAAGAAATCAGTCAAAAACCTGATATGCCCGTCCGATAATTGCCGGGCGAATTCAATGACAGGTTTTATTTCATGATCTTCCACAGTCTTTACAAAATAATCCAGAAGGGGCAATGACATGCTGTCATTTAGGTAACCCGTCCATAAAACTGCCATTTCACCTGATGTCAAATGAATCTTGTTTTCTTCCATCCCAAATCCCCCTAATTATCGTTATTCTATATCTTTTCCTGATTTCGGGGGATTATGACAAAAGACTCCCTGATTGGGAGCCTTCACTCTGATATAGAACCGGGTTTAATATTTTTCCCGTAAAAAATTTCGTCCATCTCTGTTGTGAGCCGCTCAGTAATCTCTTCGGCCTCTTTTGGATCAAGCTTGTCCTTTGTGTAACCAAATAAATAATTATCCAAATCGAAGTCCCTTATTTTACATTTGGTATGAAAGGTATGTGCCTGATAAATATTTACGTCGATCATATCAAAATCTTCTTTTGCTTCGTCAGGAATATAATTTTGGATCGAACTGATATCATGGTCGATATAAAGTTTTTTCCCGTCCTTGTCCCGTGTAAATCCCCTGACTCTGTAATCGATGGTCATGATATCAGTGTCAAAGGAATGGATCAGGTAATTAAGGGCTTTTAGCGGGGAAATTTCTCCGCAGGTGGATACATCAATATCAGCCCTGAATGTGCTGATTCCTTCGTCAGGATGATATTCAGGATAGGTATGAACCGTAATATGGCTTTTATCCAGCTGCATGACTACGTTATCCGGCAGCGGTCCGGGAGATTCATCATAAGATTCAGCCGGTACCTCCACTACTGGCCCTTCAGATACAAGGACCGTCACACTTGCACCCTGTGGCACATAATCCTGCTGTGCCACATTCAGGACATGGGCACCAATAATATCGGAAACATTCGTAAGTATTTTTGTGAGCCGTTCCGCGCTATATTCCTCATCAATATAATCTATATAGGCTTCACGCTCTTCTCTTGTCCTCGTATAACAGATATCATACATATTAAAGCTGAGTGATTTCGTCAGATTATTAAATCCATGCAGCTCAATTCTTTGTTCCGGTGTTAGTTTCAACATGCTTCCCCCTTTGCAGCTCATCTGTTCATTTTCATTTTTATAATTATGTTACCCAAACTTTTCACTTAAAAACGGAAAATATCGAATCACGGTTAAAGTGACAGGCAAACAGGGTAGAAAAATAAGGATGGCCGCAATGTTTTGCATTTCCGGAATTTTAGATCTTATAATGAATGGGCATACCTTTGATATTGGGTTGAAAGGTGCATGGGAGGAGATTATTTGAGGAAGGTTTTATTTATACTTATCTTGTTATTTCTCGGTTTCGCCTTTTCACAGCCGGATGAGAAATCAGCAGATGATACTAATTCAGGAACTGTAATGGATAATATAAAAACGGATATTCAGTTTTTTAAAGACAATAAAGACCTCCAGAATGTAATTACCGGCATGATGGAAGAGGCCCAAAACTGGGCGGATCAATTTCTCCTGACAATCAGTCAATATACCGGGGAAAAAAATCTTTCAACTGAGGATAAAGCAGAAAAACCGGTTTTGGAAGCTCCTGAGGAACAAACCTTTTCTATTCATAATATAGAAATAGGTGATGATAAGGCGGAAATCGAAAAAAATCTTGGTCCCTCGAATCGTATCTCGGCGAATGAATATGGAACAGACTGGCATGCCTATCATGATCACTATCAAAATTTCGTAATGGTCGCTTATGACAAACAGGAAAAAGCAGCGGGCATCTATACAAATCAGGATCTGATTTCTTCCACAAAAGAGATTGCCTACGGGACGCCAAAGTCATCCGTGGCGGAGCAGCTTGGAAAGCCGCTTGACAGTATGAGAAAGGATTTGGTCATCTTTCAGCTTGAAGAGAATCGTGATTATGACTTATACGAACTGGATGGGAATTACGTAACCATTTTTTATGATAAGCATCGTGACAATACGGTCACATCCATTCAAATAATCAGCAAATCACTCGAAAAGCAAAAAGAATCCTTTTATGCAAATGCCAGCAGTGTTTTAAAAGAAGGATTTGAATGGCAGCTTTTCGACATTACCAATGCCGAGAGAGTAAATCATGGAGTGCCCGTTCTGGAGTGGGACGATACTGTTAAGGAAACGGCGCGTAAGCACAGCAGCGATATGGCAGAGAACAATTATTTTGACCATACCAACCTGCAGGGCCTCTCCCCTTTTGACAGAATGCAGGCGGATGAAGTTTCATTTATGTTAGCCGGGGAAAACCTTGCTTCCGGTCAATTCAGCAGTATCTTTGCTCACGAAGGGTTAATGAATTCACTCGGCCACCGCAAAAATATTCTGCGTGCGGATTATGAATTTTTAGGTGTCGGTGTCGCTTTTAATTCAAAATCACAGCCTTATTATACGGAAAATTTTTATGCCAACTAAAAGCTCCAGCTTCTGCCGGAGCTTTTTCCTTGTAAAAAGCACATTCCACTCTTATGTGCATACCCTATATCAGCCTATATAAAATTAGAGGAATTGGGGTGAGACAGAATGGCAGTGGTGAAGGCACGAGAACAAGATATAGATTTGCTTGCCCGCCTTCTTCGGGCAGAAGCTGAAGGCGAAGGCCAGCAGGGCATGTTAATGGTGGGAAATGTGGGGATTAACCGTATCAGGGCAAATTGTTCTGATTTCGTTGGTATTCGCACCATACCGCAAATGATTTACCAGCCACATGCTTTTGAAGCTGTCCAAAAAGGCTATTTTTATCAGAGGGCAAGGGAAGTGGAAAGAAGACTCGCGCGAAGGGCTGTACGTGGTGAGCGGATCTGGCCATCCAAATTTGCACTATGGTATTTCCGGCCGCCTGGCGAATGTCCGCCCACATGGTACAATCAGCCCTTAGCCGGAAGATTTAAGCTGCATTGCTTTTACGAGCCTACAGCGGAAGAATGCGAGAATATTTATAATACATTTTAAAAAAATCCCTGCCAGATGGATACTGGCGGGGACTTTTCTCATCATTACATTTCCTGATCAATCAGAATGCCTTTTTTCACGTAATCAATTATTTTTCCTGCTTCATCAAACGCTCTTTTTCTCCCATAAGGATGCTGCTTCCATTGCTCTTTCCCGGTTGAACCATCATCAGAACATACGAGAGAATAGTTAATCCAATTTGGCATGTACGTCAATAATGTTAAGTGCAGCCTCCTCATATGAAAAGGAGCAGTTACAACAATGATATTGGAGATGTTCTCCAGCCCGCACATCCGGTCCATAACCAGCATGGAGGCAAGCACATTTTCTTTTGTATGGAGAGAACTATTTTCAATGAAGAGATCATTTCGAGGAATTCCGTACATAATGGCTTTTTTCATTAACATTTCAGCTTCAGTCATGTCCTGGCCGGGCCATTTTACACCACCTGACAAAAGCAGCTTTTTTGCCCTTCCTTCCTTGTATATCCTGATCGCTTCAGGCAATCGGTATTCTGCTGCTTTGCTGCTTCCAGGCACAAAAATTAAATCTCCTTTTTGCAGATTATCCTCAATCCCATCATAAAGCAGCTTGGAAACATCATCCTCATTTAAATGGCTGGGGCTGAATTCCGAGATTTTCATGAAACGTCCCCCTTTCGTTCCCAGCTTCTATTCTTCCTGTATTATACTATTCTTCCGGGACAAGAGCTCTCCTTATATATGCCTAGTCAAAAAGAAAAAGCAGCGGAAATCCGCTGCTTTTGTTTAGAATGTTTTCGCTTTGTCTTTTGCACGGGCAATGGCGTCAGCCTTGATTTCTTCAGCTTTATTAGGCATTGCGTTGTGCCCTTCCACAAACAGACCCTCGAATGAAGGAACGCCGAAGAATTGCATTAATACTGTTAAATAGCGGTGACCCATTTCCATCTCTGCTGCAGGCCCTTCGGAATAGATGCCCCCACGAGCCTGGATGTGAATCGCTTTTTTGTCAGTCAATAACCCGATTGGGCCTTCAGCCGTATACTTAAACGTCTTGCCGGCTACAGCCACTGAATCAAGATACGCTTTCATGACTGGAGGGAATGAGAAGTTCCAAAGCGGTGTTACAAACACATATTTATCAGCGGCAACAAACTGCTCGCTTAGTTCGGATAACCGGCCTACTTTTGTCTTTTCATCTTCTGACAGTTCATCAAAACCTTTGCCTGACTGAAGCTTGCCCCATCCGCTGAAAACATCCACATCAATTGCCGGGATATTTTCCTTGTATAAATCAATATGAACGATTTCGTCATTTGGATTAGCTTCCTTGTAGGAATCAATAAATGCCTTTCCTGCTGCCATGCTGTATGACACCTTATCATCATGAGGGTGTGCTGTAATGTATAAAACCTGAGCCATAATTTTATCACCTTTCCAATTTAAGTAGTCAATTTAGTTTGAATCAGAAGTAAAATATGTATTCATCCTGCAGTATGATCATTTTTATTCTTAATCCGAGATAATCATATTCAAAACAAAAAAGATTTTCAAATGATTTGCTCATGCTATTTTTAATACCCATAATAAATGAATAATAATCCACAAAAAAAAGACCCCTGATCGGGTCCTTAATTATTCTTGGATTTCAGGTGAATACGGATTGGTTCCGATATTTTTTCTCATTTCATCTGTTAGTTCAAAAGGAATGCTTGAACTTGCTTCTCCATCTTTTTCATAGTTCATTTGTAAGCTTCCGTCATAATGAAAGGGTTTATTTTCCATGATAAAGTCACCTCAAATTTGTTATTTTTATTCTATTATATACTAAAAAGGACCTATATTTTCAGAAAAATAAAAATTATTTATTTATTTTCCTGTACCTATTGTTCCCATCCTCCTGTTGGTTTTATCCTGCTTTCTTTAAATGGATAGTAAAAAAGCATTATTCCCGTCCGGAAATAATGCTTATATACATCAAGGTGTTTTTTTCTTAATTTCGACCAGCTTAATCCTATTGTCTTTTATTGATTTTATTTCAAAATGCAGATGATGGTATTCGAATGTTTCTCCTTCTTCTGGAAAATGACCCAGTTCTTTTAGTAAAAATCCTGCAAGGATGTCTTCCTCTTCGGGGATTTTTGTTTTAAAGACTTCATTAATTCTGCGGATTGCCAATTTGCCGTGAACAATAATATGATTTTCCGTTAATTCGTCGATCAGCACTTCCGCGTTTTCATCCGTTTCATCTTCAATTTCCTGGCCCAGCATCGCTTCAAGAATATCCTCATGTGTGATGATGCCTTTCGTCCCGCCATATTCATCAAGTACAATGGCAAGATGCTTCCTTTCTTTCATCATCATTTTGAATACCTTGTCAATGCTATGAAATTCATATACAAATAAAGGCTCTAAATCAGTAAAATCCTTCAGGGACTTCTCAGGCTGATTGGACCAGGAGAGCAAAACCTTAGCATGGAAAACCCCGACAATGTTATCCATATTATCTTTATACACCGGATACCTTGTAAAACGATTATCCAACACTATATTCTTTGCTTCTTCTATCGTTGCTTCATATGGAATGCCTTCAATTTCCATTCGCGGCGTTTTTAGCGCATCACTGACATCTAAATTATAAAAATCAATGATCCCTTTAATTCGCTGTGTTTCTTCTTCATGGAAGGTTCCTTCGCTTGTAGCTATATCAACCATGGTAATGAGCTCTTCCTTGGATACAGATACTGAACCCACATCATTTTTAGAAAGAAATTTAATAATTACCCTCGTGAACCTGGATATTAGAAAAGTGACCGGCTTTAAAATCAGCATAAGAATTCGAATGACCGGAAATACAAGATAAGCAATTTTGTCGGCAAAGCTTGCTGCGATGGACTTTGGCAGAACTTCCGCAAATAAAATTAATGCTACAGTCAGAATTCCTGTTGCCACCCCTACATTGAAATCATAATCAAGCGCAATTATGGTAACCAGTGTAGGCAGCATAATATTAGCAATATTATTGCCAATCAATATGGATGTAATCATCTCATCAGGCTTTGACACCACATCCAAAATTCTTTGTGCTTTCTTATCATTATTATCTGCTCTGGATTTTAATTTCATTTTGTTAACAGCAGTTAAGGCAGTCTCACTTCCCGACAGGAAAAAGGACATGAACATAAAAAACAAAATAGCAATGAACAAAGTTGATTTCCTCCAATATTAATCCATTTTTAATTGTTTTTACCCCATTAACATCCGAAAAAACGGAGCTGGACAATTTTGTCTGCTAATCCATCATTATAAAGTAATTGAAATTATATCGAAAATTTAAAGCATTTATTCAATCTGCTCTTTTCATTTGCTTTCAATAAAGTGAAACTTCAATCAGTGGGGGTTTTCCTTATCCCCCACTGATTGTTAGTCGCGTTCTAGTGTCGCTAAGATCTCCGCTAGCGCTTCGATCAATCGACACTACGAACCCGATTGGTTCAACTAAGCCTCTGCCTGCGCGTCGGCAAGTTTCACTGTATCTCACCAATCGGGCCTTACGGGCAGTTGACCCCCACTTATCCTTCTTTGATTCAACTAAGTCTTGAAGTGGGGGTCTTATTGCCCGTTAGACTGCGATAAAATAACTCTCTTTGTCCATAATAAGCATGATTAAATAACTTGAAGGAAGATGAGAAGGATATGCGCAAGCTGCTTTTGCTGCTTTGCTGCTTACTGCTTATTATCCCGTCAGATGCATGGGGAGATACGGCAGAAGATCATTTGCAGGCAGCTTTTATACGAAATGGCTATTTGTGGATCAAGATAGGAGCGGCTGAGGAACAGATTACTGCTGAACCTGGAAATTTCACAAATACGCCTAAGTGGTCCTATGATGGCCAATGGCTCCTATATGAAAAGAAATCGCAGGAACCCCATTCGCCTGATATGGGAAACAGCACAGAGATATGGGTATTCAATGTAAAGTCAAAGAAGCATAAAAGGATTTTTCAAGGCGGCGGGAATGCCAAATGGGCACCTTCCGATTATAGGATTGCTTTCACCAGCCACGGAGTCTTAAACATATCGGATATGAATCAATTCTATAATATCGCTTTAGGAGTAGATGATTATAATTGGTATCCTGACGGAAAAGGATTTATTTTATCTTCAAGCGCCGTCTTAAAGCCGGACGGCTGGACCAGTCCCATTTTATATAAGGTTCAGCTGCCGGAACAGCTTGAGGATATGAATTTGACTCAGCATGTGAAACCGATCTTTACTATACCTAAGAAAATAGGCAACGGCAAGGCATCCATTATGTCTATAAACGCTACCACATTGGAATTCTCACCAGACGGGAAATGGATTTCTTTCATAGTGAGTCCAACTGCATCCCTGGCCATGGACAGTGATATGGTTTGTGTTATTTCTCCTGATGGGAAGAATTTTGAAGTTATTGATGAGATGATCCTTCATCTGGACGTTCCTAAGTGGGCGCCGGGCAGGAATTTATTGGGCTACATTGCTGGCGGGGGCAGAATTGTCATGGGCTTCAAAAACAAAAAATTGAAGGTGGCTGAATTGCCAGCTTTTAAAACCTTGAACCTTACCCCTGCTAAATTTGCGGAAATGGGCTTTACGTGGGTGGATAATGAAAGGCTCGTAGCTTCACGCGTGGATGAAAGTGAATGGTCAAACGATCCGCAAAGGCGGCCCGAACCAACACTATGTCTGATTCAGCTCAACATGACCCAGCAGACGAGAATCACCTATCCCAAAAATTCAATTGGAGATTATAACCCTCTTTATTTAAAGACGGCCGGCAAATTAACTTGGGTCAGAAAAAAGCTTGCCGGGCAAAAAGGAGACATATGGGCTGCTGAGCTTAGTGGGAAAAATGCGAAGGTATGGGCAAAGGATGTTGAACAATATTCATTTTATGAAAACAGATGTCAAAAAAGCGGTTCCTAAATGGAATCGCTCTTTGTTTTAGTCCGATTGGTGTTCCTTTTTGTGTATAGAAAGGAATACCTCCTCTAATGAGGAACATTTGTATTCTTTGTAAGCTTGATCAAGTGTTCCGTGAAATTTTATTTTCCCGTTAAATAAGATAATCAGTTTGTCGGCGATTTCTATGGCGTCCCTCATAATGTGGCTGCTGATAATGATCGTTTTATTCTTCTCTTTCAACTCCTTTATTATCTTTTTCAGCTGAATAACCCAATAGGGATCTAATCCGTCTGTCGGTTCATCAAGGATATAGATGTCCGTATCGGCGAGCAGACACTGAGCCAGATTAAGCCGCTGACTCATCCCTTTTGAAAATCCTCCAGCTTTCTGGTTCCGTTCCCTCCATAAGCCTGTTTTTTCTAAAACTAATTTGATCGTTTCCTTGTCTTTGTTTAAAAATCGAGCATAATAATCAAGGATTTCATAGGGTGTAAGCTCTGCTGGGAACATCATTTGGTCAGGCATGTAAGCAAATGGCTTCCGCTGTTTCGAATGGAACATTACACTTCCAGTAGTGGGACTTTCAACACCTGTAAGCATTTTAATCATCGTACTTTTTCCCGCTCCATTCCCCCCGCACAATACGATACATTCCCCCTGATCAAGGTGGAGATTCAGCGGTGCTAATGCTGTCTTGTTTTTATATGCTTTGGATAACTCCTTCAATTCCATTATCATCTTATACACCTCTTTTCGTTAAAAGCCGGGCTGAAGATAGAATGGTAATTAGAATTATGAGGGTAATGGATATTGTAAGGGCAAGAGTTAAAGAGCCATTTGCGCCCCACTTTTCAATTATTAAATATTCAGGACCGAATACATATTCAGAATTCAGTTTAGAGATCGACCATACGCGGACGGATTCAACCGGGTTCAGAAGGATAAACAAGAACAGGCTGTTTTGCTTGAATGCATATGGAACCCACCCGATGACAGAAAAGATGATAAATTCGTATACAAACACCATTAGAATCCATAATATAATGGCTGCGGACAATCCCTGCATCCTTGTTTTGGAAAGGGCTCCAATCAGTAAGGATGCCGCTGAGAATACAAGGATTAAAAACATGTTCACCAGCAGAAAAACCTGATAGATATGGGCTGCAAAAGAGCTTCCAGCCAAAGAGAAAATTAAGCCGAATAACCCATACGAAATACCTGCTGCAAAGAATAACGAGAGAACTAAAGCCAGGAATTTACTGATCAGATAATATCCTGAAGATGCCCGATAAGTTCTGTATAAGGATAATCTCCCATTTTCTTTATCGGCAATAATGGAACTCCCTCCAAGAATCATGCAGATCACCGGAATCATCCAAAGAGATAGATTGATCAGCATGGCAATCGAACGGTTGTAGGCAGACTGGCTGAATCCCGCTGCATTGCCCTCTTCCGCCTTTATTTCTTTAAGGCCGTAATATTCCGGGTTCACACCCATTGTCTCAATATTGTCATTAACACCCTCCAGCCCATACGTTACTTCAGCGGGATCGGATTTTACAGACTGAAGGCCATACAAATAAAGGAGAACTGCCAGAAAGAAAAATAGAATCATAAAATTAAAAAGCCATCTGCTTCTTAACAGCAGCCGAAGTTCATGTTTTGTCATAGAATACAAAAGTCCGGGATTCATATTGATTCCTCCTCGTGCTGAGGGTATTTATCTCGTTAATGGCTGTGATTCTTTCCGTCTCCTTTAAAGCTCTTCATATCAGCTTCCAGAAGCTCATCTATAGAGTACACAGTTCCACCGTGCTTTTTCCGGTATTCCTCGGCTTTTTTCAATGATTCAAAAGCTGCTATTCCATAGCTCATGGGGCTATCAATATCGCTGTGCTGTATAAATGCAGCAGCATCAAACAATATCCATTCCCTGCTGAGATAATCATGAACAAAGGCTGCCTCATATTCAGGCTTCTCTGTCTGTAAATAGTGTGTCATACACCCAATATCATCGAACAATACAGGCTCACCGCTTTTTAAAATAAGCTGTGCTGATGATTCCAAATCAGCAATTCCCATGTTACAGTTAGCACAGTTATCCTGATTCAGTTTAATTTCAGCCGGTTCGGATGCTGCTGAAGAACAGGCACTCAGCAATATTGCGAGAACAGCCATTAGGAGTACAGGTCTAAATTTCATGGTGCTTCCTCCCATAATTCAAGATAAGCAAACTTGTTAAAGCGATAAGGAAAAAGAACAGGATTAAAGAAGAATCACGGCTTGGAGAGGCATTCCTTTTTTCTGATTTGAGTTCTTTCTGTTTTACAGGCGCAGCTTCAGCAAGCGGTGACTCATCTATGATAAAAGCATCAGATGGAATCGGAGTGTATTGTTCAATCATATTCCACAATTCTACGGCCGGACTTTGATAAAAGATCTGCAGTAAAGGTTCTTTATCTGCCATTTGATAAAAAACATCACCGCTTTTGTAGGCAAAGTCCACTTTATGGTCATGATCCAAATTCAATAAAGGATGATCATCAAAATAGTTGCCATAAGTATCCTTACTGAATAGATTCCTGTTATCTTTTTCGGAAATGATTTGCCTTGTATTCCCCGAGAAGTTATTTAAATAAATGGTGTTATTATTTGAGTTCTTCCCCATTTCCAGCCCGGTATCATTCTCCTGAACCTGATTAAATTCAAGTCGGTTCCGCTGTGCGTTTTCAAGAATCATACCCCTGTAATTGCCCCTCACAATATTGGAAGCAATTTTGGAATCAAATGTGTCATACATAAAAATCCCGGCACCCTCATTTTCAGTATTCTTATAAAAATAGTTCTCAAGAATAAATACTTCATTGCTTTGCATGATCATGAGCCCATTAACGCTTTCGGTCACCCTATTATCTGCAATTAATACATTTCGGGAATCCATTGTGTGCACGCCATAGCGTGCTTTGGACATGCTGTTTCCCATAACTTCGCAAAAATCAGAATAGGACACATAAACACCGTCCTGCGTGTGGTAGAAGTAATTATTTCTAACCGCAGTATTTGGAGATTCAACCAAATAGATGCCAAAGCCCTTGTGACGGTCCTTACTCTGGAAGCTTGTAATGATATTATTTTCAAACCGGTGTCCATATGAATTCCTTGCATATATGCCGTGAAAAACATTCCTCAGCGCTATATGGTGAAGATAGGCACGGTCTCCTGTCACATAGATTCCGGCATTCTGTGATCCGCTGCCTTCCACTTCCAAGTTTTCCACTATGACATCATCAGCTGAGATTGTCAGCACATGGCCATTTTCAGATCCTATAATTCTTGTTCCTTTATCCCCGATAATATGAACTTTTCTCTCTATTGAAAAATTGCCTTCATATTTTTCAGAATGTAATTTAATGACTGATACACTCGGATCCGACAAGGCTTCTCTCAGCTCTTTTGATGAGGCTGCAGAGAATTCCTGAGCGGAAGCTTTTCCGGCCAGGATCATACTGAAAAATAATACAAACCATCCGATTTTTTTATACATTCAGCGATCACCTGCCCGATACTTCACTATCCGGCTATCTTTAGCAGACAGCCGGAAAAAGTGATTTCATTTTTTATTTTTTTCTTGTATAATTTAGTTTAAGTTGAGTTTTTATTTATATTTAATGGCTCATTGTAGCCTTGCCGTCGTCTTCACCGGTCTCTGTTACCTTTAGAATGGCGACGGCTCCTTTTTGTGCGTGGTTAAATTGATGCGTCACGATTGGGTAGCTGCCTTCCTTCGTAACGGTAAATTCCACAACAGCTCCGCCGCTCGCCGGGAGCATGACCGTCTGGAGACCTTTGTAATGGTTAAAAGGGTTGCCGTCAATGTATACATCATCAAACACCGTACCAACCACATGGAAAGAGCTTACTTCATTTGGCCCCACATTGTTTACATAGATCCTCACTTTATCCCCTACTTTAGCGAGAAGCGGATTGTCCTTAAGTGTGAACGTATCGCCATTTGTATTAGGGTCTCCCTCTTTTAGCGCTTTTGTTGAGAAAACCACATGACTCGGAACACCATTTGTAAAATCATCAAGGTCGTTGTATTTATACCATTCGTTTTGAATAATTGTGTATTCTCTATCAATCTCTTTATCAGTCGGATAGCCGGCTTTTGGCTTTACAATGATCGTTCCGTGCATTCCGTTTGCGATATGTGATAATACCGGTGAAGTTCCGCAGTGATACATAAACACCCCCGGTTTATTGGCAGGGTAACTGAATGTTCCCGTTTCATCAGGCTTGACGTTCGAGAAGTCTTTTGACGGAGCTGCGTGTACAGCGTGGAAGTCCATGCTGTGCGGTATAGCCGGATCCATGTTTTTTAAAGTGAAATTAATTGTGTCCCCTTCATTGACAACTACTACCGGTCCCGGAGCTTCCCCGTTAAATGTCCACGCTTTATAGAATTTACCTTTGTCGATTTCAATATCTGTAATTTGGGAAGTCATTTCGACATTCACTTCATTCGCCCCGACTCTTTCAATCTTCAATGGTATAGGCTCCTGATTTAAATCTTTGTGCGGAGCGATTGCTTCAGGCTGGGTTTCTGCTGCAAGGACTTTTTCCTCAGGCTGAAGGGAATTTTCCGGTGCTGCCCCCTGACTGCATCCCGTTAGCAAGCCTATGCCAATTGCGGAAGTAAGCAGATATTTTACTCCTTTTTTCATTTTGATTTCCTCCTTATAATCGATTGGTTTATCTGCTTTTATCATATGGGAAATCAGCTCTGAAATTGGTGATTTTTCTCACAAGACTATGTAATTCTGTGAAGAGTTTGTGAATTAGTGATCGAACTATTTTTTACTGAGATCCTATTAGATTTCTAAGACTTTGAACGGAGATTTCTGCCTGGTATTGACCAGTGCTACAAATCACTTTTAGTACATTTTCCGCTGAATTAATAGACAGTTTACAACTATATTACTTTGTAAAATAGTGTTCCTATCTATCTCAAATGGTTTATAATCATTAAATGGAGTTGTTTGCATCAGATTAAAAGGAGAATGTAACAGTTATGGATTTTATTATGATTTTGAAAGCAATTATATTGGGGTTTGTTGAAGGAATGACAGAGTTTGCCCCAGTGTCATCGACAGGACATATGATTATTGTGGATGATATGTGGCTAAATACAAAAGAGTTTTTGTCTAAATATGAAGCCAATACCTTTAAAGTCGTTATTCAGCTCGGTTCCATTTTAGCGGTTGTGATCATTTTTAGAGACCGATTCATTGAAATGCTTGGTCTAGGTGGGCGGGGTAAAAGCTCTGAAGAAAAACAAAGCCGCCTGAAATTATCTCAAGTCATTGTCGGGTTAATTCCAGCAGGGATTCTTGGCGTTTTATTTGAGGATTATATTGATGAACACCTGTTTTCAACTGAGACGGTACTGATTGGTTTAGTTATTGGTGCTTTTCTAATGATTTTTGCTGATATTTTTGGAGGCAAAAACCCGAAGACAGTTTCTGTTGATCAAATCACCTATAAACAGGCTTTATCTATTGGATTGATACAGTGTTTCTCCCTATGGCCTGGATTCTCGCGTTCAGGTTCCACCATTTCCGGCGGCGTGCTGCTTGGCCTGTCACACCGCGCTGCAGCTGATTTTACTTTTATCATGGCAGTGCCGATCATGGCGGGTGCAAGTTTTCTTTCATTAATAAAGAATCTTGAATACTTTTCAGTCGAGGCGCTTCCGTTCTTTATTGCAGGATTCATCAGTGCATTTATTTTTGCATTAGTTTCGATCCGCTTCTTCTTGAAGATTATCGGCAAGATTAAACTGATACCTTTTGCCATTTACAGGATTGTTCTGGCGGGGGTTATCTATTTCGTATTTCTATAAAAATGAACCCGGGCTGTGGCAGCCCGGGTTTTTGTATGTTTGGAGCCTGCTGATTTCCGATGCGGGGATTTGTTTATGGTGAGGATTTGTATTATGGGAAGGTGGTTCGGACTCAGATTTCGGGATTGTGGCTGTTTGTGTCTGAAGTTGTTTCATGTTCTGACTCAGACTCCATGATTATTGCTTTTTGTGTCCGAAGTTACCTCAGGTTCGGACTAAGACACCTGGATTTTCCCTTTTTGTGTCCGAAGTTGCCTCAGGTTCGGACTCAGACACTTGGATTTTCCCTTTTTGAGTCTGAAGTTGTTTCATGTTTTGACTCAGACTCCCTGATTTACTCTTTTTGTGTCCGAAGCTGCTCCAGGTTCAAACACATCGGGCTGGATGTCCCCTATCAACGCCCATTCCAACAATCCCATTATCAAAACACATTTTTAAGAAAGCTGATAATTAACCGCGGTATCCACAGTATGATCCGAATAAAGAATTCTACAGCAATTGAATCGAGGATCTCGTCCGAGATTTCGCGCAGCCATCCTGGTTTTCGTTTTTCTTTTTTTCTAAGGAAGGTACCCGCTTTTCTATTTCTCATCGCCTGTCTCCTTTACTTCATCCACAATGCGCTCAGCTGCTTTGCGGTACAAATTGCTCATGTGAACCAGTGAAGCTGCGAGCAGGACTTTTTCGAGCTGTGCCGGCTGCCCTTCGTTTAGTTCTGCCGCCCTGCCCGCCTGACTTTCCAGATCGTTCATAAATGCATCGGCATTCAGTTTCGCCAAATCAAGGTAAAGCTGATAAAAATGGTCCAAATCCAACTTTCCTTCAGCCGTCCCCGAGTTGACGTCATTTAGCAGGCTCTTAATGTCGTTTATGGATAGAGCCCCTTTTAGCTGATAGATAAAAGCAATTAATATAAGGTGCTCCTTTGAATATTTTTTATTTTTAATCGGAAAAAACAACTTCCCTTTTGCATAGTTATTTATCATTGTCTTAGTCAGCACTTTTTCTTCTTCATTTCTCGTCGTGCTGCCAAAAGTATTTTCAAAAAGCTGGATTACCTGATCCATATATAAATCTATTTGCGGTATATCTTCCAATTGAATTTGGTTATCCGCTATGAGTTTCTCCAGTTCCATAACAATCCCTCAAACCTCTCATTTGTCGTTATGTAAATTCTACTTAAAAATACGCAGATTGTAAATATTGACTAGATGCTGTTTTGTATATATTATAATAAGTAGTTATAGAAACTACATATAAGAACATTAGGAGGAGATAGTATGAATTCGTACATCCGGGAGCCCATCAACGGACTAACCCATTTAGCAGGAGCCATTTTATCCTTTGCCGGATTGCTTGCTATGGTGATCAAAGCCTCGCTGACAACCTCTTCACCAATTGCCATTACGGCTGTTGCTATTTTTGGAATCAGTTTGATGCTTCTGTATTCAGCATCAGCTACCTACCATATGGTCATCGCCAAGGATAAAGTCATTGCCTTTTTAAGAAAGCTTGATCATTCTATGATTTATGTATTGATTGCAGGTTCGTATACACCTTTTTGCCTCATTACTTTAAATGGTGTGACCGGCTGGGTTCTATTTGGAATTGTTACAGCTGTTGCTTTGTCAGGCATTCTGTTTAAAATGATTTGGTTTAACTGTCCTCGCTGGCTTTCAACAGCGTTATACATTGCCATGGGATGGATTATCGTTTTCGCTTTCTCACCTCTTTCTGAATCATTAAGCTCAGCAGGGGTTCTGCTTCTTTTACTTGGAGGCATCCTTTACACGATCGGCGGAGTGATTTATGCTGTTAAACCAAAATTCCTTGAGTTCGATCATATGGGTTTTCATGAGATTTTTCATATTTTCATTATGATGGGAAGCATGGCTCATTTTCTTTGTGTGTTTATGTATGTGATTTAATAGATAGTAAAAAAGCGGACACTGTTCAGTCCGCTTTTTTTGATTAGCTGCCTTCTATATCCTTCAAAACAGCTTCCAGTTTTTCATTGGAAAATGTGACCATATTTTTGTAGATGTTCATGATGGATTCAGCATAATTAGTACCGGGTACTGCCCATTTTCCGTTCAATTCCTTCCATAGCTTTGCAGAGCCTCTTTTCACCAGACTGAAACGCGGATCCACCATCGTGTATTTGGTAGGCAGGGGCTGTGTCGAAGCGTAGGCATATAAATGCTGTAAATGTGCCAAAACGCCTTCCTCTTGTGTGGAAAAGCTTGCTCCTTTCGCTCCATTCCCTGTTGCGCCAATGCCTGCAAAGTTATTTTGGCCAGCTTTAACATCACCGGTAAATCGCAGAAAGTTGGTTTCATGCATGGCCTGTGCAAAAGCTGCATCCCCTCTGATTCCGTAATATTCTCCAAAAGCTGAATAGAATGAACCTAAATTGGGGGCATTCGGGTTTATCTGTTTTGCATATTGATTCATATGCTCAGCGGACAAATGAGTTGCGCCAAGAATGGAATACCCTCTGGGTTCAGAAGGAACTGCCGATGGAGCGTCTGATTGTATATAGGCATCCGTTATGCCTGCTTTTTTTACTGTTTCCAGCTGCTTTTCTGCATTTTCCTTTGTACTGAAAGCCCCGGCCTGTACACGGTACCAGACTGTGCCTGATATTTTAGCAATGGCTATAACCGATTCAATGCCCTTGTTTTTTAGAAGAGAGCCCCTGTCCTCAGCATTTTTTCTATTTGTAAATGACCCGGCAATCACTCTGTACAGGTTACTGGGATCGACTGGCTTTGGAGGCTTTGGCGGAACAGCTGTTTTTGCTTTAAGATTAAAGGCCCTTACAATCCCATTAACATGTCCCTGTGCCACTCTTTGTCTCCACAGCGGATCTTTCATTAAAGCGGCATCAGCTGAATTATCTATAAACCCATTTTCTGTTAACATGGCAGGCATGGCAGATTCACGCAGCACATGAAAGTCTGCCTTCTTCTTCCCTCTATCAATAAGATTATTCAGTTTAATGACTTCAGCATGAATACTATTCTGAATAAGGCCGGTCTGCGAAGAGTTTCTTAAGCTGTTATGAATGAAATCTTCATATCCCCTCGCTGCACCATTTGCTGCATTGCAGTGAATGGACAGGTAAAAGTCAGCGCCCCAGCTATTGGCTTCAGAGGTTCTTTGGTTCAGACTTTTAGTCGCATCATTTTCACGGCTCATTTTTACTTCTGCATTCTGATAACCTGCAACTAAGATGTTTTTTATATTTTTTGCGATATCAAGCGCAATGTCCTTTTCTCTTATACCGTTTCCCTGAGCGCCCGGGTCCGTCCCTCCATGTCCAGGGTCTAAATAAAGCTTCATTGTATTCACTCCTTAATATGGTATTTCAAAGGCCTGAAGCTTTTCTGTCATTATAAGTCAATTTAACACAGCAAGTACTTGCCAGTAATATTTTATGTTTACATGCAGAGATGGCTTGTACACATGACCATGCGTTTCTGCTGCCCATAATAGGAATCACAAAAAATTATCTTTTTATAGGCGGCATTCTCATTCAAAATCTTTCGTGCAGCCGTATGCTAATGGTGGAACTAATTTTTCAGGGAGTGAAAAATCATGGGTTTGTGCGGGAAAAAAAATAAAGACTTTGAAAGGCATGATTTTTGCCATGAGCATGATTATGACTGTGATTGTCATATAAAACCGGAATGGGACGAGGGGAAACACCGGAAAAATTTCTATGAAAATTGTGTTGATGAGGTTTTGGAAGCCATTTTCAGAGCACAGAAAAAAGCGGGTATGGATGATGACTGCAGGAGTTCCTGCCGGGAATCCATTGATGACCTTATGGGAGGACATAAGAAACCAAAAAAGAATACAATTCCTTTCCTTTTATATTGCGGGAGCTGTGAACCATTTAAAGCCACAGGTGTTACTACATTCACTCATCATTCTAAGGAAAAGAAATTTGCTTGTATTACATCATTCATTTTTAGAATAAAAGAATTTGATGGCAAATGCGCTGTATTGGAACTGTTGACGTTCAAGCAATGTAAATCCTCTAAAGATCCATTTAAATCGCATACAAAAGATTTCTGTTCCCCTTGCAGCCAAATCGACTGTGAAAACGTAGAGGATCTCATTCCTACAGGCATTTGCATAAATGTGGATCTTTCCTGTTTTTGTGCTGTAACCTGTCTTCCTGCCGTCCGCTTATAAAAGTTTCATGGCTCATCCTAATTTAAGCAGGCAACCAAAAAAGGTACACCCTTGTGGCATGGTGCACCTTTTTTGGTATTTTAGAATATTATCCTCCAAATGCCTCCAGCACATCCTCTACTTCTTTTAAATCAACCTCATCTTGTTTTGAGCCGTGAAAAACTGTCTCTTTATATGCTGGCGTCTGGCCTGCAGCGTAGCCTGACTGCATCATTTTCTTAATTTCATGAATTTCTGAAAGTATAATATCACTGTTCATATTTTTTGGATGTAGATAGCTGTTCAAAGCTGACAGAACTAAATGGATCAGTGTATTATTATTTGAATGATAGTCGACTTGTTCCTGAATCTTCTGTGATACTTTTACTGAATTGCCGGTTTTGACATCAATGAAATGATCCGGGATTGTTAAGGCTGTTTTATTCGCATAGTCGGTATAAGTTCTCAACTTTTCCATCATCCTTAACCTCTGTTTGAAATGGAATGATTACTTTCTTTTTCCCTTTTAAGCTGATTCATTTTTGCCAGAATCATAAGGCCAAGAACATTTAATTTTTCCATGTTTTCAGGAAACGTTAATTCAATTGGCCTTCCTCTATCCGACCATTTCGCGGCAGCTTCCTGAATTTGCTTTTGGGCGAGTTTGGCTGCTCCTCCTACAGCAATATACCGGACAGCCCCTTTAATCTCTGATGAGCTGCTCCTTACACGATCAAAATGCTCCAGGTATTTGATTGCCATCGACTTTAACTGCGGCAAAATGTATTTGCTTATATCCTTTCTGACCCCTGCAAAAGGCTCGACATACCATCCTGAAGGCCCTTCCGCCAATTTTTCCTCCAGTTCGGCACGGGAGTCAAATCGGTACATTTCCTTTTTACTCACCCTTTGAATGATGTGGTCCAGAAATTGGTTGATCCCGAAAGGCTCCCCCTCTACAGATGCGACAGGCTTATTATTTTTTATTCCCACAAAATCGACTGAGTCTCCTCCAAGGTCGCCAATGATGATTCCTTTTTGTGATTCTTTAACAAGCTCTTCATCCTTAATGTTCAAGGTTTCCTGATCTCTGGTTAACCCCAAATAGGCACACGCACCTTCAGCACCGACAATTACATCATTGATGCTGACTTTAACAGTTAACTCCTTTGGTTCAGATATTCCGGGAACTTTATGAAAAATGATTGTGTGTGTTCCAGCCAATTTGTCTTTAAGGCGGGTTTTTCTCTCTTTATACTGTGTTGTTGGAAGAGATACAGCTAATTGATCAATAGAATAGGTGATTTCTGTTTCTTCGGGATGCTGAAGAGCAGCATGATAGCCTGCAAGGCCAAATAGCAGCAAATAGGTTCTGTCTTCATCAACTTTCTGGTTATTGAATGCAGTCAGGCTTACGTCCCGCTGTTTAGCCGCTCCTTTGCCGATATAGAATATTTCCCTTCGATCTACAACAGCCTGGCTCTTTACCTCCACAATTAAATTTTCTTCAAACACTATATCATCATCATCGTATGGCTTTTCGTAAAATTCTTCATCAAAAAGAGCAATAGCATTTGGAATTTGATATTCCGAATGAATACCATTTTCAGAAGCTAATGCCTTATACCAGCTGTTTCCGATATCTACAGCAAGAAAATTATGTCTATCCATTTCTCCTCACTCCTCCTTTTGAATCTTATGCGTGATAGAAGTCCAATTGTGCCCGTACCCTTTCACATTTTATCCGCCATTGCATCAACCCTTTAAATTTCCATGTTTGTCCAATGCATTCAAATAAGGATTTGCATAGTATATCTTGAAGTAAATTTATTAAGGAGGAACAACATTGAAAAAAGATAACAAATGCGTAGATATTAATGTGTCTGCTAATGTGGGAGAGTGTGCTTATTCTCCTGGATCCACTCCTATTGCAGACGCAGGTGAAGCCATCATTAGAGTACCTGTTGAACTTGCTGTTTTGAATATTAGGACAAACCTTGCAGCAAAAATCAAGTTTCCGGAGCCAGTCCTGGAAATAAAAGATATTAAAAAGAGAGTTCAAATCGTCCAGTGCAAGCTTCTTCTTCCAGGTGTTGCAGCAGGAACGAATCCTTTTGTGGAAGGTTCCTATCATTTATTCATCAAAGGATATGTACGAAAAAACATTCAATATGCTTCACCTTGCTACAATTCAGGGGTTTGTGTGAACTCGGAGATGCGGTCACTGACAACTGATGTGCCTTTTGAATGTGTCGTCGAAATTGCAGAAGATGATTTTGATAGAACTCCTCAGCTTCCTTTCCAGAATGCACGTGCAGAATTTGATTTCTTCAGACAGCAGGACCTTGGACATGGCTATCCTGAAAAAGATCACTTCCTTTCCAGCGATCTTTCCCAGTTCCATCAGGACAGCAGCCAGTTTTACAATCAAATGCCATATTGCGAGTTGATCTCAAGCAGGATTACAGAATGGGATGAAGCTCTTGACCGCAAGCCATTCCACAACAGTGCAAACTGGCAGGAAGGAACATTCGAAACGATCTCTGAAAAAATGTTCTTGCAGTTTACTGTGAAAGTTCTTCAAAACCAGCAAGTCAGAGTAACAGCACTTTAATACAGCGACTGGCAATACCTGTTCCTTTTCGGGGACAGGTATTGCTTTTTTATGTTTGTTTACTAGCATCATATTCAAAAGCCCTTAAAATGACATTCACCTATCAAACTTCCCTATACCCATTTTTCGTTTTGGCAGTTATCTGGTTTTACATAGGTAAGCGCCCAAACATAGACGATTATCATGCATAGGATGTGATTATCATGATTTCAGGAGGAGCCCAAATGTCTGAAGAACATAAAGATCGAGATAAAGCGGAATGCCAGATTTCTGCTCAGAACTGTGATTGTGAAAGCACCACTCATCATCCTCATGTGAATATTGGAAAAATTACGGCAAAGGTCCCTGTCGTTCTGGCTGAGCTATGTCTAAAAGTGAATGTAAATGCCCTAATTACTTTTCCGGAACCTGTACTTGAAATTAAGGATATCAAGAAAACAGTAAAGTTAACACAATGCCGCCTTTTATTGCCTGCTGATCAGCTATTTATTAAAGGCTTTGTCCGCAAAAATATTCAGTATGCCAGCCCCTGTCCTGACATCGAAATGCATACAGACAAAACCGTAGCATCTGATATTCATTCCTATACAGTTGATGTTCCGTTCCAATGTGTGACCGAAATTAAAGAATTTCTTACCTGTCCGGTAATGCCCGAAATGAATCACCGCCAGGAATTTGATTTCCTCGTATCAAAGCCTGTACCGAGGGGATACCCCGAGAAGGATGAGTTACAATCGAGTGATCTTTCCCAATTTCATCAGAAAAGTGTGCAGCATTATAATGAATTGCCATTCTGTGAACTGGTTTCAAGCAGAATAATTGAATGGGATGAAGCGATTGACCGCCGTCCTCTGCCAAACCGCTCGCCGATCGGAGAAGGAGTATTTACAAAGGTAGAGGAAAAAATGGTTGTAGATTTGGTCATTAAAGTACTGCAAAAACAGCAAATCCGTGTTTCTTCAACCACCAATGATCACGATGACTGCTTCGATTGTGAATAGATCTCAGCAGACTCTTTTCCATTGATTGATGAGCTTTTACTATTTGACGTAAGGAGGGGACCGGTGGGGATGCTCTGCAATTGCAGCACCTTCCTATGTATATGAGTGATATGAGAAGTGCCTATAACCGGATTTATCGGATCGATGCAGATACTGGAAATCCAATGGAACAACAGCAGTTTTTATTTTATACAGGAAACGATTCAAAAAGCCAAAAACCAGCTGAAGCTGTAAATGAAGAGGAACCTAAAAAAGATCAAAAGGCAGCTGGGAACTCTTTTACCCGCGGAAAAACAAAGTCGTTTCCGCTTATTTTACCGCCTCCTTCTGTAGAATCGAGCCAAATTATCAAAACCAGTGAACTGTCTGAAAAAGCAGCTGAAAAGGATAATACGGAGAAGGAAAGTGTACCTCCTAAAGATAAAACTGAAATGACAAAGCCTAAAAAATTTAGACTTCCGAAGCAGCTGAATGACATGCTGACGCCCTTTTCACCAATGCTGAGCTGGTCCCCTTCTTTACCCAGTAAATACTCAAACCAGCCTGTATTCACGAAGAGCCATTTGCCTGGCGGGTCAGATGAAAAAGGTTTATCTAGGCCGGATGCAGAAGCAAACCTGAACGAATTAATGCCAGCAGAAAAATTCCCCGGCCCAGCAGGCAATCCTGAAACCAGAGTATTTGAGGAAAAAGCAGAAATGCAAAAATACAATGCTTCTGTTAAGGATCCGGAAGAAACTGATCTGACACAGGAATTTCTTAGCATGCTGGATGGAGGCGTGATGAACGAAACAAGTGAAGAAACAGAATTGAATAACAGCATACCTAAAGCAGCTAATAAACAATCTGAGTCTGCTATGTCATTGGAAGATGAATTTGCCGATATGCTTGACTTGTCTTTCTCCACCGAAAATGAATCTGACTATTTGGAGCCCAAACAGGATGAAGCATTTGCACTGATTTTAGAATCTGGCTATGACAAGAGTGAATCTTCTGACCATGACACTGGTAATCATTTGGAGTGCGAAGAATCTTCATCTGAAAGAGAGCATCCTATTTTGAAGGAACCGAATGAATGTGACTTTGAAGAAAATTGGCAAGCTAATCAAGACGAAGAGTCATCCAGCTATGAAGGCGAATTCTCACTAATGCTGAAAAAAGCCTGCAGCATTCTGGATAAGGAGTGTGAAGACACTCCCCCGCTTCAGGAAAAATTCCTGGCCCTGCTGGATGAATCTTCTGATCAAAGTAATAGCTGTCCTGATTTTTTGAAGGAAGAATTATTTATGGAAAGTGATTGTAAAGAATCTGAATCGGCAGCCCAGTCTGAAGAAGCCACATATAAGGAAGTTTCTTCACTGCTTGATTACTTCTCAGCAATGCTGCAGGGTGTTATTTTAAGCGAAGTATCGGAACACGAGGAAGAAGAGTCCATCAGCGAAACTGAAGAGAGAGTGAATCCTGTCTCGGACGAAAGTGAAGCTTCAGCAGAGTTAAGTGATGACCTTTTTGATATGCTGGAGGAATTCTCCTCAAGCAGCAGTCTTCTGAATGAAGAAGAACCTTCACCATGCTGCTGCGAATGTTTCCGGAATGAGCTTCAAGTCAAGCTTCCTGTTTTAATAGGAAAAGCGGAACTGGACTTTACACTATTCGATTTCATGCCGTTCCCTATTAGGAATGGTCACATTTCAAAAATGGAATGGTCAGTGGACTCCTTGCAATGCTCTGCCATTTTGCCTTCTAAAACAATTTTTATCAAAGGAACCCTTATGGCAGACATCCTTTTTGTAACTCATAGTAATCTGCAAAACATAAGGATGCCCGTTTCTATAGATAAAACCATAGAGCTGGAGTGGATTTCCCCTCCCCAGATGCCAGCTTCATCTAATAAAAAGGAGTTTATGTATATTCACGAAAACAGACTGGATCATCATTATGAATATTTCCAGGAATTCACAGAGGAAATCACCTGTAAATTGAAGAGTATTCGTGTTCTCTGGCATGGGGATGCAGAAGATCATTCCGGGCTGGAAATCATGGGGAAAGCCTTGCTGTCTCTGGATTTCTTTCAGGAGCAAATCATACAAATATAAAGAGGGTATCACATGAAGATACCCTCTCATTTCTTATTAGTCGTCTAAGCCGTTTGCCAATTGACGCTGAGTTAATCTTACAAGCAAATTAACTTCTGCTTTTTCAGTAATCTTGTCAAATCTGCCCCATTTATCAAAATCGCTCAGAATATCCATTTGAGTAACGGAAGCATATAGAAGTTTACACTTGATTGGCTCATTCAAGAACTCAAATGTCAAGGAGCCAAAGCTGCATCTGTCTGCACCCATGCCATTTTTTGCAAGCTCTCTGATTTCGTTGGAATTGCTGTTCTTATTGCTGAATTCCCAATCAATTTCAGGAAGGGTGTTCACCAGTGAGTAGCACTTAAATGGAACGTTGACACTGTAATCTTTCACATAGCCTTCACAATCATCAACATATTGAATGTTTTTGTGAATATACCCTTCTACATAAAGCTTTACGGATGTTGGTGCTGTGTCAGGGAAGCCTTCAGGAATAACAGGCACAGCCTTGCATTGTGTCAGATAAACGTTCTTTCGGATTTGTTTAACTTCTGTTGCATATGAAGGAAGATAGATATCCGCTTCAGTTAATGTCTGAATTGGTACATCCCCAAGAATTACTGTCTGTTCTACTCCGCCTGTATTTTCCGGAGTCCCTACATCACAAAAATGAGTATGCGATTTAGCCGTGTCACACTTCGGCATTGGAGGACATTTGTCGCTGCTTCCACAGCCATACGAATGGTTTTTCTTCATATTCTACACTCCTACTTGTTGTTTTTAGCCAACAGAATCCGAAGCTTTCCAACATAAAAAAGCTTGTTTTCTATGGCTTACTATTGTATATGCGGCTGGTCGCAACAAGGAGTGGACAAGTTGAGGATGGCATTTATATCATTTTTTATAAAAAGTGAAAAACTGTACTAATAACTACTCTTTACAGCTTACACTCCAATTAACGGCAAATAGATCTCTGTCTACACGAGCATGCTTATTTGAATCTTCACACAATTCAATCACCTGCTTTAAATTGAAGTGATTGATGATTGTCAGAACTACAAGAACTGCTGCCGTTATGGTTAGGTATTTCTTCATATTTTTACTTCCTCCGCAATCATTTTCAAATTTATGGAATAATTTCTGGTATAATGGAATCAAAATTATGCAAATGTTCTAACAGAAATTCATTTTATGGCAGACGAGGCGATTTTTTGTGCTGATATTCTTTAAGATTGCTGTGTGGATCATAGTCGCTTGTCTTGGGTTTTATGTTATTTCTGTCTGGCTTTGGGAAAAGAAAGTGAAAGAAAAAATGTCCGTCATTCGTAAAACATGGTATATCCTTTTTGTGCTTGGTGCGGTAATCTATTGGACAAATGAGCCGGATTCCATTTTTGATCACTGGCAGAATTACCTGATTGTCGCGATTATATTTGCCCTTGTTGATGCTTTTGTTTTTCTTGGATCTTATTTGAAAAGAGTCGGAAATAATGAACTGGCAACTGACACAAGAGATTTACTCGAAGAAAACAGCGACCTGTTAAATTCACATATGAATAAGCTGAAATCGTTTCAATATTTATTGAAAAATGAACCGATTGACATTTATTATGGAAATGAAGAAGCTTATCTTGCAGGAATCGAAAAGCTTTTGGCTGACTTTGCGGAAAAAATCGATATGAAGGCATCGTTATGCAGGTATTCAACACAGGAAGAGAAAGACTATCTCCTTGAGCACTACATCGATAAAGCCCTGATTCATAGCCGGCTAAACCGCAGGGAAGTTTATTATGATGAGGAAGAAAAACTGGCGCTAATTCCTTTTTCCATTTTCGAAGAAGATTATGTCATTAAAGTGACCTCCGGCCAATTTGTAACCGAATTCGACTATTTGCTATTCACTTCACTTATATCAATATACGATCTAATGCTCCCTGCCGAACAGGAGGACGAAGACCATGAAGGAACCAGCGGATAAGAAAAAGAATTTACCGCAGATAAATTCCAGCAGCACCATGAAAACCCTGAAGAAAAAATCCCGGATCAGCCTGCCGGGCTTTGAAGTCAGCCCTCACACCGAAAGAATATTAAAAGAGAATAAAAGATTAATAAGCGTTTATACCAAAACGAAAACTTGAGCATACTATATGGCGTGGAAGTAAATTTCTTCCGCGCCATATTCATGTTCGTGGAGCGGGGACATATACTATAGTAAAAAAGGGCTGATTTCATTGAAAAAACTGACCAAGAAAGTCAAAAATATAAACTTCCCCACCTTCTCGGTTTCCCCATACACCAAAAACCTTTCAAAAAAAACCGAAGCCGCCATACAGAATTTAAATAAGGATCTCAAGCCTCCGAAAAACAATGCTTAGAACCCCTCTGCAAATATGACTTTGTTATTTTATAAAAAATTTCACCTTTTTTAATGCATCTTTTGTGGTCGGATATCGGAATGGCAAATCGAATCTGGTGGTTTGCTTCAGAATGCTTTTTTCATGTGAAAACACATCAAAGCTGCCCTTTCCGTGATAAGCGCCAATCCCGCTCTCCCCTACTCCCCCGAAAGGAAGATATGGTGAGCTCAAATGATAAACAGTATCATTAATGCATCCGCCTCCAAAGGAAATACTACTGAGAATCTGGTTTTGGACACACACACTTTCTGTAAAGATATATAGGGCCAAAGGTTTTGGGCGTGCAGTAACTTCTCCAATTATTTTGGACAAGTCGTCATATTCAAGCACGGGGAGAATCGGCCCGAATATTTCATCCTGCATTACCTCATCATTCCAGGTAATATTGCCGAGAACAGTCGGTTCGATACTTAGAGCGCTTAAGTCATGCCTGCCTCCGTGAATAGCAGTGGCATTGGTTAAAAATTTAGCGAGTCGGCTGAAGTGTTTTTCACTGACGATTCGCGTAAATTGGCCGGATGCAATCGGATTTTCTCCATAAAGCTCCTGTATGGCCTGCTTTAGTTCTTTAAGAAATTCTTCTTTAACTCTGCTGTGAACATAAAGATAATCAGGAGCCACACACGTTTGGCCGGCATTAATGTATTTTCCCCAGGCAATTCTCTTCGCGGCAAGCTTCAGATTAGCATCTTCATGTACGATGCACGGACTCTTCCCGCCCAGTTCCAGCGTAACAGGTGTAAGATTTTTCGAAGCGGCTTCCATAATGATTTTTCCAACAGGGACACTTCCTGTGAAGAAAATATAGTCGACCTTTTCATTTAGAAGCGCTGTGCTTGTTTCTGCGTCTCCTTCAACTACTGAAATATACTCTTCAGGAAAATGGCTGCTGATCATTTTTGACAGCAATGCCGAAGTTTGCGATGTTAATTCCGATGGCTTCAGGATTGCGCAATTCCCTGCCGCAATAGCGCCTATTAGCGGTGCAATGGCCAGCTGGAAAGGATAATTCCAGGGCGCTATGATAAGCGCAACTCCATATGGCTCCGGATAGATATAGCTTTTCGAACCGATCTGGGCAATGGTGGACTTTGCCTTCCTTGGCTTTGACCACTTTTTTAAATGTTTCATGGTAAAGCGGATTTCCTCGAGCAGGATTCCGATTTCCGTCAAGTATGCGTCAAACTCACTTTTATTGAGATCGGCTTTTAAAGCATTCATTAATTCCTGCTCATGCTGCTTTATGACTGTACGCAGTTTGCCGAGGGCTTCCATTCTGAATAAGACATCCTTTGTTTTACCTGAGGAGAAGAAGGTTCTTTGTTTTTGAATGAGTTCGCCGAAATTTTCCATGGATTACCTCCAAATGGGCTTATGTTTATGGATATAGTATCATTTTGGCGCGAGGAAATACATAAATAGGTATGTTATTTAACATAAAAACAACCGGGTTTCCCCGGCTGGCAGCCCCCATTTCTCTAATTGCTTTCCTCATTTTCTTTGACCCTTTCCCCAATTTCCCGAAAGTTTTCCTAAAGTCACCTTTTAAAATAAACCCTTTGTGATCTTTCACCTTTATGTGGTAATCCCATACTGGAACTCTATAACTTAAACCTGCTGATCAACCCTTTCAAATCCTCGGCCATGACTGTAAGGTGATCAGCGGAAAGAGATATTTCCTCCATTGATGCTGCCTGTTCTTCAGTAGATGCCAGTACACTTTGTGTGGCCATGGCGGATTCATTTGCCACATGGGTTATCTCATCCATGGACTGGACCATTTGCTGGGATCCGGCAGACATTTGCTGAATGGCTGAAGCGACTTCCTGCATTTGATTTGTCACCATGCTGACAGACTGCCGGATTTGTTTGAAGGAATCCCCTGCTCCCTTCATGACTTCCATGCCTTCTGTTACTTCATGATTGACGGTATCCATGGTTTGGACGACCTGATGGGTTTCTTCCTGGATTTTTGAGATCAGCTGGCTGATTTGCAGAGTGGATTCCGCCGATTTTTCAGCGAGATTTCTGACCTCGTTCGCTACAACCGCAAAGCCTTTTCCCTGTTCTCCTGCACGGGCCGCTTCGATGGCAGCATTTAATGCCAGAAGATTCGTTTGAGCGGCAATGCCTGTGATCACTTCGATAATCTTTCCAATCTCCTGTGAACGCTGGCCAAGACCTTTTACCACCTTGGATAAGTCCTGTACATTTACATGAATGGAATTCATTTGGCAGCCTGCTGTTGAAATGGATGCATCGCCCTGATTTGCTTTTTCCAGAGAATCATTGATTTGCTCTGTCACCTGTTCTGAATTAGCCGCCACCTGTGTCAGTGTTTCAGACATCTGCATAATGACATTGGAAGCCGTTCCGACACCGTGGACCTGGTTGTCTGCCCCTGCAGCAATCTCTTCAATCACCTCAGCAATGTGGCTTGTTGCCATATTGGTCTGCTGGGCGCCTGATGATAGCTGCTGGGCATATTGTGTGACTTCGTCGGAAGCCAGAACCACTTTATTCAGAACCTCCTGCCAGGCGGAGGCAGTGTGATTCAGAGCTGAAGCAATGGAACCAAGCTGACCCACTGATTTTTCGTCCAGTCTTGTGGACATGTTTCCATCTGCAAGTTCATCAATAAATCTATTAATTTTGCTGATGGGTGCAATAAATTTGCGGTAGTTCATAAAAGCGGATAATATTCCCGCCAGCGTGCCAAGGATGACAATAAACCCAATGGTCGTCCAAAACGCACTGCCTTCAAGCCCATTACCAACACAAACTGTAATGCCGATGATCAATACAGTAGGAATAATTACGATTAAAGTACGGAGAATATAGCTAAGCTGGCTCATGTAACAGACTCCTTTATTATTATTTCAGTAAAACAGATTCCAAATTCCCCCTATATTATCATGTTCTGCCAAGAGACAATTTGATTATAGTGGATAAAAGGAAGATATATCAATATATTTTGTGGAATTATTTTTTAATAATTGAAATAGTTTGTCATTTTACTCTAAAAAAATGCCGGCCTCCATAGAAGCCGACATCAATTAATCTGCTGCAGCAGTCCTTCTTTCTTTTTTCGCCATGGAAAGAGCTGCCGTGCCAAAAGCAATAATAATAAAAATACTTCCGGCAGCTGCATTATATTCAACGGAGGTTGTCTCAATCATGATTCCGCCGATCATGCTGCCAAATGCCATTCCCATGTGGACTGCGGAATTGTTCAATGTCTGCTGGATATCCGAAGTTTCCGGAGTTACTTCAATTAAGTAGCTGTGTATGGCCGGTGTGACCGCCCAGCTGAGCATACTCCAAATGACAACTGTAAAAAGGAAAACCGGCAGGGAAACAGCGGCAAAAGGCAATGCGAAAAGGGTAAGTCCAAACATGGCAACAAGTGTTAAGATGACCGATTTTGCACCAAAACGGTCAGCCAGATGACCGCCAAGGCCGCCTCCGATTACCGCCGCAATCCCGAAAATCAGATACACGATACTGACCCAGTTTCCGTCAAGCCCCATATTCATTTTCAGAAAAGGTGTCAGGTATCCGTAAAAAGCTAAATGACCGGTCATTAATAAAAAGGATGTTATCTGGATAAGTGCTATTTTCCTGCTTTTCAGCGTTCTAAGCTGTACGCCAATCGGCACAGCGGGCTTTGGAGCAACCTTTCCCAGAAAGAAGTACACCCCCGCCATAGATAAGAGTGTAAGTGCTGAAATCAGCATAAATGGAGCACGCCAGCCAAAAGCATTTCCAAGCATTAATCCTATCGGAACCCCAAGAACAAGGGAAGCACTGATTCCCATAAACACGATGCCGATCGCACGTGCACGATATTCTTCTGAAACGATGTAGGACGCCATAGTCATGCATAAGGCAATAAGAAGTGAGCCGCTTCCTGCCGCCAGAATTCGGCCGACTAATAAAACACTATAAAGCGGACTGAATACAGCCACAATGTTCCCGGCCAAAAATACAGCCAATGATATCATCATTAAACGGCTGCGTTCCATTTTAACCGTTATCGTGAGCAGAACAGGCGCTGCTATGGCAAAGGCGAGCGAAAATACGGTAATCAACAAACCTGCCTGCCCCAGGCTGACACCCAAATCTGAAGCGACAAGATCCAGCAGCCCTCCTATAATCAATTCCACCATCCCAACAACAAATGATATGATTGCCAATAAATAGATGCGTTTATCCAAGCTGAACTTCCTCTCTAGTATCCTAGCGATTATCTTAATTTCAATAAAATAACATCTTAACATACTTGACTGTGCAAGCTCAAAGGATAGAATAATCTAAATATAATAAATGCCTATTTGTAAATAAAAATAATTTTTTGTGGAAAAATAAAAATATCACCCTAAGACAACTTCCAGAATTTACATGTTTGAATATAACAGTAAAATAGGAATGTAATTAACAAATACTGTAAAGGAGTTGATTCATTTGTTGGACAATCAAGCAAAGAAAGGGCTTAATTTATCCCCGCAGACACCACCTGTGATTGAAGAAATACAGCCTGCCGCTACAACTCCTATTCACACAAATGCCATCAAAAGCATGGAACCTGAATTCAATCTGACTGGAACCGTTTTAAATGACTATAGCTAAGTGATAATCCCTGCGGGTCTCCAGCAGGGTTTTTTTATCGCAGTCTAACGGGCAGTAAGACCCCCACTTCAAGATTCAGAGGAATCAATGGATGATAAGTGGGGATCCAACTGCCCGTAAAGGCCCGATTGGTTCAACTAACAATCGCGGGGAGAAAAGCACTCCCCGCTGATTGACTTTATGGCAAGTTTGTCCGGGGGTTTGCATATGCATGTAATATTCCTTGTGATTAAGCTGGGAAAATAACCAAATGGAGCAGGATTTATGATTTATTTGTTAGTGGTTATTTTCATTATTGTTCTTGTCATGCCTTTTCTTTCTGAGTTTGTGGAAAAAAATCTGGAGATGTTTTTATTTTTAATGGGGCTTGCAGCAGCACTTGCAAGCGGAGTTCTGAATAGCGGCCTTTTTGTACAAGCGGCACAGGAGCCTGTAAAAATTACACTTGCTGTCTTTATTGCGGGCCTCTTGTTTAAATGGTTTCAGGCAAATCTGGAAAAAAGCATCCTTTCAGTAAGCCGGCGTATGCCGTTTCGATTATTTGCAGCTTTGATTGTCATTTTCCTTGGATTAATTTCAAGTGTCATTACCGCTATTATCGCTGCGCTGGTTCTTGTGTTAATTGTCAGTGCCCTAAGGCTGGACAGAAGTTCAGAAGTCAGGCTGACGGTGCTCGCCTGCTTTTCGATTGGCCTTGGCGCTGCATTGACGCCGATCGGGGAACCGCTTTCCACCATTGCAATCAGTAAATTGAAAGAAGACTTTTTCTTTTTGATGGAATTGGTTGGACCGCAAATTATCATCGCCCTCGTATTTTTCGGAATAATGGCAGTGATAGCTGTAAAACCGCCTGTTTCTGGAAAAGCTTCCTTTACCAAGAAGCCTGCCAGTGAAAGCTATGAAGAAATTTTTGTCAGAGCTCTGAAGATTTATTTTTTCGTCATGGGTCTGACGATGCTTGGGGCCGGTTTTGAACCGTTAATCAATCATTTTTTAATCGGTTTAAATCCGCTTTTGTTATATTGGATCAATATGATTTCTGCTGTCCTGGACAATGCCACCCTTGCAGCGGCTGAAATCAGCCCATCCATGGATCATTTTACCGTTCAATCCATTCTCCTTGGACTCTTGATCAGCGGCGGAATGCTGATTCCCGGGAATATTCCCAATATCATTGCTGCCGGGAAACTGAAGATTACAAGTAAAGAGTGGGCCGTATTCGGGGTTCCTTTTGGGCTGGTCACGATGATTGGATATTTTGTGCTTATTATAATCACAGGTAATTGAAAAGGACTGCCCGCAGTCCTTTTTCGTTTTCTTTCTTTAAAGTTTACATAACATTATTATTATCTATTAAAAAAAGAAGCTGAATCTCACAGCTTCTCATTATTCATTTTCATAAGGGCTGCTATGTTCCTCGCTGTTCTTTCCATATAAATGGCTGCTTTCTCAAAGGCATCCGGAAGGGTTATCACGCCAGGAACAATGCTGAATAGCGCATCAATACCATGTTCATGCACGATATGGCTGTCGTCCGATAAGGAACCTGCAAGACCGATGACGGGTATTCCGTGCTTCTTCGCCGCTTTTGCCACCCCAATCGGCGTTTTTCCATGAATCGTCTGGCTGTCAATCCTGCCTTCGCCTGTAATGACAAGGTCAGCACCTTTTACTTCTTCCTCAAAGTTAACCGCTTCAAGAACGATTTCAATCCCTCTTTTTAAGTCAGCATTTAAGAAGGCAAGCAGACTTCCGCCGATGCCTCCAGCCGCTCCTGCCCCCTCTATATCGCGGAACGGTTTGCCGAGTGCATGTTCAGCAACATCTGCAAAATGGCCCAGATTCCGATCCAGCAGCTCTGCCATCTCAGGGGTCGCGCCTTTTTGGGGGCCAAAGACAGCGGAAGCACCTCTTGGACCAGTTAATGGGTTATCAACGTCACAGGCCACTTCGAAATGGACGTCCCGAATCCTTGAATCAAGGTTTGACATGTCGATGGCTGAAAGATCAGCAAGCGATCCTCCGCCCGGGCCGATTTCGCTGCCGGTTTTGTCAAGAAGCTTTCCGCCTAAAGCTTGTATCATTCCTGCCCCGGCATCATTTGTGGCACTTCCGCCAATTCCAATTATGATGTGCTTCACTCCTGTGTCCATTGCTGCAGCGATTAATTCACCTGTTCCCCTCGTGGACGTCAGCAAGGGGTTCCGTATTTCTTTAGGAACCAGATGCAAGCCAGAGGCAGCGGCCATCTCAATGACAGCTGTCTTTCCATCGCCCATCAGGCCAAAGAAAGCCTTAACAGGTTCCCCGAGAGGTCCAGTAACTGATCGCTCTATGATCGTTCCTCCCGTTGCATCAGCCAGCGATTGCACCGTTCCCTCTCCGCCGTCGGCCATCGGCATTTTTTTGTATTGTGCATTGGGAAAGATCGCTTTAAACCCTCGCTCAATGGCATTCGCTGCCTCAAGTGCCGATAAACTCTCTTTAAATGAATCTGGCGCAATGACTATTTTCATTCCTGTTTTCCCCTTTCTTTAGCCAAAAAGCTGAAAGACTCCAAATATCAAAGTTGAAATAACAGCAAGTTCTTCTTGCAGCTTGAGAACAATTACGGTTCTCGGGATTTGCAGGACTGCTCCAGAACGAGTTCCGCTGCCATTTATTGATCCTTTCTTTTCACCTGATCCGATTATGATGCCTTCTTCATTCATAACATTTATGTTTTTATTAAGAATTTTCATCGTGCGCTCCACTATTTCCTGAGCAAGTTCAAAGGATAAAAAATGCACTTTACACGCCGCCTTCCACGATTCATTACTAACAATGTACCATAGTGAATTTGCACAATAAACAAAATAAACAACCGTGTGCCAGGACACGGTTGAGGATTTGTTTATTCTAATGACTGCAGATATGCCCATTTGCGTTCCCTCTCATCCTCTGAAAGTCGATAACGATCATCCAGGAGTTCGGCAAGCAGTTCATTTTTTTCCGAAGGAGGGATAGAAAGCTTTTTAATATAATCGCGGCAGTTTCCCAGAAATTCTGAATATCCTGTCCAGCTTTCATCAAATTGTTCATCCAGCTGTTTTTTTAACATCCGGGTCAGCTTTGGGCTTGCACCATTGGAGGTGATAGCAATTTGAAGAGGACCGCGCCTTACAGCTGCCGGAAAGATTACATTTCCTTCTCCTGCTTCATCGACAACGCAGACCAGCTGACCTGAATCCAGCGATTTAGCCAAGGCATGGTTAGCTTCACGTTCATTTGTGGCCAGAATGGATAAAAAAGCATCTTTAAAATCATCTGCGGAAGCTTCCCGCTGAATGAGCTCATAGCCTCTTTGATGGGCTAAATGAAGAAGCTCATCTGTAAAATCAGGAGCAACAAACGTAATATGGGCTCGTTCAGCTTCAAGTGTTTTCACTTTTCGAAAGGCAATTCTGCCGCCGCCGGCAATAACGATTTTCTTGCTGGTTAAATCAATGAATAACGGCTGCATTTATATTCACCTCTCCATTCGCTTTTTCAGCGACCAGATTCTGGATAGCTGCATGTTTTCCCAGTGTATCAGTAAGGGTTACGGAGCAGCCTGCCTTTACTTTCTTATTTACCTCTCTTACTACCTCACTTAGCAGAAGCCCCGAGAATAATAGATAAGGGATGACAATCACATTGCCGCTTGCCTTTTGACATATGGAATCAAGACCATCCTGGAAGGACGGAGCAGCTGCCGCTAAATAGCAGACCTGCACATTTTTTACACGGAGACGTTTGCTGATTCCGGTTTTGATAGAGTCAAAAGCTCTTAGAATGGAAGGATCACTGCTGCCTCTTCCCACAATTAAAACAGAATCTAAAGGAGATATCGGCTGGGCATCTGCTGTAACAAGCTCTGCAATGGCGTCTAGAATAGTGTCCTGGACTCCAAAAGGGTCCGCCATCTTTACGATGATGCCGTGATATTTTTCTATTAAAGGGGCAAGCTCTTCAGGAATATCCTTCTTGATATGGCCGGCTGCGAGTAAAAATAAAGGGACAATGACAATTTCGGAGGCGCCTTTACGGACACAGTATTCAAAGCCGGTTTCAATATCAGGCTCTGTTAATTCCAGAAAACAAATCTTTTGAATGGGAGCATCGACTTTTTTCATAACACTTTCGATAAAAAGGTTTGCTTCGGCAGCTCCTTTTTTGGAACGTGTGCCATGGCCGATGTATAGGACCGCTTTCATTAGTTAGGCTCCCTCCTTTATTAGGATCGCCTACCCTTGGACAGCAGGCAGATGCGGTGCAATTTCTTCTTCGAACCAATTAATTTTATGGTGCATGGCGACAACATTCCCAATGACGATCATGCTTGGATTCGTGATGTTTGATTCTTTCACTTTGTTCTCAATAGTAGCAAGCGTGCCCGTAACGGTCCGCTGCTCTGAAAGTGTTCCCCAGTGCACGAGGGCAATCGGTGTTTGAGGGGATTTTCCGTTTTGAATGAGGTTCTTCACAATATTAGGCAAATGGGAAACTCCCATATATACACATATCGTGTCTACTGCATGTGCCAGATGGGCCCACTGGTGTTCGGCTTCTTCATTTCCTGCCTGGTGTCCTGTGACAAATGCGAAACTTTTGCTTAAGGTCCGGTGGGTGACCGGAATCCCCGCATATGCAGATGCCGCGATCCCTGCAGTGACCCCAGGCACAATTTCAAATGGCACATCATGATTGGCGCACTCTTCTGCCTCTTCCCCGCCCCTGCCGAATACAAATGGATCCCCGCCTTTCAGCCGGCAGACCTGCAGACCTTTTTTCGCATATTTAACAAGCAGATGATTAATGGTTTCCTGTTTCATCACATGATGATTGGGGAGCTTGCCGCAATACACCAGCTGAGCTTCTTTCTTCGCATAGTTTAATAGTTCACGGTTTACGAGACGATCATACAGAACAACATCTGCCTCCTGCAGGCATCTCATTCCCTTAACAGTCATCAGGTCCGGGTCACCCGGTCCGGCACCTACTAAATAAACTTTTCCTGTCATTCTCATGACCGCCCTTTCTGTAATGTCTTTTAATATATGCATTTTAACGCTTTTCCTAAGCTAATAATCTGATTGATTTCTATAATACCATTTTTCGGGGTGAAATAGTAGGAATTATTTTTTCAGAAAAGGAGCCTCCTATTAGAAAGAAGCTCCCGGTTTTTATAGAATATTCTTTTCACGCAAATGTGTTAATATCTGCCCGACTGCTTCTTCTACAGTGTACCGGTCAGATCGTACCGTAATTTCAGGGCTTTCAGGTGCTTCGTACGGGGAATCGATTCCTGTAAAATCCTTAATTTCCCCGCGTCTGGCTTTTGCGTATAATTGTTTTGGATCCCGCCGTTCGCATTCTTCGAGCGGACAGTCGATGAAGACTTCAATAAATTCTCCTTCTTCAAACAGCGCCCTGACAGTTTCCCTGTCCGACCGGAAAGGAGAAATGAACGCTGTTGTAACAATCTTGCCGCTGTCCACAAACAGCTTCGCGACTTCGCCAATGCGCCTGATATTTTCATTTCTGTCTGCCTCTGAAAAGCCAAGGTCTTTATTTAAGCCGTGTCTGACATTGTCGCCGTCCAGGACATATTCATTGATGCCCTGGCGGAATAGTTCGTGAGATACAGCATTGGCAATCGTTGATTTGCCTGAGCCTGATAGGCCGGTAAACCAGAGGACCACACTTCCGTGGCCGTTCTGTGCCCGTCTGTCTTCCTTCGTAATTGCGGCGTCATGCCAGGTGATGTTTGTAGCCTTTGTCATGTTAACCGCCCCTTATACCGTTTCTTTTTCTCTCATGCCTTCTATTAACACCTCGACAACCTCTTTGCGGCTGAAAGTCGATGGCGGCAGCTCTCCGTTCCGGAGCATTTCCCTTACCTTTGTGCCGGATAGAATGACGCGGTCTTCTTTGCTGTGCGGGCAGGTTTTATCAGATGCCATGCCTTCGCATCTATTGCAATAGAAGCTGTGCTCAAAGAACAGCGGTTTGATGCCAAGCTCTTCTTCTGTAAAATGGCTGAAAATATGCTGCGCATCATATGTGCCGTAATAATTGCCGACACCGGCATGGTCTCTTCCGACAATGAAGTGTGTGCAGCCGAAGTTTTTCCTTGCAATGGCATGGAAGATCGCTTCGCGCGGCCCCGCATATCTCATTGCTGCGGGATAGACAGCCAGCTGTGTGCGCTCTTTTGGATAGTAATTTTCCAGGAGAACCCGGTAGCTCTTTAGACGGACATCAGCAGGGATATCATCTGATTTTGTTTCACCCACAAGCGGGTTCAAAAACAGTCCATCCACCGTTTCCAAAGCAGCTTTTTGGATGTATTCGTGTGCTCTGTGCACAGGGTTTCTTGTCTGGAAGCCAACTACTGTTTTCCAGCCTTTTTCTTCAAACAGTGCCCTTGTATCTTTAGGCTCGAACCATACATCCTCTGCTACGCCTTTGCCAGGTTTTTTAATCAGCGTCACCTCGCCGGCAGCATAAACCGGGCCGCGTTCAAAAAGTCTTTTTACGCCGGGATGTGCCAGTTCCTCCGTTTTGTAGACTTCACGTGCCTCTTTGCTCAGGTCCGGCTCATACCATTCTGATACCGTGATGACTCCGTATACTTCACCTTCGTGAATCAGCTTAAACTTTTCACCAGCTGCAAGCTCTTTCGCTTTTTCAGCTGACACCGGCAGTGTAACCGGAATGGACCAAATGGTTCCGTCTGCCAGTCTCATCTTTTCAACAACAGATTCATAGTCTGCTTTAGCTAGGAAACCTTTCAGAGGACTGAATAAGCCGACACCTATAAGTTCCAGATCACTCAGTGCGATGGCATCTATTAAAATTTCTTTTTCAATTCCTGTCAGGTCATAATTTGGATTATAGCTTTGAATTAATTTCCCTCCATGAGGTTTCGGCAGAGCCATTTTTCATCAACCTTTCTTTTTCGGATTTACTTTTTTTCAGTTATCGGCCTTACACTGGCTGGTGCCTGATTCATTAAGAATTTCACTCCGAAAACGGAGATAAGGACACCGGCCATCGCAATCACCGGATATACATTTTGTTCAATGAGCAGCTGGATAAGCGTATAGGATAGGACCATCGATAAAACAGGTGAGACAACCCATACGACTAATAGCTGCACGACAATGTCCTTCTTGAAGACTGATCGTCCCTGGTTTACAAATCCGATTCCGATGATGGAGGAAGTGGTGATTTGCGTTAAAGGGACAGGGATTCCAAAAACGGAAGCAATCGTAACAATACCTGCTCCTGTTCCTGAAATGACACAGCCTTCTTCAAGACGGATTTTGGTAATCTTTTTACCATTCGTCTCGAGGACTTTTTTTCCCAGCAGAACTGCTCCAAAAGCGACAAACATCCCGCCCCAGAAGATTCCGCTGCCTGTGCTCATAATGCCTGCACCAACCAGCGGCCCGACTGCATTGGCAACATTGTTCATGCCTGCCGAGAATGCTTCAAACACGCCCATGAAAACGACGAGTATGGCTAAAATCGGAGTTGCTTTAGGCTTTTTAATCAGGTTCTGAACGTAGCTTCTCTTTAAAAAAGCGGCTGCCGCTATGGCAATTAAAAAAGCGGCAAATGGAGTAAGCAGCCAGAATGTGACGATCCAGGCAAGCTTTCCGGCAAATACAGATTGGTAGACGATTCCGGCACCAACAACTGAACCGACCGTCACCTCACTGGTTGAAAGCGGGATGCCGAATACATTGGCCAGAAATAGCGATAATGCTGCAGATGCAATCACAATCAGCGCGATGGCAACCGTGAAGGTCTCTTTAGGAACAATACCGCTTCCCATCGTCTTTACCACTTCTCCTCCGCCAAGCCATGCTCCGAAGAATACGGCCAAGCCGCAAAGAATAAGAGCTAACATGCGGTTTTTCAGGACACCTGAACCATACGCGATCCCCATGGATGCTGCTGCTCCGCTTGCCCCGATATTCATGGCGAAAAATAAACCGACAGTGACCGCTATGATCGTAAGCATGGTATCACCCTCCTTTTAGCTCGTATGAAGGCCGCATTCAGTTTTGCCTGTGCCAGACCATCGGCCCGCACGGGAATCGCCATTTTCATCGACTGCCTGTGTACAGGGAAAGCAGCCGATGCTAGGATAGCCATGGTCATGCAATGTGTTGTAGGGCAGGTCTTTTTCCCTGATGTAGGACCAAACTTCATCCCATGTCCAGTGAATCAGCGGGCAGATCTTGATATTCTTGAATTTTTCATCCCTGTTTAGGAATTGAGTATTCGCTCTTGTCGGCGACTGCTCCCGGCGAAGGCCGGAGATCCAGGCTTGCTTTGGTGTTAACGCTTCTCTTAAAGGAATCACTTTGCGGATCTGGCAGCATGAATTCGGCTCCCTCTTCCAAAGGGCTGAACCGAATTCTGCAGCCTGCTGGTCCAGTGTCAGCTTGGGCTCTTTCCGCTCAATCCTGAGGCTTGGAAAGCGGGCTTCCATTTTATCAATCACTTCATAGGTTTCCGGAAAATGAAGCCCGGTGTCCAGAAATACAATATGGGCATCTGGCTTAATTTCCTGGATGAGGTCAATCAGCACGATGGCTTCCGCTCCGAAGCTCGATGCATAGACAATTTTATCTTCAGGATAATGTTCATAAGCCCATTTCAATACAGTGCCTGCGCCTTTTAATTTGTCATCAATAGGGAATGCATCTGAGATTTGATTCCAATTTTCATATGTTACTGCAGTGCTCATCTTGCAGTACTCCTTTCATTTTCCAGAAATCTTTTAAAATCAAAAAGGCAGTCTTCCCGCCTGAAAAATAACATCAGTTGGAAAAACCGCCTCTAGTTTGTCTAGTCAGCGCGCTTATTTGGTTGAAGACGAACCTTTTCGTTCTTCTCAAGTTGTATGACCTTGCCATCCTGGACGACCAGCGTGATCGATCCGAATTTAATGCTCTGAAGCATCTGCTTCAAATGAGCAGATAACTCTTCCCAGTCTGCCTGTTTCAGTGAGGCTCGCCTCCTTTTTTTTGTTGAGGAAAGGATACGTTTTTTAGTTTGTTTTTAGTGATGTTGAGATTAATCCTACCATACCAATAGGAATTGTCAACAACTTATTTAAAGAAAATTATAAAAATCTGATAAATGGGCTTTTCTTCACTGAAAACCGTGAATTGTGGCCAGCTTGTTTTACCACTTACTGAATAAGTGGTGTCTTTCAAATACCTATTTTTTAAGTGCAAAAAGAACTAAAAAGGACCGAACAGCAATTGTTCGATCCCTTCCTTTTATTTTTGGTCAGCCGGATAAATTACACCCATTTGCCTGCGTGCTTCATCCAGAATTTCCATTGTAGTCATAGAGTTTGCAAACGAGTTCACTTCAGATTCGGTTTTGCCCGCCTGAATCAGTTTTATGAATTCTACCGCTTCGTAATACATCGAATCGCTTAATTGATCCTGTGTGAGATCTTCACTTTCTCCGTTGCGGTAATGCAGTGTAACTTTTTCAGGAGCACTTATTTTATCTATCACAATATTGCCTTCTTCTCCCTGGATTTCTGCAGGAAGGGTTGAATTAGTGATTTTGCTGAACATAATCACCGCATCCATGCCGGGATATTTAAGGACCATGCTTCCTTCCCCATCGACCCCTGAATCCAGTTTATAGCCTGCAGCTTTAATTGCCTCCGGTTTGCCGAATAAAGCCACAAGCGGATAAATGCAGTATATTCCAATGTCCATTAATGAACCATTCGAAAGTTCGGGATTGAATGCATTCAGCACCGTTCCCTGCCTGTAAGCATCATAGCGGGAAGAATACTGGCAAAAGCTTGCAAAATACCTGCGAGCTTGTCCGATTTTATGAAGGTTTTCTTTTACGGCCAAAAAATTAGGCATTAATGCAGACTTTAAGGCTTCCATAAGCAGAACGTTGTTTTCCCTTGCTGCAGCGATCATCGTCTGCAATTCCTTCGTATTCGAGGCAATCGGCTTTTCGCATAAAACATGAACCTTGTGTTTCATAAAAAGAATAGCCTGCTCTGAATGCAGGGAATTCGGGCTTGCAATATAAACGGCATCGATTTCGCCGCTTGCGGCCATCGTCTGTAAATCAGTAAAAGTCCTCTTCACACCATATTTGCCTGCAAATTCTTTTGCTTTTTCCTCAGTGCGGGAATAAACAGCTGTCAGCTGAAAATCTTCAGCCTGCAGTGCCGCTTTTAAAAATCTTTCTGTAATCCAGTTAGTGCCTACTATACCGAAACGAACCAATTTCATTCCTCCATTTTGTATGTATAAGATATCTTAATATAATGAAGGACAATTGCCCAAAAATCAATCATTTGCCATTATGATTGGCTATGCGCCAGCCTGGACGAAGATTTTACACGTACCCAGGGACGGCCGTTTTCCCATTCTACCGAGATTGGTACACGAAATGTTTCCTCAAGCAGCAGATCGGTCAGTGTATGACACTTACTCCCCTGTGCGATGACCTTCCCATCCTTCAGCAGCATGGTGTGGGTGATGGAGGGAACAATTTCTTCAATATGATGGGTCACATATAGAATCGTGGGGCCGCCAGGCTGTGCAGCCATTTTTTCAATAGAGCCCAGTAATTCTTCCTTCGAATAGATATCCAGCCCATTGCATGGTTCATCGAGAATCAGCAGCCGAGGTGAAGCCATTAGCGCTCTTGCAATCATCGCCTTTCGTTTCTCTCCCTGTGAAAGGGATGTGAGAGTCTGATTCTGAACATGGCTAATATTGAACTGATTCATTAAGTCCTTTGCCTGATCCAGGTCCTGCTGTGTTATTTCCTGATAGAGACCGATTGACGCAAACTTTCCGCTGAGAACAATTTCAAGGGCGGATTCGGACGGCCGAAATTGAAACTTATCGTCAAGCGAGGTACTTACCCAGCCGATGGATTTTCGAAGCTCCGGAATATTGGTCTTCCCATAAAGATTTCCTAAAACGGACACCTGGCCGCCATTAGGCCACAGGTAGCCGGTAATCATCTGCAGGATCGTGGTTTTTCCGGATCCATTCAAGCCTAAAAGGGCCCAATGCTCTCCTTCACTTACCTTCCATGAAACACTGTCCAATATCTGCTTCCCGTTTCTTTTCCAGCTGACCTTATCCAGTGATATGATATTTCCTGATTCCCCATGACTCATTTTTGTACCCTCCTTCTCTCTTTGAATATAAATAGAGCTAGAGACAATATAGACTTCCCCGGAAGCTGCCGGAAATCCTTTGTCTTTAGCTCATTCTTTTTCTAATAATCCAGTTTTTGCTGATCTGAGAGAATTCCGGCACGGCGGAATTTCACAGCATTCTTACGATAAAATTCAGCTCCTGCAAGGATACGGTCCTGAAGTTCCTCCTTTACCGGCTTTAACGTTCTTGCTGGAACGCCTGCTGCAAGCATGTGATTTTCAATCACTTTATTTTCCCCGACGACTGCTCCAGCCGCTATCACCGCCCCTGCCTTTATATGAGCACCATTCAGGATGATAGCCCCCATGCCGATCAGGGCACCGTCTTCAATGGTGCAGCCGTGGATCACACAATTATGGCCAATTGTGACATTCTGTCCAATGGTAACCGGATAGCCTTCATCCACGTGAATCATCGTTCCTTCCTGTACATTGGTGCCTTTTCCGATTTTAATCGAATCATTGTCACCTCGCAGCACAGTATTGAACCAGATGGATACATCAGCCTCCAGTTTCACATTACCGATGATATAGGTGTTAGGTGCCAAATAGACAGATTCATGCACGTCCGGATTCTGTCCTTCAAAATTAAATATCATCTCCACATCACCTCCGCCTTTTAGGAAGCCACGGTCTGATCCGTGCCGCCACCCTGGTTTCTGCGCTTTTTAATCCATTTATTAATGAAAGGGTACAAAATACTGATGATCGACAGAATGATGAAGGCTAAAGCAATCGGCCTTGTGAAGAAAATAGAAATATCATTGTTTGACATTTGCATGGCCCGTCTGAACTGATCTTCCGCAATGGGACCGAGCACAACGCCAAGAACAATGGGTGCCAGCGGGAATTTGGCATTCTCCAGATAATAGCCGATGATTCCGAATACCAGCATCATAGCCACATCAAATATGGAGTTGCGGACAGCGAATGTACCCACTATACAAAAGAGAATTATGAGTGGTCCAATAACCGTATATGGTACCAGCAAAATCTTTGAGAAGATCGAAATAAACGGTTTGGCAATAAGTAATATCATCAAATTGGCAACCAGAAGTCCCATCAGGATGGTATAAATTAAAGAACCCTGTGTGGTAAACATTAAAGGCCCCGGCTGAATCCCATGCAGGATAAAGGCACCGAGCAAAATGGCAGTTGTAGCACTGCCCGGGATTCCCAGGGATAGGAGTGGAACCATGGCACCCATCGCCGCTGCGTTATTGGCGGATTCCGGTGCAGCAACTCCTTCAGGAATACCTGTTCCGAATTCTTTTGATTTTTTTGACCAGCGGGCGGCTTCACTGTAGCTGAGCATGGCAGCAGTCGTTGCCCCAATACCGGGAAGGATTCCTATAAATACTCCTAACAGCGATGAACGGCCAATGACACCCGAAATACGCTTCATCACATTCCAGTCAGGCAGTTCAGATCTCACCTTTTGCTTCGTATTTACCTTATGGACCTGCTGGACACGGCGCAGCACCTCTGAAATGGCGAATAATCCAATCAGAACAGGAATGAAGTCAATACCCGACATTAACTGGCCTGATCCGAATGTAAATCTTGGCACACCCGTCATTGTATCGATGCCTATCGTGGCGATAAACAAACCGAAGGAAACACCAATAAATCCTTTGACCAAATTGCCTGCGCTCAAGGAAGCTACTACCGTCAGACCCATTAGAGCCAGCGCAAAATACTCCGGGGACGAAAAACTCAGAGCAAAAGAGGCGAGCAGAGGTGTCAGAAAGATTAAAACCAGAGTTCCAAAAACACCCCCTGTTGCGGAACTGAAGATGGAAATGCCGAGGGCTTTTCCCCCTTCCCCCTTCTTTGCCATGGGATACCCGTCGAAAACGGTTGCCACCGCTTCCGGAGTGCCTGGGGTTCTAAACAGAATAGCGCTTATGGACCCTGAAAAAACAGACGTGGCATAAATGGAAGTCAGCAGCAGGAATGCCGCAGCCGGATCCATTGCATAACTGACAGGAAGAAGAATAATGACCAGCATGGTTCCGCTTATACCCGGGATCCCTCCTCCAATGAAACCAAGCAGGACGCCGACCATAAGAATGAAAAAATTAAAAGGCTCAAAAAGATTGCCAAAACCGCCTAAAAGTCCTTCTATCATTCCGTTCACCTCTTTTATTAAAGTTGGCTATTAATAAAACAGCAAGCTAAGTGAATAAAAAATCCCGGTTCCCCGCGGGAATGGCAAATTTAATAAAATGGGAAACAGCACAATAGACCCTGCAGTTGCCAGAATACCTGTCAGCAATGCCCGAATATAGCTTTTCATTCCAAACAGAAGCGCCATAACAAAAATCCCCAGAATCGTCGCAATAATAAAACCAACATAACCAAGAATAAAGGTATAGATTGCAAGAACCGCGAACAAGTGGAAGAACTTTTTCGGATGAACCAGCTGGTCTTCGCTATCTGTATCTGCTGAGTCACCGGCATCCCCCTTGATATTCTGAACATTCTTCGCCTTCAAAGCCCTCAACAGCAGGATAACCGATAGAATTAGCATCAGGATCATTAAAGCTGCCGGCCATGTTCCTGCTGAAATGAAATTTCCTGTCCTATTTTCTATCTGGAGTGACATGACCAGAAAAAAAGACGAAAAGACGATCATGATTATGGAAAGATTTCGTTCCAGCTGCATCTCTCATTCCCCCTGAAATTTTTATAGAGGAGGCTATGAGCCTCCTGGAGATTTTCTTTAAGAGTACTTAAAAATAGGCTTGCGCTTCTCCAAAAATGAGTGAACTCCTTCTCTATAATCCTCTGAAATAAATGAGTCAATCACCATCTGGGCCGTCTCAGGGGAATCTTCCACTGCCCCGGCAAGCACTTCGTGAATGATTTTTTTGGAACCGCGGACCGACAGCTGGGCATTTCGGCAAATTAATTCTGCATATTTGAGAGTTTCCTCATTTATGGACTCTGTTGGATAGATCCGGTCAATGAGACCGATTCTGTATGCCTCGTCTGCATCCATCAGCCTTCCGGTATACAGAATATCCTTGGCCTTTGCCGGTCCGACCAGATCTGCCAGATTTTTGGTCCCTGGTGTATTGTATACTAATCCAAGCTTAGCTGGAGTTATGCCAAACCTCCCTTTGTCATCAGAGAACCTGAAGTCACAGGCAACGGCAATCTCACAACCGCCTCCAACACAAAAACCCTTTATCATAGCAATCGTTGGCTTTGATGCATCCATAATTGCTTTTTCCGCTATCATGGTGGCTTTGTTATATTTTTCAGCACCTTCTGCTGTATACCTAAGGGATTTGAATTCGCTGATATCTGCTCCTGCCGAGAAGGCAGCTGTACCAGTGCCTTTAAAAATAATCACTTTTACATTAGGGTTTTGTTCGCATTCATCCACAAGCTGTGGAATCCTTAACCAAATGTCATAACTTAGTGCGTTCCTTTTTTCCGGCCGGTTGAAGCAGATAAAGGCAATATCCCCTTCAACCTTCAGATAAACCGGCTCACTGCACGTTTTTTCCCCGCTATATGCTTCGAGACTTTTAGACATATCACGCCGACCTTTCTGCTATTTTTTATTCAGGATTGGATCATTTTCCAAAGTTCTGACAGCTCCGGCTTTTGTTAAATTCCGGATGGACTTTTCGTCATACCCGAGGCCCGTTAATACCTCAATCGTGTCCTGTCCGAACAGTGGTGAAGGGGTTCTCACCTCACCAGGAGTTTCAGAAAATTTTGTGGGAATGCCAATCATTTTCATTTTTCCGATGACAGGATGTTCAACTTCCTGAATCATGCCTCTCGCTTCATAGTGCGGATCCTGAACAGCCTCTGCAAAGTTATTGATGGGTCCCGCAGGCACTCCCGCTTTTTCGCAGCGGTCTATCCAATAATTCGTATCCTGCTGCATAAGTACTTCTTCAATATCTTCTTCCAGGTCAATCACATGCTGGTTTCTCAATAAATTCGTTTTATAACGGGGATCGTTTATCCAATCAGGCCTTTCGGCAACATCTGTGCAAAACCTTTCCCAAGTTCTCTGATTGGCACATCCGAGCATCATATAACCTGATTTGGTTTTTACAGCCTGATAAGGAGCAGACACCCGGTGCCGCCAGCCGGTTGCCTCCGGTATCGTTCCTTCTGCAAAATAGGCTCCTGCCTCCCACGTAAACCATGGAAGACCGATTTCTGCGAGGGCAATATCCACATGCTGGCCTTCCCCCGTCTTCATTTTATGGATATAAGCTGCCAGAATCGAATAGGCTGCCGTTATGCCTGCACCAATGTCATAAACGGCAATGCCGGATTTCATCGGACGCATTCCTTTTTCCCCGGTCATGCTCATAAGGCCTGTCATCCCTTGGGCTACCAGGTCGAACCCGCCTTTATGGGAATAAGGACCGGTCTGCCCATAGCCTGATATCGAACAATAAACCAAGCCGGGATTAATCTCTTTCAGGCTTTCATAATCAATGCCAAGTGATTTGGTCACACCCGGACGATAATTCTCCACCACCACATCTGCTTCCTTAGCCAGCTTGTAAAAGACTTCTTTTCCTTCTTGAGTTTTAAGATTTAAAGCAATGCTTTTTTTATTTCGGTTAATTTGGAAAAAGCAAGTGGATTCCCCATTCACATAAGGCCCCATTTGGCGGGAATCGTCTCCGCCGTTCACTTTCTCCACTTTCATGACTTCCGCACCGAGATCAGCAAGGACCATGGTACAGTACGGGCCCGCCATGATTTGCGATGCATCAAGGACTTTCATTCCTTGTAATGGTCCCATCCAGAACACCCCATTTGAATATTTGTGTCGGAAGTGAGCCCGAAGTGACCGGCAGCTGTTCATTTCTATACATTTCTAAATTGTGCATGTTATAATAAAATCGATTTTTTATGACGAGAGAGCATTTCTATTTTGGCGAGTGGAGATGCTCCCTTTTTTATTCACGGATCATATTTGTCCCTCGCTCCAGATCATTGCGCAGATGGTTTTCTGCAGATTGATAGACAGCTATGTCGTCCCGGGCTTTAAGAGCATGAAGGATTTGGCGATGTTCCTTTAGAATTTCTCTATTATGCTCGTTGTTTTTTAATATATTGGCCCGGTAAAGCAATAGAAATGAACGTACCTGCTGCAGCAAGTGTACTGCCCGCTTGTTTGGGCTTGCTTCCAAGAGCCGATCATGAAACTTTGCATTCAATTCAAGTAAATGAAGATGGTTTCCTACCGTAAAGGCATCTTCTGCTCTTTCAAGGATTTTTTCGATGACATCAAGCTTCTCATCTGTAATCGTTTTTAAAATAAGTCCCATTATTTGAGGCTCAAGCATGATGCGAGTTTCGTATAGATCTTTAAAATCGGCTTCATCCAGTCTTACAATAGTCAGCCCCAGCTGATTCTGAACCAGCAATCCTTCTATTTGCAGCTGGCGGAGAGCCTCCCGCAACGGGGTACGGCTGATATTGTATTTTTTCGCCAGGTGAGAAACATTGATTTTCTCACCCGGCATCAATTCACCAGACAAAATGGAACTTTTTATAATGTCATAGATTTGCTGATAAAGCGGCTGCGTAAATTTAAGTGCCTGCACCATTTTCGCCTATCCTCCTTCTTCATTTTTCAGAAGAGATGAATGTTCTCCTGTTGTACACTGTGTGCTGTATATTGGATACAGCTTATATGGCGATCATATCTGCCATTAAGAATGGCAGTCAATAACCTGTACAAAGGTTCTCATGTTTAGATAAAACCAGTTTTCCTTCGACAAAATCTTCAGCAGCCTATCGAGCAAATCTATTAAAATCCATCAATTAACCGGCAGAGAGGCAAAAGGCAGATATCCTGCCTTTTGGCTTATGTTATTTCATATCGGTTAATAGAGAACCGTAGGTGTCGATAAGCTTCTCAAATTCTGCATTATACTCTTTTGAGTTCAGCCACCCATCCCTAAGGTGCAGGTAATTGGCTTTTTCATACTCTTTATAGTCCGGACGATCCTTCGCTTCTTCAAGGGCTTTTTCAAGCGCTGAAATGATTTCCGGCGGTGTATCTGCGTGGACCATAAAGCCTCTGCCCTGGCCGTCTGTTACATCTATCCCCATTTCAGTTGAAATTGGCACGTCCTCGAAGCCTTCCATTTTCTCTTCAGTAAAAGCAATCAGCATTTTAATATCTCCGCTTTCCAGCTGGGCAATCGATGGGCCAGGCTCCTCTGCAATGACATCAATATGTCCCCCGAGCAGTGCTGCTGTCATCTCTCCGGAACCTTCAAATGAGATATAATTAAACTTTGTTCCTGTGGCTTTTTCAAACTGTTTGACTACCAGTTCATCAAACCCCGCTGAACCTGTACCGCCAATGGTGATCTCGCCGGGTTTTTCCTTAGCCTGTGCGATAAGATCATCAATATCTTTGAACTTGCCGTCGCTTTTTACTTGAAGGGTCATGGTATCATTTTGGACTCTTCCGACAGAGGTTAATTTGCTCAAATCATTTTTTTCCACACCTGCTGCAATATTTACGGGATGATTGGATGTTGCAGACCAGATAGTATAGCCGTCAGCTGGCTGCCTGGCCACATGGTCAGCGGAATTGATTCCCGCAGCACCAGGCATATTCACAACATTAATGTTTACACCAAGAATATCTTTCATTTCTTTTGCAATGGCCCTTGCAAAATTGTCACTTCCCCCGCCCGCACCAAAGCCGACAATAATTTCAATCTGCCGCTCGGGATAATTTCCGCTGCTTTTCTTTTCCTCTGAGCTTGCACCCTGAGGTGAAGAACTGCATGCCTGCAAAAAGAATACCAACGCAATGGCAAGAGATAAGAACGAAATCCTTTTAAATTTCATATTCATTTTCCCCCATATAAAGAAAATTTTTAAATTTCTGTAAATTAGATGCGTAATTATTCCCTTGAAAACAAATTAAATTACTTTCTCTGGTAAGAACTTATTCCTCGGTCAGTTTATTCACCTCCATGTTTATGTATTGCTTCATTAAACTTCAGTGCAATTTTTGTGCCAAAAGCAAAAATTTTGATTCATTTTTTTTGCAGTGAACCAAAATAGTAAGCGGTTTCAAATCTAATGGGACATTCGGACTTTTTCTGTATTTCATTTCTGAGTTCCTTCCAATACGACTTATTCATCATGCTCGTTCTCTTTTGAAACAAATTGCCCGCCATTCCGTTTCGATTTGAAACCTTTATTGTTTTCCGGCAGATTCTGCCCTTTCAATTGACTCCATAAGATAGTCGGCAACATGCTTTGTTTCTATCTGATCTTCCATTCCTTCACGATAAACCCCCAGTTTCATTTGGAGGAAGCATCCCGGATTGGCTGTAATCAGAACAGCAGATTCCGTTTCTTTAACCCGTGACATTTTCTTATCCAATATTTCATTCGCAAGCTTCGGCTGCAGCAAATTATAAATTCCTGCAGACCCGCAGCAATATTTCTTCTCAGGAAGATCCACATACTCTGAGTTTGGAATTTCCTTCACCAATTTAGCTGGAGCATCTTTCACTTTCATCACATATTGCAGGTGGCATGAAGGCTGATAGGTAACCCGTTCACCCCGGCCGGCAGCTGCAGGCATTTCGCCTTTCTCATAAATGATTTCACTGATATCCCTGATTTTGGCAGAGAATGCTTTTGCCCGTTCCAGCCAAAGGGGATCATCACGGAACAAGTCCGCATACTCCGCGAGTGCCGCACCGCACCCTCCTGCATTGGTAATGATATAATCCACATTTGCTTCTTCAAAAGCCTGTATATTCGCTTTGGCCAATTCAATGGCCTTGTCTTTTTTCCCGCTGTGGTGGTGCAGTGCTCCGCAGCATACCTGTGCTTTCGGTGTGACTACATCAAAGCCGGTTTTAGAGAGAAGTTTAATAGAATTATCATTTGTTTCTCTGAACATGACATCCATAATACACCCGTGGAAAAAGGCTGCCCTGCCCCTTGGTTCCTTTTCTTCATAAGCACTGGGTGTATACACAGGATGTTGTTTCCGCCTTGAAGGCGGCAAAATGGAAGGCGTAATTCTTTCCATCTGCCTCATCTGCTCCGGAAAGAATTTCAGGATGCCCAGTCCTCTGGTTACAGACTGAAGGCCGCTTTTTTGATAAAACCATAGAAGATTGCCAACAGTATTAAGTCTTTTTTGATTGGCAAGAACATGATCAAAAAAGTAGTCTTTAAATGTACGTGCCGGATAGGCAGGTTTTTTTATATCCGTTTGAACCGGAGCTTCAGCCGCTGCTGCAATTCTCTCCTTGGCGAGCATAACGATATCAGGAACCTGCACATCGATTGGGCAGGCATCCACACAGGCTGAGCACAGAAGGCACCGGTCGAGCTGATCTTTGATTTCCTGATTTACAGGAATATTGCCCTCAATCAGACTCCTGGCCATCAATACTCTGCCTCTGGGACCATCAGCTTCCCTGCCTGTAATGTTCAGAGTTGGGCATACATTGCGGCATGCACCGCAGCGTACACAGGTTTTCATAGATTCTTCTGCCGTCAGCAATTTCAATCCTCATTCACCTCCATCCTAATTAGGCAGTGCCATTTTGCCCGGATTTAAAATGTTATTCGGATCAAGAGTCTTCTTAATAGCCCGCATGACTTCCATGGCTGCTCCATGCTCCACATCCATATATTTGGCACGGACAATTCCCACTCCATGTTCAGCAGTAGTGGTTCCTTCCATCCTGATTGCGAGCTCATGAATATCATCGATCATTTTCTGCACATTTTCCATTTCAAGCTGATTGTTCATATTCACCACTGGACCTGTGTGCATATTCCCATCGCCAACATGGCCGTATATCCCGCAGATGATGCCATATCGGTCTGCGATATTATGAATCTCCCGCAGTGTTTCAGGAAGTTTTGAAATTGGCACGCAGATGTCTTCTCCGCCATACACCCGGAATCCGCCCGGCTTCAATAGTCCAACAGCTGCACCAACAAGCTTCCTGGCCTGCCAGAGCTTTTCACACTCTTCCGGCTCATCGCTGAATTTTATATAATTCGTAAATTTTTCAACCACAGCTTTGAGCCGGTTCACTTGCGAAGTAACTTCCTCCCTGGCTCCATCCACTTCAAAAACCAATATTGCTTCATTGTTCAGCGGAAGATTCAGCTCAGGCTTCATCATATTTACAGCCTTTGTACAATTGAAATCCATGATTTCGATGGCCGATGGCTGCAGGCCTGAAGAAAATACAGCGTTAACAGCCTCGCCTGCTTCTTCCAATCTCTCAAAAGAGCATAGGACGATTCCTCTTGTGACGGGGAGCGGCAATAGTTTGAGGCGCAGACGCGTCACAATTCCAAGCGTACCTTCCGAACCAATCATTAAGTGGGCAAGATCATACCCGGAGACTGATTTAAGTGCCTTCGATTTAGCGCCGCCTGTCACGATAATGTCACCAGTGGGCAGCACGACTTCCATTCCCAGCACATAATGGCGGGTGACACCATATTTAACTGCCCTCAGTCCGCTGGAATTGTTGGAAACCATGCCCCCCACTGTGCACATATTGGCGCTTCCCGGGTCTGGAGGAAACCTTAGCCCATAAGGCTTTAATGCCTCATTTAAATCGTTTTGGATGACTCCCGGTTCAATTACTGTCTGCATATTCCGGTGATCGATTTCCAGTATCCTGTTCATTTTCGATAAGTCCAGCATAATGCCGCCTTTAACCGGCACGGCTCCGCCTGTTTGCCCTGTGGCTGCGCCCCTCGGGTACACAGGAATGTTATATTCGTTGGCCAGTTTAACACATTCACTGACTTCTTCCGTTGAAAGCGCAATAACGGCCGCCTGGGGATTTTTTGGACGGAGCTGTGTTTCAAAGGATGCATCATAGGAGTAAGTCATCATGTCAGTGCTATTGGTTAAAAGCCGGTCTTCGCCGAAAATATTTCTTAATCTGGATATGACATTTTCATTCAGCGGAGGCGGTGCCATGGTTTCATTCATTTTTTCTCCTCCTCACAAACTATTTATTTTTCGCCAGAGGGTCGTCCTGCCGATTCCAAGAATCTTCGCTGCTTCTGTTTTATTCCCGTTTACCTGCTTCAGCACGTTCAGAATATACTCTTTCTCAAAGCTCTGAAGCTTCGTCTCTGAATCAAATTCTTCACTATTGCTATGTTGTTTCAGCTCATGCAATTTGGTAAAGTCTTTCCCGCCTGCTGCTAAAACTGTTTCTGCATCTATCATACTTTCAGGAGAAAGAATCATCGACCGTTCAACAATATTCCTTAGCTGGCGTATATTCCCCGGCCAATCATAGCTTTGCAGAATTCTCATAGCATCAGCAGTGAAACCCTTACTATTTCTCCGGATTCCCGGTTCCAATTCTTTCAAGAAGAAATCGCATAGTAAAGGAATATCAGGAATCCGTTCACGCAATGAAGGAATCGGGATATCAAGGATATTAAGGCGATAATACAAATCAGCCCTAAAGCTCCCTTCTTCTACCATTTTTTCAAAGTTCCGGTTCGAAGCAGCGACCACCCGAATATTAATGGGAATGACCCTTTCATCTCCCAGCCGCATCACTTCCCCTTCCTGCAGAACCCTGAGCAGCTGGGCCTGAAGGGATTCAGCAAGTTCGCCAATCTCATCAAGGAAAATGGTCCCCTGATGGGCCAATTCAAATAATCCTGTTTTTCCGCCTTTTTTTGCACCCGTAAAGGCTCCTTCGACATAGCCGAACAACTCGCTTTCGAGGAGGTTTTCGGGAATAGCCGCACAGTTCACTGCTACAAATGGCCCTTCCGACCGCTTGCTGAAGCTATGGATCAGATGGGCGAACACTTCTTTTCCCACGCCTGTTTCACCCGTCAGGAGAATAGTAGAATCCACCTGTGAATATTTCTTCACCTTTTGAATCGCTTTTTGATACATCTCACTTTCCCCGACTATATTATGAAGACTGTATTTCGTGACATGGCCGCGGTGAAGGAGCTTTTTGCGGATTTCCTGCTCCTGCTGCTGAAGCTTGTGGACCGCCTGAAACGTACAAACTGCCCCAAACACCTTTTGCTCGTGTTTAATGGGTATTCGATTGGCAACCACTTTCACACCATTGGCATCCTGGATGCGGTTCAGCTCTTCCTTCCCGCTCGAAAGAACCTTTTGCATTTGTGAATTTACAAGAATATCATCTATCTGCATACCGATAACCGATTCATAGGGAAGGTTCAAGATGCTGTAGACAGAAGGATTGCATACTGTAATAATCCCTTGTTCATCCACAGCAATAACACCATCCGCAATAAAATCAAGAATTGCCTGGAGTTCTTTGGTGCGTTTCAGTTCGGTGCGCCTCACATCTATCAGGCTTCTTGCTTCATGAATCGCCTGGATGACCGATTCCACTCCAGACGTTAATATCACCGTTTTAATCGAATCTTTTTTGACTTTGTTCGTAAAAATACTTTTGCCGATCAGTACATCTATTTCTTTTTTGCTGAGAGCCTCCACCGCTGCCTCGGCTTCTTCAGGTGCAGCAACGCTATGCTTTTCAATCGAAATGCCCAGCACAGATTCGATTGTTTCAATGCCCTGCAGAACATCCCGGGTGTCAGCTATTCCAATCCTCTGTCCCAATTTTTGTGCATCTTTGATCGTACGGAGCAGATCGTATCCGGTTATGGGGATCTGCACCACAGGTATGCTAAGGTCGGACTCAATGAGCTTTAATCCCATTGTTCCTCTGCTGATAATGACTTCTGTGCCGGATTTTTCAAATTCTTTGGCAGCTGCAATAGCATTTCGGAAGCTCACTTTTCTTACAGCGACATCTTCTCCGGTCTTTTTCGCAGCTTCCCTTGAGACTTGTATCAGTGCATCAAGCGGGGTCAGAATGGCAATTTCAGTCATGACTTCACCTCATTCTCCTTTTCTCTTGGACAAGATTTATTATTATATTAAATTAATCTTACCAGATGCCAAGGAAAATATCGGTAAGTTTTCTTAATAGTCAGTCTGTTATTTAGGCAGCTTACACCTTAATAGTGTCTGACTTTATTTTTATCACGCTTTCAACCTGTCCAAAGGGGCCTCCTGGTGAACAAATCCCTATTGCCGTGCCGGAAAGCTGAAAAAAATAGGACAGCTCCTTAAGATCGCCTGCTTTCAGCTGTTCTAGAACCTTTCCACCCAAAATCACTGCACTTCCTATTAAACTGTCATCAAAAATATCCACCAGATATTTGCAAAGCTTTTTACCATTTACTTTTCCGCTTAATGCTCCGCTTATCTCAATATAAACTGATTCAGGTATGAACATAGTTAATGACCCGGTTGCCAGGCAAGCCGCCATTGAATCCGGCGAGATGACGACGGGAATGGCCCCTCTTACACCCAAACATTTCATGTCCTCTTCTATCCCTGCAAAGACCATTCCATTCAGCGTCTTATTTTCTGCCCGAAAATGCTGAGGCAAATCACAATCTATTACTCTTATTCCTTTTTCTTTACAGAATTGACGGATTTCCTCATCTTCTGCCTTCCCATGAGAAAAGAGAATTCTGGCTGCATTTTTTACATTTTTGAAGCCCAGCCTGTTAAATGCTTTTATGACATTACGTGAACTTTGACCGCTGACGAATACACAATCTGGTGTCAAATGGATCTGATCCCCAGGAGTAACTGAAGGCAGGTTTGCCAGGTCGGCGAGTCGTTTTTCAAGGATGTTCACCGGGATCACATCTCCTTAGGATCAGGAATTTAACAATATGGATTTTCAAGCCAATGCCGCTGAGCTGCGGAAACTCCTGCACCCAACTCCACTTCGTGTCCGCTTTTCTTTAAAGCAAGCTCCATCGCAGCAAACATTTTCAGCATATCAGCAGCATCTGTGTAACCCATATGGCCCAGGCGCAGAATCTGATTCTTCACCTTACCAAGACCGCCTCCCAATGCGATATGAAATTCTTCCCGCATCATCCTTCTGAATTCATCGGCATTTTTTAATTTTACAGCTGTCAGGGTTGGGCTTGCTGCCGAATCATCCACCAGCAATTCAAGACCTAATGCCCGGACACCCGCTCTGGTCATATCCCGAAGTGCAGCATGCCTTTTGTATTCAGCTTCTATTCCTCCGCTTTTTTCTATCATATTGCAGGCTTCAAGAAGCCCGCATACAAGTGATATATTCGGCGTATATGGTGTGCCGGACCCTGATTCCAATCCTTTTTTATAGAGCTTGAGGTCAAAGTAAAAGGATGGGCACTGGTGCTTATTCACAGTGTTCCAGGCTTTTTCACTCAACGTGATTAATGCAAGGCCAGGCGGCAGCATTAACGCTTTCTGTCCTCCAGTTGCTACAATATCGATCCCCCACTCGTCCATATATAGAGGTGTGCCGACGATCGAACTGACTGCATCCACGAGGAAAATGGCATCCGTTTCTTTTACAACGGCCGCTATCTCTTTAATATTGTTTATGGCAGAAGTGGATGTTTCACAGTGCGTTGCAAAAACCGCCTTCGCTTCAGGGTTTTCCTTTAATGCTTTTCTCACATCATCGGGATCAACAATATTCCCCCATTCCGCATCAACACGGACGGTTTTGCAGCCAATATGGTCGGTAATCCCCTGTAGATATTCGCCAAAATAGCCGACTACGCAAAGGATGATCGTATCATTAGGGCCAACCGTGTTAATAATGGCTGTTTCAAGAGCGGAAGCTCCGCTCGAGGTAAGCGGGATCACCAGGTTTTCAGTCTGGAATATCATTTTAGACTTTTCAGTGGTTTCAAGGAGCACATCCTGGAAGGCCGGATTCCGGTAATCCATCATGGGATGATCGAAACTTCTCAGCATGGCACGCTGTATTTCTTTCGGAACCTGTACGGGCCCAGGCAATCTTAAATCTAATTTCTCTTCAAACATAGCTTCCTCCCCTTTGCGCTTCTTCTTTCATTTTTGCTTAGTGATTTATGGTGCAATTATTGTGCCAATGTGGAATGCCCTTTGTACCAGGGCTTGATGTGTTTGGGGATTGTTTCAGTGTTTCGTTTTGGAACGATATGGAACAGTTTGGTGAAACAGGAGGGGGTTGGGAACAGCGGCAGGATGGTTTTGTTTGTATAAAAAATAGTGCAGGTATGACGACCTTTTTCCTCGGTTGCTCCGGTTTTGAGATCATATTTTTAGGCTTTAAAACAACAAAAGACAGCCCCGTTCTTTCGAACAGGCTGCCTTTTTAACATTAGTATTATTTGCTTTGCTTAAGAGATTTTCTTTAATTCATCCGTAAGGCGCATAAATTCTTTTTGGTTTCGGCTAGTGAGAGCTTCATCAATTTTTTCGCGAAGCTTTTCTATTCGGTATTCCTTAAGAGCTTGATTTAGGACTTGTTCTGCTAACAATGACACGTTTTCCTCAGACTGTTGCGGCGAGTTAAGTAGACGTTTTTCCATTTGCAATCAACCCCTTGACCTTTTTTCTATTGTAACAGAAGTTTTCAGATTATTCAAATCATTATTTGCTGGAAAGTTTGTTAGCAGCTGCTAAGCTTGTTAAATACAATGTACCCGATTAAGAGATAATTTAAACAACTAATGGGAAAACATCCCCTCCACCACTCTTCTATTCCGCCCTTTTGCGGTCTTTGCCTGTGACAGCGAATTAAGAATCGCTTCCTCCGCAGCCTCTGCCGCACCTTGAAAAAGCTGATTCATGATGGGGTGATCATCTCTGATAAAATGGGCAGTTTCGATCATATTGCTGCTTCCATGAAGGGTTTTGTTAGCGGTGGAAAAAGCGATAACGATGTCGCCGCTGCCGTTGCTGAAATGGCTTCCTGCCCGTCCGAGGCCTATGCCGCATCTCTTCGCGAGCCTTTTCAGCTGTCTGTCGCTGACAGGTGCGTCTGTCGCCAGGATGATCATGATTGAGCCATCAGGCGTGTCCTTTGTTTTCGGCGGAATTTCTGACAGTCCGTATTTAATGAACGGAAATTCGCTGCTATTGCCGAAGTTCGTGACCACCAGACATCCGATTTTGTATTCATTTGTGCTTTGTTCCACGGTGATTACCCGTGAAGAAGCACCCACGCCCCCTTTATACCCAAAACACACCATGCCTGTACCAGCTCCGACCGCACCTTCTTCCACTTTTCCCGGCTTGGCATTTTGAATGGCTGCTATTGCATGTTCCGGTTTTACAGGGAGTGTTCGGATGGAATTCAAATATCCGTCATTGCATTCTCCTGTGATGATATTAACGGTTCCGGTTGTGTCTCCAATTTCCGGTGTGGTTTTTAGCAGGTATTCCAGCGTTCCCTGTGTGACTGACGGCACTCCGAATGTATTGGTCAGCATAATCGGAGATTCAATTACACCCAGTTCTTCCACCTGCACCAGCCCCGTCGTTTTACCAAAGCCATTGATGACATAGGAGGCTGCCGGGACTTTTTCACGAAAAAGATTTCCTCCATGCGGCAAAACGGCAGTTACGCCCGTACAGACATATTGTTCATCATCCAGAGGATAGTCCAGAGTGATGTGGCCTGCCATGACTCCATCTATATCTGTAATGCAATTCTTTTTTCCAGGTCTCAGTGTTCCAATTGTTACTCCTCTTTCTCTAATCTTCATCTGGCCGCTCCTTAAAATAGAATTTCCATTTGTTTTCCTTTATAATAGAAAAATATTTAGATTACCTAATCATTTTACAGCATTGTGGGAGGAATTATATGGCTGATACTTTATCAGGAGAAGCAAAAAAACAGATTGCAGGTTCCGAAAAGATATGGTCAAGGGATTTTGTTCTGATCTTGATGTCCAACTTTTTTATTTTTCTCGGATTTCAAATGACATTGCCCACTATCCCTCTTTTTGTGGAAAAATTGGGCGGGAATGACCAGCTGATCGGGATAGTGGTCGGTATCTTTACATTTTCGGCTCTGCTATTGCGTCCTTATGCAGGGCATACGCTGGAGACCAAAGGCAGGCGCTTTGTCTATTTAACAGGCCTGGCAATTTTCGTGCTCTCGGTTGGGTCATTTGGTTTCATTAATAGTTTAATCTTCTTATTTGTTTTAAGGATTATCCAGGGATTTGGCTGGGGTTTCTCCACTACAGCCTCGGGAACCATTGCCACGGATTTAATTCCTGCAAAGCGTCGGGGAGAAGGAATGGGATACTTCGGGCTTTCCGGGAACATTGCCCTGGCATTTGGCCCCACCCTGGGACTGGCGCTCGCCGGAGTCATCTCTTTCAAACTCTTATTCTTAATTTGTGCTCTGCTGGGTTTAGCCGCACTGGTGTTGTCATCGAGGATCAACTACAAGCAGGCTGAAAAACAAAGTGTGCCCCAGAAGCGCTGGGACATTTATGAAAAGAGTGCTTTAAGGCCTTCATTTCTTTTATTTTTCATCACCGTCACCTTCGGGGGCATCGCATCATTTCTTCCTATATACTCAGCCCAAAAAGGGATAGGCGGCATCCACTGGTACTTCCTGCTGTTTGCCATAGCCTTAATGATTTCCCGGACTTTTGCCGGCAGATTATATGATCAAAGAGGTCACCAGGCTGTATTCTTACCAGGAGCGGTGCTGATTTTGGCAGCCATGTTCCTGCTGGCATGGCTTCCGAGCAGCATGATTATGTATATAGCTGCGATTCTTTATGGTCTCGGATTTGGATCTGTCCAGCCCGCCCTTCAAGCCTGGTCTGTAAAAGAAGCGCCTGCCAATCGGCGCGGGATGGCCAATGCTACGTTCTTTTCCTTCTTCGACCTTGGAGTAGGGATTGGCGCCATCGTGTTTGGGCAGATCGCTTATTTGTTTGGGTACAGCACGATTTATTTGACAGCAGCCGGCTCGGTTGTGATTTCAATTCTTTTGTATATCTGGATTCTGATAACAAAAAGGGGTTAATGGGAAAGACGATTTTCCCAGGGCGATGGGGAAAATCGTCTTTTTATTTTGGGTGAGTTTTCAGGTGGTGCGGTGTGTTCGGACTTTGAGCTTGTGATTTTTGCACTCTGTGTCTGAAGTTGGATCGGGTTCTGACTCTGGCGCACCTTTTTCTGCTTTCTGTGTCTGAAGTTGAACCGGGTTCTGACTCTGGCGCGCCTCTTTCTGCTTTCTGTGTCTGAAGTTGGCCCGGGTTCTGACTCTGGCAGGCTTCTTTCTGCTTTTTGTGTCCGAAGTTGAACCAGGTTCTGACTCTGGCGCGCCTCTTTCTGCTTTCTGTGTCTGAAGTTGAACCGGGTTCTGACTCTGGCACGCTTCTTTCTGCTTGCAGTGTCCGAAGTTGGCCCAGGGTTCAGACTCTGACTTTCCCCGTTCTATAGAGCTTTCACCATTCCTCCATCGACTAAAATGGAGCTGCCAGTCACGTAGCTGCTGGCATCAGATGCAAGGAAGGTGACCATGTTCGCAAATTCTTCCGGGGTTCCGTATCTGCCCAGCGGAATTTTGCTTTTGGCTCTTTCTGCAACCTCTTCTTTGGTAATATTCTGACGGTCAGCGTTGTGCTGATCCAGATAATCAACCCGGTCAGTCGCAATTCTTCCCGGAGCTACGGTATTTATTAAGATATTATAATCTGCCAATTCCTCTGAGAGTGTTTTGGTCAGTCCGACAATTCCAAGGCGGAATGTATTGGATAAGAGCAGGCCTGGTATCGGCTGCTTAATGCTTGATGATGCTATATTAATGATCCTGCCGCCATTTTTCTTTAATTCAGGGAGTGCCTCACGGATCAGTCTGACATGGCTTAATAGATTTAGCTGAAACGCTTTTTCCCAGTCTTCATCTGTCAGGTTTTCGAACGTTCCCCCGGGAGGACCTCCGGCATTATTGATTAAAATATCAATTCCCCCAAGTGTTTCAGCTGTATGCTGAATCAAGTTTTTAATATCCTCAGGGTTTGTGACATCTGCACGGTAATACTCAACATCGGCATTGAATTGGTCACGGAATTCCTTTTGAACGCTCTTTAGTTTTGCTTCGTCCCTGCTTGTTATCATTACCCTGGTGCCTTCTTTTGCAAGCTGTGCCGCAATGGCTTTTCCGAGGCCCTGACTTGAAGCCACGACAAGCGCTTTTTTATTTTTCAGGTTTAAATCCATGATCGTTTCCTCCTATTGTTTTATGCAAAGTGCCATCCATTCATCCACTTTAAAGGATTGAACCTTGCCTTCTTGAAGTTCAATTTGAAAATAATCCGCAGCAGCCTGGTCAGCCTGCAGAATATACTCTTCGACTGCCTTAATCTGTTCATCGCTTTCAGCCGTCCGCCTCACCCAGGACGGGAATTCGAAGGTTTTCTTCCTGCTTTTCGTGTTCGTTTCATTTAGTCCTGAAGCAGCAAACAGCTTTCTCCATTCTGCCGTTGACAAACACCGGTAATGGCTGTCATCCCGCATTTTCTCAACATTGTTCATATAATCAGCCAGCTCTTTTTCATCCGGTGAAACATTATCAACTAACAGGAATCTCCCGCCTGGCTTTAAAACTCGGGCAGCTTCGGCAATGAATTTTTCAGGATGGGGAAAATGGTGGGGCGCAATCCGGCACGTGACAGCATCAAAGGTCTCATCCAAAAATGGCAGAGCTTCCGCATCTGCAACGAAATACCAGATATTTTTATAGCTTTCCAGATGGCGTGCCGTATTGGCGAGCATTTCTTTGGTCAAATCAGCTGCGAAGACCTGGGAAACAAAGGGTGCCAGACTCTTGGCCACATGCCCGCCGCCTGTTGCGACATCCAGCACCACCCAATCCTTCTGCGGATTCAGGGTTTGAACGAGCTGATTTAATTCAGCCGCATCTCCATGAATTTTGCTTGTCACATATTTTTCTGCGTTTTTACCGAATGTATTTTGTACCTTTTTCTTTATCTCTTCCTTTTCCATATGTAATCACCACCATTAAAAATTCTCCAATATTATTTATGTTCTATACAAATCCCTATATTCCTGTCAGTTTAATAGAAAAAGAGCCTGCCACTTGGTGAAATGGCAGGCTGCTGATTATCTGGCAGGCACAAGAATTAGCTTCCCTTTTGTTTGCCGCGACTGCATCCGCTCATGCACCTTGGCAGCGTCCTCAAGAGGGTGGACCTCACCTATAGTCAGCTTCAGCTTTCCTTGGGCTGTGTACGTTAATAATTCCTTCATGCTCGGCTGCAGCAGTCCCGGTTTCCTCATAATCTGCGGCAGGAAAAATCCGATGACCGATTGATTCCTCCCCATTAAAGAAGAAGGATAAAACCGGCTCTGCTCCCCGCTTGCCACACCATAAATAACTAGGCGGCCAAAGGTGGCAAGGCATTTCAAGGTTTTATTAAAAATTTCCCCGCCTGCCATTTCCAGTGCCACATTTACACCTTTTCCTCCTGTTGCTTCGAGAACTTCATTTTCCCAGCCGTCATTTGTATAATTGACCAGGACATCGGCCCCCATTTCTTTTGCAAGCTGCAGTTTTTCGTCTGTGCTGGCGGTAGCAATGACAGTCCCGGCCCCGAATAATTTTGCAAGCTGAACGGCAAGTGTTCCCACTCCTCCCGCGGCTGCATGGACAAGGACGCTTTCACCCGCTTCAAGCCGGCCCATTGTTTTCAAAATATGATAGGCACTCAGTCCTTGCAGGGGCAGTGCCGCAGCAAGATTGAAATCCAGTCCTTCCGGCAGCGGAATCAAACCCTTTTCATCGGCTGTTACATACTCCGAATAGCCGCCTGATTCGATTAGCGTCACCACTCTTGAGCCAACCGGAATACTCGCCTCTTCACCTGCGGCTGCGACAACACCTGCCACCTCGGCACCGGGAATGAACGGCAGAGGTGTCGGCACAACATATTGCCCTTCTCTTCTTGCGGTATCGGCATAGTTCACTCCGATCGCATGCACTTCGATTAATACTTCCCGTCCGGTCGGCTGCGGCCGATCCAGTTCGATTACGTTAAGGACTTGTGGTCCCCCATATTCTTTGAATTGAATGGCTTTCATTTTCAAACACTCCTTCTTTATATTTCTAGCAGCTATATTCGCCTTTTTCATAAACAAGCTCAGCTATTCTCCGGTTCCTCGCACTTTCTTTCCCAAAGGAGCTGAACCTGCTGCATTCCCGGATGACTAAACCGAACAGCGCATCCTTTTTCTCATCTGAAGCCAATTCGGACACTAATTGGCGGGATAGCCTTTCAGCTTCCCATATTGCACCTTCCAGAAAAGTCCTGGTCAGCTGAATCTTCAATTCTTCTTTTTCTTCCCCATTTTTCTGAATGGCTTTGTATGTCCGATAAATTGCTGATTCTGCTGCATACAGGGCAATGGCGAGATCTGCAAGCTTCATTAGGGCTTCTTGTTCATGAACAAGGGTATCGCCAAATGCTTCATATGAAAGTCCTGCATTCAGCAGGAATAGGTTTCTTATTGTATCAACCGCTGCTCTTTCTTTCTCAAAATTCGCCTGCCCGATTGGATCCGGTTTGCTCAAACGAACAATCGCTTCCTCCACTCTGGCGGCTAAATCGATTTCACCCTTCTGCGCTTTACGGAAAAGGTGTGTAGGAATTAGCAGTCTATTAATCTCATTTGTTCCCTCAAAAATACGGTTTATTCGGGAATCCCGATACATTTGTTCCACACCGTATTCCTTGATGAATCCCGCTCCTCCATGAAGCTGAAGTGCTTCATCTGCCGTATGATCCAGTGTTTCCGAGCCAAACACCTTGCAGATCGCACATTCCGTGGCATATTCGCTCATTCTTTTTCCAATAAGTTTTAAATCAGTTGATTCATATAAGTCTCCCATTGCTTCCTCCAGCAGGCTTGCGGTGCGGTATTGCAGTGATTCAGCGGCGTAAATTCTGGCTGCCATCTTCGCCGTTTTTTCCTTGGTAGCCGGAAAATCAGCGAGCGATTTCCCAAACTGCTTTCTTTCCCCTGTAAATTGGAGTGTTTTCTTCAAGCCGGTTTTTGCTGCCCCCATGCAGGCTGAACCTAAATTGAAACGGCCTAAATTCAAGACGTTCAAAGCAATGATATGGCCTTTGCCCACTTCCCCAAGCAGATTTTCTGCTGGCACAGGACATTCCTCAAAAATGACCGATCTGGTTGAAGATCCTTTGATGCCCATCTTATTTTCTTCCGGGCCAAGGAATAGCCCCGGTGTGTTCCGTTCAACGATAAATGCGGTAAAGTGCCGGCCGTCCACTTTGGCATAAACAATGAATGTATCGGAAAAGACAGCGTTCGTAATATAAATTTTGGTTCCATTTAAAATGTAATGGGTCCCACCCTCATTCAAAACGGCTGTAGTCTGAGAGGAAAGCGCATCAGATCCTGCGTTCGGCTCTGTCAGGCAGTAAGCGCCTATGTACTCCCCTGATGCGAGTTTCGGTAAATACTTTTCTTTTTGCTCATGAGTTCCGAAGTAGGTAATTGGCAGGGTTGCAATGCAGGTATGGTTCGAGTGGGCTACCCCGTAACCGCCTGATGAGGCAATGTTTTCTCCGACGATCCCCTTGCTGATTTTATCCAGGCCAAGACCGCCGTATTTTTCGGGGATGCTATGGGCAAGCAGGCCAAGTTCGCCCGCCTTCCTCAGTAAATCCGTTACCAGCTCGAATTCCTGGTTTTCGATCCGGTCCTTTTCAGGGTGAACCATTTTTTCAGTAAATTGTTTAGCGGTTCTTCCAATTAAGGTATGCTCATCTGTAAATTCCTCAGGTGTGAAAAGTGTTTCAGGATCAAGCTTTGTGAACAAAAAGCTTGCACCAGTATGGGCTGTATTTACTTTTTCCATTAACGGATTCACTCTCCTCAGCATCTCTTCATCTTAAATTTTTTCATCTGCCGCCTGTACAGCATGTTTCAGAAGTACTTTAACGAATCTATTGAATTGTGAAAAACGCGGATCTGCTGTTTGGCCTTTCTTGTAGCGGTAATAGATTTGCTGGCAAATGACGGCCAGTTTGAAGTAAGCAAATGTTAAATAAAAATTCATGCTGCCGAGATCACGTCCGGTCTTTTTGGCATAGGCCTCCATAAATTCTCTGCGGGAGTAAAAACCGCTAAGAACGGTTACCGGGGGTTTTCCTAAGCCAAACTTGAGCAGATCGGGATCGTCTCCCTGAATCCAATAGCTCATCGCGGCCCCAAGGTCTGCAAGCGGATCGCCTGCCGTGGCCATCTCCCAGTCGAAAAGGCCAGTCATTTCTGTTAAATCCTCATTGAACATTGCATTGTTCAGCTTGTAATCATAATGGATGACGGACGGCTCAGGACTTATCGGGATATGATGGGTCAGCCATTTTTTCAGCATATCCGCTTCAGAAACTTCATCTGTTTTTGCCCGATCATACCGGCCAATCCAGCCATGCACCTGCCTTTCCATAAATCCATCTGGATTGCTGATTTCTGTTAGACCTGTCCTTTTATAGTCAATGGAATGAAGCTCTGCCAGCTTATCAACCATAATTTCTGACAGTCTGCTGCAAACTCCCTCGTCCGGTTCCATTCCTTCAGGGAAGGAAGTATCTAAAACAATTCCATGCCGCCGTTCCATAATGAAAAATGGTGCTCCTGTGATTTCATTATTATTCGTAAACAGGAGCGGCTTCGGGGCTTCTTTGAAAAAGGGATGTATCTCAGAAATCACCCTGAATTCCCTCTCCATGTCATGAGCTTTCGGTGCGACAGGTCCAAGCGGAGGCCGGCGCAGCACGGCTTCCCACTCTCCCATTTTCAGCTGATAGGTAAGATTGGAGTGCCCAGCATGGAATTGAAGAATTTCAAGCGGTTGATTTGGAAGATTAGCAATCTCGCTCCGCAGGAATTTTTCCAATGGAGCGGTGTTCAATTGCTCTCCTTTTCTAACGGGAATGGTATCCTGGCTCATTTGCTTCGGCATGTGATCCTCCTTTTTATAGGAAAATTAATTTATGCTTCTCTTACATTTTGATTTAGACCTTCCCGAAGAAGATCAGGTATAACAGCACTTTCCTGTTTGGCGAAATCAAAATAGACGATTACGGCGTTCCCTCTCGCAATAGGAGTGCCTGTCTGGCTGCAGACAATTTCATGATCGAGCTGAAAGCTTTTGCTGCCAATCCTGGATACCCAGGTCTTTACGGTAAGGATTTGGTTAAAATATCCCTGGCTTAGAAAGTCGCATTTAGTGGAGGCAAGGATAAAACTCCATTTTTTCACATCCATGCTGTAGCCAAGTGTCTCGAAATATTTCACCCGTGCTTCTTCAAGGTAAATAAAATAACTTGTATTGTTGATATGGCCAAGAGCATCAGTCTCGCAAAACCTTACTGTTACCTGCATTTCATGCATGATGACACCCCTTAACTCTTCACCTTATTGGAAGAAGAATACTCATACCAGCCCTTGCCCGTCTTTCTCCCCAATTCTCCCTTTGACACTTTTTCGGCAACACAGTCAAATGGCTTATCTGCAGGATCTCCTGTCTCCCGATAGCGCTGATCCATTACATAATAGGCCACATCCAGTCCGGATAAATCCATGAGTTCAAATGGGCCGATAGGGTGATTCAAGGCTTTCCGGCAAATGATATCGATATCTTTATAGTCGGCTATCCCCTGTTCATACAGAGCCACTGCCTCTTTTTGGAGCGCACCAAGAATCCGGTTTGCGACGAATCCGGAAATTTCTTTTTTCAAAAGGACGGCTGTTCTATTAATCTTTTCACAGACTTCCATCGCTATTTGTGCGGTTTCTTCAGACGTCTGTTCACTCATGACTACTTCCACACAGTCCATCACAAGAGGCGGAAAGAAGAAATGCATATTTACGACTTTTTCAGGCCGTTCAGTTTCACCGGCTATTAAACTATTAACGATTGTAGAGCTATTGGTTGCAAAAATGGCATGAGGAGGGGCGTACTCTTCCAGTTTTCTGAATACCTCTTTTTTCACATCAAGCTTTTCCGTTACGGCTTCAATGATTAAGTCGGAGCTTTGGACACTTTGCTGAACGCTGCTGGAGAAACGAAGCCTCCCGAAAGCAGCGGCTTTCGCATCTTCAGCAAGCTTTCCCTTGGCAACCCATTTAGACATAATTATCTGCAGCTTAGTCTCGGCATCCTGCAATGCGGCTTCACTCAGATCCTGAATAATCGTCTCATAGCCTCCCAGTGCACAGAGCATCCCAATCTGGTGGCCCATTTGTCCGGCACCGATAACAGTAATTTGCTTAACATCATTTGCATTCATCTTTTATCCTCCTTATACTGACCAGTTGGTATGTTACTGGCTAGAGAGGGGCTTCCTCTCTTATTTTACATCTCTATCCCCTTTAATATCATTTCCGTAAAGATCTCTGCCACTTCCCGGTCGGATACGCTTCCCTCCGGATTGAACCACTGGTAGCTCCAGTTGGTGACGCCTAAGATGCCAAAGGCGATAATCGGAGAGTTGAGGTTTGCACGGAACTCTCCGTTCTGCTTGCCTTCTTCTATTAATTTTTCGATATTCAGCCTGAAATGATCCCTTTTTGGAATGATTTCCGATAAGCTTTCTTCACTAAGGTTGCGCATTTCCCTGAAAAAGACTTTTGCGCTGGCTCCCTGGGTTTTGATATTGCCCAGCAGCATTTGGACAATCGAAAGGAGTTTGTCTTTACAGGATTTTGACTCTTCCCCGAGGATTTCCTGCTGATTGGCCAGCATATCATCTATATAGCGAAGATGGATGTCCATCAGCAGTTGTTCTTTGCTCGAGAAATAGTAATAAAACGTGCCTTTCGTGACACCGAGGCTGTCGACGATATCCTGAATCGATGTCTCGCTGAAACCTTTCTGATCAAATAGCCGGATGCTCTTTTCAGTAATTTTTTCTTTCAATGTCAGTCCCCGCTTCTGTTAGAAAATATCGACAGCATTATATCACAAAAAGATTAACTCCGGACTTCATCCCTCAGAGCTCTTCGAAGAATTTTTCCGACATTGGTTTTTGGAAGCTCCTCTCGGAATTCTACGGCCGATGGAATTTTATAGGCAGCCAAGTTCTGCCTGCAGTATGAAATGATTTCTTCTTCAGTCGCCGTTTTACCGGCTTTCAGCACGACGAAAGCTTTAACTGTTTCACCCCGGTAAGGATCCGGGACACCAATGACGACAGCCTCCTGAACTGCAGGATGCTCATAAAGCACTTCCTCAATATCGCGCGGATAAATATTATATCCGCTGGCAATGATCAGATCTTTTTTGCGATCTACAATGTATAGAAAGCCATCTTCGTCCATTCTCGCAATATCACCGGTGTAGAGCCACCCATCCCTTAATGTAACGGCCGTCTCCTCAGGCATATTCCAATAGCCTTTCATAATCTGAGGGCCCTTGATAATGACCTCACCCAGTTCTCCATTCGGGACCTCTTCAGTACCTGCGGCCAGATCGACTACTTTATAATCAGTTGAAGGAAAGCCGATCCCAACGCTTCCAGGCTTTCTTTCTGAAAAAGGCGGATTGCAGTGTGTTACCGGGGAAGCTTCTGATAAACCATAGCCTTCGAGAATTTGTGCCCCCGTCTTTTTTTCAAAATCGCGCAGAAGTTCAACAGGCATTGGCGCGCTGCCGCTATTACAGGTTTCAATGCTGTCAATGCCAAATTCCTCTGCATGCGGATGATTGGTGATGGCCACATACATGGTTGGAACACCAGGAAATACAGATGGCTGTTCATTTTTAATTGTATTTAACACTTCCTCCACATCAAAGCGAGGCAATAAAATCGATTCATTGGCCGTATAAATGGCAAAGTTCATGCAGGCAGTCATGCCAAAAACATGGAAAAGCGGAATGACGGTTAGGAATTTTTCCCCGCCTATTTCCGTTCTTTCTTTAAAAAATTCATAGGACTGTACCACATTTGCGAGAACATTGGAATGTGTTAGCATGGCACCTTTTGACCGTCCTGTTGTTCCGCCCGTATATTGAAGAACGGCAATATCCTGCTGGGGATCAATGTTGACCGGGGTGTATTGTCCACTGCCTTCCTGTATAAAACCTTCGAATGTTTTGTCAGGTGAAAAATCTGCTTCTGTTGGCTGCAGACTGACAATGACTATATTTCTAACCTTCGTTCTGTCTTGAACACCCTTAACCCGGGGATACAGGGCATCAAACACGACAAGAGTTTCAGAACCAGAGTCATTCATGATATGCTCTATCTCGCGCTCAACCAGCATCGGGTTTACTTGAGTAACAATCGCGCCTGCTGCAAGTATTCCATAATAAGCAATCACATATTGCGGGCAATTTGGAAGCATAATGGCAACACGGTCGCCTTTTTGAACACCATTTTTCTGCAGAGATGCGGCAAATCCATAGACGGCTTTTTGAAGTTCCGCGTAATTCATCTTTTGTCCATAAAAAGATAGTGCCATATTCTGCGGATACATCGCTGTCACTTCCTGAAGCATCTCAGGCATCGACTTACTTGGAATGGTTACTTCAGCTGCAATGGATTCTGGATAGTGTGCATGCCAGGTTTTTTTATCGCTCATTTGAAATCCCTCCAACATAATTTGCCGTTTTACATTGCATGTGTGCCGCCATCGACGATTAAGACGTCTCCGGTCACATAATTTGAAGCATTAGAAGCAAGAAACAATGCGGCGCCTTTCAAATCATCATCAGAGCCGAAGCGCCTGAGCGGTGTTGCATCCAGAATGGGGTTACGTCCCTGCTCCATAATCGCCGATGACATTTTTGTAGGGAAAAAACCTGGAGCAATGGCATTCACATTGATGCCATACCTGCCCCATTTTACAGCCAGATCCTTTGTCATCGTGATGACAGCCCCTTTGCTGGTGTTATAGCCGATTGTATCCATCACCCTGGGGTCCGTGCCTCCAAGGCCGGCAACAGAGGCAATATTAATGATTCTTCCGGATCCCTGTCCGATCATGACCTTGCCTGCAGCCTGACTCATTAAAAACGTCCCTGTCACATTTACATTGATGACTTTTTGCCATGCTTCAAGCGGCATCTCCTCAGCGGGAGCTCCCCAGGTAGCACCGCTGTTGTTGACAAGAATATCGATAGTTCCAAATTCCTGAACAGTTTCTTCAACCACTTTCCGAACATCCTCCTGTTTGCTGATGTCACAGACAAGGGCTAATGTTTTCACACCAAGTGCTGCAAGGCGGTCAGCGGTTTCCTGACATGCCTCCACCTTTCTTGAACAAAGCACGACATTTGCACCTGCCTCGGCTAATCCTTCGGCAATCTGGGCACCCAGCCCTCGCCCTCCGCCGGTTATGAGTGCAGTCTTTCCGGTTAGGTCAAATAGCTCCATTACCTTCATGATTTTTCAGCTCCTATTGGTATTTTTTCAATTCAAGCTTAGCAATCTGTGCCCGGTGGACTTCATCAGGACCGTCTGCCAATCTCAGCGTTCTGGCATTTGCCCACAATGCGGCAAGCGGAACATCCTCACTCACTCCTGCTGCTCCAAACGCCTGGATTGCCCGATCAATCACCTTAAGGGCCATGGATGGCGCCACAACCTTGATCATAGCAATCTCGGTTTTTGCCACTTTGTTGCCGGCTGTATCCATCATATGTGCCGCTTTTAGCGTTAATAGTCTTGCCTGCTCAATTTCAATCCGGGAATCGGCTATCCATTCGCGGATGACTCCCTGGCTTGCGAGCGGTTTGCCAAAGGCAACGCGGTTTTGTACACGCTTACATAATTCTTCAAGAGCTCGCTCTGCAGCCCCGATCAGCCTCATGCAATGATGGATGCGCCCCGGACCAAGCCTTCCCTGTGCAATGGCAAACCCTTTCCCTTCACCCCAAATGATATTTTCAGCGGGAACTCTGACATTCTCGTATGTAATTTCAGCATGACCATGGGGAGCGTGATCATAGCCAAATACCGGCAGCATCCTCTCTATTTTTACTCCAGGGGTATCCATAGGAACGAGAATCATCGATTGCTGTTCATGACGGCTGGCGTCCGGATCGGTTTTCCCCATAACGATCGCTATCCGGCACCTCGGATCTCCTGCACCGGAAGACCACCACTTCCGTCCATTGATGACATACTTCGCACCCTGCTTTTCTATTCGTGCTTCAATATTAGTTGCATCAGAAGAGGCGACATCCGGCTCTGTCATCGAAAAGCAGGATCGCATTTCCCCTTCTAAAAGCGGCTTTAGCCACTCATTCTTCTGCTGAGCGGTGCCGTATCTTGCGAGCACTTCCATGTTGCCGGAATCAGGTGCATTGCAATTAAAGATTTCCGGTGCGATCATTGAACGCCCCATAATTTCGCAAAGCGGCGCATACTCAACGTTTGTAAGGCCTGCACCATAGTCGCTATCCGGTAAAAATAGATTCCACAATCCAGCTTCTTTTGCTTTGTTTTTCAGCTCTTCCATTATCGGCGGAATAGCACTCCATCGGTTTTCATGTTCATTCAATTGCTGTTCATATAAAGCTTCGTTCGGATAAACGTTTTCTTCCATAAACACATTTAATTTCCCTATGAGCTCCTGCACTTTTGGTGAGTATGAGAAATCCAAATTCATGTCCCTCCTCCATTAACTGACCGGTCGGTATGTTACAAGTTTAGTATAAACAATATCGAAAAATAATCAACTTGTTTTCAGAAAATTTATTTTTTTGCTATTCCATTGCCACATCCTAAGCACTGTTTTTATAGAGAAAGAAAATAGGGAATTTTTGCTAGTTACCTATTATTCTATTTCGCTCCCCGAATCATCTTAGAACTATGCACCTATAATTAATTCTTTTTAAAGAAATTCAACTTTAAACTCCTCAATTTTTACTATTCTAAATTTTTTGACACCTAAAACACTCTTACTCTATTATTGATTTGAAATTAGAAGAGGAGGAACTTAGCCTATGAAAAAATCAATAAAGAAACGAACCATTCCGGTGATTCTGTCTGTAGCCATGCTGGCTGCACCCGCCGTACAGGCTGAAACCCCCTACTACGGGAAATCATACAGCCAGCCTGAACAAATCAGACACCTTTTTCCAGCCATTGAGGTAAAGGACAATACTCCTGCCTTTTCAAGGGAAGGTGAAGCAGCATTTACTTCTCAAGAAGAAATGATGTCTTACATAAAACAGCTCGAAGCCAAAAGTCCTTACCTCACTGTGAAAACAATCGGAACTTCTCAGGAAGGCCGTGACATACCAGCCCTTTATTTCACAAAGGACAAGCAGATCAGATCAGGCTATTTATCAAAAAAGCCGATTGTATGGGTTCAGAGCCAGATCCATGGAAACGAACCTGCCAGCGGTGAATCCATCCTGGCCCTGGCTAATAGGCTTACAGGTGATTTAGGCAAAGAGCTGCTGGATGATATCAATATTATCGTGATTCCAAGGGTAAATCCTGATGGCTCCTTTGATTTTAAGCGACAGCTTGCCAACGGCCTTGACGGTAACCGCGATCACATCAAACTTGAATCACCTGAGGTCCAGGCCATTCATAAGGAATTCAATAAGTATTCACCTGAAGTTGTGATTGATGCTCATGAATATTCCGTTTACAGCAGCGCATTTAATCAAGTTGGAGAACAGGGTGCTTTGAAGTACCACGATATTCTGATCCAGTCAGGCCGAAACCTCAATATCCCGGAAAAAATCCGTCAGGCATCTGACAGTTTATTTGTCGGACCAACCATGGAAGAGCTTGAGAATAATGGCATATCCGCGGAAATTTACTATACTGCCGGCCTGGATGACCAGGGTGAAATTGAAATTATCGAGGGCTCCACTGAACCAAGAATTGGCCGGAATGCATTTGGACTTCAGCCTGCATTCTCCTTCCTTGTAGAAAGCAGAGGAATTGGCATTGGACGTGAGGATTTTAAGCGCAGAGTGAATGCCCAAATTGCCACACATGAGAGCATTCTTAAGCAAACAGCCAGTCATGCAAGACAAATTAAAAATCTGGTCGCATTTGAAAGACTAAACCTGATCAAAAAAGGCTTACTGCCAAATGACAACGACCCAATCATCATTGACAGCGAAAACAAAGAACTGGAGAATGAAACTCTTGAAATGGTAGACATCGCAACGGGCACTGTTCAGGATATTCCTGTTAAATACTTAAGTGCTACAGATGCTGAACCAACATTGGTAAGAGACAGACCAACTGCCTATTTGATTAAACCTGGTCATGAGGATGTTGCGGAAAAATTAAAAACTCAAGGTTTAAAAGGCTTTAAGCTTCCGAGAAATGTAAGCCTTCCAGCTGAAGCCTTTACAGTTACCTCTAAGGAAAATTCAGGTAGTTATGAAGGCAGGGACCTTGCAGAAGTTGAAACAGAGCTGACTAAGAAGGACATTACCTTCCCGAAAGGAACTTATGTATTTCTGACCGCTCAGCCTCAATCCAATCTGCTTTCCCTGTCGCTTGAGCCTGAATCTGTAGACAGTTATACCACCTTTGGCTATGTTCCTTCGGAAGTTGGGCAGGAATTGCCGATTTACCGTTTCACCATTGATCCTAAGAAATCAAATATGAAACCGTTTATGAAATAAAGAATAAGGAGGCTGACTCAAGGTGTCAGCCTCCTTATTAATTTGCAGCCCGTGCGCGTACTTTTTCCTTTATTAACCCTGCGCCCATCAATCCCATCAGTGAGAAGATGACCGGTATAATAAATCCGTACTGGTAGCCTGCTTCAAATGTATCCAAAACTTTTCCGAAGATAAATGGCAGAAGAACTGCGCTAAGGAAACCGCCGGTGTTGGCAAATCCTGAAACGACACCTACGTCCCGAATGTCAAATGATTTTCTGACAATCGCGAACGTCAGCGTACTTGCTCCATTTCCATAGCCCATAATCAGGAAAAGGACAATCAGGAGCGGATATGGAGGCTTACCCTGAAATAACAGAAAAGTTGCCCATCCAAGGACGGCGATGGAGTGGGCAAAAAGGTAAGGACGTTTGATGCTGCCCATCCTGCCTGATATAAAACTCATTAACGGAGCACCTATGATGGCACCAAACAATCCGATCATGACAAGCTGGCTGGAATCGGAACGGCTCAGATCATACATATCCATGCCATACGGAACAGCCCACGACCCAATGAAACCGACATAAGTGCCGACCAGGCCAAAATGACAGAAGAACGTGGCCCATGCCTGGCGGTCAGAAAAAATTCTTTTTAATATGCTTGCTGTTTTTTCTTTTGGCTCTTTTTTACCTTTCGTTTTTTTAGGCTCTATGCCCATGCGTGAAGGCTGCCAGATTAAAATGATATACAGCAATACGGCAAGAATGGTCAAAATAATGCCTACGGCCAGAAACGGGATGCGCCAGCCCCATATGGAAATCCAAATGGAAAATGGCACAGTCGCGAGTAAAAATCCAAAGCTTCCGGACATGCCTGCAAATCCAAGCAGCTTCACAAATTCATTTACCTTAAACCATCTGCCTAAAATGATGACAACATTTATCCAGATGGTTGCATCACCTATTCCAACCAGCATCCTTGCTGCGAAAAGAAGGTATTCATTCGCTGCAAAGCTGAATAATAACGTCCCTATCCCATTCAGAAGTGTTCCGGCGATTAAAAATACATTAGGGCCAAAACGGTCGGATAATATTCCAATCGGAACCTGCAGACTGGCATAGGCAAAAAATTGGATGCTTGTCAGAAGCCCAATTGCCGCAGCTGTCACGCCGAATTCCTTCATTAATTGATCTGTAATTAAACCAGGGGCTGTCCTTTGGCTCACTATCAAAAAGTATACAAATAAAACCGCGCCAAAGACGAGCCACCTGTATTTGCTGTTATGTTTCTCCACTGCTCTCTGCTCCTACATTTTTAATGAATACCCTCCATTATACCCTAAAAAAAGGCATCTGTCCTCCACAGCGTTAAAGCAATGGACTGACAGATGCCTTTGGCCTGGTTATTCTTTCACAAGATCCTTCGTGCTTCTTACTGTATCAATCGGACGGACATAGCTTTCGATTTGCTCCCTTTTCGGCTCAAGGAATGGAGGCAGTGACAGCTTTTCCCCAAGTGTTTCATAAGGCTCGTCACCCATGAAACCAGGTCCATCCGTTGCGAATTCAAATAAAATCTGCGGAGCAACACGGGAATATAAAGAACCGAAGAAGAAGCGGTCGACAAAACCTGAAGTCTGGAAACCAAATCCTCTCAAATGCTGATCCCATTCCTCTAAAACCGATTTATCTTCGACGCGGAATGCAGCATGATGAACGGTTCCGTAGCCCTGGCGAGCCTGCGGAAGAGATGGATTATATTCCACAACAACTTGTGCACCATTCCCTCCTTCACCTACTTCGAATAAGTGGAAATCTCCTTCTTGAGCGATTTCCTTAAAGTGAAGCACTTTTTCCATCATTTCTTTGAAGTATTCAAATTGAGCCACCCTTACAAAAAGCGGCCCCAGACCCGTGATCGCGTACTCCAGCGGGATTGGCCCTTTTTGCCATGGTGTTCCTGAAGGTACTCCTTTATTGGCTTCATCAGAGATCAATTGGTATTTTTGATCATCAAAATCTGTGAATGACAGAGTCTTCTTGCCGAACTGCTCCTGGATGCCGGAATGGGGAACCTCTAAGCGGTCAAATCGCTTTACCCAATATTCGAGCGCTTCATCTGCCGGAACCCGGAAGGACGTTTTCGAGATTTCATCTGTTCCGTGAGAGCCCTTCGGAATACCGGGAAAATCAAAAAATGTCATATCCGTTCCTGGACTTCCTGTGTCATCTGCAAAAAATAAGTGATAGGTTTGAATGTCATCCTGATTGACGGTCTTCTTTACTAAACGCATTCCTAATGTATATGTGAAAAACTCATAATTTTTTTCCGCACTGCTGGTGATGGCTGTAACATGGTGAATGCCTTTTAATTGATTCAAGTGTACTTCCTCCCCTTTGTTATCTATCTTAAAATAAAATATCTTTAATTCGAGATAATTTTACTTTATCACGGCATATTGCTGGTGTCAACATTACCCGGGGTCCTAGAAAAAGGATTTAATAATGTCTTCTTCATGATTGCATTCCTTGCAGATGTATTCAATTTCCAGTGCATCTTCCCTGGCGATGTGGACCGTTTCTTTTCCGCAGACTTCGCAATATCTCTTTTCCGTAACTTCCTTCATTATTCCATCTCCTGTTCATGTGTCGTTTATCTTGGTTTAACCATAATTTTAATTTCTAAACGCAAAAAAACCAGCTCCCATTGGGAACTGGTTTGATTACAGTATGTACAGCCGCCATTGCCGTAAATAATGATAAGAAAGTTTTAAACCACCACTCCTCAAAGTGGGTGTTCGCAGAAACCTTCCTGCATGTCCTCCTTGTCATATAGACGGAGGCCTGTCATTCCCGTTTCAATGTAAAACTCCCTGTTACAGCTTAAAGGTTAAAACTTTATTATGATTACGAACAATGCAGCTTGTATTTATATATTAACGGATTCTTGCGGATTTTTCAACGGGCATGCTCAGGCTTTTTTAAAGTACGAAAAATGGTTTACCAAGAAAATAAGCGCTCTTCATTAGCATCCATTTCTCTCCTCAGTTTTCCCCCCTGCCAATTCAGCCCATTTTGTAATACATTTCCCTCTTTTAACAAATACTTTTTAAATAGAACGAATGAATAGGCGGTGGTGTAGTATGGACGGTGGAAAATTCACTTTTTACTTGGATGAAAAAGAAATTCAAGCAAAGCCGGGACAGTCGATTTTTGAGGCGGCGCGGGATCATAACCACTTTCTCCCGGGGATTTGTTCTTCCCAGCCGGATTTAGGGGTTGGCGTCATACAGACGTGCGATACCTGCTACGTGGAGATTGATGGCGAACTGAAAAGGTCCTGTGCGACTAAAGCCGAGCCGGATCTAAAAGTAAGTTCGGTGTCCGTGCTGGCACAGGAAGCACAGCTTGAAGGAATGTCCCGCATATTAAAAAATCATGAGCTATACTGCACGGTTTGCGATAACAATAATGGAAACTGTGTGGTGCATAATACAGCGGAGCATTTTAAGATTGAGCATCAGAAGTATGAATTTAAGCCAAAGCCCTACCCTCAGGATAATTCAAACCCCTTTTACCGTTATGAACCGGATCAGTGTATCCTTTGCGGTCTTTGTGTGGAGGCGTGCCAGGATCTGCAGGTGAGCGAAGTGCTGAGTATCGCCTGGGACCGTGAGCAGCCGCGCGTGATTTGGGATAATGATGTGCCTATTAATGAATCCTCTTGTGTATCCTGCGGGCATTGTGTGACGGTGTGCCCATGCAATGCATTAATGGAGAAATCGATGCTCGGCAAAGCAGGCTATCTTACGAATATTCCAAAGCCGCTTCTTGAGCCGATGATTGATTTAACAAAAGAAGTTGAGCCAGGCTATAAAGAGATTTTTGCGATATCCAATGTAGAGGCGGCGATGCGGGAAGCGCGTATTAAGCGCACTAAAACGGTCTGTACGTATTGCGGAGTCGGCTGCAGCTTCGAGGTTTGGACGAAAGACCGGGAAATTCTCAAAATCCAGCCGTCACCTGAAGCCCCTGTTAATGGGATTTCAACTTGTGTAAAAGGAAAATTCGGCTGGAGCTTTGTAAACAGCAAACAGCGCCTCACCAAGCCCCTAATCAGAAAGGGCGAAAAATTTTATGAAGCGACATGGGATGAGGCCCTCTCTTTGATTGCCGAGAAATTCACTGGCATAAAAGAAGAAAATGGGCCGGATGCCCTCGGCTTTATTGCATCTTCCAAGTGTTCCAACGAAGAAAACTATCTGTTCCAGAAGCTGGCCAGGGCTATTTTTAAAACGAATAATATTGATAATTGTTCCAGATACTGTCAGACACCTGCCTCCATGGGTCTTATCCGCACAGTCGGCATTGGCGGGGACTCCGGTACGATGAAGGATATTGCAAGCTCTGAATTAATCATTGTTGTCGGTGCGAACCCGGCAGAATCACATCCTGTTCTCGCAACCCGAATTAAACGGGCACATAAATTGGCTGACCAGAAGCTGATTGTTGCCGACCTTCGGAAAAATGATCTGGCGGACCGGGCTGATTTGCATATCCATCCGAAACCGGGCACGGATCTTGTATGGCTTTCAGCTGTAACGAAATACTTTTTTGACCAGGGCTGGGAAGACCGTGAATTTCTTAACACGCGTGTGAATCAAGTGGATGAATACAAAAAGTCCCTTGAAAAATTCACGATGGATTATGCGGAAGAAACAACCGGGATCGCAAAAGAAACACTGATCAAAATGGCTGAAATGATTCATGATGCTAAAGGCACATGCATTTTATGGGCCATGGGTGTTACCCAGCACTTAGGCGGCACGGATACAAGCACCGCGATTTGCAACCTGCTTTTAGTTACAGGCAATTTTGGCAAGCCGGGTGCGGGCGCCTATCCTCTGCGCGGCCACAATAACGTGCAGGGTGCGAGTGATTTCGGGACAATGCCTACCTGGCTTCCGGGATATCAGCCAATAGAAAATGACCAAATACGCACCCGCTTTGAACAAGCCTGGGGCACAGAACTCCCTAAAAATCCTGGTCTAAACAATCATCAGATTGTAGAAGCCATCCAGGCTGGCAAAGTAAAGGCAATGTATCTTTTTGGCGAAGAAATGGGCCTTGTGGATTCGAATATCAATTATGTTCACGAAGCCTTTGAAAAACTGGATTTCTTTGTCGTGCAGGATATTTTCTTTTCCAAGACGGCCCAATTTGCGGATGTGATTCTGCCTGCAGCGCCAAGCCTTGAAAAAGACGGCACCTTCACGAATACTGAGCGGCGGATCCAGCGATTTAATAAAGTTTTCGAGCCGCTCGGGGACAGTAAACCGGATTGGCTCATCTTTCAGGAGCTTGCCAACAAGCTTGGGGCAAACTGGCATTATAACGATCCAGGTGAAATTATGGATGAAGCCGCTGAGCTTTCGCCTGTTTTTGCCGGTGTCAGCTACAAGCGGCTTGAAAACTGGGAAAGCCTTGTTTGGCCTGTTGCTCCGGATGGAACGGATACACCTTTACTCTACAAAGATCAATTTCATTTTCCGGATGGTAAAGCCCGCTTAATTACTGTGGATTGGACTCCTCCTTATGAAGCCGGAGAGGAATATGACCTTCATTTGAACAATGGAAGAATCCTGGAGCATTTCCATGAAGGCAATATGACCTATCAATCCGAAGGAATTTCCTATAAGGTGCCGGAGCTTTGGCTGGAGGTTTCTCCTGAACTGGCGGACGAGCGGAACATCAAAACCGGCAGTCTTGTGCGACTCACCTCCCCTTACGGCCATGTCAAAGTAAAAGTCTGGGTGACAGATCAGGTGAAGGGAAAAGAACTGTATTTGCCGATGCATACAACTGAAGGAATGGGAGCAGTCAACAAGCTGACCAGCAGCTATCATGACAAAATTACGCATACACCTAACTACAAGGAAATGCAGGTGAAAATGGAAGTGCTGGAACGGGACGGCGAATCACCGCTTCCTCATCATAACTTCCGGTTTGGCAGCCCGCAGCCGCATATTGGCGTCGAAACAGAGAAAAAGTGGAGCCGGGACGACTTCATCTCCATTCCGGAAATGCTGAAAAAGGAGGGTATCTACGATGGCGAAAGCGATCAAGCAAATTGAACTGGTTCAGCCTTCTGCCGAGGAAGAGCAGGCACAGGATATAGCAGGTCTTTTAACGCAGCTCAGCCAGAATCGTGAGGCCATCGCAAGTGCCATCGATATCATCGGTCAGCTGCAAAAATCTGGGATACTTGATATTATCCAGGGATTTCTGCATTCAAAAGAAAAAGTGGCTGCCATTGCGATTGACCAGGTTAACCAGCCGAACATGCACAATATCATCCGCAACGGTTTTAATACCGTCGATTTTCTGGGCTCCCTCGATCCCCAGCAGATGAATATCATGATGAGTGCTGTCACGAAAGGCCTTGATGAATCAGCAGAAGTGATGAAAAGAAATGAAAAGACCGGTGTGCTCGGGCTTATGAAAGCCCTGCGTGATCCTGACATTAATCTGGCCATGAATTCTATGCTTGGTTTTCTCAAAGGAATGGGCAGGGAAATGGGCAAAGAGCACAGTCATTATAAAACAGGAGAGTGATTTTTCATGATTACTCGAACAGTATCTATTGAAAACATGGATCAGACGGATGAAGAAAAACTAAGCAAAGCTCTGTATGATGTCTGGGGTGTACGGAAGATTAAGCTGAATTCCATGAGTGGTGAAGCAGTTATTTCATTTGATGAAGATGCTGCTTCCTTCATGGATTTTGAACAGGCTATTAAAGACTGCGGATATAGCATCCTGTCAAGTGATGAATAAGGGGGTTTTACTTTGGCAAAGGTCTGTGAAATCTGCGGGCACATAGAGGAAACGGAAGAAGAGGAATACAGTCTTGATATGCTGGTTATCTGCCCAGATTGCTCTAATGACCGCGTTCATCCATTTTCATTCGAAAAATAATAAAAGCGCAAGCGCCTTGCCCACCCCCGACAAGCACAAGACGAGCCTCCCGGAAAGGCGTTCTTTGCCTTTTTGGGAGGATTGGCTTGTGACCTCGAGGGGGTAGGCGCTGGAGCTAGACAGTTATCGAAGTTCAAAAATTATATACTTAGCTTCTAATAAAGAACTCCTGCCAGCTGACCCGGCAGGAGCTTTTCTCTTTATTCAGTCACAAGCTGGCCGCTTGTTCTTTTTTCTTTCTTAGCCGTTCTGATTTTCTTGATGTCGCGCTTCATCAGCAGGGAAACAATGAAACCGATGGCAAGCATGGTGCCAAATACATAGAAGGTAATCGTATAGCTTTGCGTATTTTCATATATGTTGGATACAAGCATAGGTCCGACCACACCGGCGATCGACCACGATGTTAGCAGATAGCCATGAATCGCGCCAAGCTGCTTGGTTCCAAACAGGTCTCCGATAAAGGCCGGAAGCGATGCAAATCCGCCCCCATAGCATGAAACAATGATATAAAGGAAAACAGAAAAGATAAACGAGTTTGTGATGAATGGAAGAATGAAGAATGCTGCCACCTGGATCAGGAAGAAGGTCATATATGTATTTCCTCTTCCAAGATAATCGGATGCAGATGCCCAGCCAATTCTTCCGCCTCCATTAAAGAGACCCATTATGCCAACGATGCTTGCTGCTGTGATGGCGCTGGCTCCAGTGATTTCCTGTGCCATTGGTGCGGCAACGGAGAGAATCATGATACCTGCAGAAATATTGATGAACATCATAATCCAAAGCAGCCAGAAACGCTTCGTCTTAATCGCTTCATTGGCAGTCATCTGTGCCAGGTCCGCTTTTACCGGCCGCTCTTCCCTGTTCTCTTCCATTCCTTCAGGTGCCCATCCTTCTGGCGGCTTAGCGATGTAAAGTGCTCCCAAAATCATCAGTACAAAATAACTGATTCCAAGGATGTAGAAGGTTGTCGGAATCGATGTGGCAATCATTAATCTGCTGGCAATCGGGCTTGTAATGAGAGCCCCTGCACCGAAGCCCATAACTGCCATCCCGGTGGCAAGTCCCCTTCTGTCAGGAAACCATTTTACCAGTGTGGAGACAGGTGCAATATAGCCAAAGCCAAGACCCAGCCCCCCAATGACACCGAAGAAAATCAGGAATAGGATATAGTTCTCCATTTGAATGGCAAAGCCGGATCCAATAATCCCAATTCCAAAGAAGACAGCGGCAATCATGGCTGACACTCTTGGCCCCCGCTTTTCTACAAACCGGCCAAAAAAGGCTGCCGCAATTCCAAGAATAAAAATGGCAATGGTAAATGCCAGTGAGACGTCGGTTTTTTCCCAGCCTAGCGTTTCTTTCAATGGATTTTGATAAACGCTGTATGCATAGACCGAACCAATTGATAAATGAATGGCGACGGCTGAAAGGGCAATCAGCCATCTGTTCTTGTTCGCCATAAATAACCCCCCTTTCCTGAATATTGTTTTATTTATTCCCCTTATAAGGAATATGCTCCATGCTATTTTTTACCTTCCCAAAAAAGCCTGTCTCTAATCCTTTTAGAGACAGGCTTTCTGAAAATCATTCTGATATGAACCCTTTTTTCAGTAAATAGATTTCTTTTTTGTAATTATGGACAGCTTCGTCGAATGGCAGATCCCCTGCAAATTTTTTAACGATATTATGAAACGTGACAGAAGAAATAATCTGCATCATATGGAAAAGCTCCTGCTCGTCCTGAATATTCAGCCGATCCTTTTTAATCAGATTGCTGATTTTCTTAAAATTTTCATTCAGGTCATTTTCCCCGAAGCTTCTTGCCATAACATTTTCGATCCGGTGCGTCATATTAAGAAACAAATTCCTCAAAAACTGCAGATTCTCTTTTTCTTCTGTAATGATGGCTGTATAAAAATCAATCATCGCATCAAAAATATCACCATTATTTTTTTGGAGCGTTTCAAGAAAGTACATTTTATAAGCAGACACATGGCTATTTAATAAGTAGAAAAAAGCATCTTCTTTGTCATCAAAATACTGATAAAAGCTGCCGCGCGGGATTTTGGCATCTTTTATGATATTGGATATGGATGCCTGGTAAAGCGGCACGCGGGCAAATTCCTTTTTGGCCGCATGGACTAAATTTTCCCGTTTGTCTTCAGGCAAATTGAAAAAAGTAATTTTCGGCAAATTTTGTTCCTCCTTATTGCCAGTCTCTTTTTTCCTCCTTTAAGAATTGGATAAAATAAGGGACAGCCTTTCTGGGATTCTCATTGATCAATGCTTGATATCTCGTTTTAATAGGATCAGAAGCAAATCGGCTTTTAGAAATCCGTTCTTTCATGTACTGTAAGCTCAGTTTTTGAATTTCCAGCTGCTGATGCTTCCCTTCTTTAGAAAGTGCGAAACCGAGCGCACCAATAATCGCGTAAATCAGAATGGCTGCCGGCGATGTTTTCTCATCCTGAACGGTGAAAAACAAAGTCATGAGATTGATTAGTGACAGAATAATCAAGGGTGTAGACCAAAAAATATATCTGGAAGCTTTTTTCATGATGGGAGATACTATTTCTTCAAGCTGTTCAAGCTCTCTTTTTACGAAATTCGGCATATCTGTCCACACTTGCATTTATTTCGTCTCCTTTAAGTTTTAATCCCTTTATGGCCCAGCAGAAATTGCAGGCTTTCGGGCGAAAAAGTCATGGCTTCATCATCATCCAGCTGTTTTAAAGCAATCATTTCATCATGGAGATTCTCCATTTTCCGATCGAGGCGTGAAGCTGTGTCAGCTGCCTCTTTCAGTTCTTTCACTATTCTTTGCGGAATTTCTTTATTGTACTTGTAGTAAATCTTGTGCTCGAGGCTCGCCCAGAAGTCCATCGCTATCGTCCGTATTTGAATCTCTACAGGAACCAGCTCTTCCCTGTCAGACATAAAAATGGGGATCTGAACAATCAGATGAAGGCTTTGGTAGCCATTTGGCTTTGGATTCTGAATATAATCCCTGCATTCGAGCACGGTTATATCTTTCTGGCTTTGAAGCATAGCCTGGATTTTATAAATATCGGATACAAAGGAGCATGTAATGCGGACGCCCGCAATATCCCTGATATTTTGCTCAATGGATTCTAAGGAAATCTCCAATTTTTTTCTTTGCAGCTTTTTAAATATACTTTCTGGAGATTTAATTCGTGATTTTACATGCTCAATCGGATTATAGTCATGCACATACTGAAATTCTTCTTTAAGGATATTTAATTTCGTGTTTATTTCTTCCAATGCGAACTTGTAGGACATCATAAAACGCACTAAATCTGTCCTTAGTTCCCTCAGTGAAATTTGCTCAGGCGTATTTGTGGCCATATGGACTCCTTTGAATTTTAGCCTTGTTTTTGGGTGGCTTAAGACTGGATGGCTTTTTGCAGATTGCTGCATTTACCCTCTGTTTTTGCAATTTAGAAATAAGCAAATGAATTTTGAACAATGCTTTCACCTCTATATGACACTGTGTCATTCTTACAATTGAATTGTATATGACATCGTGTCATACGTCAACTTAATATGACACAATGTCACAAATTTGCCTTCTTTTGATTCAATGGATAGCTGTTTTAGAAACACAGCTCTAGCCTATTTACATGTCATCACATTGAACTGTATAATTAATAAATAATTAGTTACTCTTGATAACTATTACTCAAGGTAACCAAATGGGAGGTTATTAAGATCGAAACATTCCAGCGATTTTTTCATCAGCTCGTGCTATTGTATCGCCCATTTGAAAATAGGCTGAATACTGAGTTAAGCAAGCATCAATTATACCGGGCTCAGTGGTCCATCATGTATTACATGTATAATGATGGTTCCGTTACATTGGTAGAGCTTTCCCATTACCTTGGCGTTGAAAAACCAACGGTCACAAGGACGATTGCAAAATTGGAGGAAATGGGCTATTTAGAACCGGTTCCGACTAAAGACAAACGGGAAAAAAGAATGCAGCTGACTGGTGCAGGCAGAAAGGTTTATCAGAAAGTCCGCGCCACAATCGATGAATTCGAACAGGAAATTTTACAAGGAATTTCAGAGGAGGAACAGATGGAAGGAATTCGTCTGATGAGCCTGATCCGCAAAAATTTAATTCAGGGAGAGTTATAAATTGAATTCGAAGCTTTGGACAAAGGATTTTATTATTGTTTCATCGGTTAATTTTTTCTTAACATTGATTTTCTATCTGCTGATGGTGACAATCGCTGTTTTTGCAGTGGATTACTATAGTGCCACAACCAGCCAGGCCGGGCTTGTGACAGGCATTTTTATCATTGGGACGCTCATTGGCAGGCTATATATCGGTCGGGCCATTGATAAAATTGGACGCAAGAAAACACTTTTTATCGGTTTGATCTTTTTTACGCTGACGACTCTCTTGTATTTCGTGAACATTGGCATCGCTTTCCTGCTGCTTACCAGGTTTATACATGGCATTGCTTTAGGGGTGGCAAGCACGGCGACCGGAACCATCGCGGCACAAATTATTCCGGCAGCACGCAAGGGGGAAGGAATTGGCTACTTCAGCATGAGCACAACACTGGCGACAGCTGTTGGGCCATTCATAGGCCTATTAATGATGCAAAAAGTTTCTTTCCAAGTGATTTTTGTCTTCTGTCTGGCCATCGGTATTATTGCCCTGATTACAACCTTCTTTTTATATGTTCCGGCCGTTGAAACCTCAGATGTGAAAAAGCCAGGCTTTCAGCTTTCCAGCTTTATCGAGCCAAATGCGGTTAAGATCGCATTTATTACCCTGGCGATTGCATTTGCTTATTCCGGTGTCCTCTCTTTTATCAACTTTTACGCGATAGAAGTCGATTTAGTAAAGGCTGCGAGCTTTTTCTTTCTCATCTACTCAGCTGCTGTCCTGGTTTCACGTCCATTTACCGGCCGGCTGATGGATTCTAAAGGAGCAAATTATGTTATGTACCCCGCTTTTATCCTATTTGCGGCAGGCATGTTTGTGCTCAGCACAGCAAACAGCAGTTTTACCCTTCTTTTGGCTGGAGCACTGATTGGTCTTGGCTTTGGAAACATGCAGTCCTGCACCCAGGCCGTGGCCGTCAAGCTGACACCGGCACATCGAATGGGATTGGCAACGTCAACGTTTTTCATTTTTCTTGATGCAGGCCTGGGATTTGGGCCCTATTTGCTTGGTTTCATTATTCCGGTTACAGGGTATGGCAAACTCTATGGCATGATGGCCGTGTTTGTATTATTGTCAGCGATTTTATATTATTTCCTTCATGGGAAGAAGGAATCTGCAGCCCTAAAAAAATTGAACACATCTGTTTCAGCTTGAACCTAACGCATTGAAAAAAATATCAAAAGCCATGGACCTCTAAATCGTCCATGGCTTTTGATGTTTCAGTTCTGAAATACAGTAACCGTTTTAGGACTCGTAGTCACTTTAAAGCCCTGTTTGTTTGATACATCCGCACTAATGGTGTAAGTCCCGTTCGGAAGATCTGCGTCTGGAGTCCATTTCAGATGAATTTCATGTTCGTTTTCCACATTGATTGTGTCAACGATTTTTCCTGCTTCATCTTTAATGTTCACTGTCCAGTTAACGCGGTTATTTGCAAATGCATTTATGCCGGCAGGTGTGTTTGCATTCACATTTTTATTAGGATAAACACTGAAGTAGCTCACCAGCATTCCTTCATTAATATAGGAAGGATCCCCCCATACGGCATAGCTTTGGTTAAATGCATGGTCGATGCCCAATACAACAACGCTCTTCGGTTCTTCTTTTACAAGGGCTGACGTTTTTCCAGGTTCCAGCGGCATATATTTCCCGTTATACCAGATGATTGCACCATTATAGCCGCTTCCCCCTTCGTTATCTTCTGACTTGAAGGAAATTTCATATTGCCCGTCTTTTGGCTGTACTTGAATATCCGAGACGATTGGTGCAACAGAATCTACGTGAACCGGAAGCCTTACTTCCTGAGGCTTGGCATCCTTGTAATCAAGTGTTGTTTTGATTACATACTGATAGGTTCCATCCTCAACGAATTGCCCATGTTGATTCTTAACATTCCATAAATATCCGTTAATCATATAGTCACGGAAAGCCATGATATTTTTGCGGAACTTCCAAGGCTTGCCTGTAAATTCACTGAAGTCGCCTAAATAGTTGACCATTTCCCCTTTATCATTCTCCACGTACATTTCTGTCTTTTGTAAATTGCGGAGAGCTGTAAAAGTTGGGAAAACACCTGGCAAAACAGCATTAGGAGAAATCACAATGCGGTTCATATCAAATGTTCCAGTATATGGGTCATATCCCATTGGGAATCGTGCGCCTTCATCGTTCCATAGGACTGTATATCCCAGGAAGGCATCTTTTTCCCATGCAGCCGGGTCGAGGTTTTGCAGCTCGTCCCATTGTCCAAAGTAGCCCATATATGGAATTGTCAGCGGCACAGCTGCATCACTGTTTTTACCTGTTGGCACTAGACGGACATATCCCTCTACAAATGTGCCCTTTTTTAGGCTATCCGGCAATTGAATCTGTACATCCAGACTCTTGTTTTGTCCTGGCTTAATTTTAAGCGTTATTCCTTTTTCATCGGTCACTTTTTCACCATTTACGATGGCAGAGGCACCTGAAATCCGCTTGCTGGTCATTGTTAAATATTCCTTGGCATCCAATTTACCGTCGTTGTCCAGGTCAAACTCTTTTGTTTCAGTTTCGTCTGTTAAAACATCAACGTACACTTCATATTCCAAATCTTTCACATCTGTATCCCGAAGTGCTTCGACATTCAATTTGAAATGTGCTTTCTCATTAATTTCCTTAAGTGCAACTGCTCCTGCCTGTTCCAAAGGAGCGTTTTTATTTGTAACAAGTACAGGTGTCTTGATGGCATTTTGGATTTGCATTAATCCTGACCCCTGAACGCGTGGGGAGTATGAGACTTGATTACTTGAACGCGGATCCTGAATGATTTTTGACGTATTCATTAAGGCGATTTTTGCATTTAATGCCGTTTCTTTGGATTGTGGCAATCCTTTTTCATATAAAGCCTGAAGCACCAAAGCTGATCCGCCTGCAACATGAGGCGCAGCCATGGACGTACCGCTCATGATTTCATATTCATTGCCGGGTACAGTAGAATAGATCCCTCCGCCTGGAGCTGAAAGTTCAGGCTTGAAGTCAAGTGTGTGCGGTGTGCCAAAAGATGAAAAGTCTGACATGTTATCTTTATCAGCATTATCCACCCAAATACCTTTGCTAATCTGCATTTTCACTGTTTGCCCCTTGGACAGCTGCGAAATTAAAGCATTCCCGTTCTCCTTGCTTGTTGTTGCTGCAGGGGTTAAGTACGGACTAAAATACAAGAAAGGATAATCAGCTTCATCATGAGGCGGTACAAGGATAACCGCCTTTGCACCATTCTTTCTGGCTTCAGATTGGACATATGAATATAAACCATATTTTTGATTTGGTTTTGCTACGACTATCTTGCCTGCAATATCTTTACCGGCAAAATCAGCTGTCCTCCCTTCCCCCACATATACCATTTCATAGCTTTCACCTGCTGTTAACACCTTTGAAAGCTTGAAGTTTACATGAGTCTGATCCTGGTATGGAAGCTGAAAACCATTTTCATCACTAAGTGCATTCATATGCAATTTAGTATTTTCATAGGATGCTACTGATAGCGCAAATGGACTGACAGAAGGTTCTCCGACTGTGCCGATATCCGGATTTTCTTCATAAGGCTTGGCAGAGGCCTCCATAATATTATTTTTTGTGCTGTAGGATGAATTGCCTCCAGCTGCTACCACGAGCGTGCCCCGTTCAGTTGCTTCCCGAATTGACTTTTGGATTGGATCATTTTCTTCTCCAACGAAACCGGCATCCGACCCAAGACTCATGTTAATGACATCAGCACCCATAGTGACAGCGTGTTCAATTCCGGCAATAATATCATCTTCATAAGCTCCCCCGCCGTTATCAGAAAAGACTTTTTCTGCCAGGAGCTGAACACCGGGAGCAATCCCCTTGACTCCATCATTTTCCTCATCTCCGTTAGCACCTACAGTACCAGCCACATGCATGCCATGCGGGCTTCCATATTGTCCGCGGGGAATGACATCCGTATCTTCATCGGCCCAGTCATAGCCTGACGGCACTTTGTCACTATACCAGACATCATTTATAGCCGTTTCGGCGAGTTTTCCCTGGATTCCTTCCTCTGACCATTTCTGCTTTTCTTTCCCGTCATCCGTCAATGTCATATCCTGGTGTGTATAATCCAATCCGGAATCAACTACTGCAACAAGCAGCCCTTCTCCTTCATAGCCATGGCGCTCCCAGACCTTTTGCGCCTGCACTAACTCCTTGCTGGCACCCATGGATGGCTGGAATGTTCTCGCAATATGTACGTTAATGACACCAGGAATATCCTGTATTTCTTTTACATTACGAAACTCGGTTTCCAGACTGAACCCATTAAACCCTTCAAAAAAGCGATGCTTCACTTTCTTGAAGGATTTTTTCTTGGAAAGCGCTGATATTACTTCGTCTTGCTTTGCCTTCATTTTACTTTTTTTGCTTTGCTTTGTTTTCTCTGTATCTGCCGGCTGTTCTACCTCAACAATAACACGCAGGATTTCATTTGGCTTATAAGGCTCCGCTAAGCCTTTCTCTTTCAGCTCTTTATAGCCAAGCTTGTCCACTGCCTGGGATCCAGCCTGATTTTGCTGATCCAAAAATATTTTCTGCCCCTGCTTAACAATCTCATCTACACTTGGAGCCTTGATCTGATCATCCTGATCTCCTTCTGCCGATACGGTTCCACCAAATAATAAGGCTGCTGCCAATGCAGAAGCCAGCACCTTATAAGGTACTCCCTTTTTCACTTTCATTTTTCTCCCGCCCTTCCCTAGTGAAAAATCTGTATTTTTTAACTTTTCACATAATTAATTGTAGGGCTGGGGCTGAGAGATGTAAATTGGGGGAATTATAAAGGAATCCTCTGAAAAATTTTATAGCTTTGTAACTAAAACATGGGATATTCTCGTGTACTAATAGTATAAAAGACTCGTTAAAATCTTTGAGACTATTACGCAGTGGTAAAAAGGGCTTTTTTAATTACCCCAAATTGAAAGCCTTATTCCACTGTGCCATAATCTGCTCTTAAAATATTAATATAGTTTTGAGCTCCTCATAGCTGAAAAAATGCCAAAAACCACTGCTATGATTTGCGATAAGAAAAAGGTATAAACATTAAAATAAAGACTATTAGTGTATTGATTAAACCAGCCAAAACGGTAAATTCTTGATTCCGGGTTATCCGGTTTTCCTCCAAGAGCCGAGATCAGTTCACTTGTGTAATGATAAATTCCGATCATCAGCAAAGCCATGACAGCAAGCGAAAACAGCAAAATTCCTATAGCCATTTTGTTATTTTTCAATAGTGTTGCTTTTGCCAGTTTGAAAGTATAAACCCAACTGGAAATAAAGACAGGTGTAAAAAGAAATATGATGAGGATGCCTAAATTTCCATTGCCAGAAGTCACATTGGGCTTTATCGTAAAAACATGTTCTATAAGGTAAAAACCAAAGAAGGAAAACAGGAAGCTTAAGCTCCAATAGACCTGTTTTTTACTCATCGCGTACACCCTTTTCGTGATTTTTAAAGGAATTCTTTCAGTCATTCAATCAGCAGGTAAACTCCAGTGAAAATCAATATAATATATGTAAAAATCTTAAAAAAACGCTGATTGATTTTAACAAATAAAATTTGTCCCAGGTATAGACCCAGCAGCACCAGCGGCAAAGCATACAAGCTTGAAAACCAAATCGTCTTATTGGTCCCAGCAAAGATAATCTGAAAAACAAGACTGGCCGAGTAGATAAACAAGTAAAAAGCCAAAGTGGTTCCCCTAAGCCGCTCTTTATCAGTATCCGTTCCTGAAAAGTACAACAGAAGCGGCGGGCCGGGCATGCCAATGCTGGTTGTCATGATTCCAGATAATCCACCCACTGAATAATCCCTGCCGCTTGTTTCTTTAACACGGAAATTCGCCATTAAAAGGAGCGTTAACAGCAAAATAATGAAACTTACAGCTAGCTTCAGCCGAGAAATGTCCAAAAATAAAAAAATGCCAATACCGACAGGCAGCCCTGCTGAACAGCCAATTGCGAACCTTTTCAGAACTTCAAAGTCTGTATCCTTCTTGATTTTTGAAAATAAGGCAGCAGAAATAATTAAAGATAAAATCAAATTGATTTGAATGGCTTCTCTAGGTTCAAAAAGAAGCAGCAAAAACGGTGTGGCCAGGATTGAGAAGCCAAATCCCGTGCTTGTCTGTAAAGTGGATGCAATTAAAATAATAAGGATAAAAAGAAAGATGTCCATAGTCAAAACCTACTTTTTACCTTATTTTAACACAGCCTGTAAACATTCTGGCAGACCTTGTCCTTTTCCTATACAATAATGGAAGGAAAATGCAAAAGTGTGGTGAGTTGATTGTTTAAAGTGCTTTTAATTGAGGATGATGCCTCCCTGTTTACTGAAATCAAAGACCGCCTCTCCCAATGGTCTTATGAAGTCTATGGAATTCAGGACTTCAGTGGGGTCATGAAGGAGTTTGCCGGCATTCAGCCGGATCTGGTCATTATCGATATCCAGCTTCCGAAGTTCGACGGGTTTCATTGGTGCCGGATGATCCGTTCACATTCGAATGTGCCAATTATTTTTCTGTCATCCCGGGATCACCCAACAGACCAGGTCATGTCCATGCAGCTTGGCGCTGACGATTTCGTCCAAAAGCCCTTCCACTTCGATGTGCTAATTGCAAAAATCCAGGCAATTCTGAGACGTGTCTATAACTATAGTGCCGTTCAGAATAACCTTAAGACCTGGTGCGGTGCGGCGGTTGATTTTGAAAAAAATACGGTTTCAAATGAGAGTGGTTCTATAGAATTAACGAAAAATGAAATCTACATATTAAAGCTTTTGATCGAAAGAAAAAATCAAATAGTCAGCAGGGATGAGATTATAAATAGCCTATGGGATGACAAGCGATTCATTAGTGACAATACTCTGACGGTCAATGTTAACAGACTAAGGAAAAAGCTTGATGAACTTGGGCTTGGCGCCAGGATCGAAACAAAGGTCGGCCAGGGTTATATGGCAATTGAAGAGGAAGCCCCGCATGTTTAGGAAATATATCAGGGAACGGTTAAGCTGGATCCTGCTGTTCGGGTTCCTTCAGGTGCTTGCCGCCTTTGTAGTATATATCGATTCAGCCCTATCCCTTAAACCCTTCCTTTATTACGTCTTTTTGTCTTTGATCATTTTTACTGGATTCTTTTTAATCCGTTATCAAAAAGAAACAAAGTTTTACAGAGAAATAACTGAGCGGGAAGATAATTTAGATCTGTCGAGCATACCAGAGTCTGAAAGTCCTTTTGAAAAAATAATAGAGTCAGGCCTAGTCAGCCAAACCGAGCGGTTTAAACAGGAGTACACCCAGAACTGGACACAGCTCGAGCAGGAAAAAGATGAATTGCTCTCCTGGATTCATGAAGTCAAAACTCCCTTGACTGCCATGCATCTCATGATTGACCGGATCGAGGATCAGAACCTTAAATCCGCCCTTACATACGAATGGCTGCGCATCCACCTTCTTCTGGATCAGCAGCTGCATCAAAAGCGGATTCCTTCTATGGAAAATGACCTGTATATTGAAATAGTTAATCTTGAAGATATCCTATTCAGTGAAATCAAATCTCTGCAGTCGTGGTGCATGCAAAAAGGCATTGGGTTTGAAATGGAATTGGAAGAAACAGAAGCTCTGAGCGACGCGAAATGGCTAAGCTTTATCATTCGCCAGCTTTTAACCAATGCTGTGAAGTATAGTGAGGAATCAGATATTATGATTTCAAGCTCCAGATCTGAGGGTAAAATATCCTTGAGGATTCAGGATTTTGGCAGAGGCATTGATCAGAGGGACTTGCCGCGGATCTTTGAGAAGGGGTTCACTTCCACTGCCAATCATCATGAAAACGCAGCAACAGGCATGGGGTTGTATTTAGCCAAAAAAGCCGCAGACCAGCTAAAAATAAAATTCCTTGTGGAGTCTGTTTTAGGCAAAGGCACCATCATGACCCTTGTCTTCCCTACCAGAAATGATTTCGTCAGCATAACAGGCATGTGACAAAAATGTCACATGCTTTTGCTGTTTGTTCGTTCAATCGAAGGAATTACTTAAACGTAACCTTCTATAATATAGCTATCAAAGAAAGGATGGTTACACATGACAGTACTTGAAGCCAAAAAAATCCATAAAAGCTACGGCAATAAATTTAATAGGCAGGAAGTATTAAAAGGAATTGATTTGAAGATTGAAACGGGTGAATTTGTAAGCATTATGGGCGCTTCCGGTTCAGGGAAGACCACACTTCTCAATGTGCTCTCGTCTATTGACAGTGCAAGCGGCGGAGAAATCAACATTGAAGGAAAGGAAATGACAAGGCTGAAGGAAAAACAGCTCGCTGATTTCCGCAAGAGGCATCTCGGATTTATTTTTCAGGAATATAATCTCCTGGATACATTGACAGTGAAGGAAAATATCCTTCTCCCCCTCTCCATCAGCAAAACACCAAAAAAAGAGGCAGATGAAAAGTTTGCAGCGGTGGCGGCTGAGCTTGGAATCTTAGAGTTAAAGGATAAATATCCGAATGAAATTTCTGGCGGGCAAAAGCAGCGGACTTCTGCAGCTCGTGCGTTTATTCATGAGCCAAGCATTATTTTCGCTGATGAGCCGACAGGTGCGCTGGATTCAAAGTCAGCCTCTGACTTGTTAAATAAGTTGAGTGATTTAAATCAGAAAAGGAAAGCAACGATTATCATGGTCACCCATGATCCTGTAGCAGCAAGCTTCTGCAGCCGGGTTATTTTCATCAAGGATGGCCAGATCTATACGCAACTTAATAAAGGTGATCAATCAAGACAGGCTTTTTTCAAGGATATTATGAAAACACAAGGCGTTTTGGGCGGTGTGCAGCATGAGCATTAATACCATCATCCTCCGCAATCTGAAAAAGAATCTGAAACATTATTATCTCTATGTATTCGCGCTTATTTTCAGTGTTGCCCTCTATTTTGCTTTTGTCACCCTGCAATATGATCCATCCATGTCTGAAGCAAAGGGTTCGATTAAAGGTGCGGCTGCCATTAAAACGGCCTCCATCCTGCTCGTTGCGATTGTTTCTATCTTTCTTCTGTACGCTAACACTATTTTTATTAAAAGGCGAAGCAAGGAAATCGGTCTGTTTCAGCTGATCGGAATGACAAAAAATGAGATTTTCAGATTGCTTAGCCTGGAAAATCTCATGCTGTATTTTGGGTCCTTGATCATTGGGATCTTTATTGGTTTTTCGGTTTCGAAGTTAATACTGATGATCCTTTTTAAATTGACAGGTGTTGAAGGAATTGCTTCCTTGCACTTTTCAAGTGAGGCACTATTGCAGACTATCATTGTCTTTACGGTTATTTATGTTTTCATCATGCTGATGAACTATGTTTTTATCAAGAGGCAAACCATTCTATCTTTATTCAGAGTGGTTTCGATTGCCGAGGGAAAAGTGAAAAAGCTGTCCATTTGGGAAATGATCCTTGGGGTGCTTGGTTTAGCCTTGATCATTGCCGGCTATTACATCTCTTCCCTATTATTTGGCGGGGATTTCACATCCATGAACGAGCTGTTCTTCGCGATGGTCGTCATTCTTGCTTCCGTTATCATTGGAACCTATCTTTTCTACAAAGGATCAGTAAGCTTTATCGCCAGCCTGATTCGCAAAAGGAAAGATGGATACCTGAATGTTAATGAAGTTCTTTCATTATCTTCCATCATGTTCCGAATGAAGTCGAGTGCCCTGCTCTTAACGATTATTACAACAGTGTCCGCCCTTGCGATCGGGCTGCTGTCATTAAGCTATATTTCCTACTACTCAGCGGAAAAATCAGCCGAGGACAGTCTCCCCTCCCACTTTTCGTTCACGGACGCGGAAGATGCAAAGAAGTTTACAGGGCGCCTTTATAAAGAGGGATTGGAGTATAAGGAACAAAGCATTGAGGTATTGCAGGTGAATGCTGATATGGAGGACATTCTGGATGTCAATCTGGAAGAAATGAATTTTGATTCGCCAACCATGCTTTTGCCGGTTGTAAGCGAAAAGTCCATACCTGGCATGGAACTTTCCCCTAAAGAAACCGTGCTTACTGGATATAATGATGCACTCCAGAAGTTCATGACGCTGAAGGACTCAGGAATGCTTGAGTTCAAGGGAAAAACAAATACTATTAAACAAAATTATATAGGGCTAAATAAAGACTTTGTCATCCCGTTTTATTTTACAGCAGGCGGGCTGCCGGTGGCCATTGTGGATAAGAAGGTATATGAAGAGCTGAAAGCTGACCTTAATCCTGAAATCCAGCTGGAGGATTCGCTTTTCATCGGAGTAGATATGAAAAGTGACAGCGATATTGAAAAAGCAAATACACTCTTCAGCGAAATGGAGTTCAGCGGAAGATCCGATTCCCAGCAAGAAATGAGCACAAGGCAAAAAATGAACATGGGACTGATCATGTTTATTGTCGGTTTTCTCGGCTTAACCTTCCTCGTCACTTCAGGCTGCATACTATATTTCAAACAAATGGATCAGAGTGAGGATGAAAAACCAAACTATACAATCCTGCGAAAACTTGGCTTTACACAGGGAGACCTGCTGCGCGGAATTCAATCCAAAATGGCTTTCAACTTTGGAATTCCGCTGGTGGTCGGCCTTCTGCACAGCTACTTTGCCGTAAAATCAGGCTGGTTTTTCTTCGGAAGCGAGCTTTGGATGCCGATGATCCTGGTTATGGTGCTTTACACGGTGCTTTATTCGATTTTCGGAATTCTGTCTGTGATCTATTCGAAAAAAGTGATAAAAGATGCACTTTAGGACGGAAAAACCGCTCAGGTATGATGGCCTGAGCGGTTTTTATATGGCGGAATTTAGCTTCGTTATCTATTTGCAGAGGTTATTTGCGGGTTTTCTGCGTCTATTTGCAAGTTTTCTGAGTTTATTTGCAAATTACAGGATTTAGTTGCAAAATGGTCTATGCTTGTTTTTAGAATTTCTTTTTATTTGCAGTCTTCTCATTCTATTTGCAAGTTTTCCATTTTTATTTGCAGGTTTGTCCAGGCTATTTGCAAATTATCTTTTTTATTTGCAATTTCTTCATATCTATTTGCAAATAACCTCATAAGGGCCCAATTTTTTAGCATCTCGTTTCAATCGCTGTGATTCAACAATTAACTTATCCAGTTCCTGGCTTAATTTCAAGGTATCAATATCTGTTAGTCCCTTAGAATAAATGCTTTGAATCATTGCCTGCCTGGTCTGTTCAATTGCCTTTGTTAAATTCATTCCGTTATCCTTCCAGCAAGGGAATTCGGAATTTATATCTTTTCACCAGCTCTCTGTTATGCTGGTCTGCTCCATCTACATTTCCACTTTTAAAAATAGGCGGTTCGAACCCGTTTTCAATCATCACTTCTACTGCTTCCACCATCAGGCTGTTTACAATCGCAAAGCCAATAATAGATGAGGCGGAGCCGAATCTAGTCCCCATTGCTGAATGCTGCATCAATGCGTCCCCTGGCTCGATATGGTTGTCAATCGCCAGGTCCACTGATGAAAACAGATACTTTCCGTGTTTATGGCGGGAGGACTGAGTTTCAGCATATCGCGGGGAAGTAATTCCTATCACGAATGCTCCACCGGCTTTTGAAATTTCAGCTACATCCACCGGTACTGGATTCCGGCCTGAAGTGGAGGCCACAATCACAACATCACTCGGCTGGATATCAGCATTCTCCATAAATCCACCGGCAAAATTGTTTTCCTTTTCCAAGGAAGAAGAACGGACTGCACCCTTATGCAGCATTAAGTCCTCAACAAATATGGGTTTAATGGGGGCTAGCCCCCCTGCACGGTAAAACAGCTCTTCGGCGAGCATATGTGAATGCCCGCAGCCAAACACATGTATAATTCCGTTGTTTTGGATACACTCAGCCACTGCACGGGCTGCTTTCTTCAATTTTTGTCCCTCTTCTTTTTCCACGAGTGACAATAATTCTTTTACACCATTCAGATATTTCTCCAGCATTCTTCCTACCCCATTTATACCCTGACTTTGGATGCGCTTAGTGCTGCTTTATCTGCAATCACTTTTACATTCGGATGATTTCTTAATACTGATGCAGGAAACTGCTCATTAACTCCATTTCCAAGAAGCTGCCCAATGGCATCAGCTTTTGCTTCACCTGAAGCAAGAAGGAGAATCTCCCTGCTCTGCATGATCGTAGCGATTCCCATAGTAATGGCTTGGGTCGGCACCTCTTCGATCGTATTAAAAAACCTGGCATTGGCTTTAATAGTGGAATCTGCTAAATCGACAATATGAGTTTTAGATAAAAAAGACGTGCCAGGCTCATTAAAGCCAATGTGCCCATTATTGCCGATCCCCAAAATCTGCAGATCAATGCCGCCATGGTTTTTAAGCTTACTCTCATAATTTCGGCATTCTCCTGCCAAATCCTCGGCCGAACCGCTTGGGACAAAAGTATTTTCCTTACGAATATCGAGATGGTTAAATAATTGAGAATCCATAAAATATCGGTAGCTTTGCGGGTTTTCTCCGGAAAGGCCGATATACTCATCCAAATTAAAGGTTGCCACCTTTTTATATGATGTTCCATTTTCCCGATGATCTTCAATTAATCGTTTATATGTTCCCACAGGCGTGCTCCCGGTTGCCAATCCGAATGTCGCTTCAGGGAATTGGCGTACCTTCCGGATGATGTACTCCGCTGCTGTTTTACTCATTTCTTCATAGTTGTTAACTTTAATGATCTCCATCATGAGTTCCTCCCTGCAAAAAGCTGAATAAGTATATATTTGCACTATTGAAGGCAAAATATCGGAAATAAATAAACCCATTTATACTTCCTATCGTACCACCACAAAGTATAGTTGTCTATACCAATTTAAGCACTAAGTAAAACCTTGTTTTAAAATGTAATAACATTTTCTTTTAAAAATGGTATAGACAACTATATTTATATTTTGGTATGATTACGACAGTTTAGTAAAACGCTTTCTTATTCATTATTTTTTATTAAGGAGAGATCAATATGTTAGGATTCTTACAACGAATTGGTAAGGCATTAATGCTTCCGATTGCTGTCCTGCCTGCCGCTGGTCTTTTGCTCCGCTTTGGACAAGATGATTTATTGGGTATTCCGTTCATCGCCAATGCCGGCAATGCCATTTTCGCGAACCTGGCACTTATATTTGCCATTGGGGTTGCGATGGGATTTGCGAAGGATAATAATGGGGCTGCTGCCCTTTCCGGTGCCATCGGTTTTCTGGTGCTGACCGAGGGTGCAATTGCCATCGATGAAAATATCAATATGGGAGTACTCGGCGGTATTATTGCCGGTATTATAGCCGGATTATTGTATAACCGCTTCCATGATATCAAGCTTCCGGATTGGCTTGGATTCTTTAGCGGACGCCGCTTCGTTCCGATTATCACTTCCGTCACCATGATTCTTCTGGCTGCCATCGCCGGTTTTGCCTGGCCGCCAATCCAGGGTGCGATCGATGCACTGGGCAACTGGATAATTGGTCTTGGCGCTTTAGGTTCAGGACTATTCGGCTTTATGAACCGTCTTTTAATACCTTTGGGTCTACACCATGTATTGAACAGTTTATTCTGGTTCCAGTTCGGCGAATTTGAAGGAGTTAATGGAGATATTGCCCGCTTCTTTGCAGGAGATCCCTCAGCAGGAGCTTACATGACTGGATTCTTCCCTGTGATGATGTTCGGTCTGCCGGCTGCAGCTTTTGCGATCATTGCAACTGCCAAGCCTGAAAAAAGAAAAGCGGTATCCGGAATGTTCATCGGCCTTGCGTTGACTTCATTCCTAACTGGTATTACAGAGCCTATCGAGTTCTCCTTTATGTTCATCGCACCTCTTTTATATGGAGTGCATGCCATCTTAACTGGGGTTTCCATGTGGGTAACATCCTTACTGGGCATACGAGATGGTTTCACATTCTCAGCAGGCGCACTCGATTTTGCACTGAACTTTAATATCGCTGAAAAGCCGCTGCTGCTGTTGGGAATTGGCGTCATCTACGCTATTCTGTACTTCGTTATCTTCTATGCACTAATTAAAGCATTAGACCTGAAAACGCCAGGCCGTGAAGAGGACGAAGATATCGTGGAAGATGAAGATGAACCAGTCTCAACGGGCAACAGCAAGTATGAAGTTATGGCAAGCCATTTTATTAAAGATATTGGCGGTGCTGACAACATTACTTCTATTGATAACTGTGCGACACGCCTGCGCTTAAACATTGCGAATATGGAAAAAGTGAAGGAAAGCGCACTGAAGGCACATGGTGCTAAAGGAATCATGAAATTAAGCAAAACGAACCTGCAGATCATTGTTGGAACAGACGTTGAGTTTGTTGCAGATGAGATGAAGAAAATAAAGAAGTAATTGACTAAAAAACAGTGTCCCGAGACGGACACTGTTTTTTTACTATATCAGCTTTATATTAGGCGGAAGTTTTGCAGAGCATAGTATTCTGAGTTCCTGTAAGCGCATTAAATTATAAGAAGACCCCTCCATAAGCAATTGATCTGCAAATGCCGGATGGCACATGACTTCCACTGTTTCCCCGTCTTCAGCCTTTTCTGCCAGCGTGCTGAAATAGTCTTCCTGAATGCCATCTCCGTAAAAATCGAATAAGCACCTGTCCGTATGGCTTTTGACCCCTTCAAGCGCAAAATTGCCATTTACTCTGAAAGGGAGACCGTACTTTTTGGACAGGTATTGTACTACCGGGAGAAACTCATCCCGTGTATGAACATGGTGGTGACTATCCAGGTGGGAAGGGGTAAGACCTGCCCCGATAAACCGGTCAATTTGTGCAGACCACTCCCGCTCCAGTTCTTCAAGCGAGATTCCCGCTAAATCCCCCTGAGATCTGAAGTATCCATCTTTTTTAGTTAAGGTTATGCTATCTGATAATAACGGCTTCCCGCATGTGAGGACTAAATGAACGCCAGTTCGTAACCCCGGGTATTGTTTCGCCATAGCTAGGGCCTGCCCGGTTCCGGCCATGTTCATCATCATGGTGGCGGAATTGACAATTCCATATAAATAGCTGTGCAAAATTCCATAATTCACGCCGGGACTATATCCAAAATCATCTGCATTGACGATGAGGTTTATCATATTTAGAGGCCTCCGGTTAAATAGATGCAAGGCAGCCTGAAAATAATGCTGCCCTGCAAAATTCTATTGAAATTGCGGCAAATAGGAACGATGGGCTTCGAGCATTTCATCAAGTATTTTTTTAGCTATCTTGTCGGAGCTCACCAGCGGATTGATTGTCAGCGCCAGTAGAGCAGTATTGTAATCACCAGTTAAGGCCGCTTCTATGGTCACCCTTTCAAAGGATTTAATAGCTTGAACCAGCCCTCTGACTGCTATTGGAAGTTCCCCGACCGCTATCGGCTTCGGTCCGTCTTTCGTTATAATGCAGCTGACCTCCACGGCTGAATCTGACGGAAGGCCTGCAATAGCACCATTATTCAGGGTGTTAACCGGCTGTATATCCCTTTTATCTGTATATATCGAATGAATGAGTCTGCATGCTGCATCACTGTAATAAGCGCCTCCCCTTTTTTCAAGCTGGGGAGGCTTTTCAGCAAGGTCTGGATTCTGATATAACTGGAATAGCTCTTCCTCCAGCTTTTTAACCACTTCGGCCCGGGTTCCGCCTTCTGATGCGGCCTTGATTTCTTCTTCCACCATTTCGCGCGTCTTATAGTAATAATTATGGTAAGGACATGGAAGCACATTTAATGCCTGCAGAAATTCAGGTTCCCAACCCATCGCATGGATGTTTTTCATCGTTATCGAATGTTTTTCGTCCGTAAGCTTGTTCAGCAGCTCTTCCTTGACAGTCACTCCATCGACATAAACATTAAGCCCGTAGACAAGGTGGTTAAGTCCGGCAAAGTCAATCCTGACTCTGCTGTGGTCCACATTCATTAACTGAGCTGCCCCCATCTCCATTCCAATCGGCACATTGCATAAACCAACCACTTTTTTGATGCTGCTGTATCGCAGGATTGCTTCTGTAATGATTCCTGCCGGATTGGTAAAATTAATAAGCCATGCATTGGGGCATAATTCTTCCATTTCACGGCAGATCTCCATTATGACCGGAATCGTTCTGAGTGCCTTAAAGAATCCTCCCGGGCCATTGGTTTCCTGGCCCAGGACTCCATATTTCAGTGGAATTCTCTCGTCTTTTGCTCTTGCATCCAAAAGCCCGACACGGAATTGAGTTGTAACAAAATCGGCATTCTTAAGCGCTTTTTTCCTATCTAAAGTAAGATGAATCTGTATGGGAACCCCGGCTTTTTCAACCATCCGTTTCGCTAATTGGCCAACTATCTCGAGCTTATTTCTTCCTTCCTCCACATCCACAAGCCAAATTTCCCTGACAGACAATTCCTGATGTCTTTTAATAAAGCCTTCAATTAATTCAGGTGTATAGCTTGAACCTCCGCCGATCACGGCGATTTTAATACGATCTGGTTGCTGTGCCATTCTGTTACCTCTCTTAATCCAGTTTCTTGTATAAGTCGATAAATTCCTGTGCCATGTCTTTGACAGTGAGTGCATTCATCAAATGATCCTGTGCATGGACAAGAATGATGGGCAGATCGAATTGAGCCCCGGAAGCCTCTCCCTGAATTAACTCCGTTTGATGTCTGTGTGCCAGCACAAATTCCTCCTCGGCTTCCCGGATTTTAGCTTCCGCATCTTCGAACTTGCCTGCCTTTGCTTCCCGGATTGATTCCATGGCAAAACTTCTGGCATTCCCGCTGTGCAGAATAAGCTGAAATGAGATTTGATAGAGCTTTTCTTTATCCATTTTTAACCCGCCTAACCTTGAATTGTTGGTGACTGTTCCGGCTGCATCTGCTTCTGCTTCTTTTCATCCATTTTTCCTGTTATATAGACAAATGGAAGATAAATGACAATAGAAATCGTTAAATTCACAAGTGCCAGCACTGCACCGGAGATATGTCCTCCAGTCGCAAGGTAGCCTCCAATTCCTGCCGGTGTTACCCAAGGGATGCTTGCCACTACGACCGGATAAACCAGGCCCCATTTTATGGCCAGATACGCCACAACCGTCATGATGACTGGTGCTGAAATAAACGGAATCAGCCAGATGGGATTTAACACAATTGGAAGCCCGAATAATAATGGTTCATTGATTTGAAAAATTCCAGGCGGCGTTCCCAATGCCAGCAATTGCTTGTGCCTCTTTCGTCCTGCAATAAACATGGCAATGATAAGGCCCAGCGTTGCCCCGGAGCCGCCAAGATATACGAAGGCATCCAGGAAAGGACCTGCCATAATGGCATACTTATCAAGATCTGTCACTCCCTGAGCATATAAATCGGTGTTTTTGGTTCCGAGAGATGTAAATAATGGCGTTGTAACACCCCCAAGAATGTTAGGCCCATGAAGGCCAACCGACCAAAAACCATGGACAAGAAAGACAATAAGGATCGCAAATGGCAGTGAATCGGCAGCATTTGTCAATGGTGCTACAAGTGTTGTATTCAGCCAGTCATTCAAAAATTCCCCATCTGTCATTTTTCTGAACAGAAGACCAGCCACTCCGAATACGAATATCGTCAGCATGCCCGGCACCAATTTGGCAAAAGCCCCTGAAACGGCAGGAGGAACTCCATCCGGAAGTTTGATAATAAAGGCTTTCACCTTTGTAAGACGGATAAATAATTCAGTTGCAAGAAGAGCTACTACAATCCCGGTAAATAGAGCTGTAGCGTTAAAATATCCATAGCCAATGAACCCCCAGACACCTTCTGTTTCCGGCACCTGGCCTACTTGAGGAACTAAGAGGAAGAAACAGGCTGCGGCAACCAGCATTGCCTCAAAACCATCGTCCCCATAGGATTTGGCAAGCCTGTGGGAAATGCCAAACACAGCGAAAATGGTTAAGAAGGCAAAGGTGCCCCACCAGATATCTCCGCCCAGTATTTTCCAGGATTCGCCGAAAATACTTTCCATTAGCCTGCCGTACGGCTTAATGATTTCCCCAAGATTATTAAACAGAACAGCAAACGATCCCACCATTGTGATGGCAATCATCCCGATCAAGGCATCCCGGATAGCAAGCAAATGTCTGTTATTGCCGAATTTCATAGCGTAAGGCATGATATATTTCTCAATAAACGTCATCATCACTATTCACCCTTTATCAATGAGATAGCCTGCTTTAATACTTCCTCTCCATTGCATAAGCCATAATGCATCGGGTTTATGGGTGCTACAGGAATTCTGCCTCCTGCCTCCTTCTTGAGCTGCTCGGTCATAAAGCGAATCTGCGGTCCAAGCAGCAGGACATCTGCCGAATCAATATGATTTCTAACCTCCCCGTTGCCAACAGCCCAAATTTTACAGTCGATCCCCTGGCTTTCAGCACTTGCCTGCATTTTTGTCACTAGAAGACTAGTAGACATTCCAGCCGAACAGCATAACAAAATATTCATGATTGACCCCCTTTTCTCTGTAAGCGATTTCAAATTAATAGAATGATTGCTTATCCTAATAGTACCATCAATAAAACAGATTATTCAGTCAATTTAAATCAAAGATATTCCTTTTTTGAAGTCATCACCTCCTTTCAATACCTTATGCTTGAAATTAATTGTAATTACAAATATTTTATTTTTCAATACATTTTTAAAATTTGTTATTACAAATAATTTTATAATTGATATGACAATATGTTCTATGGAATAATAGATAGAAGAACAGAGTAGGAGGAACGGTTATGAATTACGGTTTCACCGAGGAAAGTGCCCTGCACTTAAAGGTTAAAGATAGCATTCTTGAGCTTATCAGAAACGGAGAATACAAACCGGATACCAAATTGCCGACAGAAGCGGAGTTTTGTGAAAAATACGGAGTCAGCCGGACAACTATTAGAACAGCACTCCAGCAGCTGAGCATAGAAGGCCATATTTACCGCCAGCAAGGCAGAGGCACATTTGTATCAAGCAATAAAGTAAAGCAGCGCCTGACTTCTACAGTCGAAAACTTTTCAACACAAATGGCGATGCAGGGAAAGAACCCGCTCATAAAAGTCATAAACCTGGAAGTCATCCCTGCCGACTCCTTCTTAGCAGATGTCTTTGACCTGTCAGAAGGTGATCCGGTTAATGTTCTCGAACGGATCAGGTATGCTGATGAAGAGCCCCTTCAATACGAAAAAGCCTTTCTGCCATGGAAAAAGACCCCCAGCTTGAACCGGCAGGCCTGTGAAAATTCCTTATACCATTTGCTGCAGACACAATACAACTTAAAAATCAAAAAGACAGTGGAACACTTAGAAATCGGGTTCCCCGAAAAGGAAATTAGTGAACTGCTAAAAATCAAACCTGAAACACCCTGTTTCTCTCTTGAGACTTATGCTTATATCGATGACGGAAGCTTAATCGAGTATTCCAAAACCGTGTTCCGAGGGGATTATGCTCATTTTATTATTGAGCGGAATTATGATTAAAGAATCGCAGATTTATGCGGGTATTTTTCTTGTTGGCAGAGGAAGGCAGAGCTGGCTGTGACACCGTGGACCGCGGTTTGGTTCTTCTGTGATTGGAGGTGAACAAGGTTTGGACTCTATGTGGGCGTTTTCTCACTTCTGTGTCCGAAGTTGCTCCGGGTTCGGACTCTGCGAGCGCGGTTTCCGTTTTCTAAGTCCGAAGCTGTCCCGGGTTTGGACTCTGACAACGACTTTTCTCACTTCTGAGTCCGAAGCTGTCACGGGTTCCGACTCTGCCTCCGCGGTTTCCGCTTTCTGAGTCCGAAGTTGTCCCGGGTTCCGACTCTGCCGACTCGGTTTCCGCTTCCTCTGTCCGAAGTCGCCCCGCCGCCTGACTCTATTAAACTGACTTCCCCAGTTTCAGTCCTAAGACGGCATAAGCGGAATAAAACTGACTAGAATGATTGCCCCTTTTTGTACCACATCATCGCCTTCATCTCAGTTTCCTGCACAAGTGCTTCCTTCCCTTTTATATAAGCATCAATGTCAAAGGGAAACTGTTTCGCTAACTCCATTTTTAAGGTTCCATATTGTTTTGCGTCTTCTCCGTTTTCCCTTAGGTAATCACGAAAAGCAAGATGGCGCGTGATTTCATGACTCCCTTTTTCATAGATATGGACATGATGTGTCCGCTGATTTCCACCTTTTTGAAAATACCGCCGGCCAGGGAGTCCATTTTCTCCACGGGGCTCATAACCCAGTGAAATCATTTCCGTATTAAAGCGGTCAACCCTCTCAATATCTTTTACGACAGGCATTATATCAATGACGGGCTTTGCTGCCAGACCAGGAACCGAAGTGCTCCCAAAATGGTGAATGGCCCAAATTTCTTCTTGAAAGATGGTCTTGATTAACTCTGACTCACTTTGAAATTTAAATTTCCAATCAGGATTATAGCGGGTAACAGTCACTGTCCTTGTCATGTTCTCCTCCTGAATTTATTTTAAGCTCATCAAACACGCCCATAAAAAATCTTCGCCAAATAGATCACTGGGCTGCTGCATTTTTTTCATCGTTCTAAGCTCCAGAAAATGAAAGTCATCTTGAAAGATCTCTTTCAATCGTTCCTCCGTATAGCCGATGCCTCCCTTTAGGCTGCCAATGCGATACACCTCCCAGTCCGGCGTGGGAAGTGCTCCATCCGGATTAAAGCATACCAGACCAAATTTTCCTCCAGGCTTGAGTGCAGCCTTGATTATTTCCAGGTATGTAACCCTTCTATGCGGCGGAAGGTGATGAAACATGCCGCTGTCATAAATAAAATCATAGCTGTGAGGTTCAAAGTGAAAGTCGAATAGAGATACACATTCAAAATTAATTTTCACCTGTGCTTCATTTGCTCTTTCACCTGCCCATTTGATCGCCTTTTCAGAAAAATCAATGGCATCCACTTGTGCCCCATTCTTCGCCAGATAAGTAGCATTCCTTCCTGGTCCGCATCCAATTTCCAGTACCTTCCCCGCCTGCAGTCCATTTTGAACATACTCAGACAGGTTTTCATCCGGCCCTTTTACTTTGAAAAATGGAATCTCTTTTTCCCGGTCTTCGTAGAAGTTTTCCCAGAATAATTTTGGTTCTCTTAACAATCCATCCAGCATTTCCAATAAGTCTTTATGATGTAAAATAGCTTTTGCCATAGCCATCTTCCCCCTTTCTTTTATTTTACTTAATCCCTTATTGGAAAGGATTACAGCTGCGTTAAGAATAGATTATTTAAGTAAAAACGGTCAGCTGATTTTGCATTATTCTTCCATCTAAAAAACCTGCAAGGGGGTATTTTAAAGTTTTATAGTCTGAGAAATACTTAAGTCTTTAAGCTAAGAAAAAATACTTCCTGCCCCATCCTAAGGACTCTAGAAAAACATCCAGTCATCGCTTTTTGTAATATTTGTAACACTTATGAAACAATTTCTTTTGAAAACTTGTCCTTCATTTCGGTCAGCTTTCATATAATGACGACAAGAAGGTTTAGGAGGTACGTGATGTTTCTGTTTCTTGATAAAGCGATTCTCGGTATGGCCATTTTGAGGCTTATTTCCGGGAGCATTGAAATTTTTGTTGCCCTATTAATCTTAAAAATGAATGATATCGAAAAAGCATTGATTGTGAATAGTTCACTGGCCCTTATTGGACCGCCTGTGCTTCTCTTGACGACTGTCATAGGATTGACCGGAATGGCTGATAAAGTTTCATTAAGTAAGATCTTATGGGTGCTTTGCGGGGTTGGCTGCATTCTGTATGGGGTTAAAGGGAGATAGAGCTGTATAGACAGCTCTATTTCTGATGTTTCAGCAATTCTGAAACGGTGGTCATATCGTATCCTTGCTCTTTTAATGACGCAATTATTTTACTAACAGATTTCAGAGACTCTTCCCGGCTTTCATACATGACATGAAGAAGAATGATGGAGCCTGGTTCTATATTCTCCGCCACATACTCCGTGATTTTATCAGCATCTCCTTCTATTTCCGGAAAACTTTCAGGCTCGATATTCCATAAAACGGTCTTTCGCTCCTGTTTGGATAAATAGTAAGGCAGGAGAAATAATTTTTTCCCGTAAGGAGGCCGAAAATAAATTTCTCCCTTATAGCCTGTCTGCCTGATTAAAGCATCTGTTTTCTCAATTTCTTTTTTGATGAAAGAGGGAGATTTTAAGACCATTCGTGAATGGGAATATGAATGATTGCCGATTTCATGCCCTTCTCCCGCAATCTTTTTCGCATGGTCCATATGTTGTTCGATCTCTTTTCCTGTTAAATAGAAAGTAGCTTTAATCTCCTCTTCCCGTAAAATAGTTAAGATTTCATCCGTATTGACACCAGGCCCATCATCAAAAGTCAAGGCGACGACTTTATCCTCAGTTTCAGCTTTATTTACAAGGCCGCCGAAAAACTGAAAGTTCCTGGACTTCGATACTTCAAAGAGCAAAAAGGCTATTCCTAATAGCAAGATGATCCATAAACTGATTTTTAGCAGTATTTTCATAATTCCTCCTAATGCTCTAGTTACAGAGTAATTATAATTTAAATATGTAAAAAAACCAGCCCCCGATTGGGAACTGGTTTGATAACATAAGTATGTAGCCGCTTTTGCCGTAACTGGTATAAGAAAGTTTTAAACCACCACTCCTCAAAGTGGGTGTTCGCAGAAACATTCCTGCCTGTCCTCCTTGTCATATAGACGGAGGCTTGTCATTCCTGTTCCGATGTTAAACTCCCTATTTCAGCTTAAAGGTTAAAACTTTAGTATGATTACGTACAATGCAGCTTGTTTTATTATAATAATATAATTTACTTGGTGTTTCAATAGAAGTTTTTTCCTGTCCGGATCTATTAACTCTTTTCACTGAGCTTTAATGCGGTTTCAGTAATTTTCATATCCGTTTCCAGCTGCTTTTCCAAATCATGCGGATAATAGGCTCCCCTGCTGATCATGTAATTTGTTATTTTTTCATGAGTTTCCACCGCAATTCTTAACTGGTCCCTTAGAAGTTCCCTTACTTCAGGAGAGCCGCTCTCAGTAAGGGCAAATGCAATATTCCGGATGCCCGCTTTCGCGGAGTTTAAAAAATCCGTTGCAATGACCTGATCAGACATTCCGCCCATTCCCATTAAATTCTTCAAAAAATTATTCATGTATTCCGTGCCTCCTTTTCAGAATGCTTTGCATCTCCTGTATGAATTTCACATCCCCCGCCTCACTATCCTGCAATATCGTTTTTAAAGTCGGATCCTGAACAAGCCCGCCCATAGCCACCGATTTTGTGAGACACAGGTTTTTAAAAACCAGAAGCTCGTGAAGCTCCAATGTTTCATGCAATCCCATTTCATTCATCATAAAAAATCCCCCCATTCAGTTATATACTCATTTTGCTCATTTCTCACTTTAGAAACCTATGGTATTTATTTCATCTGCCAGTCGCTGTGAATAACGCATAAAGGTGTTGAAACAAGAAACATTAACAGTTAAAAGGAGGACGTAATTATGGACGAGTTAGGCCTTGGCTACCATGAAACGATGGAAACACATGAAATGCTGAACTTTAAAACAGATTGCCTGCTGAAGTCTAAAATGGTTATGGGCATCTGCTTTGATAACGATTTAAAGAAATTGCTTGAAAAAGATGTGGAACAGTCAATTCAAGCGATTCAGGAACTTAAGGAACTTTACAAGAAAGCGAAAACTCTCTCATAAGGCGGTGAACAGAAATGAATCAGGATTATCTCGATCCGAAGTATGCGGAAGGAATGCCTAAAATGGCTGATAACACCTTTGCATTGGAATTTTTATTGCGAATTAAAACAGGAATTCGCTACTATGCCGTTTCATTGACCGAAACAGCGAGTCCCGAGTTACGGAAAGCTTTTTACAGACAAATGGAACAAGCCATCGATCTGCATGGCGAAGTAACAGAACTGATGTTAAAAAAAGGCTGGATTTATCCGCGTGATATCGGAAAACAAATAGAGCTTGATATAAAATCCGCTGATATGGCCATCGCCATTGGAAATATGGAATTGTTCCCTGCAGATACTGACCGGCTTGGCACCTTTGCCACACCGGATAAATAATGATAGGAGGAAATCCGGCATGAAGGCTGTTACATATCAGGGCATTAAGGATGTGGCCGTTAAAGAAGTTGAGGCCCCCAAGATTGAAAAAGCTGATGATATTATCATAAAGGTAACCACTACGGCGATTTGCGGATCTGACTTACATTTAATCCACGGTATGATCCCGAATACTTATGAAAACTATATTATCGGGCATGAACCAATGGGAATCGTCGAAGAAGCAGGACCTGAAGTGAAGAATCTAAAAAAAGGCGATCGTGTAATTATCCCTTTTAATGTCAGCTGCGGTGAATGCATTTATTGTAAAACAGACTTAACGAGCCAATGTGACAATTCGAATCCGCACGGAGAAATGGGCGGCTTCTTCGGATATTCTGAAACGACTGGCGGATACCCTGGAGGCCAGGCGGAATATATGCGGGTGCCTTATGGAAACTTCACCCCTTTTAAAATCCCTGAAAACTCGGAAGTGGAAGATGAGAAATTAGTGCTGATTGCGGATGTTGTTCCTACAGCCTATTGGTCTGTAGACAATGCCGGGGTTAAAGATGGCGACACCGTTGTGGTCCTTGGCTGCGGCCCTGTTGGCCTTTTGGTGCAGAAATTTGCCTGGATGAAGGGTGCAAAGAGGGTCATTGCTGTTGATTATATAGATTATCGGCTGCAGCATGCAAAACGGACCAATAAAGTGGAAATCATCAATTTTGAACAGACCAAAAATGCGGGTGAATATATTAAAGAAATAACCAAAGGCGGGGCCGATGTTGTAATCGATTGTGTCGGCATGGATGGGAAAATGACTCCGATGGAATTCCTGGCAACAGGATTAAAGCTGCAGGGCGGATCGATGGGCGCAGTCGTCATGGCGACCCAGGCTGTGCGCAAAGGAGGCACCATCCAAATAACAGGCGTGTATGGCATGCGCTACAACGCTTTTCCTTTAGGCGACATTTTTGAGCGCAATGTCAATATACGTTCGGGGCAGGCGCCGGTCATTCCTTATATGCCTTATTTGTATAAGATGATTGCTGAAGGCAAATTCGATCCAAGCGACATCGTCACCCATGTTTTGCCGCTGGATGAGGCGAAGCATGGCTACGAAGCATTTGATACAAAAACCGAGGACTGCATAAAAGTTTTACTAAAGCCTTAATCCGATTCTTTAGTACAAAGGAGAAATTGCAATTGGGAAGAAAGTTTGAATTAAACCTGCTGCGCAGCCTCTTTATTTTGGGAATCGGAGCTTTCTTCCATTTGGTCAGAAAGCCCCCTATAAAAGACTGGCTTATCGTGTTCTTTTTGAAAAGCTATATTGCCACCTTCTTAGACAATCTCTTAGTGCGAAAAGGATATCTCAAGTACCCGGTTAATCTATTTAAAACGTTTGATGTCAGTGTACTATTCAGCTATCTCATTTTTCCGATTACGTGTGTTTATTTTAATCAGCAGACCCGGAATAGCGGCCTAAAGGATATCCTGCTGAAGTCCATGATTTTTAGTGTTCCATCGGCAATTGCCGAACATTTTCTTGAAAAACACACACAGTTAATCAGATATAAGAAATCATGGAATTCCTATTATAGCTTCATATCTATAATGGCGACCTTCCTGGTGACGCGCGGAATAATGAGTGTGATTAGTAAATCTTCAGAAAAGCAAAGAACCCCAGCTCCAAAACACTAATTGGAGCTGAGGGTTTTTCCTTTATTCCTTCTGAAAGCCACCGCGTCACTTAAAACGATAAGTTATTTCCAGAAACTGAACAGTGGTTTTATCCCTGTCAATCCGGACTTTGAGTTCGAAATCATCAAGCTCGTAGGTTAACTCTTCACACTTGGCTGATTCGTAACAAGTTACCGTTTTTATCTTGTTTGCATCTCCATACATTTTAACTGCTTCGGCCTTCGTAAAGGGAAGAGCAGGTAACATACGCGGGCTTAAATATTCCGGATATACAGCAAGGCTGCCAATGGTGCCATCCTTCATATTCAATGCTGCCCTTACACCGGCACCATCACCCTGGTAGTAAAGGCTTTTACTATTGAGCTGGGTCTCAGTCTTTTTTGGCTTTCCCATTCTCGATATGATGTCATCATAGGCATCTCCAAGCTTTAAGCCAAAAATATGAAGCTCGCCTCTGGAAAGAATGAAGGCATCATTAATTCCTGCCTTTTTGACTGCCTCCAGCTGATTCACAGCATTCTTTTTGTCTTTAAAAGCACCTGCCTGCACACGGTAATATGTTATGCCATCAATGACAGCCGTGCTGATTGCGGTACGGATTTCTATTCTCTTCAGCATTGCTGCCCGCTTTTCCGCATTTTCCTTTTTACTGAAAGAACCGGCAATTACCTTATGGTATCCAGCTTCCTCCCCGGATAAAATGAGACGCTCCCCCGGATAGATGGTCGTACCTGTTAGATCATTCAGCTCCTTCATCTGCGTTACACTCAGATGATGCTTCTTAGCCAGGGAATAGAGTGTATCCCCTTTTTTCACCACAGCTATTTCTTTATCTCCAGTGTGGTCTGCTAAAACAGATCCCCCTGAAAAAATAACTGCCAGTGATATGACGCCTGCTGCAATTGCCTGTTTAATTTTCTTCATTATTTTCACCTCACTGAATATGACGAAGGGAAATAATGGATGTTGCAGGAGGACGAGCCTATTTTGAAAATTGGGCAGCAGCAGTTGTTATAGTTTTTTCAAGTCCATTTCCAAACAAAAGAGAGATGGCCAAAAGCCATCTCCCTCCTTTTACGCTGGTGCATCAATTTCATCTTCAGCGATGTGTTTTTCGTTATATTCCACGTCTTTGCGTGCATTGTAGCGGTCCGCTTTTTCGAGGGTAACCGTGATGTTGTAGTCAGGAATACCCGCAAATTTTTCGTAGCGGCCTCTTGGCAATAGGAAGTTTCCTTCAGGGAAGTGGACTTCGACGTTGCCGCGGGCGATATCGACGAATTTAGCTCTTCCCTGGAAGACACCGAACCCGTTGTAAAGGACGATGCCTTCACCTTCTGCAATGCTTAAGTCTTTTCCATCTTCTGCGTTCATTAATACATCGTATCGTCCGGCACCATTCAGCGGGTCCACTTCTTTGTAGACCATGGAATTGAACTGCTTGCCGCGGCGGGATGTGACGATGAACTGGCCTTCTTTTTGGCCAAGGTCAGGTATATCAACGGTAATAAGTGTGCCTTTTCCATCCGGAGTCGGGCAAATGCCGTCCTCGCAAAGCCATGCTCCGCCCCATTGGAAGACATCCCCTGCTTTTTTCAGATGCTGGATGCCATCATAATTAGGATTCGCTACAGCAATTTCATCCCGGATTTCCTGTGCATCTTTAAAATCAACAAGGTGGGCCGTTTCAGGCTTTACGCGTTTCGCCAGATCGATATAAATTTTCCACTCTTCGCGCGCCTCTTCTATTTTATTTTTATTACCTTCAATTTCGGGACTGAAATACACCATTCTCTCCGTTGAAGTGGAGGTACCGCCGCCCTCCTGCTCGTACCTTGTTTTTGCAGGCAGCACAATGACCGCTTCTTTTGCATCAACCAGGGTAGACGTATTTAAAATTATATCCTGGTGAACGCGGATATCCAGTTCAGAAAGAGCTTTCTCAATAAAATCAGGATCCGGCATGGTCTCAAGGAAGTTGCCGCCTGATAGATAGTAAAGCTTGATTTTACGTTCATGGTCTTCAGGAAGCAGGATATTTTCCAGTGTCACCCCGACAATATCTCCCTGCCATTTCTCAAGCTCGAATCCCCAAAGATTTTCTATGCGTGTGAAATTGTCTCCGTAAAAGTCTCCGCCAGGCAATACGAATGGATCGGCACCCATTTCACCGCTTCCCTGTACAGATGAATGGCCGCGGAATGGCATCAAGCCATTGTGCTTACGTCCCAGATGGCCGCGAAGAAGCGCAAGATTTGCTACCTGTGAGATATTATCTGTCGCAAACGAATGCATCGTCAGGCCAAGAGCCCAGGCATAGACAGCGTTTTTGCTGTTCGCAAGCAGTTCAGCAAGCTCGATGATACGCTCTTTCGTTACACCGGAAGATTTAATAATATCTTCCCATGACTGCTCTTTCACTTTCTTTTTCAAATCCTCGTAGCCATTCACATGCTCGTTCACAAAGTTATGATTGATGGCAGAACCGCGCTCCGCTTTCTCCATGTCGAACCAATGCTTCATGATGCCGTGCATAAAGGCAATGTCTCCGCCGATGTTGACCTGATAAAAGTCATCAGCGATTTTTGTGCCGAATAAAGCTGATTCAGGGTTTGATGGAATCCAGTATTTGTCCATCGCCGGCTCTTTATATGGATTAACGACGATAATTTTTGTGCCGTTCTTTTTCGCTTCAAGCATATATTTGGATGATACAGGCGAGCTGTTTGAAGCCACGCTTCCCCAGAATAAAAGGACATCCGTTCCGATCCAGTCAAGGTAGTTGGCTGTGGAAGCACCTACTCCAATGGAACGCTTCAACGCGGTTTTAGAAGGAGAATGGCAAATGCGGCTCGCATTATCGATATGATTCGTTCCCAGGAAGCGGGCAACTTTAGCTGCCACATAATACGATTCATTCGTAATTCCGCGGCTAGTCAGGTAGAACGCATACTGCTTAGGGTCGAGCACCTTCATTTTTTCAGCAATCATGTTCATCGCATCATCCCAAGTGATCCGGGAGAATTTGCGCTCCCCTTTTCTGCGGATCATCGGATATGGGATGCGGCCGAGCTTGCGAAGCTCGGTGCTGTCATATTTGCGCAGCTCATCAATATCAGCATGCAAAATGTCCGGTTTAATCGCACCTGCAGTATTTAATCGAAGAACATTTAATCGTGTTGTACAAACATGCGGTCCTTTAAGCGTCTGGTCATAAAGACCGGAAACGCCAAGAGCACAGCCATCGCAGACACCTTTTGTCAGTATATTTGTGGCATAGCCGATATTATCTTTGTTTTCCCATAGGATTTTTGCTGTATCCCTCATATGCTTTGGCTTGATTTTGCCAAGCCCGAACGGAATCGGACTCACCCAATGCTTTGGATCCGGCATGGCCTTTTTATTCTGAGGTCCTGGATGTTTTGTTTTTCCCATAAGAAACACTCCTTTATCTTTTTCTATTTAATAGAGATCCTGAATCTCTTAATTCTCAATGGTTAAGTTGCATTTATTATTGTATATGGATAAATGGATTAATTTTTCCCTTTTTTCATAAAAAACCGCCGCAAAAAGCCTCTAAATACTAGATGCTGATTTCTGCGGCGGTTAGTCTTTAGCAGGATCGCTGCCAAGTGCCATACCAATAGAAAAGACTGAATGCTTTTCCATGCTGTTTTTTTTATTAAATTTAACTTGCTATACGCTCATTAGCTTCATTTTGCCTGCGCAATTTTTTCATATCAAAACGGATTAGGATTGACACAATGAGTGCCACCACAAAAAGTCCGGCAAAGCTTGTCAGACTTGAAGCATAGCTTCCTGTTGAATCCTTCATCCATGCTGCAAACATCGGGCCTGCAAGACCAGCTGCTGCCCATGCTGTAAGGATGTAGCCGTGAATGGCGCCTAGCTGCTTTGTTCCAAAAACATCGCCGATAAATGCCGGGATGGATGAGAATCCTCCGCCATACATGGTGTACACAACAGCAAGCATAATCTGGAAAAGAATCGCTTCTTTTGTGATCGGAAGCAAAAGGAATAGGGCGATCTGTGATACGAAGAAAATCGTATACGTGTTCGGGCGGCCAATATAGTCGGAAATGGATGCCCATGCCAGACGGCCCAGTCCATTAAAGATGCCAAGCACTCCGACAAGCGTGGCTGCTTCTGCCGTTGTCAGGCCTATGCTTTCCTGTGCCAGCGGCTTTGCAGCTGACAAAATCGCAATTCCGCACGTTACATTAATGAACAGCATGAACCATAAATAATAGAATCGGGTTGTCTTTACTGCTTCATTCGCCGTTAACTGTGCCAAATCCTGTTTAATTTTGATTTTTCCGGCTGCAGCTTTTTCCTTCATGCCTTCAGGTGCCCAGCCTTCAGGCGGTTTTTCCAGATATAAAGATGATAATGTCATAATAATCAAGTAGGCTGCACCTAAAATAAAGAACGTGTTAGCAGTACCAACAGATTTTATCAGTCCATCCATGACAGGACTCGCTACAGCTGCAGCAAAGCCAAATCCCATGATGGCAAGGCCTGTTGCAAATCCGCGGCGGTCAGGGAACCATTTTACCAGTGTGGATACCGGCGCAATATAGCCGACTCCCAAACCAATTCCCCCAAGTACCCCGTAGGTTATGTACAAAAATGGCAATGAACCCATATTTACTGCCAATCCGGCTCCCAGCATGCCAGCCCCGAAGAATCCTGCTGCCAGAAGACCAGCTTTTTTTGGTCCGTGCTTTTCAACAAAGTGGCCAAGAAAGGCTGCTGACAATCCCAGAAATAGAATCGCCAAACTGAAGGTCAGCTGTACTTCCTTAGATGACCAGCCAAACTGCTCAATCAATGGATTGGTAAAGTTGCTCCAGGCGTAAACCGAACCGATGGAGATATGAATCCCTACGGCCGAGGCGGCAATCAGCCACCGATTTTTTGTCTTTTTCACTCTTTTTCCCCCTTATAATGCTCGTACCTTTGTAAAGCGGTTTCAGGATAGTTTCCTGAAACAAAAAAAACCGCCAATCTCTCCCGCATTCCCGAATTTGGGTATGCTGAAGAAGGATTGACGGTTAGTATCAAGCAGGATGCGCTGCTTAAAGGACCAACTGTTAATCTAATAGAATCTGATGGCATTTTAACCGACGACAGGATCGCTATCTCAAATCAAAATGTGACAGATTTTTGAACTATTAAAAATCATATCACTTTAAAAAAGCTTGTTCAAGCCCTTTTTAGCATTTTTTCACTATGGAGGTGTTGGTTTATATACAAAAAAACTCCGAAAATGATTCCCGGAGTTCTTCTATTTATCTCCCTTTTGTCACATCATGAAGCAAATCCGGATGGTTTGTGAACATGCCGGTTACTCCCCAATTAATCAGCTGCTTCATTCTTTCCTTGTCGTTGACAGTATACGGATGCAGTTCAAGACCGCTGTTCACAACCTTTTGAACATATTCCTCATTTAAATACGTATGATTAGGACCAATGCCCATCGCGTACTGCTTTATTTCCATAATTTCTGCATCAGTTATTTCTGCGTTCACTTTATATGAGATTAATTGTACAAGTTTAATAGATGGGTCCAATTCATTCATCACTTTTAGGCTTTGAGGGCTGAATGACTGGACGAGCAGTTTATTTTTATTAATCTTATACTTATCAACCAGACGAAGCAGTTCCTTTTCCATGCCAGGGTAAACATCCGGTGATTTTGTTTCAATGTAATAGCTGCTGTTTTTTCCAAACTTCTTGAAAACCTCTTCAAGTGTCGGCACCTTTAAGCCTTCGTATTCCGCTTTTGAAGCATACGGGTACTTCTCATTAAACCAGCTGCCTGCATCAAGCTGCTTTATTTCGTTTAAAGTATAATCCTTTACGGATCCTGTTCCATCTGTCGTCCGGTCCAGCGTCACATCGTGCATCGCAATGAGATACCCATCCTTTGTCATCTGCAAATCCACTTCAATATAATCCCCATGCATTTTCTCGCCCATGTCATATGCAGCGATTGTATGCTCAGGTGCATACGCAGAAGCCCCGCGATGTGACACATTTACAATGTCCTTATCCATATCTTTTGCCAGTGCTGCACCTCCTCCAAACGCATTTAACCCAATAACTGCCGCACCAATAACCGAAATCATTTTCTTCTTCAATGTCTCCGTCCCCTATCTATAATGGTTTACACATTAAGAATAGTGACGAAATATTAACCCTGTTCTAATATTATGTAAAACCTGGGAGAATAATAGATTACAGGAATATTAATACAAGCCTTTCTGAATGGGTCTCATTCACCATTGTAGAAACTTGTAATCTTTTTATAAGTTTTGTCGAATCTGTTTATTTGCCGGTTAATTTGTCGATAATAGAATATAATATTTCATCCCCGGATTAGGAGCCGAATCAATGACCACACCTTCGACTGCTATAAAAAAACTTCACAACGACATCGATGTCCTGCGCAAAAAGATGATTTCTGTTGGAAAAAACAAGGGATTGTCACACCCTGAAACGCTTATGTACTCAGAGGAGCTCGATAAGCTCATCTATAAAGTGCAGCGAAGCAAGCTCATCCATTAGAACAACCCTCCATAATTCAAAAACGCACACTCTTGTAAAAAGGAGTGTGCTTGTTTTGATTAACCGCTAATCGTGCATTTTTATTGAGAAAAACGAAAAATACCGCCATAATGAAAAAATAATAACTTTAAGGAAATGGAGATCATATGAAGAAAAAGTTGATGTTTCTATTAGCAATCGTTTTTCTTGTTCTGACAGCATGCGGCAAAGATCAAACGATTGCATTAAAGGATCAAAGCGGCAATGAAGTTGCCTTCCCGCAGGACAAGCCATCTGTCTTCTTCTTTATCACAACATACACCTGAGGACTCTGTCAGCAGCAGCTGGTCGAGCTGCATCAAAATATGGATAAATTAGAAGATTTGGATGCCAATATGTACATCGTCAGCAATGATCAGCCTGAGCAGCAGCTTGAGCTTTATCAGGCACTGGAAGAAAAGATGGGACAAAGCCTCCCATTTATTTCTGATCCTGAAATGAAGCTCATTGAACAGGCTGGCATGAAAAATGGCGACACTGCCTACAGGGGCTATGCAATAATGGATACAAAAGGCAAAATTGTGTTAAATAAGGTCAATGACCATTGGGGAGAAGAAATCGATACAACTGCAGAAGACATAAAAAAAGAGCTTTCTAATTAAAAAAAACACGCTCGCGAGCGTGTTCAAGAATTCCTGTCTCTATCTGTGAACTGGAGCATGGCGATAACAAACATACCGAAACTGATCATCAAAGACAACACTTCAAAGGTACCCATTTATACATCGCCTCCTTACCTTCAGCCTTCCCGGAAGCAAACTTGTCCTATACGCAGGATAAGTGCCTTATTAAAAATCCGTTCAAAAGGCCTAAAAAAAGCCAGCACATGTCAAAATTGCATGTGACTGGCTCTTTTTTTATCTTTTCATGAAATTACGGTGAGAAATGCCGCGCTTTTATTCCGGATCAATTTATGTGCGGATGAAGAAATGTATGTGCGTTCATCACTTAGACCGAAGTTTCCTTTCCGAATGCGGCCGGAACCTGGACATGTTTCCTTCTTAATGAATCAGCACTTAAATAAATTTCAATGACCAATAGCAATAAAATGATCCAGACGCCTGAATTCAGGATGAATGCCTGCAAAGGGCTTTCAATAAAAAAGGTAAACGTAAAGAACATCGCAAATGTAAAGATTCGGCTCCACTGTGTCACATCGTAGGTGAAAATGCCCTCTTTTAAGCCAAACATTCGAATGCGCCACACGAGCCTTATAATTTCAATAGCCTCAACGATCATGAAGACCAGGAAAACAGCCAGCCAAAACCACATGGCGATCATACCTGCAGCGATACCCGATTTGAACATGGCAAGCCCGCTGATCGATAAAGCACCGTGAAAAATGCAATTGGTATTATTCCAGTCCTTCGCTAAATTCCATCCGCGAACAGCATAACGCTTCAGGATAAACCAGGCACTGATAAAATAAAAGAGCAATCCAGTAAAAATAAGAGCGGCATTCAAAAAGACAGGCACCTCTTTAAAAACAGTATTAAAAAGGAGCACAAGTGACTGTGTGCTGACAGTGGTCAGCAGCAGAACACCATGTGTCTGCCGGCCAAAAGGTGCAGCTCCAAGCTCCTTGAAACCTCTTATGCTGATCCAAATATAAACTGCCCATAAGCCCGCATTCAGGATCGCGAGCGCCTGGGCTTCCGCACCGGCACCAAATTGCCTGAAGAACATAATGCCGCAAATCGAAGTGCCGGCCACCCAGGTTCCGATGCCAAAGCGATTAATGGGATTAGCGTAATGCAGCCTCTTGAACTCTCCTTTAAAAATGGTCATTCCAATGGATACGAGGAATGCCAGCCATAACGCTAAATCAGCTATACTGAGAATCTTGCCGAAGCTTCCCAAAAAGAAGGTCATCCCGAAGAAATTGAGCAAAACGCCCTGTGTCACAATGCCAAATGCCATCACAGCCGCCATTGCAGCCGTATTAATATTAATTTTTTTAAGTATGATAAATAAAACAGCCCCAATAAAAAGAAAGCCGAGCAAAAGAAAATATAACACTATAATCACCGTAATTTATTTATTTACTATAATTATAACATTCTATGCAAGTGGCACTTTTGCTGCCGATAAAAAAGGCAGTGCATGTTGTATGCACTGCCAGCACTCTAGATCAAAACGGTGTTTCTGTTTTCATTTCCTTCTAAATTAACCCCTTCAAATGGAAGTTCAATCTCCATTTTCGTGCCTTCTCCCACTTTGCTTTCGATGGTTAAGCGGCCATTATGGTTTTCGATAATTTTATAGCAAATCATCAGACCCAGCCCGGTTCCCTTTTCCTTTGTTGTATAAAAGGGTTCCCCAAGGCTTGGAATCCGGTCTTCAGAAATACCAACCCCTTGATCAATGAATTGAACGGAAATGGTATTGCCGGTCTTTTTCATGACTTTAATCGTTAATGGGCCGCCGTCTGGCATTGCTTCAATCGCATTCTTTATGATATTCAGGAATACCTGTTTCAATTGGTTTTTTTCACAATGAACCATAGGGGCATGAAGATTATTTTCTACTTTTATTTCCACGTTATTTAAAATAGACTGGGTATTGCTAAGGAGAATCACTTCGCTGATTAATTTTGTCAGGTCCTGCTTTTCAAAAATGTCTGCAGTGGGCTTGGCCAGCACCAAAAATTCACCGACGATTCCATTTATGCGATCCAATTCCGAAAGCACAATATCAAAATACTCTTCTTTTTGGCTATTCGACTTGAAAAGCTGAACAAACCCTTTGATCGATGTAAGCGGGTTCCGGATTTCGTGTGCGATGCCGGCTGCCATCTGCCCCAGAAGTGCAAGCTTCTCCGATTTTTGCAGAAGCTGTTCCTGTTCCGCTTTTTTATCAGAAATATCCGTTCCAATCGAGAGTATGGCCTCTTTTCCTTCAAATTCAACATAAAGTGATGAAACTTCAAAATAACTTCTGGTTCCATCAATACGTTTAATCATATATTCAGTATTGTTGAGAAGCTCCTTCTCTGTACTTATGTGCTGATAGCGTTCATGTAAGCGGCCCTGATAGTCAGGCTCAACTATATCGAGAAGCGATTGGCCTATTAATGAATCAGTATTTAATCTCGACATGGCACTGACAGCTGCGGAGTTTGCATATAAAATTTCACAGTTCTTATGTATGAGCACGGAAACCGGGAGTGATTCCAGAAGCTTTTTATAGCTTTCCTCGCTGGCCCGCGCTTTTTCTGCATAGTACCGGCTTTTGTCAAACTGCCAGCCTACAAACCAGGCGATACCTGTAAATAGAAAAAAATCAAAAGAAAGAAACTTTTCATGCGAAAAAATAGATTGATAAGAGGTAAATAAAACCGAAATAAGCACAAGTGAAATTTGACCAGTATGTTTATTCATATATTCCTCTTTTTTTGTGTTTTTTTCTATTATTTTAGCATCAGTTGTGAAGAAAGCGATATCATTTTTTTCAGAACAAGGGCATCCTGCAGCAATCATGTGCAGATGATACCCACAATTTCATCTTACTTCTTCACCTGTCCATTCCCTTTCACAATATATTTCGTCGATGTCAGTGCCGGCAGCCCCATCGGACCCCGGGCATGGAGTTTTTGGGTGCTGATGCCGATTTCAGCGCCAAACCCAAACTCGAAGCCATCTGTAAAACGGGTGGATGCATTATGGTAAACTGCCGCTGCATCAACTTCATTCAGGAATTTTTCCACATTTTCCGGGTTTGATGAAATAATCGCTTCAGAATGTTTTGTGCCAAAGCGGTTTATATGAGCAATGGCCTCTTCCACGCTTTCCGTCACTTTCAATGCAACTTCCAAGCCTAAATATTCAGCGGCCCAATCCTCTTCCGCGGCCGGAATGATTTCTTCCCCGCTGACACCTTCACCGCCATGAATCACAACTCCTTTTTCCTTTAGAGCATTCACAAGGTCGTTAAGCCCCTCCCACTCTCTGTGAACAAGGATCGTTTCGCAGGCATTGCAAACCGACGGACGCTGTGTTTTGGCATTAACCGCTATGCTAATCGCCATTTCCTTATCGGCACTTTCATCAATATAGATATGACAATTACCTGCACCAGTCTCAAGCACCGGGACTGTGGATTGTTCCACAACTGTCTGAATCAGCTTTGCCCCTCCCCGCGGAATCAGAACATCCAGGTATTCGTTCAGCTTGAACATAGCAGAAGCAGTTTCCCGGCTTGTATCCTCAATCAGCTGTACTGCTTCTACCGGCAGGTCACTCTTTTCCAAAGCATGATGAATCACTTGCACAATCGCTTTATTGGAATGAATGGCAGTTGAACTTCCGCGCAGCATAACAGCATTGCCTGTCTTTAAGCATAAGCTGGATGCATCGACCGTTACATTGGGACGCGCTTCATAGATCATGCCGACAACACCAATCGGAACCCGAACCTGTGTTATCTCAAGCCCATTCGGTCGTTCCCACTCGGAAATAATCTCCCCAACTGGATCTTCCAGCCGGGTGAGCTGGATGAGTGCGTCCGCCATATCCTCAAGGCGGGCTTCATTTAACCGCAGACGGTCCAATAAAGCATCGCTCATCCCCTTTTCCTTACCTGCGTTCAGGTCCTTTTCATTTTCTGTTAAAATAAAATCCTTCTCCTGCATCAGCTGCTCAGAGATCAGTTCAAGTGCACGATTTTTTTGCTGTGTCGACTTTTTTGCCAGCTCTGCCGCTGCCTTTTTCGCTTTTTGGCCTTTATGAATTAACTCCATGAACTTTTCTCCTTTCTTTTTTGGGTTACCCAGTGATCCCGGTGAATGACAACCCGGCGGTCGCTCCCGGCCATCTGCATGGCTTCCGCACTGGATAGCCCTTTAATGGCCCGAAGTTCATCGGATGAGAAATTAACCTGCCCCTTGCCGATCAAATCCCCTTTTGGGCCAATCACTTCCACCACATCCTGAATATGAAAATGGCCTGTTATGCTGGTCACACCTGCAGGCAGAAGGCTTTTTCCCTGCGTTAATATGGCCTGTGCAGCACCGTGATCCACTTCAATTTTCCCATTCGGAACAGAATGCAGCGCAAGCCACTGCTTGGAGGTTTTGACACTCGGCTGTGACCTCGTGCCGATATAAGTCCCATCCCCTTTGCCTTCAAGGATCTCAACCAGCTTTTCCGCACCATGCCCCACACCTATAAAAACCTGCACACCCAGTGCCAGTGCTGTCCTTGCCGCCGCAAGCTTTGTCACCATTCCGCCGGTTCCCACCTTTGAGCCTGACCCTGCGGCAGCATTCATCAATTCCTCCGTTATTTCTGTTAAAAAATTGAACTTTTTGGCATCACGATTTGTGCGGGGATTGGAATCATAAATTCCATTCACATCTGTCAGGATGATCAGGCGGTGTGCCTGTACCAGTCCGCAGACAAGAGCTGACAGCATATCGTTATCTCCAAAGGCCAGCTCCTCAATCGATACAGAATCATTTTCGTTAATGATCGGAAGAACATTCCGCTTCAATAGTTCAGACAATGTGGCATGTGCATTTTGGTATTGCTCCTTATGCAGGAAGTTTTGCCTTGTCAGCAGCAACTGCGCTGCAACGATGCCATGTTTTTTGAATTCTTCCGTATACCCCCGCATTAATAACCCCTGGCCCACTGCGGCGGCCGCCTGTTTTCCGGCAATGGTCACCGGGCGCGAAGGATAGCCAAGATCCGCAAACCCTGCAGCAACGGCTCCTGATGAAATTAATATAACCTCATGCCCCTTCTCCTTCAGCCGTGAAAGGGCAGCTGCATGCTCCTCCAGCTTTTCCATGCATAATCCGCCATTGTTATTAGTCAGCGAACTGCTTCCAATTTTCACAACAATCCGTTCCTTCTTCACATCAGACACCACCCTTATGTTAAAAAGCGTTCGTCCGCTCCATAAAGCGGAATAAAAAAAAGCCCTCCCATCCCTAAAAAAAGGACGGAAGAGCTTTGTCTTTCGCGGTACCACCTTCATTGGCACTGCACACTGCAAGTGCCCGCTTAAAAATCCTTTAACGACGGAATTTCGGCCAGGTTTGCCTGGCAGCTCAAGGGCTAGGTTCAATAGCTTTGCAGGCCGCAGGATCTTTCAGCCGGTGAATCCCGCTCTCTTCTTGCCTGATTTCTATTTACTGATTCCCTGTCAATGCTGTTGGTATTTTCATAAGATTAGAATTATTATGCATGCTTCTGTATTTTATGTCAATGATTAATTTGCTGATTTAAAGGGGTAAAATTCTCATTTTCACGGTAAGGTGCATTCCCATGATAATGCACGCCGAATCGGGAATGCTAAGAAAAAAGACTAACGGGAGGATGTACATATGGAGTCAAATGGAAAGCAGTTATCCATCTTTTCTCTTGGCGGCATCAATGAAATTGGGAAAAATATGTATGTGATTCAATATGATGACGATATTATCGTGATAGATGCCGGGGGGAAATTCCCCGATGAGACATTATTGGGGATCGATTTGATCATCCCGGATATCACTTACCTTGAAGAAAACAGGGAAAAAATACGAGGCCTGATTGTCACTCATGGACATGAGGATCATATCGGCGGGGTTGCCTATCTCCTGAAAAAAATGAATATGCCGATTTATGCTACGCGATTTACACTGGGGCTTATTGAATTAAAGCTAACGGAGCATCGCCTGCTTGGTGACTCCGAGCTGATCACCATTGATTCTGATACTTGCCTTGAATTTGGTGAGATAGGCGTAAGCTTTTTCAAAGTGAATCACAGCATCCCGGACTGTCTGGGAATTGTTTTTAAAACACCGGAGGGAAATGTCGTCCATACAGGCGATTTTAAATTTGATTTGACTCCTGTAAATCAGGAGCATGCTGATATCCACAGGATGGCGGAAATCGGGCGGGAAGGAGTCCTCGCACTTCTTTCAGAAAGCACAAACGCTGAGCGGTCCGGCTTTTCTCCAACTGAGCATATTGTCGGGGAGAACATTGAGGAAGCATTCATGAAAGCCCCCCGCAAAATCATCATCTCCACATTCGCTTCCAATGTGAGCCGTGTACAGCAGGTGGTGGCTGCGGCCATGAAAGCAAACCGGAAGCTTGTCCTTCTTGGCCGAAGCATGGTGAATGTGGTGAATGTGGCCATTGAACGCGGGTATCTGACAGTACCGGAGGGAATGATCATCAACCCAAAAGAGGCAATGAATCTCGCTCCTGAAAAGGTATGCATACTTTGTACCGGCAGCCAGGGTGAGCCGATGGCTGCCCTCTCACGCCTTTCTTCCGGAAATTACCGTGACGCTGAAATTCATCCTGAAGATACCGTGATTCTGGCTGCCTCCCCAATCCCGGGCAACGAGCGTGATGTTTCTAAAATCATTGATAACCTCTTTAAACTGGGTGCCAGAGTAATTTACGGATCAGGCAGCTCAACGGGAATGCATGTGTCCGGCCACGGCTACCAGGAGGATTTAAAGCTTATGCTCACATTGATGAAGCCGAAATATTTTATTCCCATTCACGGTGAATACAGAATGCTTCATCATCATAAATTGCTTGCTGAATCGATCGGTGTTGAAAAAGGGAACACTTTTATCATTAAAAATGGGGATGTCGTTGATATAGAAAACGGAAAAGCACGCCAGACAAGGCGGGTGCCTGCAGGAGATACGTATGTGGATGGAGTGGGTGTCGGTGACATTGGCAGCATCGTGCTCCGCGACAGGAAGCAGCTATCAGAGGATGGCATGCTTGTGATCGTACTGACCATGAGCAAGAGTGAACGCAAAATGATATCAAGGCCGGATACTATATCCCGGGGCTTTATTTACGCAAGGGAATCCGAAGATCTGCTGAGAGACATAAATCGGATAGCAGAAAAAACCGTCAACGATCTTCCTGAGCAGGATAAAGGCCAGTGGAATGTCATCAAGCAGAGCATCAAGAAATCACTTGGGCAGTTTTTATTCGAAAAAACAAAGCGCAAACCAATGATCCTGCCGATCATTATTGAAATATAAACGAAAAGAGGCAAGCCTATTATGGCTTGCCTTTATCACAGGATAACGAACAATCAGTCAGGAAACTTCCCTCCTGATTGGAGTTTCCCATTATCTAAAGGGCTGCTTATCCGCGGCGTCCGCCTCGGCCGCCCCGCTTTCCTTCAGTATTGCGCTTCAATGAAGAAATATTTTCTTCGCTCGATTTTAAGAATTTTGCCATTTTGTCTTCAAAGCTTTCCTTTGGCTTAAAGTTTCCTTTTGAACGGAAATCTCTGGAACCACCACCGCCGCGGCGATCATCTCTTCCCTGGCGCGGTGGGCGCGGTGAATAAGAAGATTGGCCTTCCGGTCTGTCCACTGCTTTTTTGATGGATAAGGCAATTTTGCCTTCCTTCTCACTTAGCACTTTAACAGTTACTTCATCGCCAACTTTTAAATGATCATTTACATCTTTAACATAGCTGTCAGCTACCTCACTGATGTGAACTAGACCAGTCGTGCCGCCTGGCAGCTCGACAAAAGCTCCGAAATTTGTAATACCTGTTACTTTTCCTTGTACCTTGCTTCCAATTTCGATTGACAAAAAAACTTCCCCCTCGGTAGTGTTAACAACGTCTTATTATAACTTTTTTTTAAGATAATTTCAATGCCGGCGATATCCCCCGATATTCTACCCCGAATGAAGGGGGTTCAATCCTATTTTCGGGTAAAATTTATGCATATAATCGGCTCTTTTGGTTATTTCCGTTTTTCCGGCATATATTTCAGCCACTTTCCCAGTCTCCAGCTGTTCACTCCATACACTAAAAGGGCAATGCCTGCTATGCCTGCGGATAACTGCAGGATCAGCATTTCATCAGCATAAACGCCAAAGCCTGACCCGGTTAAACCTAGCATGAATAACTGAAAAAACTGCTTTTTCCGATTTTCATAGATCGTAAATTGAAACTCTCTTCTTTGTCCGGCCTCTTTCATTTTTTCCAATTTACGCGGTGTTTCCAGGAACACCGCTGCTGAATGAAAAATTTTAAAGAACGGCTGGGATTGGATAATGTTCCAAATAAAGGACCATTTATTCCCCTGTGAGCTTAACCATTCTGTAAAAACAGGTTTACCAAGCTCAAGAAGATCATCTTCCGGTGCCAGATGGCGAACAATCCCTTCGATTGTCATAAAGGACCTGCCCAGAAAAACAAAGCGTGTTGGCACCTGAATTGGAAGAGCAGCAATCAGATCGTTTAGTTCAAGCTTAAGAGCCACTAAATCCATGTCCTTTACCTGAGAGAGGTCAAATGCCATCCATTCTGACAGCAGCTTCTCCATTGTTACTGCATTAGCTTCCGGCAGCAAAAATCCCAGCTGTGACAGACATTCGACTGCTTTACTGTAGTTTTTAGCGAGAATGGATTCAATTAAATTCTGAAAAGAAACTGCATCTTTTTTTGAAATTTCACCGGCCATGCCGAAATCGAGAAGAATGATCCTCCCTTCTCTCGTAAACTGCACATTTCCCGGATGAGGATCTGCATGAAACATCCCAGGTTCCAGCCATTGCGGCAGGAAGAGCTTCATCAATTGGCGGGCCAATTCCTGACGGGACATCTCTAGTTTTTCAACCGCTTCTGAATCATTGAGCCTTTTTCCCTCCACCCATTCCATTACAAGCACTTTCGAGGTGCAAAGCTCCTGATGCACATCAGGAATTTTCACCATCTCACTGTCTTTAAAGCGCTTCTTAAAATAAAGCAGTGTATCCTTTTCCTTTGTAAAGTCAAGCTCCCGCTCAATAACCTGCTTAAGTTCCTGAAAAAGGACTTTTAAATTAATGAATCCCTTTGGAATAGGGACAAACCGATCTGCGAACCAGACAAGAATACTAAGGGTCCGGAAGTCGGTATGTACGATAGATTGAATATCTGGACGCTGCACTTTAATGGCAACAATTGAGCCGTCCTGCAGAGCGCCTTTATATACCTCTCCAATCGAAGCGGATGCTATGGCTTCTTTTTCAATCGCTACCACCTTTTTAGAGAGCTCGCTTCCCCACTCTTCATTTAAAATTACTTGGATTTCACTCCATTCGGACGGAGGCACCTTATCGGTCAGGTCTTGAAGTTCCTGGATGAAAGATTTTGGAAGCAAATCAGAACGAATGCTGATAAACTGACCAATCTTTATCAGCAGCCCTTCTAATTCAAAAAGTGTTGTCCGGAATCTTTTCCCGATGGCAGACCATAATTTTTCCCACTCAGCTTCTGATTTGCGGGTCCATTTATACCAGTAAATCTGTATTATAATGAGAAGTGCCAAAGAAAACACTTTATACATGCGGAGCCATTTACTTCTCGCCTTCATTTCCATCATCTTCTTCCTATGTAAGATGTACTGTATTATTCTGTAATACTGGCTAAATACCCTTTTCTTTTATACGGCAGCATGTTTAAAAAGTTTCATAACGTAAAAAAAACAGCCCGTCCTTACACAAAGGACAAGCTGTTTGCCTGAGTCTCCTGGATATACTGATGAGTTATGTTAACAATCTCTTCTTTATCATGGTCCATGGATGCCACATGATAGGAGTTATAGAGCGATATAGCTTTCTTCTTCGCGGAGCCGATCTTCTCCAGAATAAAATCAGTACACTCTGCAGGCACCACATGATCTTCTACCGACTTAAAACCTAATACAGGTGTTTTAATGTCAGGCAATAAGTCAGGTGTTCTTTCCATGACCTTCTGCAATTCGAAGATAGATGGGACCGGTACTTTACCGTACGTAATCTCCTCTACATCCTCTTTTTTAATATCAGGTGCGCCTTCATCTATATACCTGGGGTTTGTTTTCCCTTTTAGATTTTCATAACATGGAACCCGAAGAGCGGCATTTATTAACACAATACCTGCAATTTCCGGATATTTATTAGCCAGCCAAAGTGTCAAGGCCCCACCCATCGATTGACCTGCAGCATAGACAAATGTGCATCTGTCTTTTAGAAATTGATAACCCTTTTCTGCTTCAGCAAACCAATCCTCATGAGAGGTATTTTCCATATCTTTATAATGTGTGCCATGACCTTTAAGCCTTGGAGCAAAGACGGTATAGCCAAGCTTGGCAAATGACTCACCCAAAAACCGGACACTCTGGGGAGTACCAAGAAAACCATGTGTGATCAGGATGCCGATCTCATTGCCTTCATAGTAGAATGATTCTGCACCGTCCAAAACAGGATAACGTTCATTCATAATCTATTCCTCCCTCAGAATTAATTATTCACATTATATAACCAACTATTCCGACCTGTCAACTTGTATTTAAAAAATGAAATGACCGTCCCGAAATGAAAGAAACGGCTAAACTAAAAATATAACCACAAATACAAGAAGACCGATACTTAATCCAATAATAATAGCCCTCGCATTAGAGTTCCATGTGTAATCTGTGAAGTCTGCAGGTGATTGAGCACCATCCACCTTTCTGCTGTGAATGACCATGCTGATATTGGTCATGGCCAGAATCGCGATAGTCAGAAAAAATAAAAACATCGGTTCAATGGTTAGAAGAATATTGGATCTAAAATGAAGATAAGCATTTAAAAAACATATACCACTCACCAGCAGACTCGAGATACTCCCCACAGTCCGCTGCTTTCTCCATTCATTGCCCATCTTTTCTCTTTCGTATTTGGCTATTTGATCTAAAGCGGGGATAATGGAGGATGCAGAATCTCGCCTGATAAATCCGGCAAGAGACTGAACGAACAGAAGAACTCCAAGAAACAAAAACATATGAAACATCGTTAATTCCATGAATGTTATCACAGCGAAAGATATGCCTAACGCTACAATGATTGCGCCATTCATCCATAAGATTTGTCTGACCCTTAACTTCCCAATTTCCGAAGAGCCCACTCTTATCCCTCCTTTTTTCTTATAAAAAAGATAACCGGGCTGGCAAGACTTAAGAAAGCAATTCCCAGGAAAAGCAAAGTGGCAGTTCCGTCCCCGCCCAGACCAAGCTCATCAGCGATAATGGCATCAAAAAATAAAACCTGGCCAGAGATGATAATTAAAATAAGTGATATAAACACAACCACTATCCCGCTAATGGCTTTTGAAGTTAAAGCAAAAATGAGCAATATAACGGCTGCCAGTAAAGAGCTATAAAAGACTGGCTGTAATAATGTAAATGTCCCCTCTGTTACAAATGATTCGTAAGTGTACATATTTCCTCCTAAAAAAAACCTTTTATACTGTTATTTTACATTTTTAAAATATGAAACTCCATTTTTATTGAACATAACCCTATAAGAATATATTTGCGGCACCATCTTAATAATAGACATTGACTTATTTATGTGAGTATTTGTATAAAGATATTATGATTCTTAATTAGAAACGGGGAGATTAAAATTCAAGCGCGATCCTACTTTAAGTTTAGTGTGACAGCTGCTTTGATGCTGCTGGGCTACGGAATTTATTATATTGTATCAGTTGTTTTGTTCTTCTTTGCGATAGGTGCACTTCTGCTACCTATTGGGGTATTCGGCTTTCCAATCTTAATTTATATAGTTTGGAAAAGGATATTGAAACATGCAGAAAATAAGACTTTAAAGATAGTATTCTTGCTTGGCGCCTATATGGTTTTTATTTTTATTACATATATATTAGATAGTATCAGCTGGAATGAAGGCGGCAATTTGGCCATTTATCTTTCCTGGCTTGGCATTGAGGTTAAATGAAATCACAGTTTCTTGTAAAGCTGCCTCCGTTTCCTTTTCGGGGGTTTTTTTCCCCTGATTTCTTAATCTGGCTGGAAAAAGTCCATGACTCTTTTGCTGACAAGCAAGGCCTTTACATTCTTGATTTTATTGTAAACTATATTTTCTATCACGTTGACAAACTTCTGTGTTAACCATAAAATAAAAACAGTTAACCTATTAATCTGAATTGGAGAGGTATTATGAAAGTCAAAGAAATGACATACGTGGCTTTATTTGCAGCAGTAATGGGAGCACTCGGTCTTGTTCCACCAATCATGCTATCTTTTACACCCGTTCCGATTACCTTACAGACACTCGGTGTCCTTTTAGCAGGGGGTATTTTAGGAGCCAGACTGGGCGGAATCAGCATGGCCGTGTTTTTGCTGCTGGTTGCTGCCGGAGCTCCATTATTATCGGGCGGACGCGGCGGTATTGGTGTTTTCTTCGGTCCCAGCGCCGGCTATTTAATTTCCTACCCGGTAACAGCATTTTTTATCGGCTATTTACTTTCACACTTCAAAACTTTAAAATTAATGAATATCCTTCTCATAAATCTGACTGTCGGAATATTCCTAATCTATCTGTTTGGCATTCCGGTACAGGCCTTTATGATGAATATTCCTCTGGCCGAAGCTATAAAATTAAGCCTGGTTTATATCCCGGGAGATGTGTTGAAAGCTACCCTTGCCTCATTCCTGGTATACAGACTGCTTAAGCATCCGATTATTAATAAGCAATTTTCTAAATCTCTGGAGACACTTTAAGGTGTCTCCTTTTCCATAAGGAGAGGAACACCCTTGACGAATATTACAGCAAATATAGAGAAGTTCGCCGAAGGTTCGCCGAATAAAGCAGCAATTATTACGACAGACGAGTCTTTAACCTATAAAGACTGGAACACTCTCGTATGTAAAACCGCCAATTGGCTAAAGTCTTTTTCTTTTGAAAATAAGACAGCGGGATTTCTTCTGCCAAATGGGATCCCATTTTTGCAATTATTCACCGGGGCCACCATGGCTGGATGGACAGCTGTTCCTTGCGATCTTAAATGGAAGGCAGAGGAACTTAGTGAGCGGATCAGGATTTCCAGCCCTTCTATTATAATCACAGTTAAAGAATACTATGACCAGGTTTCCAGCATGCACCCTTTCGTCCTCGTCTGGGAAGATGCATTTATGGAGATTGGCGGACAAAATAATTCGTTTCACATCGATTCTGAAAGCAACAAACCATTTTATATGGGTTTTACTTCAGGTACGACCGGCAGTCCAAAGGCATTTATCCGCTCCCATAAATCCTGGGCTGCCAGCTTCAAGGTTAATGAGCATGATTTTAAAATGAATGAAAAGGAACATGTCCTGATTCCAGGGGCACTCATCCACTCTCATTTTTTGTATGGCGCGGTTAGTACCCTGTGTACAGGCGGAACAGTTTACCTGCTTGATAAATTCAATGCAGCCAAGGCCCTATTGTGTATTGAGGAGCAGCCAATCACCGCACTTTATACAGTTCCGACAATGGTGTCAGCTATTTTAAAAGAAAAAAGAATCATAGAGAAGCCTTTTAAAATTATTTCTTCAGGAGCAAAATGGGACGAAACATCAAAAGAAGAAATCAGCAAAATGTTTCCTAAGCTTTCGATGATTGAGTTTTATGGGGCCAGTGAGTTAAGTTATATCACCTTTCATGGGAATGAGCAGAAGGCAGAATCAGTCGGTAAGCCTTGCCATGGAGTTGAAATCGAAATCAGAGGTCCAAAGGGTGAAAAGCTCGTTCCCTATGAAATCGGAAAAATATATGTCAAGAGCGATCTTATTTTCGATGGTTACCTATTAAATGGCGCAATACATACGATACAGGATCAAGATGGCTGGGCAACTGTTGATGATATGGGCTATGTTGATGAAGAAGGAAATTTATATATCAGCGGGCGGGAGAAGAACATGATTTTATATGGTGCCATTAATATCTTCCCGGAAGAAATTGAAAAAGTGATCAGCCAGCACCCTGCTGTTGAGGAGGCTGCTGTGATTGGAATGGAGGATCCATATTGGGGCCAAATAGCAGTAGCGATTATTCAAGGCAATACAGATGCTCTGGAGTTAAAACGCTTATGCAAAAATCATCTGGCCTCCTACAAAATTCCGCGCAAATGGATCTTCACTGAAGAAATGCCTTACACAGCCGGCGGAAAAATTGCCCGCGCCCAGCTGAGGGAAACCTTCGAAAGGAAGGTGATCAGCCATTAAGAGAGCCGTTATTGTACAAGCAAAAAGAACACCTATCGGAAAAGTTAATGGGATGCTTAAAGACTATGAGCCGCATGAACTTGCTGCCCCGCTGCTTAAATATCTGTCGGCAGGCCTGGAAGAAAAAATTGATGATGTCATTTTAGGCAATGTCGTGGGACCTGGCGGCAATATTGCCCGTTTGTCTACATTGGAAGCAGGACTCCCGCTGTCCGTTCCGGGTTTTACCCTGGACAGGCAATGCAGTGCGGGTTTGGAGGCCATACGGCTGGCATGCTATCTTATCCAGGGAGGCGCCGGCACCTGTTATATAGCGGGTGGTACGGAAAGTGCCAGCACCTCTCCCTTTTCGAAAAGGGCCCGCTTCTCCCCAGACAAAATCGGAGACCCGGATATGGGTGCTGCAGCGGAACATGTTGCCGAAAAGTACAGCATTTCAAGAGAAGCTCAGGATACATATGCACAAATAAGCTATGAACGGAGCTGGAAAGCTTTTGAAAATAGAGTCCTCGCAGACGAGCTGATTCCCATTGGAAGCCATTCACATGATGAAGAGTTTTTCAAAAAGAGAAAAATGCATACTCTTTTAAAACGAGCCAAACCAATATTTAAAAAGGATGGAACTGTAACAGCAGCCAACAGCTGCGGCATCCATGACGGGGCAGCTGCTGTTTTGGTGATGGAGGAAGAAACAGCAATTAAAAATGGCTACAAACCCATTCTGCGTTTTGCTGATAGTGCCGTTGCTGGTGTACACCCCAACTACCCGGGATTTGCGCCTGTTCCAGCCATACAAGAGATTCTGGAAAGAAATTATTTAACCATTGACGATATTGATTTAATCGAAATTAATGAAGCTTTCTCTTCCAAAATTGCAGCATGTGCCAATGAGCTTTCCATTCCACATGAAAAGCTGAACGTTAATGGAGGGGCTTTAACAATTGGGCACCCTTATGGAGCGTCAGGTGCAGTGATCGTTACAAAATTATTTTATGATGTGCAAAGGAGAAATTCTTGCAAATACGTATTAGCTGCTATTGGGAGCGGAGGCGGCGTCGGTGTGGCGATTTTGTTTGAGGCAGTTTAATGAAAGCTTGGAGGATAGCCTGGAGAAGTGGATTTCCAGGTTATTTTTCTGCTTGAAATTTGGCAGAATCCGACGTAATAGCACAATTTTAGCAACTGCTAGCATTTTGCTATTCGACAAATATCAACTGATATCACACTGGTATCCATCTATTTTCTCTTTTTTTGCAAAACATGCGGCTTATTCAGCTGCCTGAAGGATCGCATAAGCGCCAAGAATCGCACCAATGAATTCCAGCCAGCCCCCTGCAGCCAGCAGGACTCTTTTTTGGATGCTCGTTTCATCTTCTATAAGAATTCCTAAAGCGTCCAGGATCGCCGAAACGGAAATTAAAGAGTACCCCAGAGTTTCGAGATTGCTAAGCATATTGTCTTCTTCATTTTCAACTCCCGAAGCTTCCAATGCGGCACCCATGGATTGAATGGCACTGCCCAGCGAATTGAAGCCTGAAACAGAAACTGAGGGATTCTGAATTTCAATATTGTTTGCAGCCGAGTTAATGGAGTTCCCGCCTGCCTGCGTAAAGCTCCCAATAATTCCATATAAATTAGCTGTTTCACTTCCTTCAGCCAAGCTTATCCTGCCAAACCCCTGCAGGCTATTGCCAACTGCCTGGACACCGTTACCGTCCCGTATTAATTTTTTGTTCACATTGTTTTCGCCTGGCTTCATGGTTTCACCAATTGCTGAAATAAATGTGCCCGTAACCAAAAAATAAGCTCCGATCGTTAATAAGTCATCTCCCTCCAGATACATGATTACCCCTCTCTAAAACAGTTCTTCATTTAACCACACAGAAGATTTTGAGTCAGGTACATCGTTTGCATCACTGCTTTCAGAAGAGATCTCCTGATTCTCCCCCTGAATCGTACCAATTAGGGATAAGACAGAACCGACTGCCTGAATCCAGCTTCCCACGGCAATAATATGATTTGCGCTATCTCCAGGTGCTCCCCTCTCTTTTTCCCTGAGATTTTTTGTACCGCCGATTGCCTGAAGGGAGTTTCCAATCGATTGAAGCAGATTGCCATTTATATTAAGTATTTGACCGGGTGCAGTGGGATCTTCTAATTCATCTCCAAGTGCTGTCGCTCCGCCAAGAGCCTGAATCCAGTTTCCTGCGATAACTAATTTATCTTCATTTTCATCCTCTAAGTCCAGTGTTAATCCGGCAATGACCGTGCTGTTTCCGATTGCCTGTATCTCATTGCCGACCTTTTCAAGAGATGGCCCGCTCTCCCCATCCGCCTGGAGAGCGTTTCCTGTTCCTTGGAGGCTATTTCCCACTATATCGAGGCCATCAAAAAGACTTTCCATTCTTTTTGACTTGGCGGGTATGGTTGAGACAGCTGAAATGATCGTTCCGATTGCAGCTAAAGCGGCTCCGACGACCTCTTTTAGTTGATTGTCCATAACATACTCCTTAGCTGACGTATGTTATATTATATTCAAATTTTTTTCATGGGTACGAAGTTAATGAAGAGTGGCGGTTTCGGTGTCCGGATACTCTAATCTTGATTTGTATCAAAACAGCAAACCATATTGTTTCAAGGGACTTCGCCGTGATTTAGGCATTTACTCCTTCATATGTCCCCTTCTTGCTTTATGTGAGCAACAATTAATATCTGTAATCCTTCCCATTGTGATGGTGCTATAATAGTTCCCATCCGACAGCAGCTTATCCATTTTTAATACCCCTTCAATTTCAAAGCCATACTGCTCGTATAGCTTAATCGCTTTCTCATTTGTTTCAAGAACATTTAAGGTAATCTTCTTAATATGATTAGCTTCAGCCCATTGAATAGACTGAGCTAAAAGGTTTTTTCCAATAGCAAAGCCCCAGAATTCCTTCAGCACACATACTCCAAACTCCACTTTATGACGGCTTCTTTTCAGTTTGCTGCCTTCACATCTGGAAAAGCCTGCAATTCTTCCATTTATCTCCGCAACCAAAAATATATTACGTTCACTAATGGAATCTTTATTAACTAATTCTCTGAAACCTGTTTCATCTATGTATCCTTCACCTGCTTCCCGATCCATGTTCTCCGTTTCTCCATCAATCTGCACTCTTACTTCTGACAGTTTTTTAGCATCTTCCTCGACAGCAGATCTTATCGTATAGCACAAATTTTTAACTATATATTGTTTTGGTTTTAAAATCACAACAATCGCCTTCTTCTCTAATGAAATAATTCAAAAAGAGCCAATTCTTCCCTAAAAAGAATGGCTCATCAGTTAATTAATGCTCACCCTCTGTATAGATTTGAAAATTCACTCCGAATTTGTCGATTACGCTGCCATATGCAGGGCTGAAAAAAGTTTCCTGAAGAGGCATAGTGACTTGGCCGCCCTGCTGCAGAGCTTCAAAAAATTTCTTCGATTTTTCAGGATCTGATGCTGAAAGGCAAATGGTCACTTGATTGCCCGTTTGATGATTCTGACCAGGGAATGTATCGCTAAACATAAGTTCGTTCTCCCCAACCTTTACAGTTGCATGCATAATGCGGTTCTTTGCTTCTTCAGGCAGCGGATATTCAGGATTATCGGGACCTTCCCCAAATGTTTGCTTATACAGAACTTCCGCTTCCAGCGCTTCTCTGTAAAACTCAATTGCTTCATTCGCATTTCCGTCCATCACCAAATAAGGAATCACTCTTACTGTCATTTTCATCAGCTCCCTAATATTTTCATTTTTCTCAATATTTATTACAAGGTTGATTTTACTACGAGGAACAAATGTTCGCAACTATTTTTTAAAAAAACCGGTCTATTTTTATCACTTGTTCTATATTTTATAGAAATGGTGCAGGAACTTGTACCACATTCCATAGACAAAGGTGAGATGAGAATGTTTACGGTGTATTATCTTGATGGGAAAAATGTTTTATTAAATCAGCTTCGCAAAAGTGTTCCAAATGAAGGAGAAGAGATCAGAATCAAAGGACGCAAAGGAAAAGTAACCAGTGTAACATCAGTAGAGGAAAGGAAAATTCACGTACAGGTAGAGCTTGAAAGTGTAAATAAAGCGAAGCTGGCAGCAGAAGTTGATAAAAAGAAGAAAAAAAGATGAGAAAACCCGCATTGTCTGCGGGTTTTCCTGATTAATGCAGGGTTGCTCTGATCTCCTGCATTTTTTTCCTGACCAGAGGATAAAAATTCTTCTTAGCACTTGCAGTCGAATTCCCTCCAAAAAATTCAGTGCCCGGACATGTTTTTACTGCATGCCCATGGCTGTTATCCAGCACCCTCTCACCTGAGTTAATATCCCACCAATGGTGATAGGTGATGCTGTCGATGGATGGCGCCAGGCCATATTTCAGCATCAGGAGAGCTGTTACGGTCACGATCGTTTCTTTTTGTTCAGCAGTCATTTGATTGGAGTCAAAATCACCGAGATTTTCGATTGCTATCGCTTCTGCTTCGATCTTGTGCATCGCTTCTTTATTCTGAAGTCCGAATGATCCTTCCGGTGCTATATCGAACGGTCTCCCCACTGCCACCTTTCCATCCGGGAAAGTGGTCAGCTGCTGGCTGATCATGCTCCACTTCATCCCGCCTACATGATACTCCTCCATCCCCTTCAGGAGCGCAAAATGATTTGTGCCATTGAACTGTTTATATGATGGCTGATAGGTGTGATGCTGCTGAACCTTGGCCACTTTCCTCGTAAATTTCTGATTGAAAATCCAATCCCGGAACTCCTCTCTTGTCATGAGGACAAACTTACCATCCATGGCTAATTTCTTTGGAATAATTTTTAGTTTCTGCCCGGCATTTATAGCATTTGAGGATAGTCCATTTGCTGTCTTAATAATCGGGACACTTGAATCATATTTTTCCGCCAGCCTCCAGAGTGTATCTCCGGGAGCCACTTTATACATAATCGGAACACGCAGCTTTTGCCCGATTAAAAGTCTGTCTGACTGCAGGCCGTTAAATAGTTTTAAGTCCCCTGCAGTTGATCCGTATTTTTTTGCAATCAATGTCAGGGTATCCCCCTGCTTTACATCATAAATATTGCGGGGATTGTTTTCAGCATGTGCAGCGCTCCAATTCAATTGCCAGAACACTGCGAGACTGAGGAAAAGAAATATGCATTTTTTCATACTCAATGTCCTTTCCATTCGATTTATATTATTTTTGTATAACTAAAGAAAATTATCCTCTTTTTTTGGCATGATAAAGGAATCTGCAGGGTATTTTCTATAGCAGAATAAAAGAAATGTAAGGTGTGAGTCAGCATGAAAAACCAATACTTCTCAGAAATCTGTGTACCGATTCAAACTCCATATGGATTTAAACCAGCAGAAAAAGAACAATTTGATTTTACGTTCGACCGAAAAGACCGTTTTAATGATTACCGGATTGAAATTGATGAGCAGGATTATGATATCAGCCTGGATGACAATGGCCAGTGGTATTTTTTCACTTCATTTGTATGCGATTCATTTGATGAGCTTAAGCTTTCCAGACAGATTTTCAGGCCGCCCTATTTAAAAAATGTGGAATTGCGTTTAGTGGATTTAATGGAGAATGCCGATATCCGGCCACTTTATGAAGGTCATGACAAAGCATACGGACATGCACTTGCTCTTACTGATAACCTGGCATCTGTCCCGGCATTCCGGCAGGCCAGGCTTGCTAATTTTGATGGTTCTGATGATCCCACAATTATAAAAAGGATTCATTACATTCAAAATGAATACAAAGGAGAAATCACCCGGTTTATTTCCGGATTTGAAACCCGTTCTTTTGCAACCTATACAGAAAATGAATACTACGCAAGGGAAATTCACCTGCCGAAAAATGCAAGAACTTATTTGAAGCTGTTTGTTTACTTTTCCAGATATGGCACTCTTCCGTCACAGCAGATGATGCCGCGGTTCCTGGCGAATCTATGGGCGTCTGCACAGAGCTTAAATACGAAAGCCAATCCTGCACTCTACAAACAGGAAACCATAGATTAAAGAAGAGAGTTTCATTTTTCGGCAATAAAAGCCATGATACGACCTCCGCCCGCAAGAATAGTCTAATCCTGCGCTTTCCCGAGAAATATGAAAAGCGGAAGCGCCTTGCCCACGAAGGAACGCAGACTAAGAACGCCACGTCCTGTGGCAACGTCTGCATGACCCCCATCCTGGGGGCCTCAAGCACAAGCCGAGCCTCACAGGAAGGCGTTCTTTGCCTTCTTGGGAGGATTGCCCGAAATGTGGAGGCGACTGCCCAGGGACGACAGGCATAAGACGGTTCCTGTAAGAAGGCGTTTTTCCTTCTGAAAGGAAACGGCTTATAACCCCGAGTCCCTAGGAGCCGCAACAAGACAAGCTTGTGACCTCGAGGGGGTAGGCGCTGGAGCTAGACAGTTATCGAAGTTTAAACCTTTAACAAAATACAAAGGAAAAGCGGGGAATATTTCCCCGCTCATTTGCCGTCTGTAATTTCTTTCAATATTTCATAGGAACGTTTTTGTTTTTCTTCGTCATAAATATAGGAAACCGCCATGATTTCGTCCACATTGTACATGCTCTGGAACTGCTCCAGCTGTCCTTTGACAGTTTCTTTGCTGCCCATAAGGGTGACGCTTGACATCCCTTCTGCGGCTTCCTTCTCCATTGGGTTCCAGATGGAGTCCAGATCCTCGACCGGAGGGCTCAATTTCATGGAAGTCCCTCTGACAACATTCAGGAAAAACTGTTTCATCGTGGTGGACAGGAATTCCGCTTCCTCATCCGTTTCTGCTGCTATGACATTTAAGCAGATCATCATATATGGTTTATCCAGATACTGCGAAGGCTTAAAGTTGGCACGGTAGATCCGGATGGCGTCCTCCATCCACCTTGGAGCAAAGTGTGATGCAAACACATATGGGAGCCCCAGTTCAGCAGCCAAATACGCTGAATCTGTCGAAGAACCAAGAATATAAATGGGAATGTTCGTTTCAACACCCGGGTGTGCTTTTACATAGCTCTGCTCCTCTAAAGGACCAAAGTATGTCAGCAGCTGCTTCACATCCTCAGGGAATGTATATACAGAATCATTTTTTGAACGGCGAAGCGCACTAGCCGTCATCATATCCGTGCCAGGTGCCCTGCCAAGGCCCAAATCGACCCGGTCCGGATAAATGGTGGCCATCGTTCCGAATTGCTCGGCAACCACTAATGGCGCATGGTTCGGCAGCATTATACCGCCGGAGCCAACGCGAATGGTTTTAGTATGCTCCAATGCATGTTTTATTAAAATAGCCGTGGCAGAACTGACCAGTGTCGGTGTATTATGATGCTCCGCTATCCAATAGCGTTTGTAGCCCATCTCCTCTGTTGCCTGAGCCAGATCAACAAGATCTTCGATAGCCTGCCTGCTGTCTTTCCCCTCCCGTATTGGGGCAAGGTTTAAAACAGAAACAGGTATTTGTATATTGGTCATTTTATAATCTCCTTCATGAAGAATTGACTTTATTTTAACAACCGAAATAAATTTAGGAAAATATAATGCTTAGTGTGAGCAGATTTATTAAGAAAAAACCAGCTCCCGCGAAAGGAGCTGGCTCTCAGCTTACTCTTAATGGTTCTTCATTTTCAGCAGAAACACTGGTTTTTACCGGTTTTTTCTTACTCAAAGCCAGCAGCAGAATCATGCCAAAGATACATGCAGTACCCGCCCATTGAAACAGGCCGAATGGTTCGTTCAGCCAGATAACCGTCGTAAATACTGCGGCAAGCGGTTCGAGGCTGCTTAAAAGACTGGTTTCGGTTGGAGACAGCGTTTGGAGACTTTCAATGTAGAACCAGAACGCAAGCATCGTTCCAAAAATAATAACGAAAACCAAATACAGGAATGCTTCAGCCGTTAAGCTGCCGAAATCCATTTCCCATGGGGGATGGATGAAACTCAATGCAAATCCGCCAATCACCATCGCCCAGCCAACCACGACAAGGGAATCATACTTCTTCAGCAGCGGGACGGCATACAACGTATAAAACGCCAGTGCCACACCGGATAGAACTCCCCATACAATCGCAGGTGACGGTACGGACAGCTGAGAAACAGAACCATTGGTCAATAGAAGAAAGCACCCCGCTAAAGCAAGGGACACGGTCACCAAATCCTGTCTTGTAAACACCGATTGCTTACGCAGGACCAGATAAATGATAATCATAGCTGGTGCCAAATATTGAAGCAGCGTGGCAACAGCCGCATTGCCATGGTGAATGGAAGCCATATAGGTATACTGTACGGCCAGCATTCCCGCCAGGCCAAAAATCAAAAGCATGATAGCTGCTTTTTTATTCTTCCACACTCCAAACACCTGTGAGCGATCCTTCAGCAAAAATTGTACGGCTAAGAGTAGCACACCAGCGATCAGAAGCCGGGCTGTGACAAGCCAATCAACTGAGATGCCGAATTCCTGAAAAAGCTTTTGGGCAACAGTTCCGCCAACACCCCAGAATGAAGCTCCAAAAATAACGAGCAATAAACCCGTACTCCTTGAACGTCCTTTCATGTTCGACTCCACCTTAAATATAATAATAGTGTTATAATATATCAAATTCCCTAATAAAAATAGCTGGATATCATAAAAAAGTATAACAATATTGAGGTGGCTTTTTTGCAGATTAAAGATTTTAAAGTGGATGAAAGCCTGAAGGAATTGACGAGCCACAGGACAGTGGTGATGCCTGTCGCGTGCTACGAGACGAAGATCGCAGATCATATTCAAGGCAAAGTTCCTTTGCATTGGCATGAGGAAATTCAATTTATCCTGACCCTTAAAGGCGAAGCCATGGTTCAAGTCAATGAAGAGAAATTTGCGGTTAAAGAAGGAGACTGCCTGTTCATCAATAGCGGGTGCCTTCATTCAGCCGAGGATATTAGCGGAGATTGCGTGTACATTTGTTTAAATGTCTCCCCTCATTTCCTGCTTCCCCAGGAATTGTTCAGCAGCTATATTTCTCCGTATATTTCAGCAACAAATCTTCCAGGCCTAATTTTGAAGGGTAATGAGGAATGGGAAAACAATATTATAGACAGCATCCTGGAAATCAAGAAATTAATTCATGAGAATTCACCATTTTATGAGATTGATACAGCCAGTCTGCTCACATTCATTTGGCAGCAGTTAATCAGGAACGGATTCCAGCTGGAATACAGCCAGACTGAGTTTGAAAAACACAGGCGGATGAAAGAAATGCTGAATTGGATCCATGAACATTATGCTGAGAAAGTCACCCTGGAGTGTATTGCCAAAGCCGGCAGACTGAGCAATTCTGAATGCTGCAGATACTTTAAAAAGATTCTAAGAACCACACCCATTAAATACCTGATTCAGCACCGCCTGCAAAAAAGCCTCCCCCTGCTTCAGGAGCCGGGCTCGAATGTAACTGAGGTTGCGTATAAAGTAGGCTTTAACAGCAGCAGTTATTTTATTGAAAAATTCCGTAATGCGATGAATATGACACCTTTGGCTTATAAAAAGAAGCGGCATTGAGTGCAGCCATTAGGAAATGGCCAGCGATTGTCCGAACTTTTCCTGGCCATTCGTTGAAATGCAGGTGTTTTTTTCTATCGCCCGGCATTCAATAGTAAGAAAATACTCTTTCAGGCTTCCCTGAAAAACAACAATGAAATCTTCATTTTCCATCAAATCGTGCGGCATAACAAGGGCAGGCGGTTTATTAAATTTGACAATTTCACATCTCTGCAAGACAGTTGCTACAAATTGAGAGCAGAAAAAAGTATTTTTTCTTGAGAGTTGTTTATTAAACATGATGGCAAAAAGGCCCAGCAGATTATAACTGTAATCGTTTTTTCAGATTCTATCTTATTTATAAGTGCTTTAAGCTTGTTTAGCTGTGCATCTGTAACAGAACAGCTGATGACAGTACACTTTGAGTCAGTAAAAAATTTCCCTCTTAAATTTTCTTTAACAAAACCGCCTATAAATGGATTTTTCGCCGTTTTCCTGCCAAAGCTGTACACATTTTTTAATTCAGGGTCAATTGAAATAGAAGCATGGTTATAAGGCTTTTTTGTGTAAAGCTTAATAAGCCGCGTAAATAACGTTCCGGTATCCGTAAGGAGTATATAGATTTTTTGATTAGACATAGCGTATCTCCTTATTAAAAATATGATTATATTCTTATAATATGGAGATGCGTCTCTTAGGTTAAGAAGCCTGCGCTGTATTTGGTTATAGGACTTGAGACTTAAGGTTATTAATTATACATAGCTCTTCTGGACAAAAATATATAAAGACGTAGGAAAATGGTGTGAAGCCCTAGAACTTTAATGCAATGAGCTTTAATATGGAGGGTGAATTTATTGGAACAGACAATTTTTGATCATATGGAAAAAGTGCGTGGCATTACAGAAAAATCAATCAGACGGATTCCAGAAGAAATGGCTGATATCATACCAGAAGGATTTAACAATAGTATCCGCTGGAACTTCGGGCATATTGCATTTGTCCAGGAAAAGCTTGTCTTTGGAATATCAGGTGAAAAAATGAACGTCCCAGTGAACTATGAACGGTTATTTGGTGCTGGAACTAAGCCTGCCGATTGGATCGAAGAACCGCCTTCCTTCAGGGAAATTGCGTCCGTCTTAACCGAACAAAAACCCAGGATAAAGACATTTCTTCATGGGCGTATGGATCAAAAACTGCCAAGTCCCTTTACAAACCGCGGCGGCATTACCTTTTACACAACCGGAGAAGCTTTTTTATTCGGCTTTTACCATGAAGCCATTCATATGGAGACTATTAAACAGATTTATCGTTCAATTATAAATAAAGGCTGAATTGTTTTAAAAAAGTACAGCCTTCTTACTCCTGTCTGGTGTTAGAAGATGCTCGGAGTTCGGTCTCCGACTGCCTCTCTTTAGAGATTTCTGTGTCCGAAGCTGCACAGAGTTTTGACTCTGATTCACGGTTCCGGCTTTCCGTGTCCGAAGCTGACCCGGGTTCCGACTCAATTCCATGGTTTCCGCCTTTCTGTGTCCGAAGTTGACCCGGGTTCCGACTCTCACATCCTCTTTTCTGCTTTCTGTGTCCGAAGTTGCACCAAGTTCTGACTCTACCGGCCTCTTTTCTCCTTTTTGTGTCAGAACTTGCACCAAGTTCTGACTCTACCGGTCTCTTTTCTCCTTTTTGTGTCAGAACTTGCACCAGGTTCTGACTCTACCGGACTCTTTTCTGATTAAGTCCATATAATTGTGTAAAAAGAAAAGGAGTCAAATTAATTCCTAATGGTCACAATGGTTATCAACGACGAAAAATCATTGTGGAGGAATTAATTTTGACTCAATATCAGTTTAACCTAAATCTTGACTATTTAAAAGAATCGGTAATGAATTCAGACCTTGACGCTGTTATTAAGGCTTCTGTTGTTCTTGTTTTGAATTCTGTCATGGAAAAAGAGCGTGATGACTACTTGCAGGTTGGAGCTTATGAACGTTCTTCTGATCGATTTGATTCTCGAAACGGCTACTATGAACGCGACTTCGTTCTGAGTATTGGCAGGGTAACTTTGAAGGTTCCCCGTACACGCAAGGGGGAATTTTCACCTTCTTTGTTTGAGAAATATGCCCGCTGTGATCAGGCGTTTGTTCTTTCTATGCTTGAAATGGTTGTCAATGGCGTGTCTACTAGGAAAGTGAAAAATATTGTACAACAGCTTTGCGGGGAAAGTGTTTCTAAGTCATTTGTTTCTTCTCTCACGGAAAGGCTGGACCCAGTTGTACATGCATGGGCCAATCGTCCACTGAACACAACCTACTATCCTTACATTTTTGCTGATGCGATGTATATCAAGGTGCGTGAACACAATCGGGTTGTATCAAAGGCTGTTTATATTGCCACTGCTATTACAGAAGAAAACCGCCGGGAAGTTCTGGGGATAAGAGTGGATCACGCAGAAAGCTATGAGGCATGGAAATTATTTTTACTTCACCTGCAATCACGCGGCATTCAATCACCAAAGCTGTTTATTACGGATGCACATGCCGGCTTGAAAAAAGCGCTTAAAGAGGTCTTTGTAGGAACAGTTTGGCAACGATGTACGGTCCATCTAAAGCGAAATATCTTTAATGCACTGCCTAAAAAAGGAATTGTGGATGAGAAACTAGGATTAAAGAGAATCTTTGAAGCTGTTAGTGCAGAAGATGCACGGCTTTTTAAAGAGGAGTTTCTCGAACGTTTTGGGGACAATCATAAGTTAGGGAAAGCCATCCAAATATTAGAGGACGGCTTCGAAGATGCCATTCAATATCTAAATGAACCAGTTAAGTTTCAACAGTATATCCGCAGCACAAATTCACTGGAACGCTTAAATCAAGAGGTAAGAAGAAGAGAACAAGTCATTCGGATCTTTCCGAATACCCAATCGGCATTCAGAATGATTGGAGCTGTGCTTATGCAGGTAAATGAGGAACAGGCAATGAAAAAAATGGTGAGACATCAATAAGAAAAGTAAATACTGTAACACTATACAGAGGTAGTGGAAATGCCTAATTTTGAATTGACATTGAGCCTCCGGCGGGCATGAGGAAAAGCCAGGAAGCCAAGAGTTATACAACTCCTGGCTTGCCCTCCAGGCTATCATGCCCGCCCCTCAATGTAAATTCAAAATAATATTAGCCCACTATACAAAATTCTAAGAAGCTAAAAACCATTGTTGACACTTTTACACAAAAATAAGGACTTGACTTCTTTTCTCCTTTCTGTGTCTAAAGTTGACTCTGGTTCGGACTCAATTCCATAGTTCCCGCCTTTCTGTGTCCGAAGTTGAACCAGGTTCCGACTCAAATCCCCCGTTTCCGCCTTTCTGTGTCCCAAGCTGACCCGGGTTCCGACTCAAATCCATGGTTTCCGCCTTTCTGTGTCCGAAGCTGACCCGGGTTCCGACTCTCACATCCTCTTTTATGCTTTCTGTGTGGCCAATGACCAAATTTCTACAAGAAACAAATAAGAGGCATGCCACATAGGACATACCTCAATCTCATTCCGGCATATTCAATCGCGGAAAAAAGTTATAAACCATAAAAACACCGAATAAACCAAAGAATAATGCACCGAAGATTGAACCCTCCACCAGGGCAGCAATTCCAAATGCGATGGCAATCAAACCAACCCATGCGGCAAATGACGAAATGGTGTAATGATAAATACCGCCGATAAATGTCAGCGTCCTGCCCAGGAATTGTCCTTCGCTTCCTGCTCTCTTAACTTCGATAAGCGTTAAAATAAAGCTCCAAAGCAGCAGCAAAGGTATCCCCCATAAAAAGATAAACCCGAATACTTCCATGCTTCTCCTCCAAAAATTTACTCCATAAACCTCATTAAATCCCCATGCACAATATCATCAGAAAAGCCGAGCTCTTTCCTGGAGATATCCATAAAAGGTTCACAGCCTGTAATATCCGCTTCTTCTTCCGATTTACTATCGAAGCATTTACCGGATTTGTACAAATAGTCTTTCGCTATGAAACTTCCATCCCGGAAGGTAACGGGATGATCGGGATCCCTTGTAAACAGGTTCTGCCCGAAGCTGAAATTATCATCAGCACCTATGCCGAGCAGATGAAGAATCGTTGCCCTGATATCAATTTCACCGCCAAGGTTCGAGAATGTTTTGCCCTCCACACCCGGCACATGGATAATCAGCGGCACACTCTGCAGCTGCATGCGGTTCACAATCGTATCTTCCTGCCCCAGCAGTTCAAGCACACCATGCTCATATTTGTCAGAGATGCCATAATGATCGCCATACAATACGAACATCGTATTTTCATAAAGTCCCTTCTTTTTTAAGTCCTGGAAGAAGGTTTTAATGGCTTCATCCTGGTATCTGACGGTTGTGACATAGCGATTGACCACCATTTCACTCGTGCTGGCCTCAGGGATAAACTGATCTTCCTCCTCCAGCAAAAACGGGAAATGGTTTGTTAATGTGATAAACCTTGCGTAGAAAGGCTTTTGCAGGTTATCCAGATGCCGAATGGATTGCTGGAAAAATGGGATATCCTTAATCCCGTAGTTCACAGAGTTCTCATCCGTCACCACATAATCAGCTTTTGAAAAATACCGATTATACCCTAAAGAATCATACATAGCTTCCCGATTCCAGAACGAAGCGTCATTCCCATGGAAAACGGCTGCGTAATAATCCTTTTCAGCTAATATATGCGGCAGGCTCCGATAAGCGTTTTCCGTTTTCCGGACAAATGCCGAGCCGCTAGACAACGGATAAAGGCCCGTATCAACCATGAATTCCGAGTCCGATGTTTTGCCCTGTGCTGTCTGATCATAGACTCGGCTGAAATAAAAGCTGTCTTCAATCAGTGAATTAAGGAAAGGCGTTATTTCCTGCCCGTTCACCTTCTGGTTGATCACAAAATTCTGTGTGGACTCCATGCTGATCAGAACGACATTCATTCCTTTTGCGGCACCAAAGTAATCCGATGGCTTATCTTCATGTGATTGCACATACTCAGCAGAAGCCTCAGCATCCGTTGCACTGGCCAAAGCGCGGTTGAGCGGGTTGGCTGCAGCGATGCCGATATCATAAAGATGATATTGATACAAGCCGATATGCTTAACAAGCTGCTGGCGATTATAGGATTCCGAAAATAAATGAGGCACTTTCACCAAGCCGAGAGTGATGGTTATTAGCACAAACATCAGACTGACAGCGCTATAAAGCCTTTTTGATTTATTTGTAAGCTGCTCACCTGCTGATTTCTTTTTTAAATAGCAAAGCCAAAAAACAGCCAGGTCAGCCAATAACAGAAGATCCCACGGGCTGATCAATTCAAAAGTACTCGGTCCTATCCCTCCGACATTTTTAAACTGAAAAAGGATCGGAACGGTTACAAAATCAGTATAAAAGCGATAATATAGAAGGTCCCCAAAAAGAATGCCGGTCAGAACTGCCATCGCTGCAAAAACAGCTCCCGGTCTGACCCTTCGCTTAAAATAATAAGGGACTCCAAGAATGACCATAATGGCCCCGATCGGGCTTAATAGCATAAATAAAATATCTGTCCAGTTTTCCGGGTGCAAATTGAATCCGATAAAGGATACAGCAGCCGTCTTGATCCAGATTAAGATAACGGCAGCCCAAATGGGAGGAAGCTTTTTAAATAACTTCATAATCATACCGCTTTTCATAGTGTTCTTCGAAAATACCCGCCATCATTTCAATAGAAGCCATGACCTTCTCTTCTTCCTGCGCCCCCATCAGAGCTACCTGAACCAAGTTTCTTTCAAGCAGGTACCCGCTTTCATAGCTTAGAAGAGTTCCTTTCTGTTTGCATAAGTCGCCAAATTCCCTGCTGGAAATGCCCTCCGGCAAATGGACAGTAAGGATGCCGGGTGAATAATCGTCCCCGCCCAGAACGGAAAAACCCTTGTCTGCAAGTCTTTCCCTTACTTTTAAAGACAATCTTTTTATCTTCTCGTAATCTATCAGCTTTATACTCTCTTTTAAGGCGTAGACCAGATTGGAAGAATGGGTATATGGAATGCTTTCATTGTCCTCATACATCTTTAAATCCAGGTATCTGGGAACACTGCTGTTCCCTTTTATTCTGTCTCTATGGAATACAATCGCAAGTCCCGGGTACGAGCCAAATCCTTTTCCGCTGACGGAGGATGCCAAAAGAATATTCTTAAGATTAAGCGGAACAATTCCGGCAGTACTGCATGCATCCACGCAAAGCTCGGCACCATACTTCGCACATATCTCCTGAATTTCACTGATATCGAACAAATACCCGGTTGAGGTTTCACAATGGACAGTCCAGACCCATTTTATAGAAGGATTTTCTGTCAGCATGTATGCAATTTCCTCATGCAGGATCGGTTCATTCCACTCTTTTTCAATCGTTTGAAAAGATAGCTGAAACCTTCTGGCATGATCAATTAGACGATAGCCAAATTCACCATTGGCCAGGATCAGTCCATTCCCCTCCATGTTTTTCAGCTGGGCAGCCACAAGGTCGTTGGAAAGGGTTCCTGTCCCGACAATAACTTCAGCAAAAGCGGCACCTGTCATCCTGCATAATTGAGAACGCAGCTCCACCAAGCCCTTGATAAAGTCACGATTACGATGTGATACGGCTTCTTTAGCAAAAGCGTTTTTCACGTTCTCATGAATAGGGACTGGGCCCGGCAAAAGCGAGTGCTGACCGGACTCCTCTGAGCTTCTGGCCATTAAGCGTTTAAAGGCTTTTGTGGAACGTTCGAAATTCTCTTTTGTTAAGTACATGGGCTGAAATTGGGCGCCCTCCTCTCCTGTCAGAGGACCAAAAGGCAAAAAGCCAATCCGCTTATACAATTTCAGCTGCCTGACCGTTCCAGAGATCAGCGCCATCGTATAATTTTTTTCAAGGCAAAGCTCCACTAGCTTTTCACAAAGCTGATAAAAAACTCGGGTGCTGCGGTATTCTTTTTTGACTGACAGCAGGCGGACTTCGCAATATTCACCTTTCACAGGCAAGTATTCTTCGAGATTAGGAAGCTTATAATCAAGCGAAAATGGCCTTTTCGCGCGAATCGCAATCATTCCTGCCACTTCCTCGCCAGCCTTGGCAATCACATATGTATTTTCTTCATGAAATTTATCAATTAAATGCTGATGTTCATTTTGCTTATGCTGTGGAATTTCTTCCACAAATGTTTGATAGTTCAGCTGATGGATTTGTTCGAATTCATCAGGTTCGGCTGCGATTTTGCAGATAATATTCATATTTTACCTCCTATGCTTAGGCATGATGAAATTTGTATGGGAAATTACGACAATGATAAGCATCAGCAGCAGTCCTGCCGCAATAATGAATGAATCACCAATCACCCAGGCTGTTATGGGAATAGAAGCCATCGAGATAAAACCCGATAATGTATACTTCCGAAGAGCTGCGAACATGATTCCCATTGTGATGGCCATGAATGCGATCGTTAGAGGCTCCAGATACAAGGCAGAAGCCAGATACACAACCACTCCTTTTCCGCCATGTAACCCCAGCTGAATTGGGAAAAGATGGCCCAACAGCACGCAAACAGCGCTCAGAATGAGTACACCTTCCCCCTCAAACAGGAGTCCAGCTGCATATAAAGCTCCCCATGTCTTTCCCGCATCAACGGCTATAGTCAGCAAAAACCCGGTTTTCCCGTATGCTCTTCCTGCATTGGTAGCTCCTGCATTCCCGCTCCCTATATACCTTATATCCTCTTTTGCTAAATATTTAACCACATAATAAGCCCCTGTTATGCACCCCAATGCGTAAGAAAAGATCATAACAATCAGAGCAGACCATCCATCGATCATAAACACCTATCCCGCCTTCTACTAATTAAACGATCAAAAAGGGTAAAAAGTTTCATATAATCACAAATTTACTATCTATTATTGATATACTCACCTAATTTTACCATTAAACAAGCTGAATGCCAGAGCCTTAAATCATAATTCACCGATTTTAATGCAATCAAATAACTTTCAGTAAATTTTGTGTTGACATTGTTAGTCATTCGCATATAATTTGCATTAAGGCAAAACTTTTATATAAATCCATAAATCTTGTCCAAATGAAGTTAAATTGAACAAAAACAATTAATTTGAGTCCATTTAAATTTGAATAATAAAGGAGGACAAAATAATGAAGGATCCAGCTATATCCATACAAGATTTGCATGTCTCTTATTTTGGAAATGAAGCGGTAACAGGGGTCAGCTTATCGGTGAATACCGGCAATCTGGTGGGCATTATCGGACCGAATGGTGCAGGCAAATCAACCTTTCTAAAAGCCATGCTGAATCTCATACCAAAGGATAAAGGCGCAGTTCAAGTACTGGGAAAACCCATCAATGAAGTGCGCAAAAGCATCGCCTATGTCCCCCAGCGGAATGACATAGACTGGGACTTCCCCATCACGGTGCTTGATGCCGTCCTGATTGGGACCTACCCCCATTTAAAATTGTTCCGCCGTCCAAAAAAGAAGGATAAAGAATGGGCCATGGAATGCCTTCAGCGAGTCGGCATGCAGGAATTCAGCAAAAGACAGATTGGTGAATTGTCAGGCGGACAGCAGCAGAGAGTCTTTCTGGCGAGAGCCCTTGCCCAGAAAGCGGATCTGTTTTTCCTGGATGAGCCGTTTGTCGGTGTTGATGTATCGAGCGAGGAAACGATTGTGAACATTTTGAAGGAGCTGTGCAGGCAGGGAAAAACAGTGATTGTCGTACACCACGACTTAAGTAAGGCGAACGATTATTTCAATCAGTTAATTCTGCTGAATAAGGAATTAATCAGCTTCGGGACTGTTGAAGAAGTGTTTAAACCGGAAGTAATTGCAAAAGCCTATCAGGGGCAATTTGCTTTTATGAATGAGATTGGGGTGTCATTATAATGGCTTTTATCGAAGCGGTTATGCAATATGGTTTTCTGCAAAAAGCGCTATTAACCTCGGTGATGGTAGGAATTATCTGCGGAGTCATCGGCTGTTTTATCATTCTGAGAGGAATGGCTCTCATGGGAGACGCCATTTCACATGCCGTACTTCCCGGTGTCGCTATTTCGTATATGCTGGGTGTTAACTTCTTCTTCGGGGCCGTAATCAGCGGTGTGATCACAGCCATCGCTATCGGTTTCGTCTCCCAAAACAGCCGGATTAAGCATGATACCTCAATTGGCATTATGTTTACAGCCGCATTTGCTTCAGGAATCATTATTATTACGATGCTAAAAAGCAGTACAGATCTGTATCATATTTTATTCGGAAATGTTCTGGCAGTAAGATCATCCGATATGTGGATCACATTGGGCATCAGCCTGATTGTATTGGGGGCTGTTTACCTGTTTTACAAAGAGCTATTGGTGACATCATTTGATCCGACAATGGGCGCAGCTTACGGACTGCCCGTGCGTTTCATTCATTATTTCCTGATGACACTATTGACAATGGTCACTGTTGCATCCCTTCAGACAGTTGGTATCGTCCTGGTTGTTGCCATGCTGATCACTCCTGCGGCTGCCGCTTATCTGTTAACTGAACGGCTATGGATGATGATCTTCCTTGCGTCCGGCATAGGGGTGATTTCATCCATCACAGGGCTTTACTTCAGCTTCACCTACAATTTAGCTTCAGGAGCGACGATTGTCATATCATCTACTGCTATCTTCATTCTCGTTTTCTTATTCTCCCCTAAGCATGGGCTGATATGGAAAACACTGAAAGTAAAGAAAAAGAGAGCTTCATTAGTGTAATTAAAAAAATGTCAGGAGGTTTTCAAATGTTTAAAAAAGGCTTTCTTTTACTGGCTTCATCCCTTCTTTCCCTGTTATTTTTGTCGGCCTGCAGCAGCGGTAAGAGTACATCTGCCGAAAATGATGGCAAAATCCAGGTTGTCACTACCTATTCGATTGTGTATGACATTGTGAAAAATGTAGGCGGGGATTTGGTTGAGATTCATAGCCTGGCACCAATCGGCTCTAACCCCCACGAATATGACCCGCTTCCTGAGGATGTGCAAAAAACAACCGATGCAGATGCTGTATTTTACAACGGCCTAAATCTCGAAGCCGGCAATTCATGGTTCAGCAAGCTGATGGAAACGGCCGGAAAAGACGGTGAAGATGCACCTGTCTTCCTGATGAGCAAAGGCGTTGAGGCTATGCACTTAACCACGAAAGGCAAAGAAAGCGAAGAAGATCCCCATGCATGGATGGACATCCGAAATGGGATCAAATACGCGGAAAATGCCAGAGATGGGCTGATTAAGGCAGATCCAGACCATAAAGAGGTTTACGAAAAAAACGCGCAAGAATATATTGCAAAGCTTCAAAAGCTGCATGATGAAGCTGTAACACAATTTAACGAAATCCCGGAATCTGAACGGGTTCTCGTAACGAGTGAAGGTGCTTTTAAATATTTCAGCGAAGCCTACGGATTCCAGGGTGAATACATTTGGGAAATCAATCAGGAAAACCAGGGAACACCAGAACAAATTACAAGAATTGTAGATATTATCAATGAAAAAGGCATCACAGGACTATTCCTCGAAACAAGCATTGACGCCCGAAGCATGGAAGCCGTATCCGATGAAACCAATGTTCCAATCATGGGTAAAGTGTTTACAGACTCTCTGGCAAAGCCTGGTGAAGAAGGCGATACGTATATCTCGATGATGGAATGGAATATAAAAACCATTAAAGAAGGCTTGACGAAGTAATTCCAGCAAGCAGGTGAAACATGTGATTCCCATTCGTACAAAGAGATATATTCTGAAAATTTATATCTTACAGGAAGCACATGGCCATGCAACCATTTCCGGTATCGCCAAGAGTTTGAAGGTCACCGCCTCGGCAGCGTCTAAAATGGCCGGAAAGCTTAAAGAAGATGGTTACATTTACTTTCAGCCCTACGGAACCATTACTCTGACAAAACAGGGATCAGAAATGGGCAAAAAGCTATTCCAGGATCATCAGGTCTTAATGGAGTTCTATCAAATAATTGGGGTTGAAGACAAACTGATCCGGCAGAAAGTCAGAGAAGTGGAAATGCATCTGGGATCGGAACTTATTTTTAAAATTAAGGGTTTTTTAGAAGAACATAAGAAAAACGCTTGAGATGTTCAAGAACATTCAAGCGTTTTTTTCTGATTTAATCCGGTTTGTCATGACCATTCAAAAAATCATGCAGTTTTTTTCCAAATACACTCCATGTTCTCAAGGGTCTTCCCTTTCGTTTCAGGTACGAACTTCCATACAAAAACGGCTGAAAGAACACTCATCACTCCATAGAAACCGTATGTTATGCCGCCGCTGAATTCCATCATCATCGGATAAGTCGATGAAATGAAATAGTTTGCGGCCCATTGTGCAGCCACAGCTACCGCCACGGCCTGTCCGCGGATTTTGTTCGGAAAAATTTCCGAGATCAATACCCAGCAGATCGGCCCCCACGACATCATGAAAGAAGCTGTGTAAACGATAATAAAAATTAACGTTCCCATGCCGATTATATTGGAAAAGGCCATTCCGGCGACACCAAACATCCCGATTGCCATGCCAATGGAACCTGTGATTAATAATGGCTTGCGCCCCCATTTATCTACAGTTAAAATGGCCACCACTGTAAAGATGACATTTATGACTCCCATCACAATCGTCTGCAGCATCGAGGCATCCTTAGCTGCTCCCATGCTTTCAAAGATACGCGGTGCATAGTAGAGCGCCACATTAATTCCGACAAACTGCTGGAATACAGACAGCAGGATTCCTATAACAATCACTAATTTTCCATATGCAAACAGCTTTTCTGCCGGAACATTTGCTGAGGCGGTTACCGATTTTTTAATTTCACCCAGGATCGTTTTTGCCTCGCTTGCACCATTAATTTTTGTAAGGACTGCTAGAGCCTTATCATCATGATTTTTAATGGCCAGGTAACGGGGTGTCTCCGGAACCAGGAGCAGCAGCAGACCAAAAGCAAGTGCCGGAATAGCTTCTGATGCAAACATGTACCTCCAGCCAACATCATTGATCCATTCCAATGGACGGCCGCTGGCAATGCCCCAGTTGACAAAGTACACGACAAGCATCCCGAAAATGATCATAAATTGATTGAATGAAACCAGGCGTCCGCGGATATCGGCAGGTGCAATTTCACCGATATACATCGGAACAATGGCTGACGCCAAGCCTACCCCAATACCGCCAATAATGCGATAAAGATTAAAAGTCAGCAATAACGAGATGGTCGGTTCCCCTTTAGTGAAAAATAAAAATTCAGGAAAAGCCGAGCCTAAAGCAGATAAGAAGAAAAGAACAGCTGCAGCAATAAGCGAGTTTTTGCGCCCAAACTTCGACGCAAAATAACCGGATATTAAACCGCCAAATATACAGCCAATTAAGGCACTGGAGGTTGTCGCCCCATGAGCCAGCGACCCTAATCCCAAACTCTCGATCAAATAAATTTCCAGTGACTTTTCAGCTCCTGAAATAACTGCTGTATCATATCCGAAAAGCAAACCGCCAATCGCAGCAACCAATGTAAGTGAACCAATATAAAGAGAGTTCCGATTCTGTTTCATAGTTTTTAAAGACAGATTTGAACCAGGATAGAGCGCTTACAATTCCCTATATTCAAATCTATCTTTACTCCTTTCTATTCGAAATGATTAAACAACGAGAAACTTGAAACTTGTTTTTGTTTTATAGACTTCATTTTTCTCCATGACAATAGAAGGAAAATGTTCATGGTGAACAGCATCAGGCGGACATTGAGTTTCGAGACAAAGCCCCAAATGCCTTTTTGAATGAACACCCCTGATTTGAAAATCATTTCCAAGCATATTCGCAGTATATAAAACAACACTCGGCCTGTCCGTTTCCACTGCCAGTTTTCGTCCGCTTGCAGAATCCACTACAGTCATTTCACCTGAATTCAATAGAAATGGATGATCATAGCCTCCGCCCGCAAGCATGTTCTGCGGATGTCCGGATTTTACGCCTTCTTTGATTTTCTTACCAGCCCTGAAATCAAACGGGGTATTTTCAACATGTATGAATTCCCCGGTAGGAATCAATGTTTCATCAAGCTTCAGAAAGTGATCACTTTTTATTGTCACCTCGTGCTCAAGAATGTCCCGCTTTAAATCCCCGCTCAGGTTAAAATAAGTATGGTTTGTCAGATTGATGATCGTTTTTTTATCAGATATCGCTTCATAACTTATGGCCAGTTCATTATCATTATTCAGTGTATAGTTTACCGTTACCTCAAGTGTCCCGGGATACCCTTCTTCTCCATCCGGACTTATATAGGAGAACCTGATATTTGCCTCATTCAAGCCCTTTTCGGCGGACGAGTCCCAAAGCACCTGGTGAAAACCTGCTCCTCCATGAAGATGGTGTTCCCCATCATTTTTAGGCAGACTGTACACAGATCCATCAAGAGTGAAGCTTGAGCCTGCTATCCTTCCGGCCACCCTTCCGATTATTGCGCCGAAGAATGGTGAATGATTTACATACTCTTCAAGAGTGTCAAAACCCAGGACCACATTCTCTATATTCCCTTCACGATCAGGGACAGATATCCCGGTAATGATTCCCCCGTAGTCGATACACGATACGCTCATTCCATGATCATTGCTGATTGTATAAGATTTAACACTGTGTCCATTCAACTCGCCATAGATACTTTCTGTTATGTTCATGACCTTCTCCCCCAAGGCAGCTTACTTTTTCCTGAAACCGGCCAATCCCTCATTCAGTTTCCTGGTTTGTACATAAACCTCTTTATATAATTGGAAAAGCTCCTGATATTTCTTAACGTTTTCAGATATCGGGACATACGTTTTTTCGTATGTTATGAAATCATCCGCACAGGCTTCCAGAGATTCATACCATTGGCATCCGTATGCCGCGAGCATTGCCGCACCAACAGCAGGGCCTTGCTCACTTGAAAGCTTTACAATGGTGCTGTTGAAGATATCTGCCTGTATTTGCAGCCAGGCATCACTTTTGGCTCCTCCGCCGATTGAAATGATGGTATCGATCAGCTTGCCGCTTTCCCGGAATATTTCAATCGATTCATGTAATGAAAAGGTAATTCCTTCAATGACCGATCGGACAAAGTCGTTCCGGTTATGTGAAGAGTCCATGCCGATAAAGCTTCCCCTAATTTGTGAATCTGCATATGGCGTTCGCTCGCCGGCTAGATATGGGGTAAACAAAAGACCATTCGATCCAATCGGAACCTCGCTTATTTCAGCCAGCAGGGAGTCAAATGATTCCATTTCAGCAAACGTATTTTTAAACCAGCTCAAACTATGTCCCGCTGCCAGGGTTACTCCCATTGTGTAGTAGGCATTTTCTTCACCATGATTAAAATAATGCACCTTTCCCTGAAAATCCTTGTCATTTTGTTCTTCATAGGATAAAACGACCCCTGATGTGCCAATGCTGCATAATGTTTTGCCTTCTGACAGAATTCCTGAACCGATCGCACCGCAGGCATTGTCAGCACCTCCGGCAAATACCTTCGTGAAAGGAGATAATCCCGTCTCGTCCGCAATCTCAGGTATTAACGTCCCTACGCATTCATGGGATTCAACTAAAGGCGGGCACATATTCACATCAATCCCGGTTAGCTTGCACATCTCTTCACTCCACATTTTCCGGCCAACATCCAGGAGCAATGTGCCCGCAGCATCACTGTATTCACTATGAATCTTTCCAGTCAGTTTAAAGCGCAGATAATCTTTAGGGAGCATAAATACAGCCGCTTTTTCAAATACATCCGGCTCATGCTGCTTTACCCAAAGCAATTTAGGCAGTGTGAAACCTTCCAGGGCCGGATTCTTGGTGATTTCCAGCAAACGCTTCTCACCAGCCAAGTCATAGATCTGCTTACATTGTTCTGTCGTGCGGGTATCATTCCATAGGATCGCATTGCGCAGAACCTTATTCTCTTCATCCAGAAGGACCAGGCCGTGCATTTGTCCTGAAAAACTGATTCCCTGTATGTCTTCCGCATGTCCTTCGAACTGTTCTGTAAGTTCTTTAAGAGCATCGACTGTTTTATCAATCCATTCAGCCGGGTCCTGTTCACTATAACCCGACTTTTCATGAATGAGCGGATAAGACCTGGAAACTTCGCTGCACACTTCTCCCTTTTGATTCATTAGTAACACTTTTACCGAGCTCGTGCCAAGGTCAATCCCGATTACATATTTCATGATTGATCATCCTTTAGAAAATGAAATGTATGCTGCTTTTTAAAAATGTACTGGGACACTTTCGTATTCCCAGTACATTTAGTCTTTCTATTAATCTTTTAAGCTTTTACACTCGCATAAGCTTCAAGAATGTATTTATTTAAGATCGCTTTTAGCTGTTCCTGTCTTCCGGATTTGTTTTCAATTCTATCAAGCTGAAGGGCATGCTTCTCAAGCTTATGGAAGTCTGTCTTTCCTTCAACGATTTCAAGGCCGATGCCTTCTGTATAGCTGCTGTATCTGTCAGCAATGAAGTTGTCTAATACTTTATCTTCGATTAAACGCTGTGCAACTTTTGCTCCCACCGCAAATGTGTCCATTCCTGCAATATGAGCATAGAACAGATCTTCAGGATCGAATGAACCTCTTCGCACCTTCGCATCAAAGTTTAAGCCGCCTGTTCCAAGATCGCCATTTTTAATAATTTCAACCATGGCGAGTGATGTGGAATAGATGTCTGTCGGGAATTCGTCCGTATCCCATCCGAGCAGGGTATCTCCCTGATTAGCATCCACTGAACCAAGCATGCCATTTATGCGGGCTGTGTGCAGTTCATGCTCAAATGTATGGCCGGCAAGGGTCGCGTGGTTTGCTTCAATATTGAATTTGAAGTAATCTTTTAAGCCGTAAGATTGCAGGAATGATAAACTGGTTGCCACATCAAAATCATATTGATGTTTGGTTGGCTCCTTCGGCTTTGGTTCGATTAGAAATTGGGCGTCAAAACCGATTTCCTTTGCATAATCGATTGCCATATGGAAGAAGCGCGCAAGATTGTCCTGTTCAAGCTTCATGTTCGTATTCAGCAGTGTTTCGTACCCTTCACGGCCGCCCCAGAAAACATAGTTCTCAGCACCAAGCTCCTTTCCGATTTCAAGTCCTTTTTTTACCTTTGCAGCAGCATAAGCGAATACATCTGCATTAGGCGCAGTCGCCGCACCGTGCAGCCAGCGCGGATGTGAAAACATATTAGCGGTATTCCATAATAGCTTTGTTTTGCTGGATTTCATGTATTCCTTAATCATGCTCGTAATCTCATCTAAGTTCTTAAACGTTTCTCTTAATGAATCTCCTTCAGGTGCAATATCCGCATCATGGAAACAGAAGAATGGAACATTCAGTTTTTCATAGAATTCAAAGGATGCTTCTACACGTGCCTTGGCCAAATCCATTCCGGAAAATCTGTCATATGAGCGAATCATCGTGCCCTTTCCGAAAGGATCTGTGCCTTCCGCAGTAAACGTATGCCAGTAAGACACTGCAAAACGGAGAAAATCCTCCATTTTTTTGCCGTTAATCATTTCTTCAGGATTATAATATTTAAACGCCAATGGATTATTTGAATCGGGACCTTCATATTTTACTCCACTTACATTTTTGAAATAGTTCATTTTCATTCCTCCAGTTTTAAGAGATTTTTCTCTGTGTTATCGCTTTCATTTGTTTACAAGTTGATTTTAACACCATAAACTTAGTTTGTCTATTGAATGAACTAAGTTTTATTTTTATTTTTAATTATGGTATAAATGGAATATGATTGTAATAGACAAAGAATTTGAGGAGAAAAATAATGACTTGGAATCAGCAGCTGGTAAAAATGAAAAATAAATCACGTGTTCTGCAGACGATCATCGACCAATCCCCCATCTCGCGGGCTGATATCGCACAGTATTTGGGGCTGACTAAAGGGACAGTTTCCTCCTTGGTCAACGAACTGATAGAAGAAAAAATCTGTTCCGAAACAGGTCCAGGCAAATCGAGCGGCGGACGCCGTCCTGTGATGCTGCTCTTTAATGAAAAAGCAGGATATGCGATTGGAATTGATTTAGGGGTCAACTATATTTTAGGTGTCATGACTGATTTATCCGGTAATATTGTGAGCGAACATTTGAAGCATATGAATAGCATGAGGTACGATGAAACCATTCTTGTTATAAAAGAAATCATCCAATCCCTCTTGGAATCTACCCCTGAAAGCCCCTATGGTGTGATCGGAATCGGTATTGGCGTACCGGGAATCGTTAGTAAAGAAGGAAGCAACATCCTGCTGGCACCTAACCTGGGCTGGTCAGACATCAATTTAAAGGCAGAAATTGAGACAGAGTTTCACCTTCCCGTTATCATCGACAACGAGGCGAACGCAGGAGCATACGGGGAAAAGCGTTTCGGAGCTGGGAAAAACTTTGAAAATCTCATCTATGTAAGCGCTGGAATCGGCATCGGCGTCGGCTTTATTTTACAAAACAGCCTTTACCGGGGAGCTGAAGGATTTTCCGGTGAAATGGGCCATATGGTGATCGATATCGATGGAAAAGAATGCAGGTGCGGCAGCAAAGGCTGCTGGGAATTGTATGCTTCTGAACAGGCATTGCTCAACCAGGCAAAGAATATCCATATAAAACTGGATGAATTGAACCTGGAGTCATTAGTTGAAATGGCGGAAGAAGATGAGGAAGTAAAGGATTTGTTCTGTCAAATCGGCCGGAACCTCGGCATTGGCATAAACAATATCATCAATACATTTAACCCAGAGCAAATCATCATAGGAAATCGCTTAGCCATTGCCAAAGATTTATTACACGAATCGATTATGGAAGTTGTCGAGAAACGTTCCTTAAGATTTAACCAGCAAAACTTAAAGATTACATTTGCAGATTTATCGATCTACTCCACCGCACTTGGGGCATCAGCTTATGCCACTGAAAACTTTCTGAACTCGGATCTGCGGGGGAATTTGAGTAAATAACTGCCTGATTGGCCAATAAGCAGAATGTCCCGGATTTGTTGGGACATTCTTTCTTTGTAAGGCCCTTCCTTATGGCCTGTACCCATAAGCAAACGAAAATAAAAAAAGGAAAAACATAAACAGAAAAGAAGCTGGAATCAAACTAATAAGAATAAGAATTTTAGCCTTTCTGCTATGGATTTTGCTAAACCACTTAAAATAGATGAAAATCAAAATGGCAGCAAAAGGCAAAAACAGGTAATTCGCGATGGTGTCAACCCATCCTGAATTCTGGTCCCAATACGCATCAGGCACTGGGGATATCCCTTCATATTCCTTATCAATCCTGTTTTTTACGGTAATAAAATAATAAGAAACGGCTATATAGTAAGCCACAATGACGCATTTTACCCACCAGACAATATATTTGCTGAAAACGACAATGATAAACATAAGCAGCAATATAATAAAAAAGCCAGTGTATTGTTCCATTTGAAAGCCTCCTAAAAAGGATCTGCATCATCTCAGATACCCGATAAAGAAAATGGCCATTGAAAAAATTCCATGGCCATTTTCTCTATTATGCTTATTCTTTACAGATGCTGTGCCGTAACCGAACGCTCACATTCCAAAATTCCTGCCGGCGGACCTTCATACAGGATTTCACCGCCCCCTGCACCTCCATCCGGACCTAGATCCACGATCCAATCACTTTTCCGGATAACGTCCAGATTATGTTCAATGACGATAACGGTATTGCCCTTTTCCACCAATTTATGAATGATTTCCAGAATATTGGCGACATCGGACATATGCAATCCTGTCGTTGGTTCGTCGAGAATATAAATACTCCCTTTTGTATTCAGTTCCTTTGCAAGCTTTAGCCTTTGGCATTCGCCGCCTGACAGGGTGTTCAGCGGCTGTCCCAGTGACAAGTAGCCAAGACCGACCGTCTCCAGGGCTTTGAGTTTTCTCTGAATGTCTTTTGCCTCAAAGAACTCCACAGCATTTGCTATAGACATCTCCATGATTTCAACAATATTTTTGCCCTTATATAGGTACTGGAGCACATCCTGCCTAAAACGGCTTCCATGACATTCGCTGCATTCGACTTCCATTGCATCCATAAAAGATAAATTGATCTCAACCGTTCCGGTGCCTCCGCATGTTGGACATCCTCCGGTCGAATTGTAGCTGAATAATCCGCTCTCCACACCATTCGCGTCTGAAAAAGACTTTCGGATCGAATTCATTATGCCGGTAAAGGTTGCCGGATTGGACCGTATGTTGGCATGGACCGGGCTTTGGTCAATACGGATAGCGTCCGGGAAATCTTTTGCAAACACCTCATTCACAATAGTGCTTTTCCCTGAACCTGCTACCCCTGTTATAACTGTAAAAACCCCTTTTGGAACGGAGAGACTCACATTCTTTAAATTATGGAGGCTGCTTTTCCTGCTTTCCATAAACTCGGAAACCGGTCGCGGATTTGTGTTGATCTCTGCACTGCGGTTTAAATAATTGGCCGTTAATGTATCAGAAGAAAAGAAGTCCTGATAACTGCCGGTATACATGATTTCTCCTCCGTTTGTTCCCGCATGAGGCCCCACATCAACGATATGATCCGCTATTTTGATTACGTCCGGATCATGCTCGACGACTAAAACGGTATTGCCCCTGTCCCGCAGCCGAATCAGCAATTCATTTAACCGGTAAACATCCCGCGGATGCAGGCCGGTGCTTGGTTCATCAAATATGTACATTAAGCCCGTTAAGTTACTGGATAAATATTTTACCATTTTCACCCTTTGGGATTCACCGCCCGAAAGTGTTGGCGTTTCCCTTGTCAGATCCATATAGCCGAGCCCAATCTCACAAAGGTTTTCCAATCGTTCCATGATTCCGTCAAGAATTGGCTTTGCTTCAGGTGAAGTAATTTGTGGAAGAGTTTTAATCAGCTGATCCAATTGCATGGACGTCAGGTCATAGATGGTATAGCCTTTGATTGTGGAAGAAAGCACCTTTTCGCTGTAGCGTTTTCCACCGCATGAAGGGCAGCCAGTCATGGTGCTGAAGTTTTTCAGGAGCTTCTCTCCCGTCTTTGAAGTTTCCTTGTCCCTCTTCACATGCTGCCGCATAAATTTGACTGCGAGGCCCTCATAAGTTGCATTCATGTCATTATTCATATAACTGACTGTTACTTTTTGCGGCTCTGCATGGACAAGCTTATTAAATTCTTCTTCCGGATAATCCTTAATTTTCTTATCAATATCGAAGAATCCGGATTCCGCATATGCCTTCCATTGCCATGTTCCAGGTCCAAAACCCGGAAGCAGAATAGCACCTTCATTTAAGCTTTTTTCCTTATCAAGAGCAGCATCAAGGTTGAGTGTAATAATTCTCCCAATCCCTTCACACTTCGGGCACATGCCGCTGGGATCATTGAAAGAATAGGCGTTGCTGTACCCTATATGAGGTTCGGCAAACCGGGAGAATAACAGGCGAAGAAGAGGATTAATATCTGTAGCGGTTCCAAGTGTGGATCGGGCATTTCCCCCGAGCCGTTTTTGATCAACAACAACGGCAGTAGAAAGATTGTTGATTTCATCTGCTTCCGGTCGGCTATACCTCGGAAGAAAAAGCCGCTGAAAACTGCTGTACGTCTCATTCAACTGCCGGCCTGCCTCCTGGGCAATCGTATCAAAGACAATGGATGATTTGCCTGAACCGGAGACACCTGTAAAAATTGTAATCTTCCCTTTTGGAATCTGCAGATTAATATTCTTCAGGTTGTTTACTCTGGCATTGAAAATTTCGATGAATTCCTGCTTCACACAATCAGCTCCTTTTGATTTTTTTACGTATGTATGCAATTTGCGCGGAGAATTATCATATCAATAGTTGGAAACAAATTGCAATAATATTCTTTAATTTTTATTAAGTTTTCTTCAAAAACTACTCTTCCGGTGATTGATAGATTATATAGAAGGAATGACAACAGCTCTGCAAGCTTTCTCATAAAACTCAATTGGTCCTGCTCCTCCAATAATGGCATATTCATATCCTATTTCTTTCATATCTCTTAAACAGTGATGAAGCAATGCATTTCCTATACCTTTAACCCTGCTGGCTCTTATTACCCCCATGGGACCGAAATATCCCTTTTTGTTCAGGTAGACATCAAATGCGGCAAAGCCAATAATCCTTCCGCCCTCATCACCTGCGATATAAAGTGAAACTTCAATCAGTGGGGGTTTTCCTTATCCCCCACTGATTGTTAGTTGAACCAATCGGGCCTTTACGGGCAGTTTGACCCCCGCTTATCTTCCTTTGATTCCTCTGAGTCTTGAAGTGGGGGTCTTACTGCCCGTTAGACTGCGATAAATTGACGGCTTTACCTTCTGAAATCCCCACCGAATGGTATGTGCCCATTCCTTAGAAAAATTTTTCTCTGTAAAGTCTGCAAGCTGCTTTTCATCACCATGATGAACTTTCCTGACAAAAGAAGTGTTCATTTGAGGAAAAGTATAGCTGCCAAGGTGAGTGATCATGTCCCTGGCGGACGTTCCGAGCGTCAAAATGGTGTTTTTCATTTCCTCAGATAAAATCCCTGCAATGGTGGCATCATTAAGTAATGCTTTAAGTAAGTGCCCTTCATTAACAAAAACCTGATTATATCTGTTCATATAATGAATCGCTGTATCAAGTATTTCTATAACCCCATCGGTTACTGGGATGCTGAAAATTTCACTTTGCATTATACTTTGCGTATATGGAACTGATCCTCTCAACAAATCTGGGTTTAAATCGCATTTCAGAAATATTTCCCCCAAAGCGCCTGACCTTTCAGCCAGACACCCAATTAGCAGGTGAACAGGATGGATCACTTTACAATCAGATAGCCAGGCTTCCTTTTCGGCACTCTTAATAATTCTTTGCATTCTATCCGTGAATTTTACTGAATGGCTCAAGTTGAACACACCTTCACAATTTATTGTCCCCAAGTACGTTGCATAAAAAAATGAATTCTCTTAAAACGCAAGAATTCCTGCCAAATGTTAACAATCATAGGAATTCCAAAGGAAAATAGTAAACTAAACAGCATTTGTTTTCACATTGCACAACAGGCTTTTTAACATAAAAATAGGGGTCACACTTTAAAAAAATGCGAGTATTACAGCCGTATCAAAGGCTGGATTAACCGATTTAATGGCATGGCTGCAAATCATTATTTGTGATGGCTTTAATTCTTGAATATTATGAAGCATCGTAATGACGATACTGCTATTAGAAAGATGATTATTAATAAGTGAGGAAAAAGAAGCGAATAGAATAGGTACACCGTATAGTACCACCGATAGAGCAGTCATTTAGACGAAGAAAAAGACTTATATTATTTACCCAGAATTCCTACTTGTATTAAATAAAAATACTGTTATAAAAGGAACCTTATAATAGTTCCTTTTTATTTAGGCTCTTTCCGTAACTATTGTTGCTAATAAAGAATAATATTGTAAAATATTGTATAGTATGATTAAAAGAGGAGAGCCTAAAATGCTAAGTAAAATAATAGATGAAACGCTGGATTACTTTGAAAGTCACCCTACTATTCTTAATTACTTTAAAATAGCAGGGATTATACTTTTATTGTTACTGTTATTTAACGCTTCTACACAGTTCGGTGAAGTGGCAGGCAAGATTCTTTATCACTTCACAAACTAAGTTTTTAAATGCAAAGAGGCTTCCCTCTTTGCATTGTTTTAACAAACGAGTGGTAAAAGATGTTTTCTAAGCTTTCAGCACGTTTCCTTTAACATTAAGGCTTCTGAGACAAACTTTTTAATTTCCTCTTTGTCTTGCGGTTCCGGATTGAACTCTATTCTAAGGGGATTCCCGACAACTGTTCCTCCTTGTTTTTCTATAAGTCTCTGAAGCTGACCAAGGGCGCCGCAAAAATCAGGATAAGAGGTATCTCCAGATCCAAAGATGGCAAAGGGCTGATTTTCGAGATCCAGCTGTTCGATTTCATCAATGATATCGACACATTCATCCGGATAATCCCCGTCTCCCCAGGTATACATTCCAATAAAAGTTAGGTCATAGTTTATTAGTTCGGAAGCACTTTGAACACTCATAAAATCTTCTAAATCCACCTCATGATTGTGCTCCTTCAGCTCCCCCGCGATAATATCTGCAATTGCTTCTGTGTTTCCGGACATACTTGCATAAAATACGCCAATTTTCATTTCTCTTCACTCCTATTAATGTAATAGTGCTGATGTGTTATACCTGTGGGTGATCCATTTAATTTCTCTATGTGAACAAATAAAGAGCTGGTCTTCAAAGCCAGTACCTCTGAATCCAGGTCCGGCTGCGGTTTCAATGGGTGTCAGGGACTGGATTTCATAGATTCTTGAAAAACCGTTTTATCCTGACTTGTTGTCGCATACACTTTTTCATTTGCCTCCAAAATATCCAGGAACGCTCTTTCTGATATAGGCTGCTGGCATACACCCAAACTATTTGTAAAAATGGCCAAATAAAGCTAACGCTCTCACGCTAGCTTTATCTTTTTATTGTGATTAAATGGCCTTTGCTAAGTAATATTCCAATTCCTCTTTCAGGGTGCTCGTTTCGCTAAGCTTTCTGCTATTCTCAGCAAAAGAGTCTCTGTTCCCCGCTTCTAAATCCTGATCGATTTTATATTGCAGATAATTGATTTTCAAATCTATATCCAACTGCGATGATATGTTTTCATTTTTAAAATATCTCTCTATATCCTCAATTGCCATGTAAAGCGCCTGCTGTTCATTAATCACCACAAGCGCATACCAGCCCAAAAATGTGTATTTTCGGTCAGGAGTAACCTCAAGTAAATCTCCCTTTTGAAAGTGCAGTATATTCACATGATCAGCATCAGGACAAAAGCAATCGACTTGGTGCTCAAATTGCTCAATTGCGATATAAAGTTCACTCATTATTCAACTCTCCCTTATGTCAAATTCAGCTGCTCCGATAGGGCCCAAACCACAGCAAGGGCAACTGTCAGCGTTACATTGTTCAGCTTCCATATCCGCTAGATAACCACACCAGCCGCAAATATTTTGTTCAATCGATTTAGCTCCCTCCTTCATCATGGGTGTAGTATGTAATTTTACTCGAGTGATAATGATTATCATTGATAAAAACTATTTTAAATGAAAATGATTATCAATGTCAAGTGTATGGGGTGCGTTTGTAATTACATACATGCACATTTTATGGCGACTCTTTTTTCCTTGTGCCTCCTCTTTTTCGGTGTCATAACCCTCTTATGGTGACCGTTTCCTCTCCCGCCTCCTCTCTTTCGTCCTCATGAACCTTCTCTGGCGACCGTTTCCTCGTGAGCCTTCCCTTTCTCGGCGTCATGAACCTCCACCACACTCAAAAAAAATCCCGTTCACAAATCTGTCACACCCATCCCAAAACCACCCTGTCCAAATCCACCCTTGATTTATATATAGAAGGTGAAAGGGTGGTGCAATTTTATGAATTTGAAATCAGGCAGAGTCGAGCAGTTTGAACAGTTTTCTCAGTTTAAAGATCTTCAGGAGTTTAATGCCCATTTGGAGATGTGGCTATCGGTACATAAGGACAAGTTTTCTAAGGGGGAACTGGCTGGGTTAAAGAGGCTGGTTCGTTTTGCTGCGAAAATTCCGGGAGTATCTAATGCCAAGATTGGCACTGTATTAAAAGCGATTCACGAAGAATATAACGGCCATGGTATTTCCCGCTCTACTTTTAAAAGAATGATTGCCAAGGCCGCAGAGATTGGTATTTTTACTGTTCATGAAACAGAGAGAAAAAACGGTTCCCAGTCCAGTAATTTATATGTTTTTAATCGTTTTCCCAAGAGTGAACCACCTAAGCAGGAGAAAATGGACCACCCTAATAAAACTATCAATCTTTCTAAAACTAATAAAAATCAAAAGATTACTAAACGTAACGAAACCGTCCTCGATCACACTTTTACTAGTGACCGTGTACCACAATCATTTATCAGTACCGTAAAGTACTTTTTTACAGAAGCCAAGCAGATTGAGGAGTTTTGGAAAATGGCATCACTAGCAGCATATAAAAACAATTGTGAACAAGATAGGAACACTATTTTAGAAACAGCCATCCATTCTTTTAAGCAGCTGATTCGAAAAATGAAAACCCGCGTCATTGCTAAGCCGGTCGCTTATTTCTACGGTATCCTGAATAAGAAATTTGAAGAGAATTACTTTGAAGAATTGCATGAAATGAGGTTTCCAGCTGAAGACAATGCCTTTTCGCTAAATTTTTTTTACAAAAAGTAGCTAACTGCCCCCTTTGCTGGGAGTTAGACCCCCTAACTTCAGACTTAGACCCCTTAACTACGGACTTAGGGGTAGCAAAAGGCCGATATAAGACTTTTACGGGATTCGTAAAAAACTGGCTGTCAGGCTATGTTTGATCTACCCGGGAATACACAGAGAGCGCGCTTTCCTTGAAGGAACATTTTCATGGAGAGTTTTGAACAGATATCAGCACAATATGAACCTATGATTCATGATATCATGCATAAATTGAACATCTATAAAAATACGGAGGAATTCCACCAGCTGGGTTTAATCACACTTTGGCAGGCGTGGAAAAATCATGACAATGAAAAAGGGACCTTCCTTTCCTACGCTTACAGTATGGTAAAAGGACATATGATGATGGAATTAACGAGACAAACAAAGCAGATTGATCGATATATCTATCCGGAAGCAGACTTCTGGGAATTCATCGAAGACACCTCACCAGCCCCAAGCCCAGAGCTCATACAAGAACTTTACAAAAAATGCGGAATGTTATCTGAAAACCAAATGAAATGGCTCCAATATACTCTATGTGATGGGCTGTCTGTCAGGGAAATTGCTGAAAAAGAACGGGTCTCCCTGTCTGCAGTCAAAAACTGGCGGCACGGTGCCCGCGAGAAGCTGAAGAAAATAATGCAGCAAAATTAAAAATCACCCTGTCCTTTTCCCCCTTCAAAGTATATATAGAAGGTGAAAGGAGGTGACCCAAGATGGCACAAGCAATTATCACTGATTCCAAACTTCGCCTGGTATTTGAAACAGGCCTTAATGGGCAGGGCAAGCCGATTCACAAATCAAAAACCTACAGCGGTGTAAAGCAATCTGCCACAGCAGACCAGCTTTTCACGGTTGGACAGGCGATCGCCGGACTTAGCAGCTATCCATTAGCTGAAATCAACAGGAATGACAGCTTCGATATTTTAGGCTAAACAAACTATTAAAAACCATAAAAATAAGGAGGGAATAGTAAATGGCTAAATCATTAGAAATGACTTTTATCTCTGAACTGGGCAAACCAACAAAACTTTCTGTTGATAACCCGATTGAACCCATTGATCCTGCTGCGGTAAAAGCAGCCATGGAGCAAATCATTGCTGCGAATGCATTTGATGGCAATGGCGGGGATTTGGTTTTAGCGGAAAGTGCCAGGTTAGTTGAGCGGAATGTAACTGAATATGAATTAGTATAATCATCAGTGGCCGGATTCCTAGGAAGCCGGCCATTTTTACAATTTTCGCCAGAAAGGAGCAGCTGCCATGGAACAGATGGTCACATTGATCAGCGAGCTCGGCTTCCCGATCGTCGTCACTCTTTTTCTGCTGAACCGAATTGAAGCCAAACTCGATGTTGTTGTGTCGTCCATTCAAGGATTGCCTGACAGGCTTAAGGAATAGACTATTTAATCCCCTTCCTCTTTTATGGAGACGGGGGTTTTGTCTTTTCTGGCCGTTTCGTTAGGTTAATTTCCATTTCTCTCTTCCCCCGCTATTTTTCGGCGCTATTCCTCTTCTCTATTAATCAACAATGCCTTCTCACTCTCACCCAATGGACTTCTAATCCAAGAAAAACCCCATAACACCAGCAATTCGTTCCTTAAACGCCGTATAATTATGCCCCGCCCCCTCAACGATCCGAAGCTCAACCTCACTTCCGCTGCCTTTTAACCTTTCATAAACAGCTTTGTTAGACTTTAAAAATAATTCACTGATCTTGCTATTTTCCCCCGCCTCTGCAGTGCCGCAATCCAGATATATTTTCCCAGATGGAGGCGTGCTGCCTGCCAGTTTTTCTATTTCCTCCTGATTCCGGTAAAAAGCAGATGAAATTCCTGCGGTTTTTTTAAAAACATCAGGATATTTGCACCCGGCATAAACAGAGAGGAGTCCGCCAAGAGAGATGCCAGCCATATAATTTTCCGCAGCCAGCGTTTTATATTTTCCATCTATTATTGGCATCAGCTCCTTCACGATAAAGTCAGCATAATCACTCCCCTTGCCGCCTGAGCCGCTTTTGTACCCCAATAGCTGCTCGCTGAAATCTCCATGTTTCCATGGACAATATTCATGAATCCGTTCTTCGCCTTCTGTATTTTGGTCAATCGCCGCCACAATCAAATCTGATTTGAATTGATCCAAATGGTTATGCATATCCAGGGACACTCCGCCAATTGCTTCCTCAGCACCAAAAACATTTTGCCCGTCATGCATGTATAGTACTGGATAGCGTTTAAGGCTGCTGTAATAATCCTCCGGCAGGTAAATCCGAACTTTTCTTTTCTGATTGAAAATCGACACAGTTAACACTTCAAGCATGGCTGCCACCTCATTCTCATTGTTCTAATAGTGCGTTCAAAACAAAATTCTCTCTCCTTATCCATCCATTTGCCCCATCCAGTTTAGCTGCTGCCTCATTCCTTGCGATCGCTTCTTCAATAGTCACCCACTGCGGTGAAAATTCCTGTGTGATCTCATATCCTTCAAGCTGCTGGTCCAGTTGCTGATGATCGATTAATTCACACAGATAATAATGAGAATTCATTTGAAACAGCACAGTATCATCAAACTCATCGATTTTCCGTTCAACAACCGTACCCAGTTTGTTTTTCACGGCTGCATGTATGTATCCTGTTTCTTCTGCCACTTCGCGTACTAGCGCATCATGCCAATCTTCATTCCCTTTAACTCCGCCTCCCGGGAATTTATAATCACCCCGGTTCGAGCGCACCAGCAAAATCCCAGTTTCACCCAAAATAACAGCTCTGACAGCTTCCCTCGTTTTCACAGAACCATACTTCAAACCCTTTTCTTCAAACACTTTAGTAAATTTCATATCTGCACCTCACATGTAAAATATTTTACAATGACCCCAGGAAAAAAGCTCCAAAAAAATAAGACTGCCGATCATTCTCAGCAGTCTTCATTCCATTCATTTTTTTAATGCTTCATATTGCTTCAGTATTTCACGTGCAAGCTCGCTTGATTCTTCAAGTCCGCATACTTCTTTCAGTACATATGCCACTCCGTTTTCCTGAATCATCTCCTGCAGCTTCACCGCTTCTTCATCTTCCCTGTTATCAAACAATAGGGCTGCAGCAATGGCTTTTGCCAGGTTTGTGCAGGATAAGCCTGCTTTTTGGGCCTGCAGTGCCGGGCGGACCAGTCTGTCTTCAGGTCCAAGCTTCCTTATTGGTGAACGGCCGACTCGTGTGACACCGTCATTCAGGCGTGCATTCTCAAAACGCCCGATAATTTTATCGATATATTTCTGATGTTCGTCCGGATTCAGATCATAGCGATCTATTAAATAAGCACCTGTTTCGCCAAGTGTTGCCTGCACCTGCTTATAAATGTTTCCGTCAGCAAGTGTCTCATCAATGGTTTCTTTCCCTGCCAGGTAACCGAAGTACGCAATCACCGCATGTCCTGTGTTAACCGTGAATAGCTTCCTTTCAATAAACGGCGCAAGCTCCGGAACAATCTTCATTCCCTCAATATGCGGAATGTCTTCAGCCGTTTCGACAACCCATTCATGATACGGTTCAACCAATACATCAAGTGATCCCTGGTTGTTCTGAATTGGAACAATCCGGTCTACAGCGGAGTTTAAGAAAGAAACATTTTCAAGATTCATACCGCTCTCCAGATTTTCCAGAATATACCCCTTTAATAAGTCAGTTGCTGAGATCTGATTTTCACATGCAATGACATAAAGCTTTTCCGTGATCCCTGCTTCTGCTCTGGCAGCCAGGCCTTTCGCCATTAACGGCGCAATCCGCGGAAGGATGTTTGGCCCAATGGCTGTGGTTAAGAAATCAGCCTGTTTAATGGCCTCAATTACTTCAGCCTCCTGCGTCAAATTATTTAATCCTGACACATTTTCAATGGTCAAGCTTTCCTGTTCATCTGCAGCCAGTATCACTTTATATTGTTTTTCTTCGTTTAATTGATTGATAATCCCTTCAGCAATATCCACAAACGTCACATGGTAGCCTGACTGTGAAAATAGAGCTCCGATAAATCCTCTTCCTATGTTTCCTGCACCAAAATGCACTGCCTGTTTCATCGAATCATTCCTTTACCGGTTAATTTTAAAATGAGATTGGAGGTATTCTGTAAAAATCGATTCCAGCTTCTTGAAGATCATCTCTTCGTTTGCGGAAGAAAAGAGTAATATCGATTCCTCTGTCTCAATGATATTCGTGCTGATTAAGCTTACTATTTCCTGCTCTCTTCTGCTTAGCTCGTCTGGTGCAAGCATAAGCAGAAGATTTTTCATTGCCACTTCTTTTCCGTCCATTCCCTTTACCAGGCAAGGGTTTGGCAGATGGGCAATTTGAAAAATAAGCTTACGGACGTTCTGACTGCGCGCGTGAAAGAGAGCCATATTCGTTTCAGGAATGCCCAGGCCGCCTTTTTGTTCCCGCTCCCTTAATGATTGAAGCACATCTTCAGGATTCGTCAGCAGCTGATCTCCTTCTGCATTCGCCAGCATTTTTTCGAGAATCTGCTCCTGGCTTGCTTCCCCCTCCATCCGGTAAAACCGGAAGTTTTGGATCAGAGACTGGATGCTCTCCTGAATATCGCTAATTTCCTCAAGCATGGAGCCTAAAGAGACTGGGTGCTGGTGACCGCCCTCAGTCAATTCCTGATAGGGCTTCCCTTTTGTAAAGCTTTCAATGTTGTTTTTCAGGTAGTTTTTTATCGTGAGAATGTTCTCTTCACTTAAGAGCGGGTTCACCAATATATACTCTGCATGTATAAAAGGAAGTCTGACAGTAGAAAGGATTAAATCATATTCCATCAGATCGGCACCCTCAGACATTTCCTTAATCGATTTGATTTCGATGACATCAATTTCAGCCACCTCTTTTTTCAGCCTGCTTTTCAGCATTTTGGAGGTGCCGATGCCTGTCGGACAAATGAGCAGCGCCTTTATGGAAAGATTCTCTTCCTGCATCACAAGGGCCGAACCGAAATGAAGGACGATAAACGCAATCTCGTCATCTGAAAATTGATCAATATCTGTAAACGCTTCTTCAAGACTATTTTTCACAGCCAAGAACAGAACCGGATACTTACGCTTGATTTCCTCTCGGAGCGGGTTATAGGACTCCATATTCTGCTTGATCCGGTATAAAGATGGCTCCATATGAGCGAGCAGCCCCTGAAATAAGGAAAAATCCTTGTTCAAATCCACATGCAGCTGTTCAGAAACTGATTTAATCACGTTCCTGATCATTTGGGCGAGTACAATGCTGTCGTACGGAAAAGCCTCCGTCCCGCTCCACTTGGTGCCTTTAAGTATACGAGCCAGGTATAGGATGTCCCCCTCAGAAAACGCACAGTCAAAAGCCTGTCCGAGCCTGCTTATGACCTCCTGGATCAATCCATATTCAACCGTAACTTCTGTTTCCGGAAGGTCCTTCCGTTCCACCGGGAACCCGCTGAGCGTTCTTTTTAGTGTTATGCACGTATGCAGCACAATCTCCAGATATCCGCTATCCGCAAATCGGGCAGGAGCGCCCATAAACACAGTCTGGATGATGCTGTTCACATGGCGGAGATCATCCGCTTCAAAGTAGTGCAGAATTCTGTCTTCCCCGAGCTTCCCATTTTCCAGCAAAAATAATTTCTCAATTAATTCTTCATGAAAGTATTGAAGGAGAAAATGGGCAAGGGCCCTTCGTTTACTTGCTTCCGTTCCGTGAAGTTCTACGCCGACTCCACGCTTTCTCGTCAAGTCCAACTGGAAACGGGATAGCCATTCAGCAAGTTCATCAAGGTGTGCCGTCAAAGTCGCCGTGCTAATGCCGAGGTAGCCGGCAAGCACCTGAGTCTTATAAACGTCTTCCTCAAGAATGGCCAAAAGAAGGCGCAGCTTCTTTTCCTGAGGGAGCTCATCGATCGGTTCGCTGCTGGTTAAATGCTGGATCAGCCTGAAAATCTGCTCATTTTTCCCTTCAATAATAAGTCCCTGATTTACATTTCGGGTTAAGGTCAGCCCGAACTCACTGACAATTTTCTCAACTGCCTTTAAGTCCCTCTGGATTGTTCTCGCACTGACGTTTAATGAAGAAGCAATCGACAATGCCGTGTGTTTACCCGATGTTTTTATAATCAATTCAATAATGGCTTTTTCCCTCGATGTAATATACATGAGATCAGCTCATTTCTACAATTAGTGGCATAAAAGGTTACAAAAACACTGAATAGAAAAGCGCATGAGAACGCTTTTCTACTCGTAAGGTTTATTTCTTGCCGATAATATCCATGATGGTCTCGACAGATTCAGCAGAAGCCAGTTTCTCGATATTATCCATGTCAGAACATGTTACCGCGATGCCTGATAAGATTTCAAGATGTGTGCCGTCTTTTCCTGCAATTCCGAAGATCAGACGGACCTTTTGGCCATCGAAATCCACGCCATTTGGCACCTGGATAACAGTAAAGCCTGATTTGATGACAGCCTTTTTGGCCTCTTCCGTTCCATGAGGGATTGCTACATCATTCCCCATATAAGTGGATGTGATGTTATCACGTTCAATCATCGCTTCAATATAGCTCTCTTCCACATAGCCTGCATCTACAAGCACTCTTCCGGCAAAGCGGATTGCTTCATCCTTATCAGCAAACTCTTTGTTCAGGAAAATATTTTCCGGACGCAATAAGTCGTCTTCATGTGACATTTCCTCATCCGCCATGTCAGGAACATTTTCTTCTGCTTCTTCAACGATTTCGTGCAGCTCCGAGTTAGCCGGGAACTGCAATGCGTCAATCAGCTTGTCATATTCCGGACTTGAAAGGAAATTATCAACCGATACATGGAAGGCATTCGGCACTTTCTGGCGTGCCCTTGGTGTCAGTTCTTCCTGTGTAATGACGATCTGGGCATCTGCAGGAAGATTGGAGATCGCTGTATTCGTAACTGCAACGTCCATCCCTGCTTCCTTCACCTTTTTGCGCAGCAGTGATGCACCCATGGCACTTGAGCCCATTCCCGCATCACACGCAAAATAAATTTTAGACACGTTATCAGGCATTTCAGCCTTTCCACCTTCTAATACGCTAGAAACAGAGCTTTTCTTACCTTTCATTTCCTGCATCTTTTTCGCAGCTTCTTCAATATCTTCTTCACCCTGCTTGCCTGTTTTCATGATGAATGCAGAGACAAGGAATGAAACTATTGCAGCCACAAGCACACCTGCAAAGTTTGCAATATACGCACTTGCATGATGAGGTGTTACTGCAGTGATGGCGATGATGCTTCCCGGTGATGAAGGAGCGAACAATCCGCCGCCTAAAAGAACCAGTGTGAACACACCGCTCATTCCGCCAAGGATAACCGCAATAATAAGCATAGGACGCATTAAAATATACGGGAAGTAAATTTCATGAATCCCGCCGAAGAAGTGAATGATTCCGGCACCTGGAGCAGATTTCTTTGCATTCCCTTTTCCAAAGAACATGTAAGCAAGCAAAACACCAAGACCAGGTCCAGGGTTCGCTTCAAGCAGGAACAGGATAGATTGTCCTGTTTCTTTTACCTGCTCAACTCCGATTGGCGACAGAACACCGTGGTTGATGGCATTGTTCAGGAATAATACCTTCGCCGGTTCAATCAGGATGCTTGTCAGCGGAAGCAGCCCGGTGCCAATCAGCCAGTCAACACCTGCTACAAGCCAGCCTGTGAATTCATCAACTGCAGGCCCTATTCCGAGGAACGCAAGGATTGCCAGAATGGCACCAAGAATTCCTGCTGAGAAGTTGTTCACGAGCATTTCAAAGCCTGAACGCACCCGTCCTTCAACCAATTGATCAAATTTCTTAATTACATATCCGCCAAGAGGACCAATTACCATGGCGCCAAGGAACATTGGAATTTCTGCCCCGGCAATAACCCCCATTGTCGCTATGGCACCAACAACGGCACCGCGCTGATCATGAACAAGCTTACCACCGGTGTATCCGATTAACAGCGGAAGCAAGTATGTCACCATTGGCCCTACCATTTTGGCAAGGCTTTCATTTGGAATGAAACCAGTAGGTATAAATAAAGCTGTAATAAGACCCCATGCGATAAAAGCTGAGATATTCGGCATTACCATGGAGCTCAGGAAGTTACCGAACTTCTGTACAGCAACTTTTAGATTAGATTGAGCCATTTACACTCATCCTTTCAAAATAAGTACTTTATTACTAATGGTAAAGTACATTACTGCCGGACTCAACAAAGGAGAAACCTAACTTTGTCGCCTGACTGATGACAAAACTATGGTTTCTCCTGTATTAGGTCTAGTTCCCGCTCTTTTCTCACTTGTTCACTTCAATGAGCCTGGTTGCCTGCACGGGTTTTCCGCCGGCCATTAAGGCCCCGTGATTGTTGGAATTAAGAGTTACCGTAATTTCATGTCTGCCTTCCTTCAGTTTGCCTAAATGATAGTACTCTCCGTATAAGCGGCTGATTTTTTTGCCATTTATGTATAAGTGGGCATGTCCCTCGTTATAGCTTGGCTGCTTCTCGCCCGCCTTTTCAGGGGCAAAGGCAAAATGGACGAGATCCAGCTTCAAAAGCCATGTATCCGGACCGTCCGGGGATACGGTTACATCTACAGACGGAATCTCATTTTCTTTCGGAATTTCCACATATCCATGTGCCATGTGATTCGCTGCACCGGTCTGATTATGAGGATGTTGACTGGTGTAAAAATAAAAAAAGCCTAAAAAAATAAGGATAAAACTGATCAAGCTTCTTGCTCTTTTCATCATGCTTCCTTCTCCATCCTCTTAATCATAAACCCAATGATAACAAGCAATAATCCTATTGCTAAAAAGGCCAGATCATAGAAAAAAGGGTTTTCTGCCAGTGGCCTGACACGGTGCACCTGGAGGATATGATGGTCCACAATTCCTTCGACAAGATTAAAGGCTCCTCCCCCTATGAATATACCGCCAGCGAAGATCTTCCAGCTGGTACCCAATTCATTCTTGCGGGCATCCTGAAAAATCTTCATCCCGCCCCAAAGCAGCTTCGCCGAAAATAAGGCTGTGAATAAGCCATCTGTAAAAATTTCGAGTTTGATATTCGGGCTCAGAATCATATGATGCCATTGCAGCAGCTGATGAAATACGATGCCATCAATCGCCCCTACAAGCCCTAAGCCGAGTATTAAGCCGGCTATAAAGAGATTTTTATTTTCTTTTCTCACGTTAAGCACCATCCTGGAAAATCGTCATACTTCGATTAGTGCCCATAACATGGTCAATTTATTCTATTTTTCATAAAAAATAAGGAAAAGCCGCGTCCTGACTTTTCCTTTTTCGTTATTATTGCTGATGTTCTTCCTCAGCAGCCATGGCATCTGCCTTTGTTTTATGCACGGTTCCGAACGGATGCTGCGGCGGCGCATAAATGGAATAAAGCTTAAGTGGCTTATTGCCTGTATTAATGAGATTATGATATTTGCCTGCAGGAATGATAATCGCAAAATCATCCGCTACTTTCCGCTGAAAATCCAGCCGGTCAGGACTGTCCCCCATATAAACCATTCCTTCACCATCTTCAAGTCTCAGGAATTGATCGAGCTCCGGATGAACCTCAAGGCCAATATCCTCGCCAGCATTGATGCTCATTAATGTCAGCTGCAAATGCTTTCCAGTCCATAGGGCTGTCCGGAAGTTGTTATTTTTCTTCGTTGCTTCCTCAATATCTACGACAAATGGCTGCGGACCGAAATCGGTCACCCGATTATTAAGAGAGACTAATCGCGCGGCATTTTCCTGTTCGCCGCTCATTGCCCATAAGAATATATTTTGAACCTGTGGAAGCTGAGTAAGCACGGAACCCCTTTGATTCTCCTCGAAACCTTCCATTTCGATTTGATATGCTCTTTGCAATCCATCGCGGTAATGATCAATGGCAACATGGCCGACCTGATACTCGGGCTGTTTCCCTGTTAAATTGTAATAAAGGTTGCAAAAATGGTTTAAATAAATTTTCTTTCCTTCAATTGCCTGAATAATGTTCTGCTTGTGCTCTTCATTTGGGGCATGCTCTGCCAGTTGCGTGTAAAGCTCAAGTGCAGATGCCTCCCTTTTGACTCCTTCAAGAACCGTTTCACAAAGCTGCTGAAAATGATCCTGATTGCTTCGTAACATTTCGTCAGTATGATATACAGGTGAATGAGGCTGAGGGTAGTAAGGATAGGAATACGCATTAGGATGATACAATACTAGTCATTCCCTTCACAGAATTATCATCACATCATATGCCTATGAAAAAAGAAGGTACGTTGTTTTATTAAGTTGGGCTTGGGTATACAAAAAACCAGTCATGTCCCTGACTGGTTCCTGGAGCGCTCTTTTTCCCTTTTTGTGTCCGAAGTTGCACCCGGTTCTGACTCTGGAGCGCCCATTTTCCCTTTTTGTGTCCGAAGTTGATCGGGGTTCTGACTCTAAACCGCTCTTTTTCCCTTTTTGTGTCCGAAGTTGCACCGGGTTCTGACTCTAAACCGCTCTTCATGATTTAATTATTCCTTCGGGATTTCACAGCCGTCATCATCACAGATTATACCGTCATTGTCATTAAGAACAGTTATCTCGTCCTCTGCTATAATCTTCTGCAGTGCTTGAATGATCATCTCTGTTGGCTGTGCTCCGCTCAGTGCATATTTCTTATTAATAAGAAAGAACGGTACTCCTGTAATGCGGTACGCTTGAGCCAATTGCTCATCTGCACGGACTTCCTCTGCAAACGCATCGCCGGCAAGCATTTGTTCCGCTTCTTCCCGGTTCAGGCCCACTTCTTCTGCTAGCTCGGCTAACGTCGCAGGATCTCCGATATGCCTGGAATCCGTAAAGTAAGCCCGCAGCAGCCGTTCTGTCATTTCTTTCATTAACCCATTTGTTTTTGCAAACATCGTCAGACGATGAGCGTCAAACGTATTAGTGAGAACGATGGTATCAATGTTGAATTCCAGCCCGGCGTTTCTCGCCATCTGCACCATGTTTTGTGTGTTGGCTTTGGCCTGTTCAATCGTCATCCCATATTTCTTCGCCAATTTTTCATACATGTTATCCTGAATATCCCGCTCTGCCGTCGGGTCCAGTTCGAAGCACCTGTAAGTCACTTCGATTGGATGGTTAATCTGTTTAATGGCATCCTCCAGATGCCTTTTGCCAATATAGCAAAACGGTCAAGCGAAGTCAGTCCACATTTCAATATGCATACCTGATTCCTCCCATACAGTATTTTCTTCTTTAGTATAGTTGGGTGGATTTTATTTTACACGGAAAAAGCTCAGGGCCAGGGTTTGCTAATTTGGGATTAGGGCACTTACTGCGCTTATTCCTCCCGATTAACGAGCATGTACCTTCTATTTCAGCGTTATTTATCATCTGTTTGCCAGTTCATCATGATCTGCCGGATGCGGCGGCTCCTCGAACCAGCCATTTTTAATCAGAATGTTTGCACCATCTTCAGCAAAATTAGCGATTTCAGCAGACAAGCGGATGAAATTAAGCGAAATATCTTTTCGTGCACTCGAAGCAGCACTTGTTGCATAAATCCCTGCACTCAGGGCAATAAGCGAAGTGGTCATAAACATCATCAATTTATCTGAAAAGGGAGGTGTTCTGGAATCTGTTACTTCCATATCCCAGGACATGCTAACAGGCAAGTAACTTTCTTCAAGCAGCTCCTGAAAGACCTTTGTATGTTTCGCTGCAATATCCCTTCCCCTTACCATGAATTGACCGACTTCCTTGGATTGGGCAACCTGGCTAAACCCGATCATGACCGAGTTTCCCATGGCATTTCTCTTCAAATTGGAATGGATATTGGTTATTTCAATCACATTCAGGGGCCTCTTATCACCGAACAAACCGCCCATAAATTTTTTGCTCTCGACAAAGCTGGTTTCTTTTACCGGGATGACATGGGGAGATCTCATATACAAGCCTTTATCCACCAGCATTTGTTTTACTTTTGTTTCATACTCATTCACTTCCATCAAACAAGTGTTAAAGTACTCCACAATATCAGACCGGACAGAAAGTGTTTTCGAGAGCGCATAAAAGTTTACTGCAAACATGGCGATATTATAAAGGAAATGAAGAGAGAAATTTTCTGAGAACAATCTTGGGGCTGCAGTGTTCATATCCTCTTCAGACTTAAATCCATAAGGCACGGATAACCCTTCATTTTCAAAAAATCCAGTCAGCTTCTGTAAATGTGTATCCGTTAATTGAAGACCTTCCTGAAGCATGGACAGTAGTTTCTGGTCTTCAACTGTATTTGAAAAATATAAGAAAATACACTGACTCATGCTGCTGTTCAAATAAGACGACCATAACTGCGCTATTTCTGCTGCAGTCAATGCAGTGTTCTGACTATCATTCATGACTACACGTCCCTCCTTTTTCTCTTAGCATTTCCAAAAGATGAAAGAATTACAAAGGGATTAATAAATAATTAAATATTGCACATCCTAACTATTGGGAGGTGTTTCTTTTGATCGTTTATTACGGTTCCATCAAGAAATTGGATCACTTTCAAAAAGAGCAGGCAAGGCAAAGGAAAATGGAGGAATTAGATACACTTGGAATCTGGTGTACATCGAATTTTGAGTCTGCTAAGTCATTTGCCATTGGGACAGAAACAGTCTGCGAAAAATCGGAAACGGACTTCTGGGAAGATGGAACAGCGAAAGTGGTTCAATATGATAAGTTAATACGTGGATTTGTCTATAAAGTCTATATAGATGAACCAAACTTAAGAGCATTTGATTCTTATGATCATTTCATGAATGAGAGAGACCCCTTTTGCGACTATGCAAGCACAAAAAAAAGACACCTTACCTGGCAAGATAAGGCGATCCTATTGAATAAAGATGAAGCCAACACCCTATTTTGCAGAAGCCTGTTGAAACAAGGCTACGATGGGATGGTCATTGCGAAAATGCCAATTGAAACCGGCCCTGAAGATATGTATTGCATTTTTTCAGGCGATATTATGCAGATTGCTGATGTCTTTCCAATGGAATAGCGCTCCTAAATCACCTCTTTAAGCCAGGAAACCACCTGATCAAGCTCCTCTTTTGTCGTATATTTCCCCAGACTGAATCTGACAGCGCCCATTCCAATGTGTTCCGGAACCCCCATTTCCTTCAAAACTGGAGATAATTCCACTTTTCCTGCATGACAGGCAGATCCTGTAGAGGCTGCAAGCTGAGGAATGGCTGATAAAATGTCCTGGCCAATCCGATTCATAAAACTGACATTCAGGGTATTCGGCAGCCGTTTTTCTTCATGTCCATTAAGGAAAACTTCAGCTCCAAAGGCCTCCTTCAATTCACCCCAGAAATAAGTCGTTAAGTCAGCAAGCCCGCCGCCCGAGACATGCTCCCCAGCTAATTCACAGGCTTTGCCGAGCCCGGCTGCAAGCAAAGTGTTTTCAGTTCCTGCTCGCTTTCCAAACTCATGTCCTGCCCCATGAATAAGCGGTTCAAGCTCGATGCCTTTTCTGATATATAAGGCGCCAATCCCTTTAGGCGCATACAATTTATGACCGGCAATGGTTAGCATATCCACATTCAGCTCATTAACATTAACAGGCACCTTCCCGGCGGATTGGGAAGCATCAGTATGAAATGCGATCTTGTGCCTCCTTGCGATTTCCCCTATTTCTTCTATTGGCTGAAGATTCCCCACTTCATTGTTTGAATGCATAATGGTGATCAGAATTGTGTCTTCCCGAATGGCCTTTTCAATATCGCCAGCAGAAACCATTCCATATTTATCCACATTCAGCATCGTGAGTTCAGCACCTAAACTCTCGAGAAATTTTAAGGGCTCGATTATGGCAGGATGCTCTATTTTTGATGTAATGATGTGCTTGCCTTTTGAAAGATGCTTGAAATAATAGCCCTTTAATGCGAGGTTGTTTGATTCACTTCCGCCGCTGGTAAAAATAATCTCTTCAGGTGAGCATGACAGCAAGTCAGATACCTGCTGCCTCGCACGATTCATTTTTTCTTTTACCGGCAGCCCTGCCCAGTGAGGTGCGGAAGGATTTCCGTAAAAGTCTGTCAGAAAAGGATACATGTGATCTGCAACCTCTGGGGCCAAAGGTGTGCTTGCGTTGTAATCGAGATATACTTTGTTCATTTCCCTTCCCCCTTTCTTTAAGAATATCAAAATAATAAAGGAAATAGAGCTTTAGTTTAATTTAAAAAGGGATGCCCCCGCACCCCTCCCACAAAAAACATTTAACAATAAATTTACAGACCATTTATCCTGCTTTAATAAAGCAGGCTTAAAATAAAAATATACCAACTAATCGAAAGGAGCTGGCGCTATGCTTGAGAAACTTTTTAGATTAGCGGTCCTGACTATTTTTTGTACGCTTTTCCCGTAAGCTTTTATCCTAAAAACTCAGTTTTTAGTTTTTTTTTATTTCCCAATGGAAGCCCGGCATCAAAATGTGAGCTGACAAGTCTATGTAATGCTCGATCAACTGCCGCGATATCGGCTTTCACTCAAACTTTTACTTTCTCTCCATTACAGCAAAGTAATTCTCTTCACCATCCGCAAAGTTAAAAACCCGGCCTGAAGGCATTTCTGCAATTTCTCCAACCGTAATGCCCTTGTTTGAAAAATCGCTATGAAGTCTTTCAAGATTTTCTGTAAAAAACATCAACGAAGGGGTGCCCAGGTTTATTCCCGGCGACATCTTCGCTACCCATTCCTTATTATGCAGAATCATACTCGTCTCCGACTCCTTTGATGGAGATACTTCGATCCATCTCATTCCCTGGCCATTATCTTCCTCGGCCAATACATGAAATCCGGCTTTTTCAGTCCAAAAATTTACTGCTTCATCCTGATTGTTAACGTATAGCATAATTTGTCCGACTTGTTTAATCATGTTCTTACACTCCTTTCGTTATTTTTATATTAAATAAAACTGAAAATTTAATCAATTAAAAAAGAGCCCTGCCCCGGGGACAAAGCTCAGCCTTCTTAGTAATAGTAAGGATATGGAGCGTACGGGTAAGGCGGGTATGGATAATAAGGATATCCAAAGCCAGGTCCCGGCGTCAGCAATGCTCCTGTCGCAAGCCCTCCTAAAAATCCAAGCCCCAGACCAAAGCCTGGTCCGCCAAACCCGAATCCCGGCCGGCCAAACCCGAATCCGGGTCTTCTTCCAATTCCAAATCCGGGACGTACTCGATGGTCAGTGAAATACATGCCATTGTGCGGAACAAACTCCTGTGACACCGGCATTTGCTGGTATTGATAATCCAAACGGAACTCCTCCTCTGTATTTGTCTACAGTAAAGGATATGCGTCAGTTGCCTATGGGGTATGGGCCCCTGCCCTTAATTCGAAAACAATCTTCTTTTAATAGATAAGTAACCACACCCCTGTTATGGTTCTGCCATATCTATAAATTAAATTGATATAAAAAAGAGGGATACTAGTGACCAGAAGAAAACAGATTCCTTGCCTTTTTCCCGGATACCGATGGTGCGGTCCGGGATGCAGCGGACCAGGCGCCCCTATTAATGGAGTGGATGCATGCTGCAGAGCTCATGATAAATGCTGGGCAAGCGGGAGATCCAAATGCAGCTGTGACCGGGAATTTATCAGATGCCTAAAGCCAAAAACAAACCTGCATGGCGAAGAAGGAACCATTGCGACGATCATTTATATTTATATGAAGATTCAAACTGATTTTACCTGCAGCCGGATTCGGAAGAGAAGACTTTATTAGAAAGCGGCACTAGTCGCTTTTTTTTATTCACAGTAATATTGCTTTATTTGATTACTTCAATTAAACTCAAAATTAGTTATCTGAATAATAAGAAAACCGAAGGAGGAACCATGAAACTAGGTGCGTTTTCAGTAAGCTTAAGCGTAAAAGACATTCAGAAGTCAAAAGAATTTTACGAAAAACTTGGTTTTGAGGCATTAGGCGGAAATATTGAGCAAAATTGGCTGATCTTGAAGAATGAAAACTGTGTGATAGGTCTATTCCAAGGCATGTTCGAGAAAAACATCCTTACATTTAATCCTGGCTGGAACCAGAACGCAGAAAACGTAGAGGAATTCACTGACATTAGGGACCTTCAAAAGCAGCTGATGGAACAAGGGATCTCTATTATAAAAGAGGCAAATGAATCAGGCTCCGGCCCTGCAAGCTTCACCCTTGAAGATCCGGATGGCAACGCTATTCTTTTCGACCAGCATAGATAGATATTCTTCTTACATAAAAATAGAAGCAGCAGTGCCCATTGTCACTGCTGCTTTAGCCCAAAACAATCACCGTTCATTTCCCCTTTTAAAGTTCCCCGTTATCTTCGCCATGATTAATTGCCTGCTCTTTTCATCTTCAGCATCACTCATTCTTTTTAGAAACTTCTCTGCCTCTTTACCTTTTAGAATCTTCACTTGTTTTCCATTAAAATCAAGAAACACCGTGCTATTTTTATTTACCCGATAACTAAATGGTTCTTCATCCAGGCGATTCCTTTTATCAATATGATCCATTTTCTTCCTCCCTTCTTAACCAAACTATAATATAAGAAAACAGAATTTTTTAACTAAATAAATCAAATAATATTCTATACATCTATACTTATCCAATTGCAGAAGTGGAGTTCATGTGTATGAGCATAATTTTAGCCCTGCTGGCCGCATTATTTGCATCTTTCACCGCCATCCTTGCGAAAATTGGGATTGAAAAAGTTGATTCCAATCTGGCTACCGCAGTCAGGACAATCGTGGTGGTCATCATGGCTTTTTTAATGGTCCTTATTACTGGTGAAACAGAAAGCATCTTTACTATTTCGGTAAAATCGTACATATTTCTTATTCTCTCAGGCCTGACAACCGGCCTATCATGGATCTTCTTTTTTAAAGCCATTCAGATTGGAGATGTATCAAAAGTAGTTCCCATTGATAAGTCGAGTGTCGTCTTAACGATCCTCTTATCCTTTATTATTCTCAGGGAACCCGCCACAGCTCTGGTTGTTTCAGGCGGAATCATTATTTCCATTGGAACCTTTGTCTTAATTGGCCGGGACAGGAAAAAGACACGCGAAAAGAAAGTATTTAATACGAAGTCCTATATTTTTCTGGCCGTCCTGTCCGCTGTATTTGCTGCAGCCACCAATATTTTAGCGAAGATCGGAATTGAAGACGTCGACTCCAATGTGGCTACCTTTATCCGGACTGTGGTCATCATTCTTTTCGCCTGGGGCATCGTATTTTTCCAGGGGACTGTTAAGGAGCTTAAAAGCATTTCGAAAAAGTCCTATTTATTTCTTTTCCTCTCTGGAGCCGCAACCGGATTATCCTGGCTGTGCTATTTCGGCGCTCTCGCCATCGGCAAAGTTAGTGTCGTGAACCCCATTGATAAATTCAGTGTGGTGCTGACAATGATTTTAAGTTTTATTATTTTAAAAGAGAAGCCGTCAATGAATACCATTGCAGGCGCCATTTTGATTACGATTGGGACGGCTTTGCTGATAATCTAGGTGTTAATTAAAGATAATTTCATAAGAAAAACGGCTTAAATCCTCAAATTGAGCCGTTTTAATGGAACTTGGGTTTCCAGCACTTTTCAGAAACTATTTAAGCATTATTAATGTATTAGTTACTTGCAGATAGACCAAATTTATTTTCGGATAATATATTTTATTTGCGCTTAGCCAATAGCATTATTCCCCTATCCAAAAGCCTGCGAAGCAATAGCATATAATGAATTGTTCCTCTGCGGCATAGCTGCTGAATTTTTCATCATGACGGGAGGAGTGTTTATTTTAACAAAACCGCTTCGCTCCAGATAGAACATAAAATCCGTTCTTCCTCCTGGAACATCAATTCGCAGCTTCCCTTTATGATGTAAAGCCAATTTTTCTACGATTAAGGCAGCTGTATCTGAATCTGGAGCTGCAATGGGTCCAAGTATTAAATTGACTGGCCCCTGTATGGATAATCCATATCCAATGATCTCTCCATTATTATTTTTAACAACAAGGCATTGTTTGGACTGGCTGATTCGATTGCGGAGAAAAACGCTTCGCTTATCCCCAAAGGCAGCCCAATCCAAATTAACAAGCTCAGCAAAATCAGACTGATTAAAGTCTTCTATAAAAACTCCATCATGATCCTGTGAATGCACAGGAACGAATTGATCACAAAGAAATTTGCTTATAGAATCCACTGTTTTGAAACCCACTTTTTCATAAAGGGGCTTTCCTTCCTTCGTTGCAATGAGCATTAGCGGCATATCCCCATTAATACTTTCAGCACACTTCCGGACTGCTTCCATTGCCAGCCCTAATCCCCTGAATTCTTCATGGACAATAACCATGCCAATCGACGCCAGTTTAGTGTCATAGGGGATAATGGCTGAACTGGATATAATTCTTCCTTCAGCATTCTTATGACCGAAAACTCTCCCGGATTCCAAAAGTGTTCTTACTTCATATTCATCATAATCCCATCCAACCGATGCCGATAAATCTATTAGGCCAGGAATATCATATTGATTGAATTCTGCTAGTTCAACTTTCATTCGCTTCTCCCTTTAATTCTTTTGTTTTTTCACTCCAATAAGTATTAAATATCCTTAATACAAAATCCTTCCTGCTTAAAGTTCTAAAAAAGAGATAAAAGAAAGAAATGGACCCGACTGCTATTGCAGGAGGGTCCATTTCTTTCGTTATGCGGATTATTTGGCATTTTGGGGTAAGGCAGCAACCGCTTCTATCTCAACTAATTGGCCGCTATAACCTAAAACAGTGACACCAGACAATGTACTTGGAACATCATGAGAACCGAATTCTTCTCTGACTGCCTGCCATACGGCCACCAAATCAGACTGAGCAGAGGATGCAACGAGAACTCTTGTATAAGCAACATCCTCCAATTCAGCGCCACATTCCTGTAAGGCTGCTTTCAGGTTTTCCACACAAAGTTTGGCCTGTTCTTCATAACTGGTTCCCTCTGGCACACTGCCCTCTTGATCGAGCGGACATGCCCCAGCCATAAAATAAAGATCCATTCCTGCAGGGACATGGGAGGCGTAAGCATAGTCAACGGCAGGTAAAACCTGAGAATGTATGAATGAGATTTTCTTCATTTCTTAAATTCCTTTCCTGGCATTTCCTATTTTAATTCCACCTATATATAAAATTTCCTTTTCCAGTTAAACCGTTTTTATCTTAGGCCTTGTTTTTAAATATCTATGTTGTCCATTGATTTCTATCAAGGCTGCTCACTCTCCACTGCTACTTTGTTTTTTTATGCATCTGCTGATTTGTTGTAATAACACTTTAGAAGAAAAGTCTTATTCCAGCTCAATCTCCTTAAACCAAAACTCCAGGGCATCCATTGGTTCATCCCTTGTATGTGCATAATAAATTTTTACTTCGTTTGGGTTTGCATTTTCTGGGAGAACAAATGAAAAACTAAATTCTTTGGAAGTCTCTATATCAAATATTTGAGGATCTGATACAGGAGGATGCTGATGTTTTATCCATTCTTGAACCGATTCTTCAAAGTAAAACATGTCCATTTTTTCATAATCCTCAAATCTGTTTCGCTTAACATTTGTTACTTCCTCATTATCAGGGACATAAAAAACAATAAAATCAGTGGGAAATCTATAAGCATCTAATGGTTTGTTCCAAACTCCTGTTACTGTATATGATTGATTTTCCTTTTGGACAGTAAAATTCAATGAATCAGGAGTTGTATGATACCAAGAGTTAAAAAACACAAATCCAGCAAAAAGGAATATTGCTAATACCGGCAGTAAAAATAGCAGTGCCACTATTCTGCTCGTCTTCCAAAACTTAATTCCTAAAATAAATAAACCAATAAGCACTATAACTGCAAGTATAATAGACATTTATTTACCCTTTCTCTATTTTCAATTATTCATTCTAATCCGGCTTACCCCAATAAAGTAACCGATTATAGGTGAAATTCCATACCCCATGATTGGCATTGGAAAATGACCATTTCCTTGAAGACTTTAACATATTTATTAACCATCCCGTTAAATAAACTTCACCCTGCGCTTTATTAAACCTCTAATAGGGCGATTATTCTTTAGCATAGTCAACAGCAGGCAAAACCGGCGAATGTATTTTCCTCTTTGACATTTACTAAAGTAATTCAATCTATATATAAGATTTCCTTTTTCTGTTAAACTATTTTTATTAACCATTTTAAAAGGCGGGTGACATGTTGCGGAGTTTAAAATTAGTAAGTATGATCGTTATTGCCTCTGTCACCTTATTGTTTGGCTGTTCGGATAAACCGGTGGATCAAGCGGAATTCCCGCCTGAGAAGACTGCATTTGCTGCAGTGAATGGCTCCGAATATCCAATGGAAAAAGGAAACTTTCGGTGGACCCGAAAAAAAGGCATTGAAACAGAATCAGTAACCACTGATCACGCATCACCGAATCAGATGGCGGAATATCTTAAACCTATTCCTGTCAAACCGGACCAGAGAGTCAAAGTGAAAATTGAAGATAACCCCGTTATGAAGGTGTATTTATGGAATGAAACAGGAAAAGAAAGAGAAATCAAAATGGAGGATAATCAAATAACTGTCCCTTCAGAAAAAGGCAAATATATTTATGAAGTCTTAGCTCAATGGAAAAACGGTGAAATTTCTTTTACATTTGTAGCGGAAGTTCAGTAATAACAGGGAAACCTGGACATGGTTTCCCTTTTCCCAGCTTAGTTATTAATGATTTTTTTCTCCTTCAATACTTCCAAAGCAATATTCCTGGCCTCAGTCCCTGTTCCATCGATATTCACCGCAAACACCCATGTACCCTTCTCCGTTTCAATAAACCCAACATACCAGCCCAGTCCCATGTCAGAGAGCCTTGTCCCTGTTTTGCCATGTAAAGTGAAATGATCCTGTTCATCCTGAATCATCATTCGTTTGACTGTTTTTTGATTTTTTTCAGTAAAAGGCAGTTTCTCCACCACGAGCTTTTCGATTAAATCAGCTTGTTCCGCTGCAGATATTCTTAGGCTGCTGTCCAGCCAGAACGTATCAATGCCACCAGATATGTCCTGGTTTCCGTACGGAATTTTTGTAACGTATTCCTGCATGTTTTTTTCACCAATCGTTCTAGCCAGGTCCTGGTAAAACCAGATAGCCGATTCCCTCATCGCAGAAGCAAGCGAATGATCCCGGTTCCAGCTTTCGAATTCCCGTTCGACTCCATCCCACCGTTTCACCTCATACTCATCCCGGACAGCTGCAGTCTCCAGCCCGATTAGGGCATTGGCGACTTTGAAGGTTGACTCCGGCGTCAGTCTCTCTATACTCCTATCCTTGTTATAGACATAAACCTTGTGATTCTTAAGATTTTTGAGAACCATAGTTCCCTCTTTACCTGCAAAAGCTTCTTCAATGTGCAGCTCCTTCGTGTTTTCTTTTCCGCCTAATGCCTCAGCACTTGTACCTGCCAGCAGCAATAACAAGGCAAGAACGGCTATACCCGCTCTCCTCATACACTTCATCTTTTCTTCCTCCTTCATAAAATAGGATTTCCGTCATGATGTCTGCTCTATATTTGTCCCTTATACTATAAACAGCATGTTTCATAGAGAAAAGAACAGTTTTAACCATCTGTACCCATACAAATCACCAGGGAGATGTGAATTCGTGAGTACTAAATATGATGAAATCATAGGAGAAATCCAATCAAGATTGGATGATGAACAGTTGAAATCCGGAGAAAAGCTCCCTTCTATCCGCAAGTTTGCCAAAGAATTCAACTGCAGCATCAACACTGTACTGAAAGCTTACAGTGAATTGGAGAAGGCTCACCTGATTTACTCAGTGCCCAAAAGCGGCTATTTTGCAGTAGGCTCGGATATGCCAAAACAACAAACTCAAATGAAAATTGACTTTGTCTCCGCAGGACCGGATAAAAGCAGGATGCCCTACCGAGATTATCAGCATTGCATGAACCAGGCAATTGAGATTTATAAAGAGGAAATGTTTCAGTATTCCCATCCCCTCGGCTTGGCGAGTCTTCGGCAGCAGCTTTCAGCTCAAGCTAAGGATCTGCAGGTTTTCGCTCCGCCTGATAGAATTGCGGTTGTATCAGGATCCCAGCAGGCTCTGGATCTCTTGATCTCACTGCCTTTTCCCAATAATAAAAAAGAGATTTGCGTTGAACAGCCAACACACTTTAGTTACATCGATTCGATTACTTCTCGCGGCCTGAAGCCGATCGGCATAGAGGTGAATCAGAATGGCATTGATCTTAATAATCTGGAAAAGGTCTTCAGAGAACGAAGCGTTAAGTTTTTCTACACAGTCTCCCGATTCCAGAATCCGACAGGCTGCAGCTACACCAATCAGGAAAAAAAGCACATTGTCGAGCTCGCTCAAAAATATGATGTCTACATAATCGAAGATGACTATATGGGAGACCTTGATACCAGGAAAAAGGCAGACCCCATGTTTGCCTATGACCCTAGCGGAAGAGTCATTTACACAAAAAGCTTCTCGAAGGTTCTGCTTCCAGGACTTCGATTAGGATTAGCCGTTCTTCCGGAAGCCTTACTAAAAAGTTTTACACAAGCTAAATTTGCAGCGGACGTCCAAACACCAGTCCTCACACAAGGGGCACTTGAGATTTATTTAAGCAGCGGGATGTTTAAGGCCCATATTGAAAAACTCCGCCGGCAATACAAAAAGAAAGGCACCATTCTCAAAAAAGCGTACCTGGAACATTTGCCGCCTGGTGCTGCTTTTACTGGCGGGGATTCGGGGTTCTATTCGACAGTTGAGCTACCGGGCAGAATGAAAGCAAAGCATCTTGTGGAATATCTCCAAAAGAAAAATGTATTGGTTCAGGATGCAACAGGTATGTACCTCCCTGAGTACAGACAGGAAAACCGGATCCGGTTAAGCGTGTCTCAGGTGGATGACCGGAAAATTGCAGTTGGAGTGAAGAAGATTGGGGATGGGATTCGCACGTTAGCCAAATAGGGATGTTGAGAAAACAAAGAAAGCTCAGGAGACCTGAGCTTTCTAAAAAATAGTTTCTATTGTTTTAAAACAACTCCGCTTCCAATCCTCCCAACTGCCTTCCTCTTCCCCCTAAACCATGCAAACACAATCGCCGCAATCAATGTAAATCCTAAGTACCCCATTAAAGGATATACCGTTCCAACCAAAGTGATGAACCCGATGAAACTGGCGCCAAAAGCGGCAGCTCCAAATAATACAACGAAGATATTGAATTTAGGATTCTCTCTTTTCACGATCCTTGCAGTGAAGGCATACAGCATGCCAACAGCTGTGTTATAGATCATACCCAGCAGGACAACAAACATTAACAGTCCAAATGCCGGTGAGATTTCATTTGCAAGAGCAAGAATCGGCATCGGGGATCCTTCCACCACATCCATTTTGACCAGCAAAGCTACATTGATCAGTAAAATCAGGACACCGAGGCCTACACCGCCAAGGATGCCGCCCATGCCAGCCTGCTTTTCATCCTTTGTTGTGCCGCCCATGACAGCAAGCATGGCAGCACCAGCCGCGACATTATAAGAAACATATAGTAATCCGCCCATAAACCAGTTGGACGCAGCAGGTGTTTGGCTTTCCGCCAATTTCTGAACTTCCGAGAAATCCAATCCCATCGTGCTTAGAGCATAGCCGCTAATGATAACCACCATGAGCAGCAGAAATGGAGTCACCAGGCTGATAATTGAAATGACTTTTTGGATGTTCAGACATACTGTCAGGATCGTTAACACAGCCATAATGATATTTCCGGCCATGCTCGGGATGCCGAACTGCTCTTCAAAGATCGATCCCGATCCGGCAAGCATGACGACGGCCACCCCAAAAAGGAAGAATGTAATGATGAAATCAACAGCCATCCCAAGATACTTTCCGCAAATATGGTAAATCACATCTTTATGGGAATCTGTCTGCAGACGGCTTCCAAGCTGGGTTAAATTCATGCCTAGAAAAGCAAAGAAAAAAGTCGCCAGCACAGCTCCGGCAATCCCCATCCAGCCAAAGCCCGTAAAAAACTGCAAAATTTCCTGCCCGGAAGCAAAGCCTGCTCCGACAATGACCCCGATAAAGGCCCCGGCGATCTGAATACTCTTTTTCAAAACTATTCCCCCTTTAAATATTTGAATTTTTTGACAACTTTGTTTAAAAGAGAAAGAGAGTATCCTCTCTCCCTCTGAGTGCTATTTGCTCTTTTTATTTGACTGGAGTGACACTATTCCCGCCAACAAGGGCTGCTTGTTCATTCTGCTTCCCCAGAGCAAATCTCTTTTCAAAAACAGTAAACTCTCTAATAGTTTCATAATTCGGTTCATAGCCAATACCGAATCTTTCTGGAACCTTGATCATCCCATCTTCAACCGTTACTTCAGGGTCAATCAGATCCTTCTCCCAATAGCGGGATGATGCAGCTGTGTCCCCTGGCATAATAAAGTTTGATAGTGTGGTTAAGGCAATATTGTGTGCCCTTCCGATGCCAGATTCCAGCATGCCGCCACACCATACCGGGATGCCGCGTTCCTGGCAGAGGTCATGAATTTTTTTGGATTCTGTCAAGCCCCCGACACGGCCGATTTTGATATTAATAATTTTGCAGCTTCCAAGCTCAATCGCCTTGCGTGCATCTTCATAGGAATGAATGCTTTCATCGAGGCAGACCGGTGTTTTAAGTTCTTTCTGAAGGACAGCATGATCAATAATGTCATCAGAGGCCAGCGGCTGCTCAATCATCATTAAATCAAATTCATCCAGCTGTTTTAACAGGTCAATATCTTTAAGAGTGTAGGCTGAGTTTGCATCCGCCATAAGCGCTATATCCGGAAAATGCTTTCTTACTTCCCTCATAACTTCAACATCCCAGCCCGGCTTGATTTTCACTTTAATTCGTTTGTAGCCATCCTTTACATATTCACCTATCAGGTTCAGCAAGTCCTCAACTCGATCCTGAATCCCGATGCTGATTCCAACTTCAATCTCATTCGCTGTCCCGCCAAGCGCCTTCGCAAGCGGAATTCCCTTCTGCTTGGCATATAAGTCCCAAACAGCCCCTTCGAAAGCCGATTTCGCCATATTGTTTTTCCGTATGTACGAGAGCGTTTCCGACACTTCATCAGGATGTTCCATTTCTTTGTTTAATAGATTCGGAATGATGAAATCTTCAAGCATATGCCAGTTCGTCTTCAGTGTTTCTTCGTTATACCATGGTGAATGAAAAGCTACTGATTCTCCCCAGCCGCTCCTACCGTTCTCATCCTTTGCTTCCAATAAAAGAAATTCTTTATCCTGAAACGTTCCAAAGCTTGTTGTAAATGGTGCTTTCATTCTCATTTTCATATGCCTCAATACGACTTCTGTCACCTTCATATTCATAACCGCCTTTTCCTGTTAGTTGAGTTTAAGCTCGTTTCTCTGAACTAATACATAGTAGTGTACCGGGCCTTCTGAGCTTTTTTGAAAACCCGCCATGGCGTACCCTTTTGAAAATAACGCCTGAAAAATTCCTCTGGTTTTGAAGCGCCAGTCCATCGCAAGCTCGAAATTTTGATTTTTAATAGCTTGAAAGTTTGCCGGAATCGGGACAAGCACAGATCCTCCAGAACGATCCCACTCCGTATTCAATAAAATTGGAAAGTTGTCTTCTGATAGTCCCCAGTCGAACGGATTCTCGGCAGAAGCTGCTTCAATACTCAATCGCTCCTCCACATGTGAACTGGTAATCCACCATTCCACCTTTAACCGGTCTGTCGGCAGTCCATGATTCAAATTATCATCCATATCTCCATAGCAATTCTCCACATAAGTGGAGCAAATCGCATTCAGCTTGGACAGGTTCAGGTATGCATTCCGGCTTTCAAGCGGATCAAACGTCCAGGTGATCAGGTCATATCCCATCTCAGCGGCCAGTTCCTTTTGCTTCTGCTTTAAAAACGCACCAAGCCCCTTATCCTGGTGGTCAGGGTGAATGCCGAGCATATGAGAGCATAAATATCCTTTTCCCCTGTTGAAACCGGGAAATCCGTAGCTGAATCCCACCAGTTCTTCTTCTATAAATGCCCCGAGGAGAAGCCCGCCGTTCTGGGCAGCTGTGATGGTTTGATGAACCGGAAGCGGAGCCATATTCCAGATGATCTCTTCCAGCTTTTGAATCAGATTCATATCGGATGCTGTCTTTAATACCCGCAAATCAATTGTCACAGCAGCCATCTTCACTCCTCCTTTTCCAAAGTGGCCATTACCGCCCTGGCCAATATTTCCACCCCTGAGTAAATCGCTTCCCGATTGAACGTCATGTCCGGATGATGAAGACCCGGCTGCAGGTCACAGCCCAATCCGAGCATCGTGGCCTTAATATTCGGCTTTTTGAGGGTATAAAAATGGAAGTCTTCCCCTCCTGATGTCACGATTGGCTCCCGTAATTGGCCGGCTCCAAGTACATCGATTACGGCCTTTTCGAGAAAATGCTGCGCTTCTTCATCTACCTCAGCTGCTGCCACATTCGCTTTCGTCTCAAGTGTAATTTTGACTCCATAGAGCTTGGATAAATACTCCGTGATCGTTTCAATTTTTTCAGACAGTGCGTTTATCACTTCATTAGTTTGTGCCCTCAGATCGAGGCTGAAGGAAGCTTTTCCAGGTATGATATTCCCAGAGTCACTGCCCGCATGGAACTTGGTCATTTTAGCCGTATAGGGGACCATGGGATCCAAATGAATGTTTTTAATTTCATGAATAAAAGAAGCGCCAATCTCGATGGCATTCTGGCCAAGATGCGGACGGGCGCCATGGGCGTCTTCCCCGATAATTTCCCCGGTCAGAAATCTTGCTGCACCATGGTAAATGGCTGCTGATGCTTCCCCGTCCCTTATTTCCTGGATAGGTCTTAGATGTACACCATACAGGTAATCCACATCATCCAGCACACCATGCTCAATCATTTTGAGAGCTCCGGTGCCCTTTTCTTCAGCAGGCTGGAAGATGAATTTCAGCTTGCCTTTTTTGGGGAATCCCGCCTTTTGAAGCAGCAGCATCGCCCCTACTCCCATTGTCATATGGGCATCATGGCCGCAGGAATGATTCGCCTGAAACTTGCCGTCCACTTCCTGCCAAAGTGCGTCCATATCCGCTCTCAGGGCGACACATGGACTTCCTTCCCCTACTTCAACAACCAGACCGGTGCAATCCCCAAACAGCTGAACCTGAAACCCCCGGCATTCCAGGAATTTCTGCAGGTACTCGGTTGTCTTATATTCCCTCCAGCTCACTTCCGGATTTTCGTGCAAATGCGTAAATACCATCTCTAATGCGGGTTTAAGCTCTTCAATCATTTCCTTCAATCTAACTTCCCTCCCGGCTGTATAAAAAAATGCTCACTTTCCAGCTTTTCATATTGTTCTTTCCTTGCTTGAAATCGGTCACGATCTTTTATGGACACCCCAGCAATCACAGCATTTAGAAAGGAAAATAGTGCGGGTGCCGCATCAATCGTCGATTTTTCCGATGAATGTATTTGAAAAAGCAAATCAGCATGCTCTTTAATCGGCGCGATCGCTGAATCGGTTATGCCAATCACAAATGCTCCCTGCTTTTTCGCCAATTCCGCCATTTTGATCGTATCCTTCATATAACGGTCGAATGAAATGGCAATGAACGTCGCATCCTTATCCATTTCAGTGACCGTCAATAGCAGATCATCCGTATCCGGCCGGATCAGCTTCGCATTTCCCCTCACCACCCCAAGGGTAAAAGAAAGCCAGCTCGCTGCCGAGAATGATGACCTCAGCCCTGTAACGTATATTTTCTTCGATTCGATCAGCCGGGCAACCAAAGCATCGAAATCATCCTGACTGATATTCTGCATCGTTTCCCGTATATGCAGACAATCCTTCTCCATCACATTCGCCAGGAACTCCGGCTTTTCGGCCAATTCCACCTTATTCGTAAAATACTGCCCCAGTGTACTATTCACCTTTAATAGCTGTTCCCTTACCATCTTCTGAAGCTCCGAATACCCGGAAAGCTGAATCGAATAACAAAAACGGATGACTGTCGTTTCACTGACCCCGATTCTCTTTCCAATCTCGCCAGCTGACTTTACGGCGAAATCCTTCGGCTGGTCGAGCAAATACTTTGCTGCCTTCTGCTGACCTTTGGAGAGGTTAGGAAACTCTTTTTCTATTGTCTCTTTTAATATCATGTAGGATCACCTTAAGATTATGAAGTTTTAGCTGTATTATTTAGTTTTTTGAAGTTTGTACTTCGTTTTAACTAAACTATCATACATTTCTTCGGAAAACAATAATAATTCTGAAAATTTTAACAGGGATTTCTCTTGACAAATTTTTCATTAATAAATAAGATACATACATACGAATGTATGTAAAAGGAGGTTTGCATTTTTGCCGCGCAATAAATACCCGGAAATAACAGAACAGCGTATATTAGAAACAGCAACCAGATTGTTTTTAGAACAAGGCTGGGAACAGACAACCATTCAAAATATTGTGGATGAATTAGGGGATTTGACAAGAGGAGCGTTTTATCATCATTTCAAATCAAAAGAAGATATTATTGACAGAGTTCTAAAACAATTAGCAATAGAAAATGATCCGTTTGAACAAACAAAGAAATTGACAGGTTTAAATGGTTTAGAAAAACTAAAACATGCCTTTCTCTTTTCTTTTACAAATCTTGGACAGCTGGATGCCATGAAGTCTATTCCTGCCATTTTAAAAAGCCCCAAAATTATCACAAGCCAGTTAATGGACTGTATTCATACAGGAGCTCCTGATATAGAGTCGTTTATTGAAGAAGGAATAATAGACGGATCTCTCTCTGTCCAATATCCAAAACAGGCGGCTGAAACACTTATGCTGCTAACAAATATTTGGCTGAGTCCCATTATTTTTTCAGTAAATACAGATGAATATATGCATAAAGTGAAACACTTGCAAGAATTGTTTACTGGTATCGGTCTTCCGGTTATAGATGAAGAAGTAATATCCGCCCTTGAAAATTTTCATAAACAATTCAGCGAAATAAATAGGCTGCCATAAGGCAGTATATTTTTATTTAAATACATACATTTAAATGTATGTAAAAATAATGTTTCGGAGGTTTTATTATGGAACACAGAATTGAAAGCTCAATTGATAATTTCCTTGCCACTCTCTCTCCTTTCATAGAATTAGGGAATATGGGTTTTGGTGTTATTTTATTTATTTTTGGGATATTTTTTATTTTACAAAGTCCTTCAAAAAGAAGTGTGAAACTAATAGGTGTATTTTGTTCGGTGGCTGGTGCAGCCGCTATCGTAAGCGGCATATTTCAGATTTAACTGATTTGTGCTCGATAAAGTGAAACTTCAATCAGTGGGGGTTTTCCTTATCCCCCACTGATTGTTAGTTGAACCAATCGGGCCTTTACGGGCAGTTTGACCCCCCCACTTATCCTCCTTGGATTCCTCTGAGTCTTGAAGTGGGGGTCTTACTGCCCGTTAGACTGCGATAAAAAAGCCCAATTCGCTATCAATACAGCGAAATTGGGCTATATAAGCAGCAATATGCCACGATAGATGAACATCTTCCCCACCCGTTCCTGTCGCTTCAAGAACTTATGTCCGATTACTTCGTTTCACGGTGCAATGTATGTTTCTTTAAACGGGGTGAATACTTCATTAATTCGATCCGGTCAGGATTGTTCCGCTTATTTTTGGCGGTAATATAATTCCTGTCCCCTGTCTCTGTACAAGCCAATGTAATCTTTACTCTCATTTTAATTGCCTCCTTATTACCTTCTTAAATGCTTGCAGCAATTTTCTCTTCCGGCTGGCGTTCCACTGGAATCCTTGAATGCCGCCTCCTGCAATGGTCCAGATTTTAATACGAAATCATTACGATTTAAAACCTAAAAATTTTTACGACTTACTTTTATTTAAGGAGAAATAAAAATATTTGACTTTATTCCTGTTCTTTCCTGCCCGGACACTGTCTGTCAGTTCGACCCATGTGACATGTTTCAATTTATTCTCAAGCTGCCTGTTAATGGTGTCTTCAATTTCATGCATGGTCATCATCAGCTGTCCAAATGAAAGGTTAAAATGTGCTGCCGCCTGCCTATGAGGTGAATGCTTCACAAGCAGAGCCATAAATTCTTCAGAAGTCGAAGCCTTTTGAGCCAGCTCTTCTTCCAGACCAACGACATATTCATAAATCTCCTTTTGCTTAGGAGGAAGTGACTTTACAATCTCTCTTGAGATCATTTCCATAAGATGTGAATTCATATCTTTCACCTCACCAATTGGGGAAACCTTACTAGCTCTTCATGTTATATCTCTTCCTAAATCGTTCAGCACGTCCGCCGCGATCCATGAACTTCTGAACACCTGTATAAAAGGGATGTGTATCTGAGCTCACTTCGACTTTAATTAATGGGTATGTGTTTCCATCTTCCCACTCGACTGTTTCATTTGCTGTTTTAGTTGATCCTGTCAAAAATTTAAAACCGCTGTTCATATCCATGAATACTACTTTATGATATTCCGGATGAATATTTTCCTTCATTTTCATTACCTCCAAATTTTATTTTACCAGCTGGATTTTTTAACTCCCGGAACTTGCCCTTTATGTGCAAATTCCCGGAAAGCGATTCGGGACATTTTAAATTTGCGTAGATATCCCCTGGGTCTGCCCGTCACTTGGCATCGGTTTTTCAGCCGTGTCGGTGATGAGTCTCTTGGCAGTTTCCGCAGAGCTTCATAATCCCCCTTCTCTTTCAGTTCCTTTCTTAATTCTGCATACTTTAATACAATCTCCTGCCGTTTTAATTCCTTAGCTACTTTTGATTTTTTTGCCAATGAATTCACTCCTTTTTAATGAAAATCGTAATTATTACGATTTGTATAATGTTATTTAATCACATAAATTTTGATCTTGCAACTCATGTAACTTCACAACTTCCTTTAAGCTGAAATCAAGTATCTAAAAAAACTTAGATCAAGTTTGTATAAGGCAGTTTTTTCTTTTACATCAATCTGGTTATATGAAGCAAGAACTTCTGAAAAATTACTGAACACTAGCATCGCTGATAAAATTGTCATAATCCCAATACTTATTTTTTTCTTCATGACTAATTGTCTCCTCCAAGACGTACTTGAAGTCGGAGATAACGAACTTACATATCATTGGAAAGACTCAGATGGTATTGAACAAAGTGTAGATTTAATCGTTACTTTAGATACTGCTGGAATTATCTCATCTGTAAAAGAAAAAAATGTTTCTACTGATAAACAACTAGAAGATATACAAGCATCTATTAAAAAGAAGGATAATACAGGAAAATTCACAACAATGTCGAATAATGATGAGGTGCCATATAAATTAAATGGCGGTATGACTTCATCTCAATTTGTAAATACACATGCATTTGATAGGCATAGATTTCTAAAAGGCGCTTCCTCTACTTGCAGCAGAACTAGATACGATAAGGATGTAGGAGTGAAAAGTTTAAGAATGTATACGGTAAGAGATTACGATGAAAAGTTTTCTAGGAGAGAAGCAGATAATTCTACAGCAACATATTATAGTAAGAGATATAAAAGCTCCATATCTCAGTCGAAAAGCCTTGATTATATTAATACTACATGGCATCGTGTAATAAAAATTGATGGTGTTGAAGCAACTCACCATCCACTCTGTAAATAAAAGAGGTGTAAATATATATGCGGTTACAAAACCAGATTATTATTGAATGGACAATTCGGAATCATTATAATGACTTCTCCTTTGAAAAACATCTTGCTGACGTAATAAATGAATCTCATACACTTAAAGAAGGGGAAGCATTGCAAATTCATCAAGTAGTCCCTGTTGGTGAATTCAATAATGAAAAGGTTTATATAATTATTTTAAATATTGTGCCTGAAAAAGTGAATTGAGCATTAATTTGTGAAATTGGGGCAAACAAATAAAAAATCGTTTCTTTTTTAGTTAGGAAACGATTTTTTTATGCTGTAATTTGGTCAAAATATCCAATAATAAGGTGATTTTAATTATGGACCTTTATTTGGCCGATGCTTTTAACCCCATCAGGCACTTTTACAGAAGAAGGAGTAGGAATTATATTTTTAATATTATTGTAGCTTGTAAATAACTCCCTTTCAGTACGAAGGGGCACTTTAAGATTAAATATTCATTAAAGCAACCACTTATGGTTGCTTTCAGAGTGTAGACAAACCCCTTATTCAAAAATTCATCTGATGAAAAAGGGGTTTTGCTTCTTTTTTTGTAGCATATTTGGTAGTTCATGTTCCGAAACAGTACCATATATTGATGAGATATTAATTACAAAAAACGGCTATCGACTTTGTCGACAGCCTGACACAATCCTAAATGGATTGCGTTTCTTAATTTCTATCCTTACACATCATTATTCAATATCCCGCTTATTAAATCCTATAAACCCGGCTAGCGTCAGCACAGCGGCAGCCACACATAATAACAGCAGCGGGACAATTGAAAATTCCTCAATCGGTGTCTGCGGAACATGGCCAAAAGGAGAAATGCTGCCGATCCATTCAGAGAATTGGAATAAACCTCCTAAATAGAGCGCAATAAATGAATATAAAACATAAAGCCAAATGAAACCAGAGAATTTCGGCAGGAATCCAATCAGAAAGACGGCAAGGCTGATCATGACCAGCATGGCTGGATAATAGGACAGTGCTGCCCCAAAAATCATTCCAAAGGATAACCCGCCTTCAACCACAGAAGTCCCGGCAGACCATAGTCCGAGTGCTGCCAGTGAGATCATGAGAAAACCATTAATGACAGAAATAACGAAATAGCTGCCTAGCAGTTTGGTCCGGGAAACCGCTCTGCTCAAAAGATGAACAATTCGTTCTTTCTTCTCTTCACCTCGAAGTTTATTCATGGCCATCACTGGAGGAATCGTTGCCATAAGTGAAATAACAATCATCAGCATGGGAATGAATTGTTCCACCAATGTTACTCCTTCTGTTGGCTTAAGGAGCTGCTTCATGGCTTCATTATCGGAGAAAAATGATTCCAGATCCCCTAATACTGAACCGTAGGAAGCCCCGAGCACAAACATCCCGATTGCCCAAGAAATGATTCCGGTCCGCTGCAATCTTAACGCATGGCCGATCGGACTCTGCAAAAAGCGGGATGCATATTGTTTTCCGGGCCTGGATGGAAGAAATCCGCGATCCAGATCCCGAATAGCATTCAAATAATTCGCAAAGGCAAATAGAACTATGGCTGCAGCAATCATCAATACAATTGGCCACCAATTATTAGAATCATAGACTTCTGCTTTGGTTACCCAAGCGAGCGGCGAAAGCCAGGATAATGATTCATTGCTGATGTCTGTGATTGCTCTAAAAAGATAAGAAATAAGAAGGATGGCTATCGAATACCCAATTGTCCCCCGTGAACTATCTGAAGCCTGAGCAAATACGGCTGTTACACCTGCGAAAAATAGACCCGCCGCCCCTAATGCAGCACCATAAAGCAATGACCCTTCCAGATCCATGCTTTCAATTCCAAGGGCATAAAGGCCGAATCCATTAATCAAAGCCAATCCGATGCAAGCTGCCGATACTGTAAGCAGTGATGCATTTAAATAGGATAGACGCCCTACAGGCAGCGATCGGAGCAATTCCAGGCGTCCATCCTCTTCATCAGCCCTGGTATGCCGCGTTACAAGCAGGATGTTCATTAAACCGGTCACAGCTGCTGTCATTAAAAGCATTTGATGGGCTGTCATGACACCAATTGTATAGTTGCTTAAATCCGCGGGACCAGTCATGGCAGTCATCGCCGGGTTGGCCATCGTTTGTGCCATAGCATCCCTTTCCTGCTGGGAATTGTATAATCCCTGAAAGGCTGTTGGAACGATTATCGTAAAAAAGGTAAGTGCCAGCACCCACATTGGGATCCGCAAACGGTCCAGCCGGAAAATAAATTTTGAAAGGAAAGCAGTTTTTGCCAAATGATTGCCTGCCATCAGCGGACACCTCCTATATCCTTTTCCCCTTCATAATGGCGCATAAATAAATCCTCTAGGGTTGGCGGGGCACTTTCCAGCCTGCTGATGCCAAATGGAGAAATATGCTTGATCACAGCATCTATTTCCGTCGTATCCACCTGAAACGTCATCCCATGTTCACTTTCTTCAATGTCATGGATGCCATTTAGTTCATTTAAACCTGTAATCGGCAGCTTCGTATCAACAAGCATTTGAGTCCGGGTTAAGTGGCGAAGTTCACTTAAAGTACCTGATTCAATAATCTTGCCTTGACGGATAATGCTTACCCGGTCGCACAGCTTTTCTACCTCTGATAAGATATGACTGGACAGGAGAACGCTCTTCCCTTGTCTTTTAACATCTAATACACATTCCTGAAAAACCTTTTCCATCAAGGGATCGAGTCCTGATGTCGGCTCATCCAGAATGAACAGGTCAGCATCAGAGGAAAAGGCTGCAACCAGAGCCACCTTTTGCCTGTTTCCTTTAGAGTAGGTACGGCACTTCTTGGATGGATCCAAATCAAACTTCTCTATTAACTCCTCACGTTTTGCCTTATTTGCAGCACCATTTAATTTTATGAATAAATCAATGACCTCACCCCCTGTTAAGTTCGGCCATAAATTCACGTCACCAGGCACAAAGGCAACCCTTTTATGAATGTCGACTGCATCCTGCCAGGCATCCTTGTTAAAAAGCTTTACTTCCCCATCCGTTGCCTTTAAAATCCCCAATAATACCCGAATAGTGGTTGACTTGCCTGCTCCATTTGGGCCAATGAACCCCAGTACCTCACCTGCGTTTAACTCAAGATTTACCCCATCCAATGCCGTAAACTTGCCGAATTTTTTTGTAAGATTGGTTACTTTTAAAAGGCTCATGCTCATTCCCCCCCATTTTTATAAAGTGAAACTTCAATCAGTGGGGGTTTTCTTTATCCCCCACTGATTGTTAGTCGCGTTCTAGTGTCGCTAAGATCTCCGCTAGCGCTTCGATCAATCGACACTACGAACCCGATTGGTTCAACTAAGCCTCTACCTGCGCGTCGGCAAGTTTCACTGTATCTCACCAATCGGGCCTTTACGGGCAGTTTGACCCCCACTTATCATCCTTTGATTCCTCTGAGTCTTGAAGTGGGGTCTTACTGCCCGTTAGACTGCGATAAAAACAGCTCTTTAAAATTTCTTTATAGCTGTCCCATTCGTTAAACACCTCGGTACCGATATCCTCAAATGACTTAATTTTGGCGATTTGCAGTTCCGCAAAACCAGTCATGGTCCAATTCAGGATATTCATTGCCTTTTCAGGTTCTATATCCTCCCGAAGCTTTGACCAGTCGATGTTTTCGTAGATTCTTTTGAAGCCATCTTTTTGAATGTTTGCCAAGAGCTGATTTTTTTCAGATTTTACATCCTGCGCATCTTCTTCAAGCAGGGATTTCAAGAAATTAAATACAAGGGGATACTTCTTTTGAATGTTTAATTTAATAAACCCTATCTGGCTGATCCTTTCAAAAATGTCCCTTTCATTCATGTCTATTTCAACATAGATTTGTTCAATGATGTTTAGTGCATTCTGAATTAAAAATAAGTACAAATCCTTTTTATTGCTGAAATAGTTAAACAATGAGCCTTTACTTATTTGTGCATCCTTTACCATTTCATTTGTAGATGCCTTTTCAAAGCCGCTCTTTACAAATTCCTTCATGGCCGCATTGATAATCCGTTTCTGTTTATCGGGTTTTAAGCTGTAAAAAGTAGTATTAATTATATTGCACTCCTTTCACAATAATGACCAATGTGGTCATTTTAAAAATAACAAAATTGACCACACTGGTCAATATTTTTCCGTCAATTTTTTTGACAAAATTTATCAATTTGTTATTCTTAGTTTTATTTGAAAATAGAGGGGATACATGCTAATAAGGGGGTGATCAAATTGACTTTGCTTTTCTATAAAGCAATGGAGGCTTTCAAAAAGGATGCTGAAAACCAGAAAAAAGAGAAACAGCAAAATGAAATGTTGAATGTACAAAAGAAATAATGACACGAATCAGCTCTTTCATCCTTTTGGATGATTTTTTTTTGAGTAACAAGTCTCTCCTCCAGAACAGAGAGAAACTTGACTATCCGAAAAAGTTACTGATATCCTTATTCCGTTGCACAGGTCTTCTATTTTTACACTTATGGAGGTTTATTTTGAAAAACACCCCTATTAATAAGGTCTATTTTTATATCATATTGGCAATATGCATAGCTGCCTCCATACTGTTTGTCCAAAACAATGATTCTTTCTATGAACGCACAATAGCTGAAGTAAAGGAAGTCAAACTTGTTCACTCTGAAGAAGTTACGGATATTTACGATAATGAAGACCGTGTATATGAACAGCGGATTATAGCAGAAATAACAAATGGAAAGGCAAAAGGACAGTATATTCTCATAACAAATCAGTATTCAAAGTCCAAAGCGTATGATTATGAAATTCAAAGCAGCCAAAAACTATTTGTGTCCATAAAGGAGAAAAAAGAAGGTACTGCAGAATTAAGCGGAGATATCCTTGATCTGAAGCGGGATCATTACATACTATTAACAGGATGGATTTTTATCCTGATACTGCTCTTTGTCGGTAAAAAGCAAGGTTTCTTTTCCATCATCAGCCTGACAGTAAATGCTGTGCTGCTTTCCTATGCATTGGATGTTTATCTGAAGAATCCGGAAATAAGCCTGCTGCTGATATGCAGCGCAGCAGTCATCTTATTTACCGTTACCTCCCTTTTACTTGTAAACGGCTTTAATGAAAAGACGTATGCTGCGATTATTGCAACGCTTGCGGCTACATTCTTGTCGTTGTTGATCACTTATTTGGTCATATGGTTTACTGGCGGGAAGGGGCTAAGATACGAAGAGCTCCAGTTTATAACCAGGCCCTATCAGATGGTGTTCTTAGCCGGATTATTTATCGGCTCGTTAGGAGCGGTTATGGATGTAGCCATTACCATGTCATCTTCCCTATTCAGCTTATATGAAAAGAATAACAGCATTCCCTTGCAGGCTCTTAAACGCTCTGGAATGGAAGTGGGCAAAGACATTATGGGCACCATGACGAATATTTTATTTTTCGCCTATATCAGCGGTTCCCTTCCGATGCTTATTTTGTATATAAAAAATGACTCACCGCTTGGGTTCAGCCTATCCATGAACCTTTCACTGGAATTAGCCCGGGCACTTGCCGGAGGAATTGGAATCGTAATCACCATTCCGATTGGCTTGTATACTGCCATATATTTCATTAATAGAAAGAGGGCACGAAAATGAATGCAATACTAGTGCTGGCAGCCATATTATTTATTCTGATGACCCTTATAGGCGGCAAAAAAGGAGCCAGATCATTTTTTGCGATCTTCCTCAACTTTGGAGTGATCATTTTCGTGCTTTTCTTTATGAACGATCCAAACATCAATCCGATAGCCGTTACATTAATTGCCTGTGCCTTTATTGGCTGCGTCAATCTATTTTTTATAAATGAAGTGAACATTAAGACGATAACCGCCTTTCTGGCTTCAATCATGACTACGATCGTTCTCATTGTGTTCATTGTCATCATTGCAGAAAAAGCCATGATTCAGGGATTTGGTGAAGAGGAAATAGAAGAGTTGAGCATATTTTCCCTTTATATTGGGGTTGATTTTGTTAAAGTGGCTGCGTCTGTCATCATCATGAGTACAATTGGCGCCATTACGGATGCTGCTATGGCCATATCTTCCCCAATGAGGGAAATTCATTATCATCACCCGGACATTAGCAGAAAGGAATTATTTCAAGCCGGCATCAGCATCGGCAAGGATATTCTCGGAACAAGCACCAACACATTATTTTTCGCCTTCTTCGGCGGATATTTAGCACTCTTGATATGGTTTAAAGACCTATCCTATTCACCGGGTGAAATTATCAATTCAAAGATTTTCAGCGGGGAGATGATTACAATCTTCTGTGCAGGAATTGGGGTAACAATGGTGATTCCCATTACTTCCTGGATTACCGCACTGTATTTGGTGAAAAGAGGAAATTCGGCTGATACCGCTGAATAGCTTCCTCACAGCATGAGAAGGATGAATTACTTATTTTTATAGGTTTAACCTTCATCCTTCTTCAGCCTGACATAGATAACTTGCGACACTGGCATGGCTGAAGCCGCTGTACAAAGGAACTCCAAACACTTTAGAAAAATCCTCCTTCGGATATGCCCTGAGCCCAGCTGTATTTTCATATTTAATGAAGTTAAAGCTTCGTTTTTACTTACTGAGCACACATCCCAAGGTAAAAAAGGAAAATTATAAAAATGATATATTAAAAATGACACCCGTATGGATGTCATCTTTTTTCAGGTCATAGATTTAGCTTTGTGGAAAATATATATTCTCCACTTCGCGCGGATACGCTATTTGAAGCAGGCCTCCACTTTGAATCTCTGTACGCATGTATTGAGGATCGGCTGGTTCCGGAAGTTCAATCGTCCTTTGGAAATCCCCATAAGTTCTTTCTCTTTTAACTACTATTTGATCGGGATAGAATCGTTTTACATGTCCCGAGATTTTCAGCTGCTTGCTTGAAATTAAATTCAGGGAAATTTCGGATGGATCTAAACCAGGAATTTCGAAAATAACAAAGTTATAGCTTTCATTCTGATAAATATCACATTTCGGAAAAGCTTCCTCCCGATGCCGGCTCTCATTAACATATTTGTTCTGCAGGACACTAGTCCAAAAATGACTATTTTGATATTCATTCGTAATCTCAAGCCACTTTCTGATTTTTTCTATATCCATCCCTGTACTCCTTTATATTTGATTCGTGATCGGTGCAGATGGATTAGCTATTTGATCCTGGTCGCTGACATCAGGGTCAACGTTTCCGGAATTTAACACTGCCGTGGTTGGTGAAAAATCACCCATAGAAAAATTTGCTCCAATAAACTTGCTATTAGCGGTATGACTGTTATGCACCGTAGGTCCAATATCAATATTTCCATTTTGTGTAGCACCATTTACCTTTATATTTAGGATATTTATTTGATAAGGCATACTTTACCTCCTCTTAATAAACTGGCGGCATAGGCGGTCTTGGTTGATTCACATAAGAATTATCGCTTGTGCCGATTTCTGTCTGATCATTCACATCAGGATCAATATAGATATTCTCCATCATTCCTTCCGTCGGAGACAAATCTCCATAAGAGGAATTCAGCCCTTGTAATTTATTTTTGGAAGAGTGGCTATTATGGGTGGCCTCACCGACTGTAATGGAACCATTACCGGAGATACTGTTAACCTTTAGATAATACAGATTTATGACAATAGACATTTAAAACACCCTTCTGTCCTTAATCCTGGTGAATCCTAATGGCCCCCTAAATTCTTCAACTGGAATTGACTGAATTCCTTTGTTCAATTGGGTATGCATTTTTTCTCCTCCCTAGACTTTTTCCCTAACAGTCTATTCTAAATCTGGGAATTGGAATAGGCTTCTACCTATTGAGAAAGCCAGCTTTCCCCTTTCATAGCTAGATGAAAACTGTCAGAGCTTAATATTCGTTAAGAACCAGAAGAGTGATTAATAATTTATCTAACCAGGAAGAGCTAAAGGTTTTAATAAAGAAGATCGGTGGAGTGATAAAATCAGAGGATATTCGGAGTGAATTTGCCTGAAATGGTCCAATCAAAAAAAGGACTGCTCCTGCAATCCCTGTAAATAACAGTATTTATATTAATTTATCTTCCAAGACAAGCCTATTATAATGCGATCTATATAAAAGGTTATTATTTTTAAAGTTTAATCTTCAATAAGCTCTGTAAAGCCTTTTGAAGACTTGTGGCCACATCAATGTGAGAAATATTGATTCCCAGGTGAGTCAATGTTTGAGCAATTTCAGGTCTGATTCCTGTTAATGTAGCTTTAACACCCAAAAGAGTTAAAGATTCTACAACCCTTATGATTCGGTCTGCCACCATGGTATCCACAACAGGAACACCTGATAAGTCTATAATGATATGCTCCAAAGAGAACTCATTGCTTTTTGTAAGAGCTTTCTCCATTAATTCCTGGGCTCTTTGAGTATCAATATCTCCTATCAAAGGCAGGATTCCAATTTTCGAAGTAATTTTAATTACTGGAATCGATAATTCTAATGCAGCAGCTTCTGCTAAATTAATACGTGTGTAGAATTTCTTTGAATATGAAATACTCAGCCAATGAACGGCTCGATCCACCACAGAATCAAAGTCTGAAATTATTTCATAAAACTGTTCTATTGTCAGTTCCAGCTGGGATGCATCGTCCCTGATAATATGGCCAATGAGGTTTCGATAATCCCTGACTTCCTTTAGTGCTATATCTATTGGGAGATTATAATTCACCAATGTGTCTACAGCTTCATCTCCCCATTCTTTAAGAACCTGATAAGTTGTCTCTATATCACTTGCGATTGATTGTGCATATATCCCGACAAGATTTTCACGCCATTCAAGTAATCTGGAAGCCATTGATTCAGAAATCTGGTTGGATTTTAAATCTATTTTTTGCCTGATTAATTCATGCTTTTTGCTGAGTATGTCTTCAGATATTTTCTTCTTATAATCAACCTCTGTTTGATTGATCAGATTATTCCCCTCCCATATGTTATGGCCTGTGAGCTTAATATATCATATTAGACTGCACAAAAAAAACATTTTGTTACTTTTAAAAACCTTTCAGGCCGAAAAGGAAATAGCGATCAATCCTTAATTGGAATTAGGATTTTATCCAAATGGTAAAACTTCAGATTCAGATCACATGCTAGCTGAATATCTCTACTGCAGTTTCAGACCGATTGCTTGTTCTGCCGAATTCTTCCCCTTCACTTGCTTGAGTGTCGCAACTATAAGAAAGCTGACAATTACCAATAAGAGCCAGGAACTCACTTTTCCCAGATGAACAAGACTCCAGGCCTCCGCCTGATTGGGATACTCCCACGCTCCAAAGAATGTGGCAATATTCTCAGCTACCCATATAAAGAACCCGATGAGCACAAAGGAAAGTGAAATAGGCATTCGGTAAGCCTTTCCGCCGACCTCATAACGGACCCAGGATTTCCAAAACATAATGATCACCAAACCGGACAGCCACCAGCGGATATCGATCCAATAATGATGGGTGAAAAAATTCAAATAAATGGCAGCGGCGAGAGGCACTACTGTCAGGAATGGCGGCCACTTGATCAGATCAACTTTCAGCCTCCTCCACGCCTGGCAAAGATAACTTGCTACACTGGCATACATGAAGCCGCTGTACAAAGGAACCCCAAAAACTTTGGAATACCCCTCCTCCGGATATGCCCATGAGCCCATATGTACCTTAAACAGTTCCAGTGCAAGCCCAATTATGTGGAACATCGTGATAACCTTCAATTCATCCTTCGTTTCTAAGCCAGATCGCACCATCACCCATTGCATCAGAAGACAGATGATCAGCAGCCAGTCATACCGCGGCAGAAAAGGCATCGGTATGACGTTGGTCAAAGCCAAAGAAGCAAAAATGACAACAGGAAACACACAGGACAAAGCCTGCTCCCAGCCGAAACGAAACAATTGTTTCAGTGACCTCAACGGCTGAACTTCCATTTTTCGAATAGTCATTTGCATTTGAAATCCCCCTTTCATTGGGACAAAGGGGACAGGTTATTGTCCCAACCGGGACGATGAACCTGTCCCCCCATCCTCTTATTCATCACTGCGATACTCCAAGATATCTCCCGGCTGACAATCCAGGGCTTTGCAGATGGCCTCCAAAGTGGAAAACCGGATCGCTTTTGCTTTTCCATTTTTCAAAATAGAAAGGTTTGCCATGGTGATTCCTACCCTCTCTGAAAGTTCTGTTACACTCATTTTCCTTTTTGCCAGCATTACATCAACATTGATTAATATCGCCATGTTCTCACCTCAAACCGTTAAATCATTTTCTGATTTTATCTCGATTGCCTCTTGCAGCAGCTTTTGGAGAACAGCCGCAAACACTGCGATAACCATCGATGCAAAAGGAACCACCATTCCGACGAAGATGACACCTGGGGCATCGTCTATCTCTGCAAAAAGATAGAAGACCGGCAGTACCACCACATGCAAACCGGCGATGATGATAGCGCAATATTTTATCTTCTTCAAAGCTATGACAGATAAATCAGAGAAAGCTTCATTCTTGTCAATATAGCGCAAAAGCCTGAATGCCTGATATAACGCAAAGTAAAAGGGAATAGTCGAGCCATAAAATACGATGTATACCAGATATTTGATAAACGCAAACTCAGGCAGCAATTCACCTGCAACATTCCCCAGTTCAGGCACAAGAACAATGCACAAAACTAAAATAGGGACTCCTAATAGAATAACGGCTATTTTTAAAAACAACGTTGTTACCTTTTCCATAAAAAGCACCTCACTTCTTATTTTCATTTTGATTTTAATCTATTATTTATTGTTTTTCAATAAATATTTAATGTTTTTTGTTATTTTTTTATTGAATCAGAAGTAAGGAACATTTAAATAAAGGGATTTTCTTTTACAGTGCTTTATTTCTTAAATCACTGATTTGCCAGCATACCATAAAAAAAACCCGGCCTCTTTTTAGCCAGGTTTTAACGTTCCTACTGGAAGCAGGAGAAAATCTTATATAATAGAGCAGATGTTTTAATCACCGGGTGAATTCTCAGGAACCAGTATCTGACCGGCTTTCCCCACCTTAAGCAGTGTCTGCATAATGGCCATCGACAGGCTTCCCGCCTGGTAAGGCTTTATTAGGTATTCATGAGCTCCCAGTGACAGGCCTTTCTCTTTTTCATCCAGTGCAGTTGAAATAATAATTGGAATGTGACTTAACACTTCATTTCGTTTTAATATCTTCATAACACTCCATCCATCAAGCCCTTCATCAAGCATGATATCCAAAACAATCGCATCAGGCAGGTGATTTTCCAAATAAGCCAGGACATCCCTTCCGTTATTGAAATGCTTCGCATGCAAATTGTTTTCCGTAAGCTCCTGAATAAACAGTTCTGCCAGACTTTGATCATCTTCAATGACCAGCACTTCATAGCGTGTGCCGCTTTGATGAATGTTCTCATCCAGTCCATGGGAAGGCTTATAGACAGCTGGAAAGGATACAGTGAAGGTACTTCCTTCGCCGTATTTTGATTTGACGCTTATATTTCCATCATGAGCCTTTACTATTTCCTGAACAATGGAAAGCCCAAGCCCAGTTCCGCCAATTCGGCGTCGATCTGAATTGTCCACTCTATAAAATTTGTTAAAAATATCCGCAGCTGCATTTTCCGGAATTCCCAGTCCTTGATCTTGCACTTCTATAAGAAGCAGGCTGTTTTCCTCGTATAACCTTATATTTACTGTGCCTCCAGATGGAGAATACTTGATGGCATTACTTATCAAATTGGAAAAAACCTGTTCGATTTTGCAGGAATCACCAAGAATGACATCATTTCCACAAAATGGTTCCAATGTAATATTGTGAACATCCGTCTGCACCTGCTGATTATCTATTACTTTCTCAATCATAGGGAGAAGCTCTATATATTTTTTTTCGTACGTTTGCTTGCCGGATTCCATCCGCTGAACATCAAGAAAATCATTGATCAGGGAAGTAAGCCTCTTGGCTTCATTTAATATTGTCATCATATATTTCTTCTGCTTTTCCGCCTTGAGCTCCCTGTTCAGCAGCAGCTCCGAGAAACCTAAAATGCTGGCAAGCGGTGTTCTCAATTCATGGCTGACGGTGCTGACAAACTCGGATTTCATCTCATCTACTTTAAATTCTTTTGTAATATCCCTGTGCACCAATACAGTTCCAACACACTCATTATTCTGATAAAGATCTTCACAGTACATCTGGAAGACATTCCCACTATCCTTTGTTTTGTAAACAAACGTTTCCCCGCTGGATGTTTCACCATTAAAGGCCCGCCAGATAAATTCGGTAAAACCATCTTCATCCTCTACCTGCTGTTTTAGAAGTACGCTCCATTTATCCCAGGTCAGTCCAACAATCCCTTCAAACCCACCCTCGCAGTGGATCATTTCGCAAAGCTGTTTGTTGACCTGCAGGATGCAGCCGTCCCTGTCAACATACTGCAGACCTTCCTTTACAGTGTTGAGGATATCCTGGTTTAATTTTCTATTAGCTTCAGAGTTTTCATAAGAACTGATTTTATCGAGCGACAGCCCAATCTGTTTTGATAGTGCCGAATATTCATCCATATGCGTCTGTGCAAAAGGAAACCCGTATCTGGTGAACACCATGACAGCCGTAACCTCTTGATTTGAAGAAATAACCGGCAAATAAAGGTCATAGCCGAAAACGGTTCTTACATGGTAGCCCTTCTCTTCTTGAAGCAATTGTCTCTTAACAGCAAAACCTTCTTTTGTTTGTTTCAGCCTCTCAATTAATCCGCTTCTCAAATGATTCTTGAACTGTTCTACTCCCAAAGATGAAATGCCAAATGAAGCAGATTCATCATTTTCAAGCATTACAATGATCCCGCAGTCCGCTTCAATGACATTGGACATATTCATCACAATGCTCTCCAGCACTTCCTGTTTTTGCAGCGAATTGGAGATGCCATTAATCAATTCATTCCGGCGCTCAAGTTTTATCTCATTTGATTGCATGGTTCCAAGGGCATCTTCCAATTCTTCCCTCTGTGCTTGAAGTTCGTCCTGCTGAGCAAGAAGCTCCTCATTTTGAGCAAGCAAATCCTGCTCTTTTTCCTGCAGGGTCACCACCATTTTTTGAAAGGCAACAGACAAGACTGCTAATTCATCCATACGATCCTGCCCTACATTCAGTTCCGCCTTTCCTCCCTTGGCAATTTCTTCTGCAGCATTGGCAAACTGAGTAAGCGGCTGTCCTACCTGCTTGAACATAATGCGGATCATCCGAAACAGGATCACCAGAATGGCAACAAGAAAAAGAAAAAAACCTGTTTGAATATAAGATTGTTTTTGGATTAAATCCTGTACCCTGCCGTTCAGCTCATCATTCAAATTTTGCAGATAAACCTGAATATCTTCCTGAAAGGAATTAATCCTTGCAGTAGCACCGGAATCTGCCATTTTAATGATTTCTTCCATACGGCCTGCTTCAAAATATTCGATGGAAACGGGAAGCCTTTCAATGAAATAATAATCCGCAAATTCATCCATTTCCTTCCCAAAGGCTTTGTCTTCATTGGTTGAAGCAATGCCATTGTATTCACTGATAAGTTTTCTGATCTGCGGCCTTAAGGCAGCAGCCTGGTTTTTTAATTCAGAATTCCCAAAGGCGAAGTAGCCTCTGACATCAAAAAAGACGAGATTGAAGTTATGATCAATTTGCTGAACAATTTCTTCTTTTTTTACAAGCTTTTCGCGTTCTTTGTAATAAGAGCTGTTTATTTGCTCTTGCAGCAAAATTAAAATACTGGTTCCCGCCAGAAAGAGAAGGGCGAATACTCCCATAAGCGCAACAATCTGCCTGGTCAGGCTCTTTTTTATAAAATGATTAAGCTTCATCTACTATTTTTCCAACCTTCTCAAATAATTGAAGAGGGCTGAATGGTTTAACCATGAAATAATCGGCCCCTGCCTTTAAAACCTCTTCCTGTTCATTTTGCTGGCTTTTGGCAGATAACATTAATATTTTCACATCTTTGTTAAGAGCCTGCTCACCCCGGATTTTCCTGATGACATCAAGACCGGTAAGTCCAGGCATCATATAATCCAGGATGACCAAATCATATTCCTTTTTTTCCAGCAGCTTCAGGGCTTCTTCTCCATCTTCAGCTTCATCGACTTCAAAGTCCCCATCTTCCAGAGTGTCAGCAATAAGCATGCGCAGAATTTCTTCATCCTCAGCAATCAATATCTTTTTCATTTACTTCTCTCCCAACTCTACGGAGTCAAATAATTTTTTCATAATATGATAGGACTTTTTAAGCCTTTCATGGTAATCTGGCTCCTCCCACAGTTCCCAAGAATAATAGGCAGAATCTTTTCCTTGGAGCACTCCATCCTGCATCTTTGGAAAAGAATCCAAGATACCTTCTCTGTCCGTCGACACTGCACTAATTCTTAATCCCTCAATTGTTTGGCTGCCTGTGAGACCTTCTCTCCATACATCCCCAACTATCTCTTTCTGGCTTGGATCCTTAATATTAAGCAATGCCCACGGAAGTCTGATCTCCATTACTTTTTTACTCCTGCTAATGCTTATATCGGTTAATGAATTGAAGTGTTCATGAGCAGGATTTGCATTCCCAAACTGTAAATTGCCTGTCTCATAGGATTTGAACGATTTCGTTTCCCCAGTGGATGGAATAGTTAATTCCTTATTCAGTGCTAACCTGATAGGGTGGAAGACTCCATTATCCTTTTTATTGGCATAGCTTTCATTCGGAATCATATTCAGCATATGGCTATAATGATAATAAAAAGTATCATAATAGCTATCTATTAGAAGCCTGGATTTATCCTGTCCGCCTATTTCTGCCATAAAGTCAACTCCGAAGTCCGTTTTGACCTTTCCTGTCAGAACCGGGATCGAAGTCTGTCCCTGCTCTGCAATGGTATCAATCAGTATACGTGTGGTCTCATTCTCCAGGTCAATAGGATGGTTATAATCCAGCCGGATATATAAGTGTTCCTCATCAGAACGAATATACATATCCTTCAAGTAAGAATTCTTGCGGCCAGAACTGTAAACAGGTTTAGCGTTCAGCTTTTTCCAATCACCTGTAATGCCATCCACATATATTCCAGCTTCATTTTTACCTGGTTCAAAGCTCAGCAGGCCGAAATGCTGTTCATTTGTCTGCCTGTTGGACCAGTATGGACGCCTGTCAGGATTATCATAATCCATCGTATTCCAGGTTCGCTTAAACCATTCATCCTGCCAGGAAAACACCAGACCTCCGGCATAACCTTCAGAAACAATGGACTCAAACAGCCGGCTGTTTATTTTCCCCTGATCCTCCTCAGAGTGAAATCCCTGATTCATGTCCCCAACGTTTTCATGGGTCATCCCCCTGGACGAAGGGACTCCGAATTCCGCTACTATAACTGGCATCTCGTGGACAGCGATTAAATCATGAAGATAGCCTGCATAATTATTCTTTTCCCCTTTTGAATCGATGTAATTGACATACTTCTCTTCATAGTTAAGGAAATCAGGGTAATATGGATATACATGATAAGAGGCAAAAAGGCCAGCGTGAAACCTATCTGTCCCTTGTATATGGTTAGGGTTTACAGAAACCATATCTTCCTTAACCGACGGCTCTGAAGGATGTTCCAGAAGATCGGTCGTTACCCAGTTGGTAAAACTCATTGAATGCTGCCATTCGTAGCTCGCGGTTTCATAATTCACGGCATAGTCCATTAATTCAGTAAGCCAGATTTCAAACGGGCTGGCATCAGCTGTCTGGAAATATTCACCGGAGAATTGCTGAAGGCCCTTATGTTTATCATTCGTGCCTTTGACCGCTTCAGGATCCCACTCAATACCAACCATAAAGCCAAGCACATATGGTGAGATATCAAATTTATATTCGCCTGATGCATGCCCCGGCCTCTCCTCAATGACAGCATTTCCATGAATAATATCAATCATTTTCTCCATTTCATTTTTAAAATCTTTTGTTACAGCATCTGAGAAAGCATTCTGCTCCTTAACCAGTGTTTCTTCATTGACCCAGACACCATGGAATAGAAATAATGGTTTTTCTGCAATCTGATTATATTTATGAAACGCTTCATAAAATGCCGGCGGATGCAAAGTATATATCCTGATAGCATTGGCATTCATATCACCTATTGCTTTAAACCATCGGAAATACTCAGCTTCAGTAATTCCTGTTTCCCCGGGAAAATTGCCAGGCTTGGCTATTCCCATATTGACCCCTTTTATTAGCAGATCCTCCCAGGTGCCATTTTTCAGTATTTGAATATAATCTTCACTTGTTTGGCTATTGAATTGTATTCCATTGGTCTCATCTATTTCCGGGGTGAATTTGCTATTTGCCAGCTGCGGCTTAACCTGCAGCACCTTCTTCATCATAGGGACGTACGCTTCCCAGTAAAAAGAATCATTGGCACTAAAATGTTCTTTCCACTTGGCAAGTCCTCTCGTCTGATAAATAGTTGGAACTTCTGCTTCATCTGCATAATCGCCTGCAAAATAATAGGAAGAATAGGCAGCGTTGCTGTGCTGAATAACAGCTGGGAATGTGTCAGGGATACCGGCATTCTGCAGCTTGCTTTTTCCTGTCTTAGTAAGAGGCAATGAATACTCAGCCAGTACTTCATCCGCATTTCTGGCCTCGATCACATCGAACCAATATCGATAGGGCGCTTCCACCTTCTTTCCGAAGAAATCCTCGCCGTTCTCAGTAAGGCGGAACTCAACCCCTTTACCTTCCATTTCACTCTCTTCGACAACCACAACGTAATCATTCGAGTTCACAAATACGAGACCGGGACCTTTATGACCCCAATTTCCGTCTCCATAGTTTTCCTTTACCCATATAGGAACCTCACTGCCCGATAAATCAGGGAAATACCTCCCAATCCACCCGCTCCAGCTGATATTCAATAAATTGGTCAATCGATGCCTGGCCTCATCTGATGAAGGACTTGCAAACGTATTGAATTCTGCAATGAGTGTTTTACCTTTGGAGGAAACTAAAGTTTCCTCCAGCTGGATAACCTCCTCCTCCTGCAGCCCGCCATATAGATTAGAAGACCGTTCTCCCAATGGATTGCTTCCATAGAATTCTTCCTCATAAACCCCATACGTATCTGCAAGGTAAAGAACCTGATATTTTTCAAGATTGTCCGGTAATGGCTTAATAGTATATTCATTTTTCGTTCCTGGTTTAAAGCCGCTGTAATCAGCCTCAATACTGTATCGATCCCCATCTGATTTGATATATTTTTCATTATTTAAAATCCATATAAGTCCCTTATGCTCCCGATAAGAGTCATCCGGCACTGTTTTGTCCAAAATAAACACATTCAGTTTTTGATCCTGCTTTAGCCACCATGACCAGAAAGGACTGGAAACAACGGTCAGCACGGCAAGAACAAACAGAAAAACGGCTGTTTGCCCTTTGGTAATTTGTCTCATCCGGAAACACCTTTTCTTTTCATTTCTCCCCAGCTTGTATCGCCTTTGACCAGCTGCCATATTCCTTCACATCTCCAAAAAACCGTCAAAGGCCGGTACCATAACGTTTCAGTCAATGAATAGAAAAACAGTTTGATTAAATCAGAGATTTTTGGAAATTTCCTTAAGCTCCATTCCTCAAGCAAAACGGCGGCCATGGAGAAAAGTGAACCATATAAACACGATAGCAGAAAAATCAGGATGGCAAACTCAAGATAGATACCACCTAAAAATAAGGAAATAACCACATAAATGTATCCCAATAATTCAACTATCGGGCCCAAAAGCTCTACGATCCAAAAGTATGGAAAGGATATAAACCCTATAGGGCCGTATCTTGGATTAAAGGTCATCTTCCTGTGTGTCCACAGACTTTCAAATAATCCGCGATGCCACCTTCGCCTTTGTCTTCTAAGGTATGTTGTGCATTCCGGAACTTCGGTCCAGCAAACAGGGTCTGGGACGTAGACAATTTTTTTCTTTTGCTTTTTATCTCTGATAAGTCTATGGAGCCTTACTACCAGCTCCATATCCTCGCCAACTGTATTGGTTTTATAGCCTCCCGCATCAATGACCCATTGCTTGGAAAAAACACCGAAGGCTCCAGAGACAATCAGAAGTAAATTATGCCGGCTTAATCCAATCCTGCCCATTAAAAAGGCTCTTAAGTATTCGATTATTTGCATGATGACTAAAGGTTCCCTGGCTAAGCCAACCTTTAAAATATTGCCGTCCTGTATTTCACAGCCATTCGCAATGCGGATGCTTCCGCTCGAAGCAATCACTTCCCCATCAGAATCCAATATAGGCTTCATTACCTTTAAGAAAGCATCCCTTTCCAGTACAGAATCTCCATCCAATGAACAGAAATAAGGAAAATGGGAAAAGTTAATTCCTGCGTTCAGCGCATCAGCTTTTCCTCCATTCTCTTTGTCTATTAAAAATAGATTTGGAAGAGAAGCGGACTGGTAAACTTTTTTAACCGCCTTTGTTTCAACCTGCTTCCTGACAGCTGGATTAATTTCATTCATTTGATAATGTGTAATCATTTTTTCAATGGTGTCATCTTTTGAACCGTCATTGACAACGATAATCTCAAAAGAAGGATAGTCTATACTCAAAAGGGAGCGTACACTGGCAACAACCCCCGCTTCTTCGTTATATGCTGGTACAATGATGGAAACCGGTTTTGCGAAAGATTCATTCATATACTCGTCAAATGTCTGGTTTCGGTTCAGCAAATATTCCTTCCTTAGCTGAAAAACTGAGATTACTAAAATAATTGAATAGAAACTAATGACCAGCACCATAAAGACTGCTATAAATGCAGCAAATCCGACCAATATATTTCCCCACATAAAAGCCATAATCAACCAAATTCTCCTTTGTTCATCCATTCCCAGGCCATGTCCCTTGCATACGAATCATCCGAGGTATCCAGTACAATCTGCAATTCTTCTTTTCCGCGAGGGAACATCATAATGGATTGCCCAGCCTGAGATCTCACCCACCAGGAACGATCATGGAGAAGGTCGAGCAAATATGGCATGAGTTCAGGTTCCTTTAATGAACCGAAGAGCTTCGCAGCCATCATCCTTTCCTTCCAATCCCGGGAATGACGCAAGTCCAGATAGGGTGATATATCCTTAACCATCCCTAGTGAAGAAAGTGCCTTTACTGCTCTTAAACGAGTCTCCCCATCATAGCTGGCATAGACTGACTCAATGAAAAGTAAGTATCTTAATTCTTTTCTTATTCCAGCAGAATCTATAATGGCGTATTTCAATGGGTTTGCAGCACTATGGAAATCTGAAATTAAAAGACTGAACAAGTTTTCATTCAGCCGGAGGATGATATTCCTTAATTCACCGTCCGATAGATTTTCACTATTATACAGAAGTAGATCAGGAATTCCTTCGAATTGAAATGCCGCAAGTATTCTCAAGGATTGTACCCTTTCATCATGTGATATTTTCTCTTTTATAGCTGATTCCAAAACTTGAGGCTGTAACTCAATGAAATGCAGATCTTCGATAGTGTAGAGTGCGTTCATTCTAGTACTCCACCTTCTGCTCTTCAACTGTCTCTGAAAGTAATTTCTCAGATTCCTGTCAGCAAACTCCCTGAGTTTTCCCGTTTCCTCTTCTCCTGTTAAATTGGCTGCGAACTTAGACAAAATCTCTTCTGCAGCCTTCTTTTTTATATCATTATCCAAATGAAGGTGCCGGCTTATTTCTCCTTCTGAGATAAATTCGAAGATCAGCGGGCTAAGGGTTTCAATGCATTCATTAATTTTTCTGCGCTCTCGATCTTCCAGCCATTTTCTTATGACAAGGTACAACAGAATGAGAAGCAGTAATCCAGAAATGACAGCAGCTAATAGACCGAGGAAGAATATTTCATTCTTCAGCATTTAGATCAGCCTCTTAATTAAACGCTGAATTCTAGCTTCCAGTTCTGTAAGACTAAATGGCTTTGTCACGTAATCTTCAGCTCCGAGTTTCAATGCACGTGCTATATCCTGCTCACTTTTTCGCCCTGTCAGCATAAGAACATGAATGTCCTTGGCTCTCTTCGACTTTTTCATTTCCTGCATAACCTCAAGGCCATCCATTACAGGCATTATCCCATCCAGAACCAGAAAATGCGGCCCCTTTTCTTCTATTCGATTTGAATGCAGAAATTTCCGCCCGTCTTCAAATGCCTGGATATCCAGGTCTGCATGATCGAACTCCATATTGCTGAGAACCTTAGTGAGCATCATTCTAATAATCGAGTCATCATCAATAACGGAGACATAAAGCTTTTTCTTATGCTTTGCAATAGGATCGGCTTTACCTATTTCCACTCTTGCTCTTCCCTTTTGTTTGGCTTCATATAAAGCCTGGTCAGCAGCCCTTACAATCGTTTCTTTCTCTATCCCCGGCTGATCGACCATAAAAACTCCTGCAGAAAAAGTAACGCTAAATGAATTGCCGCACTGTTCAAACCTCTTTTCCGAAAACCCTTTTAAAATCTTTTCAAGGGCTATTTTGCTTTCGATATCTGAAGCGCCAGAGAATAAGACAACAAATTCCTCGCCGCCATATCTGAACACATAATCTGTTTGCCGGACATTTTCTTTTAAGTACTTTGCAAATTCAGCAAGGACTGTATCACCTGCCGGATGGCCATATGTATCATTAATGTTTTTGAAAAAATCAAGATCAAGTATCGCCAGTGAAAAGGTCCGATGATTTCTGGCCAATTCATTCATAAATACTGCTAAACTGTCTTCAAAAAACCTTCTATTATAAACTCGGGTTAATTCATCTATCATTGCAGATTGATCAAATAATTTCTTATTTGCTAAGTGCCTGTCTATCTTTAATAGAAATTCCTCTATGTCAATCGGCTTGGGGATGAAATCATCTGCACCCATTTTATATGAGTTTAATCTGGTTTCCCGATCATTGCTTACACTGATCATAATCTTTGGAACATACTTATTTCGAGTATGTTTCTGTAAACTTTCCAAAAACTTAAAACCACTTTCCCCTTCCAAATTAATATCTACTATTAAACAATCTGGGCGATGGTCATAATACTGCTCTGCTGCAACCTCCAGCTCCGTACTGGCAATAACCATCCAGCCCCTGCTTTCGAGTGCATCTTTCAGAAGAATCAGCATGGAAATATCATCATCAATCAGCTGAACAAGAGGGGCATTTTCCACCCTTATCGGAGCCTGCTGCTTTAATGTACTTTCGAAATGCTCATACTCATAGCTCATCTCAATTAAATCGAAAAGATAATTTCGCAAAGCCTCCTTATCCCAATCCTCTTTTTCATCCATATCTTCAATATCCAAGATCAGATTATCGGCCAGCTGATGGAGCCCGGTGAGCTGCAGTGTTCCAGCAGTGCCCTTTATGGAATGCAGGAACCTGTATACCTCTTCTTTTTTTATATTCTCAGACAGATTATTTTCAAACCAGTCTGTAATCTGCGTTTTTATTTTCTCAAATAATAGAACTTTATATTTTTTCAGCTCCATTACCTACACCTCATTTATAAAAGTTGCTAGTAATCAAAAGTACTTTTTCTATTTTTAAATAAGACTACTAAACCTAAAATAACAAAAATCTTCCATATCCTTAGTCTAAAGCATTAATAATTGGCTTTCAAACCTGGATATGTCCTCCTCTTCATCATGAACAGCAAAAATAGCATTCCTTGTCTGAAAGCCTGTTGAGAAAAATTGGATTCAATATACTATAGAGGATAATGATATTGATTGTAAATAAGCTGTTATATTTTTTAATGGCTTTTTCTGCCCGCTTAAAATACTTATGAAAGGCAAGGAAAATTTTTGGTCTCTGCCCAGAGAAAAACCCAATTCCGGCATGATATGCTCCCCTTTAGGTAGACAGATTAAAAAATAAAAATCTGGCTGCTTATGGGGGAGTATTTATTATGTCTAA
>NZ_JBQCMZ010000001.1:213433-444040 GCF_051964675.1 Cytobacillus sp. SAFR-174 | reverse complement strand
TTAGACATAATAAATACTCCCCCATAAGCAGCCAGATTTTTATTTTTTAATCTGTCTACCTAAAGGGGAGCATATCAGAGGTAGGATGGGTTTTTCTTTTTTTATTAAATTCAAAGGTGTTGCACTAACAGATCTTACAACGAGTCACTAGTACCGTCAATGTTAAATAGCTGTTGAACTTTTCTTATTTTCACCTTATCTGAACAATCTTTTTTTAAAACCTTTTGAACCTGTTGAGTCCAATACTTAGTGCAATCTTCAAAGGCTTCTCCTCTGCTCTTAAAGTAAACCTCCTCCTTAATAAGCTCTATAGCATCTTTTAAATGTTCTACTCCCGAACGAGTATAAAGATAAACATTATTATCCAAGTCACTTATCTCCTTTGCACATTTGATTCTCGGGAATATTCAGGCTATTGTTATGGTTGTTAATCTCTTTCGATTTTTTTCTTTGAAACTCTAAAGCGTGCTGTCTAAGATAAGACTTTACTGCCCCAACATCTTTACATGACCATTTAAATAAAGTTCCATATATGTCTGCTTTCCCATGTATTTTAATCTGTTTATTCTCAATATATTCATATTGCAATTTTAGTTTAAGTTGAAGTGTTCATGGAATTCCTGCCTTAATTAGTGTTTATGCATAATCCACTATCTATGATTTTATTATTTCATTCCTTAGCTTTTTCCAGGCTTCTTCTGGAGTCAAAGGTGGATTAATAGAATAATAAACTTGTTCACATTGATGAATAAAAATCTCCTCTAACTTTTCGTTGTCCAATGGATTCTTCTCTGTTCTTAATATTTTTATACGCTTGATAATCGCAGGAGCAACAAATGAATTTCCTTTATCTTTGGGATTAAAGGGTTTAAAGTTTTCTTTTACTTCGAATTCATACCTTCCGTTGATTTTGCCTGCATTATTAGGACCATTAATATCTATATATAAAACTTCTAGATATGTTCGGAGAGATAAATCAAACTTTTTTAATCTATATAAGTGTTCTGCCATTCTTAAAGTTGTGTTTCTGTATAAACCCCACTGCTGATTGTTATAGTGGTCAATTCTATTGTTCATCATTAGATGCCAATTAACATCACTGTCACTTGGCACTGTCCCCCATGCGTTAAACAGTTGCTGTTTCATCTCTTCAAAACGTTTCTTGTCCTTTATCAACTCTTCATAAGTACCAGCAATTTTCGCCCAAGCTATATCAATCTTTTCAGCCTTCTCCTCTGTTACTAATACTCTTACTTTTTTTGCATCATCAACGTGAGGTAACGTTCTTACGTACATATCATTTTTACAAGAAGGGCAATTCCGCTTTCGAGAAGGAGGCTTTTCTAGTTCATAACCACAATAAGGACACTTACCTTCTTCTAATTTTAATATTCCTTCTTCCATATAGAATCTATTTTGACTTAATACACGTTCTTCTCCCGCAGTAGAACCATTACTCATAGTTGCAAAGCCTTGTTCATCTCTCCTAGTTAACGAGGAATTTTTATCAGATACTAAAAACCCTTTTATTTTTTGAAAAAAGCCCATATAGATATGACTCCTTTAATATTGATATTACTTAACATCTCCATCAACAGGGTGGCTACAAACTTTTCATATCGTTGTTGCTGCAAATGAGCAGATGTGTGCACACATTGGTGTATGGGGAAGCTTGATGTCAGTCAGAAAGCAGGACAGGTGGCAAAACTGAATAAAATTTGAATTCTATCCAGTTTTAACTTTCAAGTGTTAATTAACAGTTGACACTAAAACCCTTGAGAAAGTCCAATCTGTATATTAATGACTGGATTTTCTCAAAGGTTCTATTCATGAGTAATACGTAATATTGAAATGCATTCTTCCTTTAACAACGTACCAAAAGTTGTTTCCATTGTAACTTCTATTTGTTATTGACACTCTAGAGCTTCAAACATATTAACAATTCGATTTAGCTTCATTTCAATTTTAAATTGTTTATCTGCTATAAACTCCACGTCAAATTTTAATAACTGTAACTTATCTTTATTGGAACGTGGATATTGTTTGATTTGGTTAACTTTATTCTCCAATTGTTCTATCTTGCAAATTACTTCCTTGTTTGAATCTTGTATTTCATTCAATAATGACTGCAATGATTCATCAAGTTTCACGCAAACAGCCCCTTTGATAGCTTCTTTATTATTCATCACCAATATAGCGTTTCATTTCCATACAAACCTCTCGAACCCACCCTTGAATTATCTTCCGATTATTACTTGCACTACTGTTTTTCTCTTCCACAATAGCAATATATATCCACCCTCTTTCTTCCGCAATGTTTGCTTTTGTAAAATCTTTCTCCTTACTATGGTAAGGGCCATTATATTCTATTGCAAATTTATACCATTTGTTTTTTCTCCGATTACATATGATTACAGGAATATCAACTTCTTTTTGTAAGAGTAAGCCTACGTTATTCACCCCTACAACAAAATCGTAAACATTACTATCGAAATATTCATAAGAATATTTATCAAGCAATTCCCTTGCATAATTCTCATTAATTGTACTATCCGATAAATGTCTATAGCGACTATTTAAACGTGTAATCTTACCCGTCCTTATTGATTTTTCATAATCCTGATTTCCATTTTCCATCTTTTTTACAATTGCATCTTTAATATTAATATTAAAGCCGAGATTCCTTAATCGTGATTGTATTGTAGAGTAAGGCAAATTGAAAATTACCATGAGTTCTTTGGGAACTAGCTTATCTATGAAAATCAAATGATAAAAAGTTTTTATATAGTCATCTTTTGTTCTAAAACCAAGTTTAATGTAACTGTTTTTTTTAATCTTTACTCTATTTAATGATTCAATTAACATTGGATGTTCGGATTCTTTTAGTTTCAAAGCATTTGTTTTTGCTTTTTTAAATACTGCTTGTAATTTAGACTTTTCTCTTTCATATTCTTTAGTATTTTCATCAAAGTTATTTGAATAATGCCAGCAGAAATTATATAAGTGAATGTGCAATGGATTTACTTGAATACCCATAATATGTGCTATTTCACTTTTCTCAAGTTTTTCTACAAACCTAAAGTAATACAAGACTCCTATAAAATCGTATACTGTCTCGTACCATTTTTCGATTTGATACTTTCTCTTTGGTGATACTTCATTAGATAAACTCTTAATAAATTTTGGTATATTTTCTTTTGGAATGTTAAAATAATCCAAACTCTTCTTAATGATTAGTTGTTGGTCAGAGAAATAAAAATTAATTTGGTCATTAACAATTTCGTAAATTCTACAATCTGGATTCCACTTTGCTTCATATTCCTCAAGCCAGTAAAGAATATCTTCACAAGAAATCCCTTGAAAATAATTAAATAAGTCTTCCTCTTCAATTGCACTTTCAACATTAATAAATTCAAGCATGTCCTTTTCTAATTCTTCATCAATTTCACTAGCTAAAACCTCAAATAAAAGTGCTCTTTTTTGATTCATATTCCATTCCTCCTTTTTTATTAAAAAGGATTACCAGAAAAGAATAACGTTATACTAGCCAAAACTAATATTGTGTCCAAATGCCAAATAAAGTATTCCTTATTTCTTAAAGTTTTTTATAATTTTAGTAGCAATTAATTATTATTAAGGAGGTCAATATGCTTAGATATGGATGGTTAGGTTATATATGCAGTGTCTTCGAAGATATGCTACGTACAATAAGTGAACTACAAGATATCACAGAAAACACTATACAAATTGAAAAGAAAAGCTTTGAAGAATTCTTAGAAAGAGAAGCAGGGAAATTTGATGAGGAAACCAAGCAACAATTCTACGAGCATTACCAAGATGAATACCTTAAATATAGGGACGACTTCCCAACCATTTTAAGGCAGCACAATTTATGACCTGCTTTTTCTCACTTGAAAACTTTTTACATGAATTATGTTTTTACTTTGAAAAAAAAACAGAATATGAGCTTAAAAAAGCTAAAGACAAAGGATTAAAGAAATATACAAACTATCTTAAACAGTTTGTATTAGATAAAAACTTTTTCGGAACAGAACTATGGGAGCGGATAACGTTCTTTAACGACTTGATAAATACATTAGCCCATGCAGATGGTCGATTGGATTTATCATCTAATAAAGACCTGGCTGATAAGTTAGAAAAGAAAGAAAATATTCTTGTTACTGATAGAAATGAAATTAGGCTAACAGAGAACTTCTTAGAAGAAGTAACTTCAACATTACATACTTTTTTATTTCTTCTTTATAAACAACTTGAGTCATATGGAAAAAGATAACAACTATTATTTTTTTATGCACTGAACAAGTTCAGTGCTTGCTGACGCGGACACGCTGCGCTTTGTCCTTGTCCCTTTTCGAAAGCAAGGCTTTCGAAAAGCTGAAGTATAACTGGAAAAAGTGTTAACTTCTTTACCTCTATACAAAAGATATTTATATAAATTCATTCTCTTTGCAAAGGTGGCGATAAAAAGTGTGTTTTTGGGAAAAACACACTTTTTTTGCCACATTATATACTAAGTGGGTAATTTTTTCTCTTATAAAAAGAATTGTTACCCACCTTATTAAATTACTGAGTAGACTTGCCGATGAGTATCTTCAGTGAGACTGAAGGACCTCCAAGCTTTACCATTCTGCTTCTTATCTAATGAAATATCTATTCCGTAACTGTTGAAGATTTCATTAAGCTTTTCACTTTTATAGCCATCGTCCCAATTCTTTTTTATGAAGTTTTTAAAGCTATCCCCTTTGATTATTTGCCCAGCTGTATAAGAATTATTATTAAAATAATCTCCTTGCTTCTCTAAAAAAGAACGTGTTTTCTTAGCAAACTCTTCGCACTTTGATATAAAATTATATTTATCTCCTACGATGTCATATCTTAATGATTCTTTCGGAATGTCTAATGCTTCTTGTAGTTTTGCCCCCCATCCAATTAGATGCGTATATAAAACTACATGGTTTAAAGATGTAGCTTTTATTTTTCTCAAATTTGTTCTATGAATTATCTGCAACATATCAGCTAGTAAATTCTTTTCAAACAATTCTTGTATTTGTACATCTTTAAACCACCCAGTATTATCTTGCTCTTGCCTTTTGTTATTCTGCTCTAGATTACATTCAACACCAAATAATCCGACTGCCATTATTTTGTAAAATTGTGGATTTCTAATCGGAATATTCATGAGAGCAATCGCATTATAATCACTCAGTTCTTCCTTCCCTCTTGTATTTAAAAGGTTGATTGGTAAAGTATCTTCACCAATATTTTGTGATTCATAAAACTCTTGCTGTTCTGGACTAATTACCCCATTATTTATATAGTTTTTAACATCACTTTTACTAGAAAGTGGAAATACTTTTGTATCAAGTTTTTCTTTCAACTCTCTGAAATCACTTGCAATCTTCCCATGTATGTCATAGTCTTTATTTTCTCTTGATTCTTTAGATGTATTTATATCCTTTATGTGGATTTTTATCCTCTGAGAGTAGTTGTAAAAATTAGTAACTTCTTTTATAACATAAGTCTTCTCATAAATTACTTTATTCCACTTTGCTGTCCCATCTAGAATCAATATGTTCCCTCTTTTATGATATTGTATTAACCGAGAACAAATAATACTTACCCCTTTAGAATGTCTATCAATTGCCCCAACCCCATCCCAATTAAGCAATTTTTTAAACCACTTATATTTTCTTGTTGATTCAAAGTCGCTTTCATCAATATTAATTTTGTCCAATATTTGTTCAAAGCGTTCTTGCATCTTAGAATCTTTAATACCTTCTATAAGAGGTTTTGTATAAGTTCTGCTTTCTTCACTATCAAGCATTTCATAAGTCATTAACATCATAATCATTGTACGCCCGAATTGTATTTCTGATGGTGTTAGTTTGCTTGCTTCCGCCATCTTATCAAACCAATCGACACTATTATCCTTGCTCGATATATCAAAGACGCTCTCATCAAAAAGTATAGGCATTTCATCAACAATTACTAGCCTTTCAATGTCTTTATGAAAAGGCTCCGTTCCTTCATGAAATATGCGAAAGTCATTCCAATTCCCATAGCCAAGAGTTAAATCACGAAAACGTTGTTGAGTAATACATACAAATTGAAATTTTGTTAGAGTGTGGACTACTTCATTTATGTTCTCAGTTTGTACATACTCTATAAGATTGTACTTGCGTTTTCCAGCACCATATTTGTGCAAGGAATCGTATATACGTTTCATTAAGCTTTTCTCATTGAAAACTAACAATAATGGTACAGAAGATTTATGGTCTGCTAAATACTTTAACAATACCTCTATAGCTGTCGTTTTCCCGCTCCCCATAACAGCATCACAAACCCACGCTAGTGCTTTTTGACGATCTTTTACTGCTTCAACTCCTTCTGAAACAAAATTAAAAAGAACCTCTAGTACACCATAAAACGCCCCACTATGTATATTTTCAAAATGGTCTTTATCAAGGTAATATTCAATTTTATCCTTTATTTCTATTAATTCCATTACTAATCACCCAGTAATATTCTACCATGAAAATAGGAATATCTTGACTACTTTTTTCATTTGGTAGAAAACACGAAGAATTTAAAAGTGCTTCCCCATAATCGTATAAAGTAGTACAGACCTTTCTATAAGTAACTATTCTCCCCTATTTCCTCTCCCTAAAAGTCACAGATTCTGAAAAAAACATAGTACTGTTAAAAAAACAAATAATATTCTGTTATGGAGTCTTTTTTCCAGAACTGTTAAACAGTATGGTATAATTAACCATATGTGGAAACAAACTAAAAAGGGTGATTATAGATTGCTAGAAACAAATATAGGTGAGAAATTCCTAGGTCTTTTTTATCACGATATAAAAGACCATGAATTAGTAGGGTGTAATTCACGCGTAAATCTCCATGTGTTAAGAATAGCAAATAATAAATTTGATTATTCTAATCTTGTTTACGAACTTTATGACAGTATTATTACTTATTGTTTATCTCCAAGGGAGCTTGAAGAATTGGCAGGAACTCCGGGTGGTAAAAAATTTTTCCTTGCTGTAAATAAGTTAAAAGAGCATGAAAACAACGATGGAGAGCTAGGAGAAATTCTTTTATACTGTTTACTCGAATCTCATTTAAAAGCTCCAAAGATTATGACGAAAATGGAATTAAAGACTTCGTCCTCAGACTATGTTAAAGGTGCGGATGGAATCCATCTCCTGCAATTAAATGATAGTGACTTTCACTTAATTTTTGGTGAATCAAAACTAAATAAGAAGTTCCAAAGAGGTCTTTACGAGGCCTTTAAATCTATTGATGAATATATTAAGAGACCAAAAAACAATATAAACGATGAGGTACTATTAATTAATTCACATCTTATAAAAGAAGCTATAACGGATGAGCAATATAAATATTTAAAAAAAATAATTATCCCCAGTGCACAAGATGATGAACTTAATACAGACCGTGCATTTGGTATTTTTATTGGATTTGACCTTGAGCTAGAGGATGCTGATTGGTTATTGCCTAATAAAACATTTAGACAAAAAGTAAGGAAGTTAATAGTTGAAACGGTGGAGAAAGAATATCAATACATTGAGAACAAGGTTAAAGAGAAAGGTTTACATGGTTATACTTTTTATATTTTTGCTTTACCTTTTTTTGAATTAGATATTACAAGAAAAAAAGTTATAGAGAACTTGAAAGGAGCTTCTAATGATTTTTAATAGATTATCGGAAGATGTATTAGTTGATGAATACTTTATATCCTTATTTAAAAAACTTAGCGAAGGTTATGGGAAGAATTTATTAATAGGCACTGAAGTATTATTTTCTAATAAAGAACTTAAGGACCTATTAAGATTTAGTGATATCCTTTCTAATTCAACAATTACATCTAATAGAAATCTTGCATATAAAATAGTTTCATTACTTCAGTATATGTTTAAGGATAATCCTATTTATCAAAATTATTCCACCGCAATTCTTGCAAAGTTAGGAAACTTTCCAGCTCTAAACCTTTTAAATTTCAAAGTTGAATTGCCTTATGACAGGAGAATAGAAGCAAATACAAAAAAAATTATTCAAAGAGTTGATGGACTAAATGGTCCTATATTTACAGACTCTCAATATGCACTTTTTAAACGCTTAAAAAATTCTAATTATTTTAGCTTTGCTGGCCCAACATCAATGGGAAAATCATTTCTAATAAAAGCTTTTATTAAAAATATTATTAATGAAGAAATGAAACAAAACATTGTAATATTAGTACCTACTCGTGCACTTATCAATCAATTTGTTACAGATTTAAACAAAGAAGTTGGGCAAGAACTAAGAAAAAACAATTATAATATACACTCCAATTTCGACACTTCTTTTCTTAACCCTAGAAATAAATATATATTTGTTTTAACTCCAGAACGCTTATTAGGTTTACTCTCTGAAGTAGAAAAACCTAATCTGGGTATTCTGTTTGTAGATGAAGCACACAAGCTATCAGCTGAAAAAGATTATAGGAGTATCACTTTGTATTTAGCTATTGAAAAGGCAATAAAATACTTCAAGAATTTAAGAGTTTATTTTTCATCTCCTAATGTTTCTAATCCAGAAATTTTCCTGGAGCTATTTAATATAGAAAATAATTCGATTTACAAAACAAATGAAACACCAGTTGGCCAGAACCTTTTCTACATTGACCTATTAAGTAAAAGATGTAAATACTTTTCAGAGCTTGATGTTATTGATATATCAATTGAGAATATTGATTATTTTACCAATAGCCTTCAAACCATTTATAAGTTAGGTTCTGACAATGCAAATATTATATATTGTAACTCAACAGATACTACAGTAAATTTAGCAAGAGACTTTATAGGATTAGTAGATAGAACTTTTATAAATTCTTTGTCTAAAGCCCACCTATCGGAGTTAAATGATGCAATTAATACAATTAGTGAAATAATACATCCTCATTATTTTTTAATAGACTGTTTAAATCATGGCATTGGCTTTCATTTCGGAAGACTTCCGCATATTGTAAGGGTAAAAATTGAAAAGTTATTTAAAAAAGGAATTATTAAGTATTTATTTTGTACATCAACACTCTTAGAAGGAGTAAATCTGCCAGCTAAAAATATTTTTATACTTAAAAATAAGAAGGGTAATTCAAAAATGTCTAAAATAGACTTCTGGAATCTTGCAGGAAGGGCTGGAAGGTTAAACTTTGAGTTAACCGGGAATATTTTTTGTATACGAGACGGGATGAGAGACTGGTCCAACACAGACCTATTTGTTGATAGAGATAGTATTAAGCTTGAAACAAGTATAGATAATAAACTTGATAATAGGTTAAGAAAAATAGAACAAATATTTAATGATAATGGAGTTGATAAGGTTAATAACAAGGAAGACCAGATAATTAACTATTTAGCAAATATAATTTTAATAGATAGAATTGATAGAGAAAAAAGTTATGAAAGCCCACTAATAAAGAAGCTAATAGATAAAGAACAATATGAAATCTTGAGTAAAGCAGACGATTTAAAAGATAAAATTGCAGTGCCAATAGAAATTGTACAACAGAATTATTCTATCATGGTTAGTCAACAAGATACGGTATATAACTTAGTTAGTAATTCTTTTAAAAGGAATAAAAGCCCCCATTTCCCAAATACAGTTAATTACAAGAACTGTTTAGCTGTCTTAAATGTTTTTTATGAAGCTTATGAGTGGGAAAAATATGAAAAATCACTTGAAAATAAAGAAAAGCTAAAGTATATAGCCCAACTTATGAATAATTGGATTAATGGAGCAAGCTTAAAAACTTTAATTGTAAATACGTTAAAATATAAGGATGAAAACAATAAAGATATTTATTATTCTTTTAAAGGAAACAGGATTAAAGAAAAGTTCAATATTAATAATACGTTGCATGTAAACCACGAAATAAATGTGCTATTAGCAGATATTGAAAAGATTCTTCAATTTACGTTAGAGAAATATTTTAGTAGTTACTTTAGTATCCTTGAATTTATTTTTAAAGAGGATGCCGGCCCAAATTGGTCAAGTTTTTTAGAATATGGAACAAAAAATCCAATAATTATATTATTACAAAACATGGGTTTCTCACGACAAACCGCAATGTTTATATACAATGAATGTTCAGAATGCCTAAGTGTAGAAGAGAATAAATTAATTGGACTTGATAAAGGTAAACTTACTAATCTGGTTGGACAAGATTCATTGTACTATGATGAGATATTAACTATCTTAGCTCTAAATGAAAAATAAACAAGAGATATCTTCTTGTTTATTTTTCATTTTCTAATCTCCGCTTATTGACTTAAATTATAAACAATATTACAAATAAATTGTTTTGACCAACCAACCGGGAGAATGGCTCAGCAGTGAGAGTGCAACACTGACAATAGCATTTCACTTATATGATCTTTCCTTCTTATCCTCCACCTTATCGTTTTCAATTGAAAAAACTCAGTAAAACATCAACCTTTTTTTCAATGAATCTGATTCGTATCGTAATAAGTAATACAAGCTTTTCTGTGAGTAACAGTTCTCCCCCAACGCGATTTTTTTAGTTTATATTTACCTGTAAAATAGCCCCCCTTATACAAAAAGGGAGGCTAACATCTTCATTTAAAAACATTATTCAATGGAGAATAAATATTATGTTGCTTTTTAACGTCTGAATTGGTCATCTGAATGTATTTTCTAACCATAGACATATCTGTATGACCAAGTATCTTTTGGAGGCTAAAAGGGTCCCCCCCATTTAAGATATAGAATAACGCACCCGTATGTCTGAAGGTATGCGGTGAAACTCTTTTGTTAATTCTTGCAATTTGACCATACTCAGCTAGATTCTTCCGTACTGTATTGTCTGATAAGTTTGTACCTTCATAGGTTAAAAATAATATTTCAGAGCCAAAGTCCTCAGTAATGGCTAGGTACTCCTTTAGTAACTTAACCGTCTTAGTTGATATTGGGACCACTCTAGCCTTTTTTGATTTTGTATCAAGAGACTCTAATGTTATTAGCCCTGACCTTATATCAACGTTTTTTCTTTTAATGTTTGCCAGCTCTGAACACCTAACTAGTGTATCTAAAAGCACAAAAATAATGACTTTATCACGAAACCCTTTGTATGTTTTATCATCAATCACTGAAATTAACTTTTTAACTTCTTCTGGAGTAAATGACTCCAAAGTGTCCTCAATCGTTTTGACAGGTTTAAATTGCTCATGAATAGCGTCTTTTATATAGTTTTGCATAAAGCAATAGCGTAAAAATGCTCTTATTGTTCTTATCCTAACATTAACAGTCACCGGATTTAATTGCTTTTCATCTAACATGTATGCAATGTAACCTTTAAAAATCGAAGTTTTAAATTGTGTGTTTACTAGCTCAGATTGTAGATAATCCATTAAATAACCAAAGTGAGTGTAATAATCATCTAATGTCCTAGAGGCAAGCCCTTCAATTTTCTTATCTGAAATGAAGTATTCAAATAAAGTTGTAATTGGAATTTCATTTAACTTAACTTTACCTGAGTTATTACCAATATCTTTTTTAAAATACATTCTCTTTACTTGTTTTTTTGACATAAAAAAACCTCCTACGTATTTGTAGAAGGCTATAGACAAATTTATCTAACGGTCTCAACAAACGGTCTACAACGGTCTTATGTAAAAATAGCAATTAAACCGTTGGACTTATAATTTACCTTAGATAATAAAAAACCTTATTTGGCGGGACCGCCTGGGAATCGAACCCAGCTGACCTGGCACGCAGGTCACAAGCGGTTTTGAAGACCGTGGAGGGCACCAGCACCCCAATCAGCCCCGTAAAGACTCTTCCTATTATAAGGCCAAATGGTGCTGCTTTCAAGACTTATGCCTCCTTTCTTGTCGTTTCGCGGGACAAGGCTTATAATAAGGACAGGAAAATATGTGTGTAGGTGAAGGAAAATGCTAGAAGGCTGGTTTATGTATTTTATATTGTTCTGGGTTGTCATTCTGATTTCGTTCTTTGCGATTGGCGGTTTTTTTATGTTCCGCAAGTTTTTAAAGCGCATGCCGAAAGAAGATGGCAAATCAGATTTGGATTGGGAAGAGCATTATGTCAATGAAACGCGGCATCTATGGCAGCAGAGGGAAAAAGATCTGCTGGAGGATCTCGTAAGTCCGGTGCCTGAACTGTTCAGGGATGTAGCAAGAATGAAGATTGCCGGTAAAATTGGGGAGCTTGCTGTAAATGAAAAGGCAGATCAAATTGATCAGGATCTTCTGATTCGAGGCTATATTCTAGCCACGCCGAAACGGGACCACAAATTTCTGCGCAAGAAATTGACAGAAAAACAGATAAGTATCACCCCCTATGAACATTTATTCTAAGCCATTTCGGAACGCCGAAATGGTTTTTTATTTTTTCCGACTTTAAGAAGGATACTCACCACCTTTATTGAATAGGAATGGAGAGTAACTCTATCCATAAAGGAGTAATCCCATGACCACAAAAGAAGTCTTATTAAAACAGCTATCCGCCTGCCTCGACCAGCCCAATTGGTTTGTCCCGTTATCTGCTGCTATCGGAGGATTATCAGCAAAAGAAGCATCCTACAAGTCAGGAACCGGTAATTCCATCTGGCAGATCGTCACCCACCTTACCTTCTGGAATGACCGCTATCTAACCAGATTCAAAGAATTGCCGCTCGCCCAAACCCATATCGCCAATGACGAAACTTTCAGCACCAATGAATCCGTTACTGAAGAGGATTGGCAATCTGCCATAAAAGCTCTTCAAAACGTATTAACTGAGTGGATCAAAGCCCTGGAAGAATGCAGTGAAGAAAAGCTTCTCACCTCCGCCTATAAGGAACCGATCGAATCCTGGTCGTCTGTCATTTCAAACTTAACCATCCACGACGCCTATCACATTGGCCAAATCGTAGAAATCCGGAAAATGTATGGACTATGGGACCCCAAAGATGGAGTCCATTAAATAACAATGCAAAAGCCGCCGAGCGCAATACCCGGCGGCTTTCAATCTATTAAGTTGTTTTGGGATTCCCCGATCCGTTCAGCTCGTGATGAAGCTTCCGATAATTCATATACATGGCAATTCTCCACGGTACAATCATCGAAAATGCGAGAATCCAGAACATGCCGCTCAGCTGACCATAGTCGATTGTTGAGCTAAGAGCTATTTTTCCAATGATGCGGATTATAAGCAACCCTATTAATATAAAAGCAAATGCTTTGGAGCGCTTCAGATAAATTTCGCTGTCCCTGATTTCAAAGGAAGATGTTTTAATTAAAAGGATGGAAAACAGCAATCCAACTGTGGCCGCTTCCAGGATCTCCAATGGAGTAACACGAAAATAAGGAACGGTAAACATAAGAGCACCTGTGCTCATAAAAATCGGCGGCAAGATGATTTTCTTGGCCGAAGCCGGCTTTTTTGCAGCCTTCATGCGGATGAACATCGCGAAGATTGCCATAAATACGGCACCGATTGATGAAATTAATACAAAGTCCATTCGATTTCATCCTCTATTTCATTTGATTACTAACCATATTATATCTTAATAGGCTTGAATGGGGTACTCAGAAGGATAAAGTTCATCAAAAAAAGCCACTCCAGCTGATACCCGGACACATCCGTATGTCCAGGGTACCACGAGTCAGCTCTTAACTTAATACCCGATTTACCGCTTCTAATACACGGCCTTCATCAAATGGTTTTATAATAAAATCCTTCGCGCCTGCTTCAATGGATTCAACCACTACCTTCTGCTGGCCCATAGCTGAACACATGATAACTTTTGCATTAGGGTTGTCCCTCTTAATTTCCCGGACAGCCTCGAGCCCGCTCATTTCAGGCATCGTGATATCCATCATCACCAGATCTGGCTTCAGATTTACGAATAGGTCCACGGCTTCCTTTCCGTTTTCCCCTTCTCCCACAATGTCATGGTCGGCTTTTTTCAGAATGCTGCTCAGCGTAACTCTCATAAACTTCGCATCATCAACTATTAAAATTCTCGCCACCGCTGTTTCCCCCTTGTAGTGCATTGGAAGCTATATCTCTATTATACTACATATATAGTAAAAAATACCCATAATAACAATTATTAAACATCTGGCAGAAAAAAATCATTCCTTTAGAGAGATACATTAATCCACTCCGAAAGAACACATATTTCAATATATCGAACTATCAGATAAATTTCAATTGAAAGATTATGACAAATTTCGACCACCAGTCATAGCCCTTTTTCCTTATAACATAAAAAGGGGCACATTCCCAAAATGAATGTGCCCTTGTTTTTAGAAACCTGTAAATCCGCCAAATAACGGTGAAAGGAAAATAATGATTTTTGTCATCCAGTCAAAGAATAAAACTACGCCCATGATCATCATCAATACACCGCCGATTTTCATAATCTTGGCGCTGTTTCGCCTGATCCATTGCATTTTCCCGATGAAGAAGGAAAGAACAAAGAATGGAATAGCAAAGCCAAGAATATAGGCAATCATGTAAACCATTGCGGAATTAGGATTTGTGACTGCTAATGACCAGACCGCCCCTAGTATTGGACCTGTACATGGGGTCCAGCCTGCAGCAAATGCCATTCCGATCAGAACAGATCCCAGAAGGCCTGATGGACGATTCTTAAATTCAAACCGCCTTTCTTTCATAAGAAATTCAGGCTTAATAATGCCTACAATTAATAATCCAAAGATAAATACAAAGATGGCGCCAATTTGCCTGATTAAATCCTGGTACTGCTGAAAGAATTGGCCAAGCAAGGTTGTTCCAAACCCAATGGCGATAAAAATGGCCGAAAATCCGATCAGGAAAAATAGTGTATGAACCATGCTCCTTCTCTGCATCATCGCATTTTCTTCTTTAATTTCCCCTACAGACATTCCGGTGATATACGATAAAAAAGCCGGATATAATGGCAGGCAGCAAGGTGAAACAAAGCTTAAAAACCCTGCCCCTAATGCAATAAATACATTCAAATCTGTCATATTCACAACTCCTGATACTCATTCTTTCCATTTCATTCTAACAAATCCCATCTTGAAAAGATAATGGATAGTATGTGAACATTTTGTGTCACCAGCTGCTACTAAAATTCATATTAGTTTTCAACCTGAAACATGTAATTTTAATGTAAATGTTACTAAAGTTTAAAACAAGTTTCTTTTGAATTTATTACCATAATTCGATATACTAGTATAGATCTTAACAAATTCTGTTATTATCTTTCAGCTTTTGACATGGATTCAAATTGGCAGAGTATAGCCTACATATAAGAAATGATCAGAGAGGAATTATTGGCCGTGTGTAAACAGGAACTGCTTACATTAATCGAACAAAAAAGAACAGAGTTAATTCAAGTGGCCATGAAAAGCGGCTTAAGCTCTGCCGCAGCAATCCGATACAGCCAGGAATTGGATGCCCTATTAAATGAATATAACCGAAGCTTCATAAAAAAAGTGCGGACACATTAAAAAACAGCCATGCAGCAAATGCAGGCTGTTTTTTGTTACTCCATTAACCTGCTGCATCCTCCACTTTTTCAGCAGATCCATTCTGCAACAGGTACATTTTATGATACAATCCCCGCTTTGCCAGCAATTCCTGATGAGTTCCTCTTTCTACTATTTCCCCCTGATGAAGAACAAGAATCAATTCTGCATCCTGTATCGTAGACAATCGATGTGCAATCGCGATCGTCGTGCGGCCCTTTCTCATTTTTTCCAGTGCTGTCTGAATGGCTTCCTCTGTTTCAGTATCTATATTAGCTGTTGCTTCATCCAGCACAAGAATTTTAGGATTGGCAGCAATCGTTCTTGCAAAAGCAATGAGCTGTCTTTGCCCGCTTGAAAACGTCGATCCCCGCTCAACTACCGGATGATCATAACCGTATTCCAGCTTGTCTATGAATGTATGAGCCTGAACAAACTGAGCCGCAGCTTCAATCTCGGCATCTGTCATACTTTCATTATGCAGCCTGATGTTATCCTTAATTGTCCCGTAAAAAAGGAAAGGATCCTGAAGGACGAGCCCCATCTTCTTGCGCAATTCTTCCGCTGGATAAGACTTAATGCTTTTTCCGTCAATGAAAATATCGCCGCGCTCATATTCATAGAAACGCATCATTAAATTAATGATTGAGCTCTTGCCGCTGCCGGTATGGCCAACAAGAGCAACGGTTTCTCCCGGCTTGGCTGTAAAAGAAATATTTTTCAATACATCCCGCTTGCCGTCATAGGAGAAGCTGATGTTCCTGAATTCAATCTCTCCCTCCTGGATTCCATCAGACAGTTTATCCTCCTGTGCAGGAGCAAGTTCCTTTTCGTCCAGCAATGCAAACGCTCTAGAAGCGGCAATGATTGCCTGCTGATACATGGAAAGCCTCATCATGATCTGATTCACGGGCTCAAAAAAGCGGTCCAGATAGCTGATAAAGGCATACAGCACACCGATTTCGATGGGACTGTTAAAAGAAGAAATCCCAAAGAAGCTCAATATAATAATAAGTGCCAGAACATACACGAGGTCAATGGCCGGCCTTAACAGCAGCCCATCCATTTTAATATTGCGGATACCTGCCTTATAATGCTGCTCATTGATATCGCCAAATTCCTTACGCAGCCTTTTTTCCTGTCTGAATACCTGGATGATCGACATTCCCTGCAGTGATTCACTCAGTTTTGCATTCAGCTCACTAAGCCTTTCCCTTAGGTCCTTATAGAAAACAGAGCTGTATTTTCGGTAAGTCCGGATAATCATAAAGAGAATCGGGAGAATTACCAGACAAAACAGGGCAAGCTTCACATTCAGGATAAACATCGCCACAAAGATCCCTGTCAGAAGGAAGGCACCCTGAATAAAGGTAACCAGGACACTGACAAACATATCTTTAATTGCCTCTGTATCATTGGTAACCCGGGAAACAATACTTCCCGCCGGCGTTTTATCAAAGTATTTCAAGCCCAGTGACTGTACCTTTGAAAAGACATCCACACGCAGCTGCTGAATGATTTTCAAAGCGATTTCCTGAAATTTCAGCAGCTGAAAATAGGATACCAGCACATTCATGATCTGAATGCCCAAATAGGCTGCACCAAGGGCAAATAACGGCTCGAAAACCAGGTTCCTTGGTGTTAAATAATCATCGATAAAAATTTTGACAAGAATCGGACCCAGTATGTCTCCAATCGTTGTTAACAGAAGCAGACTGAAGGCAAGTGTAATTGTTTTCTTATGCGGTTTTGTATAGGAAAGCAGCCGGAAAAGGACCTTTCGCTGCTCTTTTTCCTTCATAATCGGTGTCTTTTCCATTGACTTATCCCCCATGCTCTACAAGCTCTTCCAGCTGCTGCCGCAGATACATATTCTTATACCAGCCGTCTTCAGCCATTAGTTCATCATGTGTTCCCCTCTGAACAATTCTTCCTTCATCCAGCACCAATATGAGATTCGCATGCTGAATGGCACTCAGCCGGTGAGCAGTAATAATCGTTGTCTTGCCAGCCCGCTCGGCCCGCAATGAAGTAAGAATCGCTTCCTCGGTTTTGGCATCAACAGCAGAAAGGGAGTCATCCAACATCAATACTTCCGGATTCATCATAAGTGCTCGTGCAATGGAAATACGCTGCTTTTGCCCTCCGGAAAGGGAGACCCCTCTCTCGCCTGCAACAGTCTTATAACCTTCCGTAAATTCAAGAATATCTTCATGGATATTGGCCAGTTTCGCAGCCGCATAAATATCTTCAAGGTCTGCATCCGGCCTCGTGAAAGCTATATTTTCAGCAACTGTTGCCGAGAACAGGAAGTGCTCCTGCGGGACATAGCCGATCGCTTCCCTAAGCTTTCCGACTTTATAGCGGCTGATAGGATGTCCTGCAAAAAGAATTTCCCCTTTATAGCCTTCAAACTCCCTGAACAATAGCTTCAGCAGTGTGGTTTTGCCCGCACCCGTTTTACCTGCTATGCCGAGAGTCTCTCCTCTTTCCAGCCTAAAATGAATATCCTTAAGCAGCATTTCCTGTTCACCCGCATAGGCGAACTCCTCAATCCTGTACTCAATATCGCCGCTTGGAACTTCATTGATGCCAGTCTCATCATCTTTTATATCGATTTCTTCTGCAAGAAGAGCTGAAATCCGATCGTAAGAGGCGCGGCCTCTCTCGACAATGTTAAACAGCCAGCCAAATGCCAGCATTGGCCAAATCAGGAGACCCAGGTAAGTTGTAAATGATACCAGCTGCCCGATTGTCAGTTCTCCTGCGATAACATATCTTGATCCAAATGCAATAGACAGGAAGAAAGAAATACCTACAATAATGCTGATCGTCGGATCAAACAAAGAATCAACCTTTGCAACAGAGATGTTCTTTTGCACTACATCTTCAGACTGCCTCCGGAAATCTTCTATATCTTCTTTTTCCTGGCCGAATGTTTTAATCACTTTAATTCCTGAGACACTTTCCTGAGTTTTGTCATTCAGTGAAGAAAAAGCCTCCTGTGCTTTGTGGAACCGTTTATGAAGAAGTGTTCCATACCAGCTTGTGAGAAGTGCCATGAAGGGCATCGGAATCAAACAGATCAGCGTCAGCTTCCAGCTGATTGTTGCTGCCATGGTGATGATTACGAAACCGCCTGTCGCCAGTGAATCGACAAAGGTTAGGACACCCGCTCCTGCCGTCTGCTGAATGGCCTGCAGATCATTGGTCGCATGTGCCATCAAATCCCCTACCCGTTTTTTTTGGTAAAAGGCCTGCGACATATTCGTAAAATGCTGATAAAGCCTGTTACGCAGGAGTTTGGACAGCCTAACGGCAGAACCGAAAATCATAATGCGCCAATAATAGCGGAGCACATACATCATAAGACCAACAACAATCAGAATTCCAACCCACATGATTAATGCTTGTGCAGTCAGCTCACCATTTTTAATCGAGTCGACAACAATCCCAACTACCTTTGGAGGGACCAGCTGCAGCAATGCCACGATTAACAGCAGAAAAATTCCGTTTACATAAGCCTTCTTCTCCTGTTTAAAAAACCACATTAAATCCAAAAAGACCTTCATACCCCATCCTCCGAAATCCATAATAGCTTAAATAGTTTATCAAATATTGAGAAAATAAGGAAGATTTTTTCCCCAACAAAAAAGCACCCGGATGGATGCTTCATTGCCCTAATGCTTCTATGCGGTTTATCAGGCTTGTTGCCTCATTAATCGTAGTGAACAGCTCTGAATTCTCCAGCTGATCCAGTGCAAGGCTGCCGTTCTCCAATACTTTATTGATTTCAGCAAGAAGCGCTTCATTCTGGGTCACAAGCTCCTGGTGGACATCTTCTGCCAGCTTCGGGATGTCCTGAAGAGCGATAAATCCCTCAACTTCCTGCTTAAGTGTCATCAATCTGTCTTCAAGTTCCTGCTTTAATGCCGGGTCCGCTGCCGCCTCCTGAATCAGTTGCGGCGCCTCTTCGGCAAAGTCGCTTAATGTATTAATATGCTCAGTCGCTTCATTAACATAGCCAATGGAGTTATTCACTTCTCCCAAGACGGAACAGCCGCTTAATATCATGGAAACGGTAAGGAGCCCTATTAGAATTACTTTTTTCATTTTGCTCGTTCCTTTCACGATTTGTCATAGTATATATACGGTCTTTTTCAAAGAAGGTTTCATTTTGGATATAAAAAAACCACCTTCCTGTTATTGTAACAGAAAAGTGGCTTCCGATGGGATGCTTGTCCCTGATTACTTGCCAGTCTGCTTGTTCATGGCATTCATCATTTGGTTGATCTTCTTTTGAGATGGCTTCATGCCCATTTGCATCATCATCATTTTAAGCATTTGTTCATTAATTGGCGGATTTTTCTCAAGGTAGCTCATCATATATTTTCGAGCAATGAAAAATCCTAGTGCTACACCGGCAAGAAGCGCCAGTACACCAACTAGAATGTACATACCCATACTAACTTCCTCCTTCATGTTGTCTATCATACAGTGTACTAGACCAAAGGTTATTATACAATATTTGCTTCAGTTTTTCTCTTATTTTAGACGAACTTTCTCTCTTTTATCGGTTTTAGCCACCCATAGCGTTTATGCTGGAGGTCAACAGCCAGAAAGGAAGACTCGCTTTTTCGCAGCACTTCGAAAAAAACTGTCTCTGCCTCATAGCTGCCGGCCGCTTCTAAAACCAGGCTCCGTTCAAAAACTTCAAGCTTCGCCCTGCTTCTCTTACTCATCTCTATATAGTATGCACTTTTTTCTATGATAAAGTCTTTTTTTCTCTGGAGCTGCTGGTGGATATACTGATGCACTTTTAAACCCGGGATCGGCTTAGTCACAAAATCAATTTGCTTCGATAGAATAGCCTTCATTTCACCTGACGAACGCTCATACTCTTCAAACAGCTGAAAAAACATCCGCTCTCTGCCAAAATAATGGGACGCAAATTCATCTTCTATTAAATACAATTGATAAGCTCTCATCTGGCCCCTCCTTCCGGGACAATCCATTTCTTTCAATTATAAGTAAACGAATTCAAAGAATCTGTCTGAAGATGTTAAAAACTTTCACTAATTTTGTCGAAAGCGAAGAATTCAGTTGATTATGAGGGTTCTTGGTGGAAGAAGATCTGCTGTTGGACACTTTTACAAATATTCACTATTGCATATTCCCCGATTTGATTAATGGTAATCTTGTTTTTCGATGACGGCTGAAAATACTCATTGTCTTTAATGGTATAAAAAAAGGAAGAGCCTCTCAGCTCTCCCTTCCCGGATATCATTATCCCTGCAGCAATGCTTTCACGCGTGCTACAACGTTGTCTACTGTGAATCCGTATTCTTCCATAATTTTTTCACCTGGTGCAGATGCTCCGAAGGTATCGATGGCAAGAACATCGCCTTCGTCTCCTGCATAGCGGTGCCAGCCAAGTGAAGATCCCATTTCAATAGCAAGACGTTTCTTGACTGTCTTAGGAATTACGCTTTCTTTGTACTCTTTTGATTGAGCTTCAAAGCGGTCCCAGGCAGGCATGCTTACTACAGATGCATGGATGCCTTCACCTTCAAGCGCTTTTTGAGCTTCAACTGCGAGGCTGACTTCAGATCCTGCAGCAAGCAATAATACATCCGCATTGCTGTTAGAAGCTGGAGATACAACATATCCGCCTTTTTGAACGCCTTCGTATGCCGTTGAATCCGTTCCTTTTAATGTAGGCAGGTTTTGACGAGTCAATACTAATGCAGTTGGCTTGTTTGTTGATTCGATTGCTGTTTTCCAGGCAGCTGCTGTTTCGTTTCCGTCAGCAGGGCGGACAACAGATAGGTTTGGCATTGCACGCAATGCAGCAAGCTGTTCTACAGGCTCATGCGTTGGGCCGTCTTCACCGACAGCGATACTGTCATGTGTGAATACATACGTAACAGGCAGATTCATAAGAGCAGCCAGACGGATTGACGGGCGAAGGTAATCAGAGAACACGAAGAATGTTCCGCCGAAGACTTTTAATCCGCCGTGAAGCGCCATTCCATTCAATGCAGCACCCATTGCAAACTCACGCACACCGAACCAGATGTTCCGGCCATCAAATGATTCAGCCGTAAAGTCACCCGACCCTTTGATCATTGTTTTGTTGGAGCCTGCAAGGTCTGCAGATCCGCCAAAGAATGAAGGCAGATTCTGAGCGATAGCATTTAGCACTTCTCCTGAAGAAGCACGGCTGGCAAGGCTCTTTCCTTCTTCATAAACAGGGATGTCTTTATCCCAGCCTTCAATAAGCTCACCATTGATCGCCTTCTCCAGCTGTTTCCCTAACTCAGGATGAGATTCCTTGTATTTAGCAAAAAGGTCTTCCCATTCCTGCTGCTTTTTCGAACCGTTTTCAACAACTTGCTGCTTAAAGTGATCATATACTTCCTGTGGCACATGGAAGTCTTCTTCGAACGTCCATTTATAAGCCTCTTTTGTTAATTTCAATTCATCAGCACCAAGAGGAGCGCCGTGAACATCAGATTTGCCTGATTTGTTTGGAGAACCATAGCCGATGACTGTTTTCACTTCAATCATTGTCGGGCGGCTTTCATCCTGTTTCGCTTCTTCAATTGCATTTGCGATTTCGTGAAGATCATTGCCGTCTTCTACACGGATGTACTGCCAGCCGTATGACTTGAAGCGCTGTTCAACACTTTCAGAGAAAGACTTATCAAGGTCTCCATCAAGTGAGATATCATTTGAATCATAAAGAACAACCAATCTGCCAAGCTTCAAGTGGCCGGCAAGGGAAGCAGCTTCAGCCGAAACGCCTTCCATAAGGTCTCCGTCACCGCAGATGCTGTATGTATAATGATCAACAACATTGAAGTTGTCTTTATTGTATGTTGCAGCCAGGTGGCGTTCAGCCATAGCCATACCGACAGCCATAGCAATACCTTGTCCTAATGGACCTGTTGTTGCGTCAACACCTGGAGTATGGCCGAATTCAGGGTGACCAGGCGTCTTGCTTCCCCACTGTCTGAACTCTTTAATGTCATTCATGGAAACATCATAGCCGGAAAGATGAAGAAGGCTGTATAAAAGCATAGAGCCATGTCCGGCAGAAAGAACAAAACGGTCACGATTGAACCATTCAGGGTTTTTCGGATTGTGGTTCATGAAGCGTGTCCAAAGTGTATAAGCCATTGGAGCAGCTCCCATTGGCATGCCCGGATGGCCGGAGTTCGCCTTTTCAATGGCGTCAATTGATAAAGTACGAATAGAACTGATGGATAGTTCATCTGTGTGATTAAACATTCAATACATCCTTTCGAGTAGTAATTCTTCACTCTTAATATTATCGGGTGTCCCTTTTTTTCACAACCAATAGGGTCAGGTAAAGGACAAAAAAAGCCGGTTTGTTACTATATTGACACAAAAAGATCCGGCATATGTAAAAAAAGCGGAGATAGGTCAGTATTGCCATCTCCTCTATTAAAAGAAGGAATACAGCGCTGTGTATCCCTTGCAATTATACTATTAGTGAAGGCGGTTTTTATTTTGGAATTCTTTCAGTTTTTTCGGTGTTACATCGTTCCCTTTCGGGTCAACGATTGTAACGCCCTTCAGCGTGTTTAACATGCCAGAGCGGAAAGTCTCCAAATACTCTTTGCGCAAAGACGTCTGTTCTTTCGCTTCTGATTCTGTTAGTCCGGATTCCTTGGCCTTCTTTGCCAGTTCATTAATTCGGGCAAGTTTTTGTTTAGGCAGCATTTATTAAAACTCCTTTATATCAAAAGTTAACCTTTGAACAATTCTGATGGAAGTTTTTATTATACAGCAGCTTCAGATATGGAACAATACTGAAACTCAAATGCCATCATACTAAAAATGAGCACCTTTTACAAGAAAAGTGCTCTACTCAGAAAGCGAATCAATATGTTCTTTGTACCTTCTATGGACGGTTGCTTTGGAAATATTATAGCCAAACCCCCTAAGCGTCGCAGCAATTTCAGCAAACGTTAACTCGTTTTTCCTCAGCCGGACAATTTCCTCTATCGGGACCTCTATTCTTTCCCTGCCGCCATTTGCACCCTGATTACTTAGGTTTTTCTCGGGCCTGTATCCTTTATCAACAGCTCGCTGCATGCCGCGTCTGATTTTGATGTTATGCAGCTTTCTCTGATACTCCTCAACCATTCCTACAATGCTCAGCACCATCGAATCTGATTCCGAAAGCTCCAGTTTGCCGTTATTTGAGATGCTGTATAACTGGACTTCCTCTTTAAAGATGCAATGGAGAATCGCAATCTTCGCATTTCCCCTCCCCAGCCTGGTTTCATCCTGGATGAGAACAACATTAATATCCTTTTTTTTAATTAAGTCTAAAAGTTCCAATATACCGTCTCTTTCAAGATCGTATCCGCTGGCCTGTTCGCGGATGACCTTGGCTACTTGAAAGTCATGCTTTTCTGCCAGGTTCAAAAGCTCTTCTTCCTGTCTTGAAAGGGACGTTTCCTGAGTATCCTTTGTTGTACTAACTCTGCAGTAAATTATTGCTTTCATAACTTCTCCTTATTCGTTAAGGTCTGAACTGGCAAGCTCTTTATATGGCTGGTCATCCAGGGCTTTTACTGGAATGACAATTTCATCACCCGGAAAAATCCTTCCTGCCGCTATCCCATTATTTTGTTCTACCCAATTTATAAATTGATCTGTTGACAGAGAATGCTCAGAAGAAAAATTTTCAGCAATCTTCCATAATGAATCACCTTCTGCAACAGTGACTTTCACAAACTTTTCTGTATCAGGTGTTTCAATGAGCACGAGTAATATAAACGATGCTGCCAAGCTTAAAACGAAGAGAATAATAGCATAGGAATATGATTTCCACAATTTGTTCAGCATAATAAACCACCTTAAAAGAATGTATGTTCGTATTTGTTGATCTCATTATATACCGAACATTTGTTTTGCGTCAATATAAATTCGAACTTATGTTTGTATCATATGGTAATTGATGCTATAATTGAGACAATTAAAACACATACGAGGTGCGTAAAGATGGTGAAAATATCAAAAAGACAGCAAGATATATTAGAGTTTATAAAAGAAGAAGTTAAATTGAGAGGATATCCCCCTTCTGTAAGGGAAATCGGTGAAGCAGTCGGCCTGGCTTCAAGTTCGACCGTTCACGGTCATCTGGCCAGACTTGAAAGCAAAGGGCTGATCCGCAGGGACCCTACAAAACCTCGTGCTATTGAAATTTTAGATTTGGACGAGGCTTCTAACATTCCCAAGGTCAGTGCAGTTAATGTCCCAATCGTCGGTAAAGTAACTGCAGGGCAGCCGATAACGGCAATTGAAAATGTTGAAGAATACTTCCCTCTTCCGGAAAGAATGGCACCGGCTGACGAGCATGTATTCATGCTTGAAATCATGGGAGAAAGTATGATTGAAGCAGGAATCCTTGATGGAGATTATGTAATTGTCAAACAGCAGAGCACTGCAAATAATGGGGATATAGTAGTTGCGATGACAGAGGAAGATGAAGCGACTGTCAAGAGATTCTTTAAAGAAAAAGACTTTATCCGTCTGCAGCCGGAAAACTCCACAATGGAACCAATAATACTTCGAAATGTTTCTATTCTTGGCAAGGTTATAGGCGTATACCGTCACATGCATTAATAGATTATTAAGAAGCAGGCATCTCTGCCTGCTTTTTGTTTTTTCCAATTTTAAGAAGGTTATCAGTTCCTATTACCTGGTGCTATCACCTAAATCCTACGAAAGTAACTGATACTTTTATTCAAACATAAGGTTACAGTCATGAATGACTAATTTATTATTCAGAAAATTCGGTATTTTTATGCATGTTATTTTATATTCACTTTCAATATAATGGTAATACACCGAGAATCAACCTAAGGTCGCTTGTCCAAAATCTCGACTTTAGGAGTGTGAAGAAAAAATGTTTTTGAACATTACCTTCGCTTTGTTGATTGGTGGGCTGGTCGGTGTCGTTGGACATATTCGAAAAGAAGGCAAAATGGTTAAACCCAGAAGGACAAAAAAATTCATCTATCTGGGGGTCTTTGAAGAGGTAATCATGGGGGCTTTAGCGGCTGTTTTTTTGGTCGTATCTTCAGATCCTGACTCTGCCTTAAAAGTAGTTCTACTGGCAGTAATTGCAGGATTTGGAGGAGATGCACTGCTGACATGTCTCGATTTCTTAAAAATAAGACACAAAGAATAGAGAGATGCAGAGAGATAGAAATTGGTTAAAACCTCGTTCATTTAAAAACGGGGTTTTTGCATTTTCCATAATGACAACCCCTGACTTTATCAGCCAGGGGTTGTCATATTTTCTTAGTACATGCTCAGGTACTGCTCGCGCTCCCATGGATGCACTTGCGTACGGAACATATCCCACTCGATTTCTTTCGCTTCAATGAAATGTTCAAAAATGTGATCGCCAAGAGCAGAAACAATTACCTCATCTCTCTTTAGCTCTTCAAGGGCCGCTGCCAAAGTAGGAGGCAGATCTTTGATTCCTTCTTCCTCACGCTCTTCTTTTGTCATTACATAGATATTGCGGTCCACTGGAGCAGGAGGAGTCATTTTATTTTTGATTCCGTCCAGGCCAGCTTTTAATAATACAGCCATAGCAAGGTATGGGTTCGCAGCAGGGTCTACGCTCCGCACCTCAACACGTGTACTTACTCCGCGGGAAGCAGGGATACGGATGAGAGGTGAACGGTTTTGAGCAGACCAGGCAACATAGCAAGGTGCTTCATAGCCCGGTACCAGACGCTTGTATGAGTTAACGATAGGGTTTGTCACAGCTGTAAATGCAGTTGCATGATTCACGATACCAGCAATAAAGTGGCGGGCGTCATCACTTAGCTGAAGATCGCCGGTTTCATTGAAGAATGCATTTTTCCCATCCTTGAATAGTGAAACGTTGCAGTGCATTCCAGATCCGCTGACACCGAATAATGGCTTAGGCATAAATGTCGCATGCAAGCCGTGCTTGCGTGCAATGGTTTTAACAACTAGCTTGAACGTCTGAATCTGGTCACAAGCTGTTAAAGCATCCGCATATTTGAAGTCAATTTCGTGCTGGCCAGGTGCAACCTCATGGTGGGAAGCTTCAATTTCAAAGCCCATTTCTTCGAGCTCAAGTACGATATCACGGCGGCAGTTTTCGCCAAGATCAGTCGGAGCAAGGTCGAAGTATCCGCCATTGTCGTTTAGTTCCAGAGTCGGCTCTCCTGCATGGTCAAGCTTGAAAAGGAAGAATTCCGGTTCAGGCCCTAAGTTAAAATCAGTGTAGCCAAGGTCTTCCATTTCTTTAAGGATGCGTTTTAGGTTGCTTCGCGGATCGCCAAGGAATGGAGTTCCATCCGGATTATAGATATCACAAATCAGACGAGCCACTTTGCCTTTTTCTGCAGTCCAAGGAAACACTACCCAAGTATCAAGGTCTGGATATAGATTCATGTCTGACTCTTCAATTCGCACGAAACCTTCGATTGAAGATCCATCAAACATCATTTTGTTATCAAGCGCTTTTTCAAGCTGGCTGATTGGAATTTCCACATTCTTAATTGTTCCAAGGATATCCGTAAACTGTAAACGGACAAATTTCACATTTTCCTCTTCTGCAATACGTTTAATATCTTCTTTAGTAAACTTAGCCACTGGTAGTTCCTCCCTTAAATTTACATGTGTAATTTATTTTTTGCTCTGTTAATGCGCGCCCGGAAATCCAAGACATTATCAACGAGCTAAAAACGGCTTTCTTAATGGAAAAAGCGGTGGATGTTACCCTGACGGGATGAAGAGCGATTAAAACGGCCCGCCTGCACAATTTCCTTGCGCAGAAGCTTCCGGATTTCTTCATCCGATAGATCGCGTCTCCCTTTTTCAGCTTGTTTATTCATGGTTTCAGTTAGCGCTTGCTGTTCTTTAACGAAAAATAGCTGCTTGATCCCGGCCATGTTCACACCTTGATCAATTAAATCTTTGATTTCCAGAAGGACATCGATGTCGTTTAAGGAAAAAAGCCTTCTGTTTCCGTCAGTTCTAGCTGGAGATATCAATTGGTGTTCTTCATAATAGCGAATCTGCCTTGCAGTCAGGTCAGTCAGCTGCATGACAGTACCAATTGGGAAAAGCGGCATGGAACGTCGAATTTCGCTTCCAGTCAACTATTTCTCCCCCATTTCAATTACTTCTTGAGTTTATTATATGTAATGTTAGAAAATCTGTCAATAGAATGTTAGGTTTTATAACATGATTTTTTCAAAAAATTTTTGCCTTTCATATTTTCATATAATTCTCAGTAAAGCAAAAGAAAGGGACAACTAACTATGTAGCTGTCCCTCTTATATTTACCTAATTTATTTGGACTAAACCCTTTTCCAGCAATTGGTTCAATGCTATGCATACAGCCATTTTTACATGCGAATAGGTAAGGCCGCCCTGCACATAGGCAACGTACGGAGGCCTTATTGGACCGTCTGCGGTCAGCTCAATGCTGGCACCCTGTATAAAAGTACCCGCTGCCATGATGACATCATCTTCATATCCCGGCATATAAGCTGGGTAGGCGGTTACGTGGGAATTAACAGGTGATGCAAATTGAATCGCCTGGCAGAACCTCACCATTTTTTCTTTATCATCGAATTGAACAGATTGAATTAAATCAGTTCTTTTACTATTCCATTTTGGATTGGAGTTCATTCCAAGCCGCTCAAGCAGTGCTGCTGTAAAAACAGCCCCTTTCAATGCCTGGCCGACAACGTGTGAAGCAAGGAAAAAGCCCTGATACATTTCCTGAAGGCTGTACAGGGACGCACCTGCTTCTGCACCAATTCCCGGGGAAGTCATTCTGTAGGAACAGGCTTCCACCCATTCTTTCTTCCCGACAATATAGCCGCCAGTCTTGGCGATCCCGCCGCCAGGATTCTTGATTAGCGACCCTGCCATCAAATCTGCCCCAACATGGCAAGGCTCCCTGTCCTCTACAAACTCCCCGTAACAATTGTCAACAAAAACAATTGCATCCGGCTTAATTTCTTTTACAAACTGAATCATTTCATCTATTTGTTCAATTGTGAAGGATGGTCTTGTTGCGTATCCTTTAGAACGCTGAATGCCAATCATTTTCGTGTTCGGCTTGATTGCTTTTTCAACCGCAGAGTAATTGATGCTCCCATCTTCATTCAGCGGGATGCTATTGTACCCAATGTCGAACTCTTTCAGCGAGCCGTTGCCTGTTCCGCGGATTCCAACGATTTCTTCCAATGTGTCATACGGCTTTCCTGTTATGTACAGCAATTCATCACCCGGCCGCAATACGCCAAAGAGTGCAATGGAAATGGCATGGGTGCCGGAAATAATCTGAGGACGCACTAATCCTGCTTCCCCGCCGAATACTTCTGCATATATTTCCTCCAATGTATCCCTGCCGATATCATCGTAACCGTAACCGGTTGATGGAATGAAATGAGAATCGCTGACTTTGAAATTTTGAAAGCTCTTTAATACACGGAATTGATTCTCATCAATCCGCTCATCAATGTTCTTTAATACTTCTGAAATTTGCTGCTCCACTTCTTTTACAATCGGCTGCAGCTTTTCTCCTTGTGATAACTGTTGAAACATGATGTTCTCCTAACTATACGGTATATTTCGTTAAAGGTCCTGAGATTTGATGGTCTTCGAGGTAATAGCCCTTGCAGACATAGAGTTCTTTGTCTTCATTAAAAGTCAATTCCCTCAGGATGGTTTCATTCTTAAGCTGTGACAGCAGTTTCCCTTCTGTCGACGGCACCTCAACATGGTAAGGCTTCATCATCCCCAGGATCATCTGCTCGATCTTCCGTTTCAGCTCATTGCGGTCATCTTCTTCAAAGGCACTGATTTGAATTGTTTCTGTCCTGGCGGTCGGGACAAAATCAGGATGCTTCAGATCACTCTTATTATATACCGTCAGCTGCGGTATTTTATCATTTTCCAAATCTTCTATTAGTTTATTGACTGTCTGTTCATGCTGGTAATAATCCGGATTGGACATATCGACTACATGAAGAAGGAGATCTGCTTCCTTTACTTCTTCCAGGGTGGATCGGAAGGCCGCAATCAGCGTAGTCGGCAAATCCTGAATAAATCCGACTGTATCTGTCACAAGTGTAATGAATCCGCTTGGCAAAATCAGCTTGCGGGTCATTGGGTCAAGTGTGGCGAACAGCTGGTTTTCTTCATAAGAATCTGCTTCAGACAGCCTGTTAAAAATCGTGGACTTCCCTGCGTTTGTATAGCCGACAAGCGCAATTTGGAAAGCTTTGTTTTTCTTCCTCCGTTCACGATATCTGTCCCGGTGCTGCACAATGACCGAAAGCTGGGTCTTAATATCATCAATGCGGCGGCGGATATGCCGGCGGTCTGACTCAAGCTTTGTCTCACCCGGTCCCCTTGTGCCAATTCCCGCTCCAAGTCTTGAAAGCTGGACGCCCTGGCCTGACAGGCGCGGCAGCAGATACTGCAATTGAGCCAGCTCAACCTGCAGTTTCCCTTCTTTAGAGCGTGCTCTCTGAGCAAAGATATCTAATATCAGCTGTGTGCGGTCAATGATTCGTGCATCCAAATCTGCAGATAGGTTTCGAACCTGGCTTGGTGAAAGCTCATCGTTAAAAATGATAATATCTGCTTCCATTTCTTCCTGAAGAGCAGCCAATTCTTCCACTTTTCCTTTTCCTATATATGTAGACGGATGAACACGTTCCCTTTTTTGTGTCACCGAAGCTAATACTTTCCCGTTGGCGGTTTCCGTTAAGGATTCCAATTCTTCCATTGAATATTCAAACCGCTGATCATCATCTTCAGTATGGCAACCGACAAGAATAACCTTTTCATAATCTGGCTTGTGTTCCAACCAGCATCCCTCTTTCATATTCTTATTTTAATTGATCATAACAAAAAACCTGGTCAAATACTAATCTCACCGCTAATCATAGGCTTTTGTACATTACGTTTAAATGTGTAAAAAAGGTTGAATTTCTTTTTTTCCGTGTTAAAATCATATTGTTTGGAAAGAATTTACGTTTGTAATTAACTTGGACAATAATAGATTTAGAGATTTGCATCATGAGGAGAAATGGCATATGACATGGGAAGTTTTAAGTATGATTGGCACTATTGCATTCGCTGTCAGCGGTGCAATTGTAGCCATGGAAGAAGAATATGATATTTTGGGTGTTTATATCCTCGGGATTGTTACTGCTTTTGGCGGCGGGGCCATCCGAAACTTGCTAATAGGTGTTCCAGTCTCTGCCCTTTGGGAACAGGGGTTATTTTTTCAGATTGCCCTTTTATCCATCACAGCAGTAATGCTGTTCCCGAACAACCTGCTCAAACACTGGCAAAAGTGGGGAAATTTCACTGACGCAATCGGATTATCCGCATTTGCCATCCAAGGAGCATTGTACGCAACGGAAATGAATCATCCTTTAAGCGCTGTAATTGTGGCAGCAGTATTGACAGGAAGCGGCGGTGGAATAGTCCGCGACCTTCTTGCAAGAAGAAAACCGCTTGTATTACGTTCTGAAATTTATGCTGTCTGGGCTATCCTTTGCGGCTTCGCAGTCGGATTCGGAATCGCATCAGCACCGTTTGAACTTTATGCTTTGTTTATCATTATTACCGCTTTGAGGGTATTATCTTACACATATAATTGGAAGCTTCCCGTTAAGAGGCTTGGGACAAAAGCATCGGCTTAAGCTGGTGCTTTTATTATTGTTATTGCAAACATTTTTATCTTACTAAAAAGACCTGCTCATTCCACGAGCAGGCCTCTCTATATTATTGATTTACATTCGCCATAATCGTATTCGGATCAAAGCCTATAACCCATTTTCCATTCACATTGATTTGAGGCACTCCCATTTGGCCTGTGGTTTCAACCAGTTTTTGTGCTTCTCTCTGGTCATTCTGGACATTAACCTCTTTATACTCCAGCCCCTGCTGATCAAGGAATTTCTCACCATCGTACAGTACGGACAAGTATTCGTAGTATAAACTGTAATTTCATTCATTATATACATTCCTCCTCCAGTAAAAAGACAATGCCAATGTTCATTGACACTGTCTATTTTATTACAATATCCCCTTAATCAGCTTCTTCAAACACCAAATCATTGCTCCTGATGGTCATCAGATCATGTTTGTCATAGCTGTTTTGCATTAACAGGCGCATGGCCTGTGCCCTGATTGATTTTTCAAGAATGTTTCGGATGTAGCGCCCGTTCGAAAAGCTGTTGGGGCTGAGATTGGTTTTTACAAAATGCAAGTGCTCCCTCAGCTTCTTTTCGGATTCGTGACTTAAAGTATACTCCCTTTCCTTTAGCATCATCTGCCCAATTTCCATCAGCTGCTCTATCGAGTAATCAGGGAAGTCAACAACAAGAGGAAAACGGGAATGAAGACCCGGATTCAGCGTCAGGAAATGATTCATTTCTCTGGAATAGCCTGCCAAAATCAGGATAAACTCATGCTGTCGGTCCTCCATATGCTTGACAAGGGTGTCAATGGCTTCCTTGCCGAAGTCTTTTTCTCCGCCTCTGCCTAATGAGTATGCTTCGTCGATGAACAGAATCCCGCCTATCGCTTTTTTGACCAGGTCCCTTGTCTTTTGGGCGGTATGGCCAATGTATTCACCGACAAGGTCTGCCCGCTCTGCTTCAATCAGATGTCCTTTTGACAGCACATTCATTTTTTGAAAAAGCTTGCCTATTAATCGGGCAACCGTAGTTTTACCTGTGCCGGGGTTGCCTTTGAACATCATATGCAATGCCTGCTTTCCAGCTTTGAGACCGGCTTCTTCCCGTTTTTTATTCACATAAATCCAGGCATAAATCTCCTTGATCATTTTCTTCATTTCTTCCATTCCCACAAGAGCGCCAAGTTCTTCTTCAATTTCTTTGAGAGCTGTATGCTCAGCCGGAATGGCTTTTGGAGCCGCTTGGGATTCTGGAAGCTCTTTTGTGTATGTTTTACGCTTTTGTGAATTGAGCACGATGCTGATCTGTCCGTTATTTTTCAGGCGAATCGGCTGGTCCAAAAGCTATCACCTCACATTCTTAGCACAGTATACGCATAGAAGTAATCGTTGTGACAAAAGCCTATATGATCCCCGAGAATACGGTTGTTAGGCTAAAATGCGACAAGGTCCCGCCATTTTCAACAAGAATCAATGCAGGAGTGTCGGTTCATGCGGTTTCCCAAGAAATAACGGGTTTTTCTCCGCTTAGAGGGTGCGGATAACTGGCTGCATACTGCCAATTCATGGGGAACAAGCCACAATCGGCTCCCCCCTCATATCCACATTAAATTCTCATATCTATATGTATTCAGCCATCATCCATTTCATTAAAAATATTTGTCTTTACATAAGAAAATAGCCCGCTTCAGTCAAAGCGGGCTTTTCTTCCTGACAGTTATATTTTATTGCTGGTTTTCTAAATCCAGTTGAACATTGCGCTGAGGGACGAATGTTGAAATCGCATGCTTGTAAACAAGCTGCTGCTTTCCTTCTGATTCAAATAGTACAGTAAAATTATCAAAGCCTTTAATACAGCCTCTAATTTGGAATCCGTTTAATAAGAACACGGTACAATTTGTATTATCCTTTCGTAGCTGGTTAAGAACCTGATCTTGAATATTGATTGCTGATTTCATTATTATCCTCCTCTTTTATCTCTATCATTATGTATTCGATTTTATTTTCAGCTTTCCTTCAATATGAGCAGAAATTTCAGCGAATTTTTTTTCAAACTCATGAGGATCGACTGAATCGGACATATCAAACCATTCCACATTCATCTTGTTTCGAAACCATGTCAGCTGCCTTTTTGCATATCTTCTTGAATTTTGCTTCAGAAATTCTACAGCATCCTCCAATGAAACACGCCCATTAAAGTATTCATACAGCTCTTTATACCCGATGGCCTGAATGGACTGGCAATCCATTAATCCATGATCATAAAGGGATTGCACCTCTTTAAGCAAACCCTCCTGCATCATGATGTCGACTCTCTGATTGATGCGGTCATATAAGGTTTCCCGATCCATAGTTAAGCCAATCAGCGCCATATCATAAAGAAGTTCAGGGTTTTGTTTTTCCTGATACTGGGACATCGTTTTACCTGTGCAATGGTAAATTTCCAACGCCCTGATTACTCTTCGAGTGTTATTGGGATGAATTTTTTCTGCGCTTTCAGGGTCAATCTCCAGAAGTTCCTCATATAGAACATTGTGCCCTTCCCTTTCGGCGCGTTCCTCCAAGGTTTTTCTAAATCCTTCATCTGAAGGCGCATCTGAAAATTGGTAATCATAAATAACAGATTGAATATACAATCCCGTACCACCAACAATCATTGGAAGTTTGCCTCTAGAAGTGATCTCTGTGATTTTACTTCGGACGAGTTCCTGAAATTCTGCTGCTGAAAAGGGCTCTTCAGGATTTTTGATGTCAATTAGATGATGCGGAATCCCTTCCATTTCTTCTTCTTTAATTTTTGCCGTGCCAATATCCATTCTTTTATAAATTTGCATGGAATCTCCGCTGATGATTTCGGCATTAAATCTTTTTGCCAGAAGAATGCTTAATTTTGTTTTCCCAACAGCTGTAGGGCCAATCAGCACTGCAAGTTTTTGTTTTTCACTCATCTGTTCACTGCCTTTACTGCCATTCTAATTTTATCCTACCATATAGCAGGAAAATTTTTCAGGTATCATCTTACCATTCTTTTCATAAAAACAGAACATTTATGCATTATGAACAACTTTCCAGTTTCCTATTCGACAAGTTTCCTAAAATTTTCTTATAAAATTACATTTTATTAACGATTCCATAACAAACAAAGGCTTACCCCCAAAATCGTGTTAATTTATTAGAAGGTTATATTGTTACAATATAAATTTGAAATTGGGTGAAGAAATCATGTTAAATACATCTGAAATTGGAATAGACTTAGGAACTGCTAATATACTTGTATACAGCAAAACAAAAGGAATTATCCTTAATGAACCTTCCGTAGTAGCAATTGATACAGAAACGAAAAAAGTGTTAGCTGTCGGTAAAGAAGCAAAAGAAATGATCGGGAAAACACCAGGCCGCATCGTTGCCATCCGTCCTCTTAAAGACGGGGTTATTGCTGACTATGACACAACAACTGAAATGCTTCGCCAGGTAATGCGAAAAGCATCGAAAAAAGTCGGATTCGCTATCAGAAAGCCGAATGTCGTTGTATGTACACCATCTGGTTCGACAAGTGTTGAAAGAAGAGCCATTCATGATGCTGTCCGCAATGCGGGTGCTAAGAAGGTACATCTGATCGAAGAGCCTGTGGCTGCAGCAATTGGTTCAGGCATGCCTGTCGATGAGCCTGTCGCGAACGTAGTCGTTGATATTGGCGGCGGTTCAACAGAAGTAGCCATCATCTCCTTTGGCGGAGTTGTTGCCTGCAATTCAATCCGCATTGGCGGGGACAGACTTGACGATGATATCATTCAATATGTACGTAAAGAATACAACGTCCTTATTGGTGAAAGAACAGCCGAGCGTATTAAAATGGAAATCGGCTACGCGCTGATTGACCATGAAGAACTGACAATGGAAGTGCGCGGCCGCGACCTTGTTACCGGCCTTCCTAAGACTATTACACTGTCTTCCTATGAAATCCGCGATGCAATCAAAGAATCATTGCTTCATATTCTTGAAGCAATCCGAGCAACCCTAGAGGACAGCCCGGCCGAACTTAGCGGAGACATCGTAGACCGCGGTGTAATCCTTTCCGGCGGCGGTGCCCTTTTAAACGGCATGCAGGAGTGGCTTTCACATGAGATTGTTGTGCCTGTTCACCTTGCCCCAAGCCCGCTTGAATCTGTAGCGGTGGGAACAGGAAAAGCCCTGAAATTTATTGATAAGCTGCATACGGCAGTAAGATAACCTATATGAAAAGCATTCATTTTGCAAAATGGATGCTTTTTTTTGGATTTTTAGCCACTTATGATTTCTTGTGAGGAAGGAAGAAAAATAGGGGCTCAACACCATTTAGTTTACATAACAATATTATTGTTTAGAAGAAAACGCCGAACCATCTGGTTCAGCGTCATTTCTTTTTACATTACCCTCTTAAACATTTTCTCCATTTCATAAGTGGAATAATGAATAATGATTGGCCGTCCATGCGGGCATGTGAAGGGATCGGAGGACCTCCGCAATTCATCAAGCAGGGCCTGAATTTCATCATTGCGCAGATGCTGATTCGCTTTAATGGAAGCTTTACAGCTCATCATGATGGCTGCTTCCTCACGCAGTTTTTTAATATCGACTCTCTTCATCGCTAGGAGCTGTTCAATCATATCCTCGATGATTTCCTGTTCCTCGCCTTTTGGAAGCCATTGAGGATGGGAACGGACGATAAAGCTGTTATGTCCGAACGGTTCCAGAAATACCCCCACTTTTTCAAGCTCCGCTTTATATTCTTCGATTTTGATATAATCATCTGTTGAGTATTCAAAGGTAAGCGGAATGAGCATCTCCTGCAATTCGCTTTCAACCTGGCCGACCTTCTCCCTGAAATACTCGTACTTAATCCGCTCCTGTGCAGCGTGCTGATCAATTATATAAAGGCCCCGGTCATTCTGGGCAAAAATATACGTCCCATGCATTTGCCCAATCGGATAAAGCGGGGGCACACGCGATGGCTCCTCTACCGTGGCAGTCTCTGCGAAAAATTGTTCCATTCCTGCAGCTCTCGGCTCTTCGGACTGGAATATGTGCGGATCCGCTTGAGCCAATTCTTCTGATGAATGGTTAAAATCCATGAAAGGTGCATCCTGCAAGCCAGGAGCTTTTGCTGCTTGCGGCTGGGCAGGATGACTTTGCGAACTTTGCAGAACAGCTCTGTCCGGATACTGCCGAACAGCCTCTTCCCTCGTTTCACGTACAAAAGAAGGCACCTGCTCGCGCTGCTCCGGCAAATGATCCAGATCAAGAGCTGTCTGTTCCGACTTAGGCTTTAGGCTTTTCGGCTGTGTAAACCCGGAAGGAATCAGTTCCTCTTTTTTAAATGCTGCTTTTAATGCACCAGATACCAGATGATTTAATTCCTGTTCCTTACTTAAGCGCACCTCCATTTTCGACGGATGGACGTTCACATCGACTAGGAGCGGATCCATCTCAATGTTCAGGAGCACAATCGGATAGCGGCCGATTGGCAGCAATGTATGATACCCCTCCTGAATGGCTTTGGCCAATGAGTAATTCTTGATAAAGCGGCCGTTGATCATGGTGGAAATGTAGTTTCTTGACGCCCTTGTAATTTCCGGCAGTGCTGCATAGCCGCTGATTTTAAAATCGAGTGAGCTCGCTTCAATCTGAACCATCTTTTTCACGATATTGAGCCCATAAATAGCTGCAAGCACCTGCCGGACATCCCCGTTTCCATTCGTCTGCAGGAGCTTCCGCTCATTATGGATCAGGCGGATGGCGACCTCCGGATGGGCAAGTGCCAGCCTGTTAACCACATCTGTAATATTGCCAAGCTCTGTGTGGATTGTTTTCATATATTTGAGCCGTGCCGGGGTGTTGAAAAATAAATCCGTTACAGTGAGGTCAGTCCCTTTTCTCCCGGGTGCCTTTTCAATCACGTCCACTTTTCCGCCTTCGATAACAACGCGCGTGCCCGCATCGCCAGTGGAAGTTTTCATCTCAATTCTGGAAACAGACGCAATACTGGGCAAGGCCTCGCCGCGGAATCCGAGCGTGCGGATGCGGAAAAGGTCATTTTCGTCCTTTATTTTACTGGTAGCATGGCGATGAAAGGCATTCAGGACATCATCTTCCTCAATGCCATCCCCATTATCGATGATGCGGATTTTAGCCAGGCCGGCTTCTTCCACTTCAATTTCAATAATCGTGCTTCCGGCATCAATCGAGTTCTCCATCAATTCCTTTACCACTGATGCAGGCCGCTCCACCACCTCTCCGGCAGCAATCTTATTTGAAAGCGAATCATCCAGCTGAATGATTTTCCCCATCTCATCACCCCCTGTTTATTAATTCTTCAATTTCCTATGCAGCTCATATAATGTATTTAATGCCTGCATTGGCGTCATATCCAGGATATCGAGTGCTCTGACTTTATCAATGACCTTCTTTTCTTTAGAGCCTATTGAAGGTTTCTTCACGTCTTCAGGTTCCTCAAAGAAGGATAACTGCGCAGCAGGCTCTGCAATTTTTTCTGCAGCAGGAATCTCTTTTTTCATTGGATGAGGGTCGTTCAATTCCAGCCCTGTTAAAATTTCATTTGCCCTGACAATCAGTTCATTCGGCAGCTCAGCAAGCTGGGCAACATGGATTCCGTAACTCTTATCTGCTGCTCCTTCTTTAATTTTATGAAGAAACACAACCCGTCCATTTTGCTCGACAGCGCTGACATGGATGTTTTTCACTTTTGGCAGTTCTTCTTCAAGCACGGTCAATTCATGATAGTGGGTGGAAAACAATGTCTTCGCACCAATCCGGTTGTGTATATATTCAATGATTGCCTGCGCCAATGCCATTCCATCATAGGTGGAAGTTCCGCGCCCGATTTCATCAAATAAAATTAAGCTATTTTGCGTGGCATTCACAATCGCATTTCTCGCTTCAAGCATCTCGACCATGAACGTACTCTGGCCGGATATAAGGTCATCAGCGGCGCCGATTCTCGTAAATACCTGGTCGAAAATAGGAAGCACTGCTTCTTCAGCAGGCACATAGCATCCGATTTGCGCTAAAATCGCAGTCAGTGCGATTTGACGCATATACGTACTTTTACCGGACATATTTGGCCCGGTAATCAGCAGCATTTCCCTGTCCGCATCCATATAACAGTCATTAGGCACATATTCCTGTGCGTTCAGCACCTTTTCAACGACTGGATGGCGGCCGTCTTTGATATATACCCGTCTTTCATTTGAAAAATTTGGCTTTGTATAATGTCTCTGTTCGCTGACAGCGGCAAAGCACTGAAGAACATCCAGCTCACTAACCGTTTTCGCCAGCTTTTGCAATCTCGGAATATATTCTTTTACATATTCGCGGACATTCGTAAATAATCCATACTCGAGCTCCACACACTTTTCCTGCGCTTCCAGTATGAGTGCTTCTTTTTCCTTCAATTCGGGCGTAATAAATCGTTCCGCATTGGTAAGGGTTTGCTTGCGCTCATATTGTCCTTCCTGAAGAAGGTGCAGATTGGCGCGAGTGACTTCGATATAATAGCCAAACACACGATTAAAGCCAATTTTTAAAGATTTAATGCCCGTTTTTTCACGTTCCTGCTTCTCCAGCTGGGCAATCCAGGTCTTCCCGTTTCTGCTGGCATCGCGATATTTATCAAGCTCTTCATGATAGCCGTCCTGAATAATGTTTCCATCCTTCAAAGACAGCGGCGGATTTTCCATTATGGCGCTTTCCAAAGTATCCGTGACTTCTTCGCAGGCATCCAGGCGCTCAGCGAGCCTCACTGCTTCCTCATTCGGCAGATTTGAGACCATTTCTTTTAAAATAGGTATCTGCTGAAGAGATTTCTTGAGCTGTACAAGGTCGCGGGCATTTACATTTCCAAAAGCGACTCTTCCTGCAAGTCGTTCCAGATCATAGACTTCCTTCAGCTTTTCCCGGATTTCTTCCCGTTCAAAGTATGAGCCTATCAGCGTTTCAACCAAAGAATGGCGGCGCTTAATTTCCTGTTCATCAATAAGCGGCCGGTCGATCCATTGCTTTAATAGGCGTCCTCCCATGGCTGTCTTTGTTTCATCGAGGAGCCACAATAGCGATCCCTTCTTGCCTTTGCTGCGGATGGTCTCTGTCAGCTCAAGATTCTTTTTCGAGAAATAATCGATTTTCATATATTGATTTACTTGATAAGTCGCCACTTTTTGAAGGTGATCCAGACTTCTCTTCTGCGTGCGGTACAGGTAATTAATTAATCTGGAAGATGTTCTCCTTAGCTTGTCCTGATTTAAATCACCCAGAAGTCCTTCAAAGGAGTCCCGGACTTCGCAATCATCCTCGAATGAAATCGCCATGACAGCTCGTTCTTTCATTCTCCTCTGCCAATCCCCATCAAAGTCGGAAGAGATGACTACTTCCTTTGCTCCTGACATGGACAGCTCGTTCAAAACCTCCTCTAACCCGTTGCTTAACATCGTTACCTTCGTCTCACCTGTGGATAAATCATTGGTGGCAAATCCAAAGGTTTCATCTTCAAAAGCAGAAATTGATGCAATGTAGTTGTTTTCTTTTTCCTGAAGACCTTTGCCTTCCATCATTGTTCCAGGCGTGATAAGCTGAACGACTTCCCGCTTCACAACGCCTTTTGCCTGTTTTGGGTCTTCCGTTTGCTCGCAGATTGCTACTTTGTATCCTTTTTCAATCAATTGTTCAATATAAACCGGTGCTGAATGATATGGCACTCCGCACATGGGAATCCGTTCTTCCGTGCCTCCCTCGCGGCTCGTTAATGTGATTTCAAGCTCCTGTGATGCTTTAAGGGCATCATCAAAAAACATTTCGTAAAAGTCGCCAAGGCGAAAAAATAAAAAGGCATCCTGATATTCTGCCTTTACCCGTAAATATTGCTGTATCATAGGCGTGTAAGCTGTTGCCATAACTTCCTCCAACAATCCATAATCTTTTATTTTTTATAGTTTTGTTTTAGAGAATTCCTCTAAAAACGTCTTTATCATTATATCATAGATTTTCAGGTGACTCAGATGTGCAATATTTGCCTTGGCTATTTCTTAATAGGTTTTGATGCATAGAAACAAAACCCGTTGATTTCCGCTCCAGGCACTTGCTTTCCGCGGGGAGGAACGGGAGCCTCCTCGGCTGCGCCTATGGTGTCTCCCGCTCCCTCTCCTCCCGCAGGACATTGAATAAGCTTCCTCGGATAAACACCGCACGAAGGAAATGCGTCAGCATTTTCGAGGATCAAGTGCCCACAGCGAAGATCAACTCAGAGGCTAAACATTTTTTGCGTTTAGTGACCAACAAAAACAATCTTGCCACAATAAAACAGCAGCTCCCCAATGGAGAGCTGCCAGGATTCTTAGTTATTGATGTATTTTTCAAACACATAGCCGAAGTCTTTCACATTGTATTTCTTGCGGCTGTTCATCAGCCAGTTGAAGGCTGTTTCATTTAATACGCGGAAATTGTCCACTACGTTGGCATCCTGGTTGGATACTGAACGGCCAAGGGTGCTTGATGCCAAGCTTAGGCTCTTTTCAGCATATTCCATGGAAACTTCATTTTCGCGGCAGATTTCGGAAATGCGAATCAGGGCTTTATATAAATCTTTCAATTCTTCAATATGCTTTTTATGTACGTCGATTGAGAAGGCCTGAGATCCGATCACGAATTTGATTTCCACATCCAAATCAACTGTACCGGCTGTTTCCAGCATAACGTTTGAGATGGTGTATTCGCGGTAGCTGTAGCGCTTTAAAGAGCGTTTTTTGCTGACTGCACTGGTACCATCCAGATGAATAAGCGCCTTATTTGTAAAGCAATATTCATCGGATTTGGACTTGATCAGGAAATAGATTTTCTCATTATCTTCATGCAGGACATAATCATCTGCATCGACTTTGTCATAATCAGCCGGGTGAATGACACTTCCCACATCACTTAATCCCAGCACATCAGAAGCAACTTTTTTAAACATAAAACCTCATCCTTTCTGAATTCAGTTTACTACTTTGCTATTTTAACATATACAGGAAAACGATGGCTTTATCATTTTTAAAATTACACTGAAAGATCCCTGAAAACCGATAGCCTCATATACCCGGGGTATTCATTAATACAATCGGCCATCCATCGGGATCTTCAAACGTTAATCCGCCTCTGCCCCAGTATGGGTTTTCCGGTTCTGCTTCCAGATATGCAAGAGCAGTAAGCCTGTCGGCAATGTTATCCCTCTCCAGACGGTCTCCCACATAAAAAACTAAGAGATGCTCTTTAGTAGGCTGCGGAAGCTCCATTTTCCCCTTGGATTGAGTAAATTCCAGATGATACTGGCTGTCAGGCAGACCAAACATAATCCCATCATAGCCTTCATGGTTCCAAAATTCGCCGACTCTCTTCAGACCCAGTCCTTCTTCGTAAAAGGCAATAAGCTTATCAAGCTGATTTGTCGGACGTGCAATGCGAAATTGTACAGCCGGGATGCTCCCTTCCCATTCTTTTCTCACAATCAGTTCGTATGGATATTCCTGATGCTTAAACCTGGCATCCCTTTGTCCTGATGCGTATATTTTAACAGGAGAAATAACGGCAGCCCTTTCAGTTGGATACCAATTCCGCCCCTCCTTCACCAGGACAAAAACGCCCTTGCTGTCCCCGTAAAAGGCAAACGTCTCACTCGAATCCATTTGTTCATTTTTCAGGTACTGATCTAATTCCTGCTCCATTGCTGTAACATCATTAACAGGCAAACCAACCTCTCCGACATCGTGCCATCGGATCCCCTTCTTTCTAGTTCCCTCTAAAGGACGCTCCAGCATTTCCAGAATATTTCCGTCCGGATCGATAAAATATGCCTGCTTGCCCTTCCAGAACATGCTATACTCGCCTTTCTGATTTGGAACCAGCACACTTTCAGCCCCTAATTTCTGATACATATGATCAAAGTATTCGGCATTTGTCCGGAAACACACATGATAATAAGGAATCGCATCATCTTTTTCAAAAAGAACTTTTGTTGTGCCGGCCATTATCGTAAAATAACTCTCAGTCTCTGTCAGCAGCTCCATCTCCAGCACTTTTGTGTAAAATTCTTTCATTCTGTGCACATCATGACACTTTAAATTCACTTGAAATATTTTCATCCTCGCCTCTCCCCTTTGCATCTGATAATTCCATTCTAAGTAAATGCTATTCAAAAGGATTCAGACTAAAGATGGAAGCTGCAGTCGTTATTTCGCTTGATTTTAGAGGAGAGTATAAAAAGAAAAACTAGGAAGTAAAACCTCCTAGTTTGTCATTACTCTTCTTCAGTTCCCACAAGAAAATCCGGATTTAAATCCTCGAATTCTTCATCTTCCACGTCAAGTCCCCAAGCGTCATCATCACATTCGCACTTGTCTGGGTAGACAGCTACACACACTTTTGTTTCGCCGATTACCTCGACCATGAATTCTCTTTCCACTGTGACGATGATTTTGTTGCCGTTTGGAGAAATGACAGCTTCACAGCAGCTCGGCTGCTGCAGTACACGGGCGATGATATCATGATCATCCAAACAGTCCGGATCACGGTACTTCAACTTAATGACATCTTTATACTCAACCCGTTCGGTAACAACTTCGGTTTTTGTATTATTGTTAAAAGAGTACCAAACGTTAATGTCATAATGGCCGCAGATTTCCACTGTTTTTCCAGCTTTTTTCGCCTCGTACGTATGGTTTATGATCCAGCAGCCAAGTATGCTTGACGGATGGTGTGACGGGCAGATCGTATGATTGGACTGTGTGAATTTACGTCCTTTCGCAACGACCGCTTTCGTTATAATCTCTCTGTAATCTCCCATTGCGAGCGAACCCTCCTCATTCATTTTCAATTCATCCTATGCGGGATATTAGACTAGTGTGCGATAATTTTTATGAATGTTAGGCAAAAGTATTGGCATGATTTATAGTATGCCGGAAGCGGGCGAATGTTCCGGTCTTAACAAATCCTGACGGAGATTAAATATGTATAATGGCTGCCATAAGTAAGCGGCTTTACCCGCAAGTAGGTAAGTAATTGAAAAATGCACGTTTGTCCTATTACACCTGCGGAGACAGCTTGGCTAATGAATCAATATAATAAACTATCGATAAGGAGGTGAACAGGAATGGCAGACAAGGAGAACTCCAGCTATAAAGTTTCAATCAATGGAAAAGAGCTGACAGGGGAAGAAGCAAAACAATACGCAGAACAAATGGTTGCCAAATTTACCGAATCATTGGGCGGAATTTATACAAAAGGATTAGAAAAAATTCAGTCTGAAGAGTTAAAAGGAAATCTAATGGAAACTCTTAAGCCATTGAAAAACTTGGAAGGACTCTTCGCAAAAAATTCCTCCGGGATCGGGAATATGATTCCAGCATTAAAAAATCTGCTGCCTGTTGTGGAAACATCCGAGGATTATAAACAGGTGAAATTATCTGTAAACGGTAAAAAACTTTTGGATTTAGATCTTACCGACATGATGAAGAAAGATTCATAATCTGGACATCAGCCACTTCAATCAATTGAAGGAGGTGAAAACCATGCTATCAAGATGCTATGACGATTACGAAAATGACAATAGTGTATTGCCAAGCGGAGGAGCAGTAAATGGAGCAGACAGCGGCAACGAAGCTGAAGCTTTTACTTTCGCTGCACAGGCCAACCTTCCGCAAACAAATCTGAACGGGCAATTGCCGATTTCAGGAGGCGGATTTGCTGTCAATGCTGCACTAATCAACATTCCGATTCTTTCAGCTCAATACAATATTGCAAATGGAGGAGACTCCACAGCTATTTCTGTAAACACTACAACTCAGCAGCAAAGCAATAAAGCGTAATATAAAAATAAAGCCATTTTTCTATGCAGAGTCTTAAAATGTCCAAAAAGAAGGGAGGGAGTACCATGCTAAGTCAAAATATACAAAAGCTGGATCTGGATCCGGAAGTCCTCAAGCAGCTGGGTATTCCAAAGGAGTTTATTGATATGGCTGCAGAAGCAGGAATACCGTCCATCAATAACCATGCTGCCGGCGGAAAGGGCGGACGGGCTATTAATCTCACATATGTAGATAATTACTCGACATTGCTCCTTGTATATACTTTCCTTCTTAACTTTTTGGACAAAAAGTCTGATGATGCAGGAACTAAAATGCTAAATCAATCCTTGCTGTCGACATTAAATGCTGCGATTATTGAACAGCAGGAGTATAGAAAAGAATTTTTAAAGGCAGTAGAACTATTGCGAAACCAATAAATGGCCCCCCCACAACCCATGGCCAATACCAATTCCTCCCTTAAATATAGAGCGTAAAAAACACCCTGCACTAACTGGTGCAGGGTGTTTCAGTTTCTGTAATTAATGTGAACAGCTGCTGTTCTTGATCTTTGATCCCGTTTCGCCGCTCAGCAAATCTCCGCCCGTAGTAGTAATGACTTCGTCTGTTACTGTGTTGGAAATCGTATTTGCCACAATTTGGAGCAATTCATTAACATCCACCTGGGATTGCTTGAATTCCTGTACAACAGGAATTTCATCCAGCTGCTGCTCCAATTTGGCTATTTTTTCTTCCGTCTTCTTTAATGCTTCAGCTTTTCCATAATGCTGAAGATTAACAGCCTGCTTTTGCAGACCTTTGATGGCTGTGATGGTTGCACTAACTTTTTCATTATCATTAATCTGTGCTTCTGCACGTTTGAAAAAATCCACTTCTTCTGTCTCTGCAATCATGCGTGCCAAATCCTTTGCACGTTCAACAATTTCATTCTTTGTGTATTTAGCCATTACAGATTCACCTCTACCGCGTCTAGTTCTTCAACCATTTCTCCGTTTAAGGACCATGTCTTTGCATCCGTTACTTTTACTTTTACAATCTTGCCGATTGCTGTTTTCGGCCCCTTAAAGTTTACAAGCTTGTTCTTTCTTGTGTATCCTGCAAGAATTTCAGGATTGTTCTTGCTTTCACCTTCCACAAGAACTTCGACAGTCTGGCCTTGATATTGTTTCATTGCCTCTGCCGATAATTCATTTACTACTGCATTCAGACGCTGAAGGCGCTCTTTCTTTACTTCCATCGGTACATTATCCACCATTTTGGCAGCTGGTGTACCTTCGCGAGGTGAGTATATGAACGTATAAGCAGCTTCGAAGCCTACCTCCCTGTATAGGGAAATTGTTTCTTCAAATTGCTCTTCTGTTTCATTAGGATAGCCAACAATGATATCAGTTGTGAAAGTTGCTCCTGGAATAGCCGCTTTAATCTTGCGAACCAGCTCCAAGTATTGTTCTCTTGTATATTTACGTGCCATGATTTTCAGGACATCCGTAGAACCCGATTGAACCGGAAGGTGTATGTGTTCTACCAGATTTCCGCCTTTCGCAAGCACTTCAATCAGATGATCATCAAAGTCGCGCGGATGGCTGGTTGTAAAACGTACGCGTGGAATATCGATTTTGCGCATTTCATCCATCAAATCGCCAAGGCCATATTTCATATCCTCAAAATCTTTTCCGTATGCGTTTACGTTTTGCCCAAGGAGGGTAATTTCCTGATAGCCCTGTGCCGCTAACTGGCGAACTTCCTGAATGATGTCCTCAGGACGTCTGCTCCGCTCTTTTCCGCGTGTATAAGGAACAATGCAGTAAGTGCAGAATTTATCACAGCCGTACATAATGTTAACCCATGCTTTAATATTGCCGCGGCGCACTTTTGGAAGGTTTTCAATTACATCCCCTTCCTTAGACCATACTTCAATAACCATTTCCTTTGACATATAGGCTTCTTGAAGAATGTTAGGAAGACGGTGTATGTTGTGTGTTCCAAAAATCATATCTACCTGGTTATATGTTTTAAGAATCTTGTTAACAACCGATTCCTCCTGGGACATACATCCGCAGACCCCAATCAGAAGATCCGGTTTTTCTTTTTTTAGATGTTTAAGATGGCCCAGTTCTCCAAACACTTTATTCTCGGCATTTTCCCGGATTGCACATGTATTAAGCAAAATGACATTTGCATCTTCCACTGAGTCTGTAGGCTCATAGCCAAGACCAAGGAAAATGCCGGCCATTACTTCGGTATCATGCTCGTTCATCTGGCAGCCGTATGTGCGGATATAGAATTTGCGGCCATTTCCCATGCCATGAAACTCTTCAGGGATGTTAAAATCTTTATGATATTTCACTTCTTCTTTACCGCGTTTTTTTGCTTCCTTTAAGGAAGGTGCAGTGTAAACAGTTTCAAAGTATTTGCTGTAATCTTTTACGGATTTTTTGTCCGAAGGATTTGCTGTTTGCACTTGCTGGCTTTCTAAACGTTGTTTTTCGTTCATCATTTATCCCCTTTCTCTTTCTCCTGAGAAGCATCTATCATTAAAACTCATTTTTCAGCTAATATCATGCTGCGCAATATACATGTGCACATTATTATAGTATAAGGCTTTCTGATAGTTAAAACAATAGAAAACCGCACTCAGCCTCTTATCAGCAGCTATTACCTGTATGTACGTTCAGGGATATTTTTAATCCTGCACAATCACTAATACTAGACTAAATTTAGTATTTTGTGAGTGATAAGTGTCACATTGGATTTAAAAAAAGAAGCCCGGGTGCCCCGAGCTTCTGGTCTATTACATAAATTCAGCTGCAAGTTTATCAAAGTGAGCTTGATCAAGTTGAAGATCCGCTTGGGATAATGGAGTTTCAGAGTAACCTGAAAGCAGCTCCTGATATGACTTTCGCTCAGTGTCCTGATAGATTAGGCCAGTTACAAGACCGCTGTGCTTCATAAGAGTCTGCATAGCCATTTCGCGGCTTGAATGATCATAGCCTTCCACATCGCTAAGCTTTGTCAGGTTTTCTTTAAACCAGTCATATGTGTTTACTTTGTTGTATGTAACACATGGGCTGAACACATTAATTAAAGAGAAGCCATCATGCTTGATTCCTGCTTCGATTAACGCAGTCAGATCTTTAAGGTCGGTTGAGAAGCTCTGCGCCACGAAGGTCGCACCAGCTGTTAATGCCATTTCCATTGGAGAAATCGCCTGTTCAATTGAACCTTGCGGAGTGGACTTAGTTTTGAAGCCGGCCGCAGAACGAGGTGAAGTCTGTCCTTTTGTTAAACCATAAATTTGGTTATCCATTACGATATAAGTGATGTTCACATTACGGCGGATCGCATGGATCGTATGCCCCATACCGATCGCAAATCCATCTCCGTCACCACCGGAGGCGATAACTGTTAAATCGCGGTTAGCCATTTTAACACCCTGGGCGATCGGAAGTGAACGTCCATGAATGCCGTGGAAACCAAATGAATTGATATAACCGGAAATACGTCCGGAACAGCCGATGCCCGATACGACAGCTAAGTTCTCAGGCTCTAAACCAACGTTCGCTGCCGCACGCTGAATCGCAGCCTGCACGGAGAAGTCTCCACAGCCCGGGCACCAGTTTGGTTTTACATTATTTCGAAAGTCTTTAAATGTGGCCATTTAGAACAACTCCTTGCATTTTGTGTGAATTTCATGCGGCAAGAATGGATTTCCGTCGTACTTTAATAGCTTATATACTTTCTCAGCATGTCCGACGTTCATCTTCATGATGTTGGCTAATTGTCCTGTAGCATTGTTTTCAACTACGGCGATTTTCTTAGCTGTTTTTACAAGCGGCAATAATTCATCAGATGGGAAAGGATGAATCAGGCGAACTTGTGCATGATTTACTTTAATTCCATCCTGTTCAAGCCTGCTCATAGCTTCCTCAATTGCGCCTCTAGTAGAGTTGAAGCCAACGATCAGCAAGTCCGCTTCTTCATGTGGAGCATTCTTGTGAACAGGTGTATTGAATTTAATATTTTCAACCTTGCGGAAACGCTTATCCATTTGAGCGTTGCGGTTGGCAGCTGATTCTGAAGGTTTTCCAGTTTCATCATGCTCAACACCTGTCACATGGTGGATTCCGTTCTTCATGCCAGGAATTACACGTGGAGAAACTCCATCTTCTGTAACCTCAAAGCGCTTAAAGTAACCTTTGTTTTCGATTTCAGGAAGTTCTTCTGTAACAAGTTTTCCGCGGCGGATTTCAACTTTACTGAAATCAAGCGGCTCCACTGTCTGTTTTCCAAGAGAAAGCTGCAAATCTGATAGGATTATAACCGGGCACTGGTATTCCTCTGCCAGGTTGAAAGCTTCAGCAGTATCATAGAATGCTTCCTGTACAGTGCTTGGAGCAAGGACGATTTTTGGAATCTCGCCATGAGTTCCGTAAATCATTGCCATTAAATCAGACTGCTCCTGTTTTGTTGGAAGTCCTGTGGAAGGTCCTCCACGCTGTGTATCCACGATAACCAGAGGTGTTTCAGTTATCCCTGAAAGGCCGATTGCTTCCATCTTAAGGGAAAGCCCTGGACCAGCAGATGCTGTAAGTGAGCGGACACCAGCGTAGTTTGCACCGATTGCCATTGTAACCGCGGCAATTTCATCTTCCGTCTGGATAACAGATCCGCCAAGCGCAGGAAGCTTTTTAATCAGGTATTCCATGATTTCGGATGCAGGTGTGATTGGGTATGCGGCCATAAAGCGGCAGCCGCCTGCAAGTGCACCAAGAGCGATTGCATCGTTTCCGATCATAAATAAACGCTTCAGACCGTCAGCTTTTTCAAGCTCCATTAATTCCACATCATCGCTAAGCTTTTCTTTCATGAAATCAAAGCCTGCCTGAATGGCTTCCATGTTCTTATCGACAACCTGCTGTCCTTTTCGTCCAAAAATTTCTTGAACTACTTCTTCAAATACTTTAATATCTAGATTTAGAACTGCACATGTCGCACCGACAGCAACCATGTTTTTCATCAGGGATGTTCCCAGCTCTGTAGCAATCTCTGTAAAAGGCACTGCAAACAAAACTGCATTCGTATCTTCTGGCTGTTTAGGATCAAATTTCGCATCTGCAATCATGATCCCTTTATCGTGAAGTTCTTTGTAGTTTAAATCGATTGTTTCCTGGTCGAAAGCTACCAAAATATCTAAATCGTCTGATATAGAACGGATTTGTGACGTGCTGACGCGAATCTTGTTGTTCGTGTGCCCGCCTTTAATTCGTGATGAAAAGTGGCGGTAACCGTACAGGTAGTAGCCTAAACGATTTAGCGCAATGGAAAAAATCTCTCCGGTACTTTCAATACCTTCCCCTTGCTGTCCTCCAACTTTCCATGAAAGTTGATTGATCATCTCTTACACCCCTTTAGATACGTTAAGAAATTATGTAAAAACGCTTTATTTATATCAGTGTAGTACTTGTCCAGTCACTCCGCCATTTCAACATGCATTTTAGGCTATATTCTGGAAGATGGATGGGTACTAAACGCTTTCAATTCTAGACCTATGTGTCTAAAAAAGCAACCCTTTCCGTATATTTATCGATTAAAAGATGAATATTTTTTTATTTTTTGAAAAATGCTAAAAAGATTATTTAATTGTGGATTTTTGAGGTTCCTCACATACCTTGATATATCGTTTTTTCAACATTTTCACCTTGGAAACCTGCTATAAAAATTACGAAATAAAAATTTTTCAGCTTGTATATCAGAATAATATTTTAACAGTTCATTTATCAGGTTATCGTATTTTCTTGCATCCTCCAAATCTGTAACTTTCCCATCTGTACCATCAAAATCCGAACCAAATCCGACGTGATTCTCTCCCCCAAGTGAACATACATATTCCAGGTGCCTGAGAACATCAGTAATTGCCGCTGTTTGTTTGCCTGCTAAAAATTCAGTCACAAATGTAATGCCCATCACACTGTCCCTGTCAATCAGCGCTTCAATCTGTTCGTTCGTTAAATTGCGCGGATGCGGGCACATAGTATAGCAGTTTGAATGAGTGGCAATAGGATAGTCGGCCCATTCCATCACATCCCAGAAGCCCCGTTCAGAAAGATGGGAAACATCACACCATGCTTTACTGGCATTTAATTCATGTACCACCCCTTTGCCAAAAGAAGATAGGCCTGACCCTCTCTCCTCAAGCACTCCATCAGCTGCACAGTTGGCATAATTCCAGGTTAACCCCACTGAAGATACTCCCAGCCTGAGAAGCGTCTTCAATTTAAGCAGATCGCAGCCAACCGCGTCGCAGCCCTCCAGGGTCAGCATCGCTCCTGTTTCATCATCTTTCAGCCTGTTGATGTCCCGGGTGCTTCTAATGAGCTTTAATTTAGGATTGGGTTTAAGCACTTTCTCGTAAAAGAGATTGACCATATACAGGGCTGCGTTGAACTTCATTTCCGGATGGACGGATTCCGGAACATATATGGCAAAGCACTGAACCTTTAGGTCTGATGCCTGAAGCGCTTCCAGATTCACCTGAAGACTGCCTGAATTTTGAAAGTCAATCCTTCTGTCCATAAACATTTTATATAGAACATCACAATGTGCATCAAATATTTTCAAGCGTTCTTCCTCCCTCTTTTTCTCCATAGGATTATCTTATTAAAAAAAGAACCTGTTTGCCTATGACGCAAACAGGTTTTATTGTTTTTGTGAGAATCTATATTTTACTGACTTATGCATATGACAAAGGATGATTTCCCATTCTGAAGCTTTTGGGCTAACGCGGCTCCACAATCAGCTTAATGGCAGTCCGTTCTTCGCCGTCGATCAGGATATCCGTGAATGCAGGGATACAAATTAAATCCACTCCGCTAGGCGCTACGAATCCTCTTGCGATCGCTACTGCCTTAACAGCCTGGTTCAATGCACCCGCACCAATTGCCTGGATTTCCGCATTTCCTCTTTCGCGAAGAACTCCAGCAAGCGCACCAGCTACAGAATTAGGATTAGATTTTGCTGAAACTTTTAATATTTCCATTCCTAGCTCCTCCTCGTTTTACCCCTCCTGTATGCCTTGCTCAAAGCGCAGATTTAACCTTCTGTAATGGCCGAATGCCTTCAGTCAGGCCATTTCTTTCCGTTCATACACCAACCGCTTTGATGGAATTTAGCACCAGGTCTATATATCATTCCATTGCTACTATATTCAGATTGGAATTCACATATTCCGGCTTGGACAAAAAAAGCAGGGTTTCACGCTGATTTTCTTCAGGATTTCTTTCTTGTTCAATGAAAACGCACCTGAAGTCTTGTTTCTGCTAATACAAAAAGACTGCAATCCGGCCATCCGGATGCAGTCTTTTATCAGTTTATGAGTAAAAAGGATGGTCATCATTAATTAGGATCCGGTCAATTTTTTTGGCCAATCCTGTTCTAGGGTTTAGTTCAATGACCGCTGCGCTTAACTGGTTCCTGCCTTCTTTCGGAACTTCAAATCGAACCGGGAGCCCTGAGATAAACCTTTTGATCACTGCTTCTTTTTCCACACCAAGGATACCGTCATAAGGGCCTGTCATCCCGACATCAGACATAAAGGCCGTACCGCCAGGCAAAATGCGGTTATCGGCTGTCTGCACGTGGGTGTGCGTACCTACGACTGCTGATACTTTTCCATCCAAGTACCAGCCCATAGCCTGCTTTTCGCTTGTTGCTTCTGCATGGAAATCAACAAAAATAAATGGAGTCCTTTCCCGGGCTTCTTTTATCAGTTCATCTGCCTTTTGGAAAGGGCAGTCACTTGTATTCATAAAAGTCCTGCCCTGAAGGCTGATAACTGCTACTTCCTCAGTATTAAACTTCAAAAAAACCATGCCTTTTCCAGGATTGTTAGAAGGAAAATTAGCCGGACGAACCATATATTTCGCGCGGTCAATAAATTCAAAAATTTCCCGGTTATCCCATGTATGATTCCCGAGTGTCACCGCCTGTGCACCAGCCTCAAGAAATCCCCGATAAATCTTTTCCGTAATTCCTTTCCCTCCTGCTGCATTTTCCCCATTAATAATCGTGATATGCGGCCGGTATTTTTCTTTAAGCTTTGGTACATATTCAGTGATCATATCCCGCCCCTGGGATCCCACCACATCTCCGACAAACAATATATTCATGTCATATCCCTTTCTGTTTTTAAAGATATATGTATGCTTTTTCAGTCCTTTTTATTAGTGTAACACAGTTTCCTGCCCCAATTTAAAGCACACCCTGAAAAAGAAATAAAGCGATGCATGTGCATCGCTTTATTTTGCATATTCAACGGCCCTTGTTTCACGGATAACCGTGACCTTGATGTGGCCTGGATAATCAAGTTCTTCTTCAATCTTCTTACGGATATCCCTTGCCAAACGATGAGCTTCAAGGTCATCAATTTGTTCAGGCTTAACCATAATGCGGATTTCGCGTCCAGCTTGAATGGCGAATGATTTTTCAACACCATCATAGGATTCAGAAATCTCTTCAAGCTTTTCAAGACGGCGAATATAGTTCTCAAGCGTCTCTCTTCTTGCTCCAGGTCTTGCTGCTGATAAAGCATCAGCTGCAGCGACAAGTACGGCAATGATTGATGTTGGCTCTGTGTCACCATGGTGGGAAGCGATACTGTTTATAACAACAGGATGCTCCTTATACTTAGTGGCAAGCTCCACACCGATTTCAACATGGCTTCCTTCCACCTCATGATCGATTGCTTTACCAATATCATGAAGCAATCCTGCCCGGCGTGCCAATGTTTCGTCCTGTCCCAATTCGGCAGCCAGCAATCCTGATAGCTGAGCCACTTCCATTGAATGCTTTAACACATTCTGGCCGTAGCTTGTACGGAATTTTAATCGGCCAAGAATTTTGATTAAATCTGGATGCAGGCCGTGAACACCAACCTCAAAAGTGGTTTGTTCTCCGATTTCGCGGATGTGTTCATCCACTTCACGGCGGGCCTTATCAACCATTTCCTCAATCCGAGCTGGATGGATGCGGCCGTCCTGAACCAATTTGTCTAAAGCTAAGCGTGCAGTCTCACGGCGAATTGGATCAAAACCGGATAAAATAACCGCTTCCGGCGTATCATCGATAATGAGATCAATTCCGGTCAGAGTTTCCAGAGTACGGATATTACGGCCTTCACGGCCAATAATGCGCCCTTTCATCTCATCATTTGGCAGGTTGACAACTGATACAGTAGTTTCTGCTACATGATCAGCTGCACATCTTTGGATAGCCAGTGACAGGATTTCCTTCGCTTTCTTATCCGCGTCCTCTTTTGCTCTGGTTTCGCTCTCTTTTACCATAATGGCGACATCGTGAGCCACTTCCTGCTCCGTGCGCTCTAAAATGATGGACTTTGCCTCTTCACGAGTCAAGCCTGAGATGCGTTCCAGCTCAGCTTGCTGCTCTTTAATCATCACTTCCACTTTGCTTTCCATCTCTTCAATATGCTGTTGTCTTTTGCTAAGAGAATCGTCCCTCTTTTCTAAAAGCGCTTCACGTTTATCTAACGTTTCATCTTTGCGATCAAGGTTCTCTTCTTTTTGCATTAAGCGATTTTCTTGTTTTTGCAGTTCATTTCTTCGATCACGAACTTCACCTTCCGCATCTGTGCGGAGCTTGTGAATTTCATCTTTCGCTTCAAGCAGGGCTTCCTTCTTCGTAGCCTCAGCTTCTCGCTTTGCGTCTTCCAAAATCTGCTCAGCAGCATCTTTAGCTCCTGCAATTTTAGCTTCGGCAATTGATTTGCGAACAAAATAGCCAACAAAAGCACCGACGATTAGGCCAAGCAAAATGGAGATGATTGCTGTTACTAGATCCATCATTTCACCTCCTCTTGCTATGAACTTGTTTGTGTTACGTTTTTTAAAGTGTTGGCATGTACATTGTCCAATTCAATATACAGCACTAAGGCTTTTAAACGTTTCAATCTTCAAAAAGCACTGGGCATCCATCAGACGGCTGGCAGTTTATTAACGTATGAAAAGCCAATGGAGCCTGCAGCCAGACAAAGTCTGACTCAATAAGAATTTCTTTACATATAAAATGTAAAATATACATTTTTAATTGTAAAGCTGTGGAATTTTATTGTCAAGGGGTTGTCTTAAAGGCTTTTCTTAATATTTCGATTGGTTTGAACACTTTTGAAGAAAAAAAGCAAAGCCACTCAGGACTTTGCTTTTCCTTAGTATTAATCGATCAGCTCGAATTCTTCCTGCTCTTCGTCTCCGCTGGCTACTTTTTCTTCATCAAGTCCATAATGTTCGCGGATTTGTTTTTGGATAGTCAGGCGGATTTCAGGGTTTTCCTTTAGGAATACTTTGGCGTTTTCACGGCCTTGCCCCAGGCGCTCCTCGTTGAATGAGTACCATGAACCGCTCTTTTGGACAATATCCAGCTCAGAGCCAAGATCGATGATTTCACCTTCCTTGGAGATTCCTTCACCATACATGATGTCAACTTCCGCCACTCGGAATGGAGGAGCGACTTTATTTTTGACAACTTTAATCTTTGTCTTATTACCGACCATTTCATTACCTTGTTTAAGAGTTTCTGCACGGCGCACTTCAAGGCGGATGGAAGAGTAGAACTTCAACGCGCGTCCCCCTGGAGTCGTCTCAGGGTTTCCAAACATAATTCCGATTTTTTCACGGATTTGGTTTATGAAAATCGCGATTGTCTTTGATTTGTTGATTGCGCCTGATAGCTTACGAAGTGCCTGTGACATAAGGCGGGCCTGCAGACCCACATGGGAGTCACCCATTTCTCCTTCAATTTCAGCCTTGGGAACAAGGGCTGCCACAGAGTCAACTACAAGAATATCAATAGCACCGCTTCGAACAAGGGCTTCTGCAATTTCAAGCGCCTGCTCCCCGGTATCCGGCTGGGAAAGAAGAAGCTCGTCAATATTAACACCAAGTTTTTGTGCATAAACAGGGTCTAAAGCGTGTTCGGCATCGATAAACGCTGCTTGTCCTCCGCTTGCCTGAACTTCTGCAATAGCGTGCAGGGCTACTGTTGTTTTACCTGAGCTCTCCGGGCCATAGACTTCAATAATACGTCCTCTTGGATAGCCGCCTACCCCAAGAGCTGAATCGAGTGCAAGAGATCCGCTTGGTACAGTGGAAATTCTGCGGTCAGTCTGTTCCCCGAGCTTCATGATAGAACCTTTACCAAATTGCTTTTCTATTTGTTTTAACGCCATTTCAAGAGCTGCTTGACGATCACTCACTAATAGTTCCTCCTTTTATATAGACGAATCTGTCTTTTGATTAGATTCGTTTTGTCTCATCTCAAAACCTAACTCTACTATAAACCTTTTCAATGCATTTGTCGAGCAAAAAGTCGAACATCCATTCGATTTTTTTCTCTTGCACATTATGCCCGAAAATATCAGGAGTGCCGGGGAAAGTGAGGTTTTTCAGGGGTCAATCAGTAGTTGAAATCGCATTTCGGCAAGAAGTCTGTCTTTTGTTTTGGCTACTAAAAACTCAGAACACATTTTCAGGCGTTCTGAGTTTCTTTTAAGGCTTTAATAAGGAAATGGCAGCCGTATTTTACTGTACGAACCCGATTGGCTGCCCTGGTTCCTCCAAGGTTCAGCTTTTCGGTCTGGACCGGCCTTCCTTTAATCCAGATGCCTATATATACTGTTCCGACAGGGTTGCCTTCCAATTCATCCGGGCCGGCAACACCTGTGAAGCTGATTCCGATATCGGCATTTGTAAGGCTTGCGACATTCTCAGCAAGCTCGGCGGCACACTGTGCACTGACGACCCCGTCGTTATCAATCGTTTCTTTGCGGACTTTTAATACTTCAGCCTTAACTTCGTTTGTGTAGCAGACCACTCCGCCCTTTAAAAGTCCGCCGGCTCCCGGAATGGATGTAAACACCTCCTGGAACATGCCGCCTGTTAAGCTCTCCGCTGCGGAAATAGTCATGCTGCTCTCCTTAATCAGCTTGGTTAGCTCATACATCAGGGAAGTATCATCATAGCCGTAGAAGTATTCGCCGACACGATCGAGGATTTTATTTTCCGCTTCATCAATCAGCATCATGGCCGTGTTAGGCTGACTATGCTTTGCTGTGAGCCTCAGAGTAACTTCCCCATCAGATGCAAGCGGGGCAATGGTTGGATTGCTCTGAGCATCGATAATATCTTCAATCTCCGTTTCCAGCATGGCTTCTCCAATCCCGAAGAAGTGCAGCACCCGGGAAACAATCACATCATCGGTGCCCAGCTTGGATTGCAGGGCAGGAAAGGCATGTTTGAGGAACATCGGCTCCATCTCGTTTGGCGGTCCCGGAAGAAGCATGAAAACATGCCGGCCATTATCGGCAATCATTCCGGGTGCCATTCCATGCTCGTTAGGAAGCACCTGTGCATCCTCAAGAACCAGGGCCTGTTTTTTATTATTCTCAGTCATCTCTCTGTTGGTGCGTTTAAAATAAAGCTGTATAGATTCCAGCGCCTGTTCGTCCATGACGAGCTCTTTGCCAAGATGGCGGGCAATCGTTTCTTTTGTTAAATCATCCTTGGTCGGTCCCAGGCCGCCCGTGAAGACGATCAGGTCAGAACGGCTTTCGGCTATTTTAATCACCGATCTCAGGCGCTCTGGGTTATCTCCAACCACTGTATGGTAAAAAACGTTAATGCCCAGTTCAGCAAGCTGCCGGGAAAGAAAGCGGGCATTTGTATTAACGATTTGTCCAAGTAAAAGCTCAGACCCGACAGCAATAATTTCAGCATTCATTCAAAAGCCCCCTTCCAGGTAAAGTAATTTATTTTGAGTGTATGAAGGCCTGCTTGTTTTTAGCAAAGTAGTCCCAGCCGGACCAGATTGTAAAGAACATCGCAACCCACAGGGCAATCAGATCAAAGCGGATTGAAACCATTTCAAAAATAATATTATGTAAAAGCAGTGCAGAAATGGCCACAATTTGGGCCCATGTTTTAATTTTGCCAAGCTGATTAGCTGCGACTACTTCTCCTTCCCCTGCCAGAACAAGCCTTAAACCTGTTACAGCAAATTCCCGGCTGATTATAATAATGACAATCCATGATGGAGCAAGGTTAAGATCAACCAGCACAATTAATGCTGCAGAGACGAGAAGCTTGTCTGCAAGCGGATCAAGAAACTTGCCCAGGTTTGTAACCAGATTGTATTTGCGGGCAAAGTAGCCGTCGACCCAATCGGTAACCGAAGCAATAATAAAAATAAGAGCTCCAATCAGATGGGTAACGGGCATTTCAGCTCCTAACAACTCTATGTTTCCCCATGAAAAAGGGACGAGCATGATGAGCAGAAATATTGGTATCAAAAAGATACGGGAGACTGTAATTTTATTTGGCAGATTCATGTTTTACCTCCAAGTATATTAAATGAAGCTATTTACAGAAAAAGTCTAAGACATTTGCTGCAATCCTTTTACTGATAATTTTTACATAAAAAGCGAAAATAGTCATCTAAAGATGACTATTCGGTCTTCGGCGCGTACTTTATCGTTATATCCTGCTTGACGGATTGTGAAGGCGGCACTTTGTACTCAATTTTTTCGCCGTTTACATAGATTTCAGTTTGAGTCGAATTTCCGACTACAATGGAAGCTTCCGTTTCTTTTGAAAAGTCTACCTTCTGGCTTTTCGTGCCATCCGCAGTCAGCATTCCCTGGAAGAGGGAATCCCCTTTGCCGTTCTTAATATTCACCCAAGTTTCTCCTGTAGACAAAACTTCCAGTTCAAACTTGTCCGCATTTTTCAATTCATAAACCGTTCCATTTCCACTGGATTGAACAACAGCAACCTCCTGCTTTGGCTTTTCCTCGGCTTCCTGGTCCTTGTCATTTTCCTCAGCAGCATCTTTGTCAGCAGATTCTTCTTTCTTTCCTGCTGGTTCATCTTTTTTATTTTCGGCGAGGTTTTCAGACTCTTCTATAACTGTCTGTTCATCAGTCAGATCTGAGGGCTTCTCTTCATTATCCGCCTGATCTTTGGCCCCGAGAAAATTGTATAGGACTGCAATGAGGCCAACAATGAATACGCCAATGAGAACCTTTGGAAGAATATCAAATACTTTTGAAGTCCTGCCGGAAAGATCTTTCCTGGACTGAACGCGCGATAGCTTTTCTGGAATATCATCATTCACTTGTGCCGGAATATCATCTTTAAACTGTTCGAAAATTTCTTCCGGTTCAATTCCAACCGCTTCAGCATACTGTTTTATAAATGCCCTGACATAAAACTTACCGGGCATCATGCTATAATCGCCCTCTTCAATTCCCGCCAAATAGCGTTTTTGTATTTTTGTGACCTTCTGCAGATCGTCAAGGCTCATATCTTTAGCCAGCCGCGCTTCTTTTAATCGATTGCCTAGTTCTGTCAATTTACAACACCTTCCAACTTACTAAAAATCAAAGCCTCCAAAGTCAGATTCAGAGAACATATTGTTCTTCTCCACCACATCATATGTTATCTCTTCATCATGGTCGTGACGAAGCTCAATAATATAATCAAAATCATTAAGAGAGTATTCAGTATTTTGCACAAAAATATCGGGATGCTCTACTACCTTGACTGCCGGGAGGCGCATAATTTCCCGGACGAGCTGCCAGTGCCGTTCGTTGGCACGTCTGGTTGAGACAATTCCGTCTATTATGAACAAATTGTCTTCATTATATTCATCCTCAATCAGCTGATTTCGTATCGTCTGCTTTAGCAGCGTGGATGAAACAAATAGCCAGCGTTTGTTCGCACAGACACTTGAAGCAACTATGGATTCTGTTTTTCCAACCCTTGGCATTCCCCTGATCCCTATTAGCTTGTGCCCTTCCTGTTTAAATAATTCGGCCATGAAATCAACCAAGAGCCCAAGCTCGTCCCTGACGAACCTGAACGTTTTCTTATCGTCGGCATCCCTTTGTATATATCTTCCATGGCGCACGGCCAGTCGGTCCCGGAGCTTAGGCTCCCGGAGCTTAATCACTTTAATCGTGTCCATCGTATTAAGAATGGACTTTAGGCGTTCAATCTGTTCATGGTCTTTAGCCAAAATCAGCAAGCCTCTGCGGCCTTCATCCACGCCATTGATCGTGACAATATTAATGGAAAGCATACCCAGCAGGGAAGAAATGTCACCAAGCAAGCCGGGACGATTCTTTTGGATTTCATATTCCAAATACCATTCTGTTTTCTCCACCGGAAAACCTCCTCTTGCATGATGCGCATGTATTTGCGCATTTTATATATATATGCAACTCTTTTTGGTATGTAAAATTTTATTAAACTTATCCTAAATTTTCATCTAGGTTCTATAATATATGATTTTTTGCCAATATGAAAGGAAAAACCCGTTTGGCCGGAAAGGAAATGTTTTTGGGGAAAAGCAAAAAGAGAGGCAATCCTCTCTTTTTGCTGATTACTATTATTTTCTTAGCGGGTACCGTCGTTCTGAACAAGCTTTACCATCATATTGGCAATGGCATGCTGCTCATCAGGGCTTGCTACAGACCAGAGGTCAGCCAGGATTTTTTCCTGGTCATTCTTTGGCTCCACTTGCTTGGCTAAATAATCGCCGATTTGATAAGCAAAGTCATTTACTGTTTCCTTATTCATTCCCTGGTCCATTCCCTGATGAAGACGATCGCCAAGGAAATCTTTCCATTGCTGCCAGTTATCTAGTACAGACATAATTTTGCCTCCTTTAAATGTTGTACAATTATATTGTGCTTAGGGGCTGAATAAAATATGCATGCACTTAGACATGACTCAAAAAAATATGTGACACTTCTTTGAACGATCTGCAGTTACGTATACCAGCCGCCATTCACTGCCATAACCTGCCCGGTAATATACGATGCCTTTTCCGAAAGAAGAAAGGAAATGGCGTTGGCTATGTCAGCCGGCAAGGCAAGCCTGCCCATAGGAATTTCACTTTTCACATCATTAAGCTCTTCTTCTGTAAAGTCCTTCAGCATGGCCGTCTCAACTGCACCCGGGGCAATAGCATTAACCCTTACCCCGTTAAGGGCAACTTCCTTGCTTAAAGCCTTTGCAAAAGCAATTTGTGCACCCTTTGCAGCCGAGTATGCAACTTCACAAGCGGCACCCGTCTGCCCCCATATCGAAGAAACCACTATAATGTTCCCGCTCGCCTTTGTTAAAAGTTTCGGCAGAAGCTCTTTCGTCAGGAGAAGCGGCGAGGTCACATGGAGGTTCATCAGAGCTTCCATTTCCGTTTGCTGTATTTCAGTAAGAAGTCCATATTGAGCTGTTCCGCTATTATGAATAATGGCATCAAGTGAAAATATGTCAGGAATAATTTTTTTATACCCGCCTGGTACAGACAAGTCTGCCTGGATCGGAATATATTCTCCGCCAAACCTTTGCAGGCGGTCCAGAAGCCTGGTAATGCCATCCCTATTATGATTGTAATGCAAATAAAGCGAATAGCCTTCTTCTGCCAGTTTGACGCTGACTGCCTGGCCGATTCCTCCGCTCGCTCCAGTTATTAATGCAAATTTCTTCATTTCATATCCTCCCGAAAAAAGCAAAGCGCCATTTAATGGCGCTCTGCTGAAACTGCTTGTTATTTCTTAGGGACAACCTGGCAAACCGTAAACCGTTCTTCACTTATCAAATTACCAGCCGCATTTTCCACATCCTCAAGTGTGATGCTTTCAAGGGTCGGCACAACATTAAATAAATCCATTTCATTAAAAGCATACCGGGTAAATTGATTGGCGATATATTCCGGTGAATTGACAGCCCGCAGGAATGCACCTATTTTCTTCTTTTTTGTCCGATCAAGTGTTTCCTGTGAAATAGCTCCCTTTTCCCTTGCATCCAGGAGCATCTTTTGCAGTGTTTCAGCCAACCGGTCAGGATTGTTTGTGTCTCCGCCCACCATGGCAAATCCAAAACCCTGCTCCTGTGTATAATCAAAGGAGAATGTGTCATCAATTAATCCTTCACTGTACAGTGTGCTGTAATGCTCAGAGCTTTTACCGAACAAGATATCCAGAAGCACATTCAGACTCAGCTCATTTTTAAGCATTTCTTTGCCTGACTGATTTGCAGTACTGCTCTTTATCCCGACCAGGCACTTTGAGGTCTGGACATTCATCTCAAGAACTTTTTTCTTCTTGGCCGCTTCAGAAGGCTCTTCTTCGAATTGGCGTTTGATTTCCGGTATCTCTTTATAATCCTTCTTGCTTTGGTTATCTCTCACCTGAGTCATAATCTGATCCGGATCAACGGGTCCGACTATGAACAGCAGCATGTTGCTCGGGTGATAGAAAGTTTCATAGCATTCATACAGCATATCTTTCGTGATATGAGAAATGGACTCGATCGTACCTGCGATATCAATTTTAACAGGATGGTTTTTAAACATATTTTCGATCAGTCCAAAATATAAGCGCCAGTCAGGATTGTCATCATACATGGTGATTTCCTGGCCGATGATTCCTTTCTCTTTTTCAACAGTCTTTTCTGTAAAATAAGGGTCCTGCACAAAATCAATCAGCGTTTCAAGGTTCATCTCTACATTAGACGTGCTGGAGAATAGATAAGCTGTCCTGGTGAAAGATGTAAAAGCATTAGCCGATGCTCCCTGTTTGCTGAATTGCTGGAACACATCCCCGTCTTCTTTCTCAAAAAGCTTATGCTCCAAAAAATGTGCAATCCCATCCGGAACTTTTACATACTCTTCCTTTCCGGGGGGCAGGAAATGATTGTCGATTGAACCATATTTAGTCGTAAACGTGGCATAAGTCTTGTTAAATCCCTTTTTCGGCAAGATATATACATCCAGCCCATTTTCAAGTTTTTCATAATACAGCTCTTCCTGAAGCTGGTCAAAAGTGATTTTATCCATTACTTGCCCGCCTCCTTTCCTGTCAGAAAATACACAGTATCCAAACTGACCTTCTTGGCTGTCGCGGCAATTTCCTCTTTTGTTACCTTATCCATTTCATCCATCCAGGTTTGAAGGGTAATTTCTTTTCCTGACACAACATTATGGTAAAGAACCTCGACAATCCCGCGTGCTGTATCAACAGTCTCCAGAAGCTGGTTTTTAATGACTGCTTTGGTCTGTTCCATTTCCTGTTCTGTAAAGTCACCATTCTTCATAGCTTCCAGTTGTTCTTTAATAATACTCACTGCCTGGTCATAGTTGCTGTTATCGATTCCGGACATCACCATCATTAACCCTTTATGGCTTTCCAGGCGGCTGGCTACATAGTATGCGAGACTGGCTTTTTCCCGGACGTTCAAGAACAGTTTTGAATGAGAAAAACCTCCGAAGATTCCATTGAATACCTGAAGCGCATAATATTCCGGGTCACCGTACACGACATTTGTCCGGTAGCCGATATTGAGTTTCCCCTGCTTCACATCCTGTTCTTCCCGGACTTCGTTTACAGATTCCTTTGTTCTAACTGGAGATGCTGGCGCTGTCTGAGGTGATCTCTTTTCAAAAGTTAAAAGCTCCCCTGCATATGATTCGGCATCTGCCTCATCTACGTCACCTATAACATATAAATCAAGCTCATCCTGCGCCAATGCCTGCTGATAATATTCATAAAGGCTATGAGGAGTGATATTGTCCACATCATCTTTCTCGCCATGCACATGCAGTGCATAGGGCTCATCTTTGCACATTTCCTGAACCAGCCGAAAATTGGAATAGCGCATTTTATCATCGTAAACTGATTGAATTCGCTGTTTAAGTGTCCTTTTTTCTTTTTCAACTGTATCCTTGTCAAAAGAGCCTTCATTCACATTTGGCTTAATCAGGATTTCCGCTAAAAATTGGAACGCTTTTTTCAAAAGAGGAGTTGGATCTGAAAGAAATTTTTCGTTTGCGATTTCAACTGAAATGGTAATGACATGATACTCGCCCTTTTTCGCCAAATCGACGAAAAGCGTAGCACCATATAATTCATCAAGGTAAGCCCGCAGCTTTCCGGTTGAAGGGTAGGACGCACTGCTGCTCTGCAATACATGAGGCAATAGGGATCTTAATGTAACTGTACTCTTTTCAAGCGGAGCTTTCATTTTCCAAACCAGGGTATTGGTTTTATATTTCTCTGTTTTAACCACGTGAAGCTTATAGCCATTCATGGCTTTTACGGATTCAGAGATTACGGCCATGTCTTTTCCTCCTGTCAGTAATAGATGAGTCCAAAGTACGGTCAATAGTAAAAAGAGGGAGCATCCCCTGTATGTAAACACTTTGCTGCTATCTTCTATAATGTCCTTTGTAATAAATCATATTCTTACTATACCTTGCCCTATTTCTTTATTTCAAGTTATTGGCTGTATTGGAAGGTTTATATATTTTTTATAAGTGATGGTTTTTAATAAGATTCTGAACAGCAAAAAGCCCCATTTCCGAAAAGAAATGAGGCTTTGTGTGTTAACGTTTTCCTTTTATATAAGGAGTACCAGATGCTTTTGGAGCATCCGCGCGTCCGATGAAACCCGTTAATGCCAGAATCGTTAAAACATATGGCGCAATGAGAAGATAGACATTTGGAATATTTTCAAGGAATGGAAGGCTCGAGCCGATGATGCTCAAGCTTTGCGCAAATCCGAAGAACAAAGCCGCGCCCATAACACCAAGCGGATGCCACTTACCAAAGATCAGTGCTGCAAGAGCCATAAAGCCCTGGCCGCTGATTGTTGCATGCCCGAAGTCTGAAGAAATAGATTGTGCGTACACGCCGCCGCCTATCCCTGCAAGGGCTCCTGAGATTAAAACCCCAATGTATCTCATCCTTGTTACATTGATACCCATTGTATCCGCAGCCATTGGATGTTCACCAACCGCCCGAAGCCTTAACCCGAATGGAGTCTTAAACATCACAAACCAGGCTAGGAATGCAACGGCAATGGCAACGAATGAAGTGTAATAAGTGTTTGAAAAGAATAATTTACCAATAAAAGGTATGTCACTCAAAAATGGAATATCCACTTTGCTGAATCCTTTTTGAATGATATCTGTCTGGCCTTTTCCATAAATGAATTTAACCAGGAACAGTGCTGCACCAATTGCAAGAAGGTTAATCGCAACCCCTGACACAACTTGGTCTGCTCTAAAGGTAATAGAAGCAACAGCATGCAGGATGGATAGCAGAGCTCCAACAACCATAGCTGCCAGTAATGCAACCCACGGTGTCATACTGCCAAATACATCAACAAACGTAAGGTTAAAAACAATAGCAGTGAAAGCTCCAATTACCATTAAGCCTTCTAATCCAATATTTACAACACCGGAGCTCTCTGAGAAGTTTCCGCCCAATCCAGTGAAAATAAGCGGGGCTGCCCAAAGCAAAGTTGATGGAATAATAATTAATAAGATCTCCATTAAGCCCACTTACTTCACCCCCTTTTTGCTGATACGGTCAATAAAAATGCGAATCATATAGCTTGCTGCAACAAAGAACACGATAAGAGCAATGATAATATCAACAAGTTCATTTGGAACTCCAGCTTCAAGCGGCATGTTTAAGGCGCCGACCTTCAAGCTTCCGAATAGCAATGCTGCAAAAATAATTCCAATTGGACCATTTCCGCCTAAAAGTGCTACCGCAATACCATCAAAACCTACTCCGGTAAAGCCGCCCTTAATGGCTGCATAGCCGAATGTACCCAATGCTTCCATCGCACCCGCAAGACCTGCAAATGCTCCTGAGATGACCATTGATAGAATGATATTTTTGCTGACGCTCATGCCTGCATATTCAGATGCATGCTGGTTAAAGCCTACAGCCCGCAATTCGTATCCCTTCGATGTTTTCTCTAATAGGAACCACATAATAAACACACATGCTAAAGCAATTAAAATTCCCCAATGCAGACGGGAATAATCAGTTAATCCCTCAAGAAACGGGGAACGCAATGATGCAGATTCTGCAATCATCTCAGTCCGGTCACTTTTTTCTGAAAGAACAGTACGGATAATATAGTTGGTTACATGCAAAGCCACATAGTTCATCATTATCGTGACAATTACTTCATGCACTTTGAACTTGGCTTTCAAAAGGCCCGGTATAAAGGCCCACAGCGCACCAGCAGCTGCAGCTGCGAGAACCGCGAGCGGCAGATGGATGAATTTTGGAAGATCAAATGCAACCCCTACCCAAACAGCTGCAAGCCATCCGACGATCAGCTGTCCTTCAACACCGATATTAAATAAGCCTGTACGGAAAGCAAATGCAACTGCCAAACCAGCCAGAATATAAGGTGTGACCTGTCTGACTACTTCACCAGTGTAGTAGATTTCACCAAAAGCACCGTTCCATAAGGCAATAAATGCAGATCCGGCATTATATCCAGTTGCTATCATAATGATTGTGCCTACTAATACCCCGAGCAGAACGGCAACTAGAGGTACGACAATGTTCTTCATGCGATTAGACATGGTTTTCGCCACCCGCTTCCTTCCGTTTAGAACCGGCCATCAATAAACCTAATTCTTGTTCAGTAGTTTGTTTCGGGTCAACTACTGCTACAATTTCACCCTCATAAATAACAGCGATCCGGTCGCTGACATTCATTATTTCATCCAATTCGAATGAAATAAGCAGCACTGCTTTCCCCTGGTCACGCTGTTCAATCAGACGTTTGTGAATGTATTCAATTGCTCCAACATCCAGGCCCCGTGTCGGCTGAGCAGCGATCAGGAGATCCGGATTGCGGTCAATTTCACGTCCGATTATGGCTTTCTGCTGGTTACCGCCTGAAAGTGCCCTTGCAAGTGTATATTCACTTGGTGTTCTGACGTCGAATTCTTTAATCAGCTTTGTTGCTTTGCTGTAGATTTGTTTAAAATTCAGAACACCTTTTTTAGAAAATGGAGCTTTGTAATAGGTTTGCAGAACCATATTTTCTCCGATTGGAAAATCGAGGACAAGTCCATGCTTATGACGGTCCTGAGGGATGTGCCCTACACCAGTCTCCGTAACTTTACGAGGAGACATATTCACAATTTCTTTGCCATTCAATTTAATTGAACCGCTTTCAGATTTCCTCAAGCCAGTGATCGCTTCAATTAACTCTGACTGTCCATTCCCGTCTACACCGGCAATACCGACAATTTCACCTGCCCGTACATTGAGGTTAAGGTTATTAACAACACCAAGCCCCCGTGAATCTTTCACATTTAAATCATGAATCTCAAGCACCTGCTCCTGCGGCTTCGAGTCTGTTTTATCCGTTTTAAAAGTGACTTCCCTTCCCACCATTAAGCTGGCAAGTTCATTAGGGTTCGTTTCAGTGACATTAACAGTACCGATTCCAACTCCTTTGCGGATGACCGTTACCCGATCACACACTTCCATGATTTCCTTCAGCTTGTGGGTGATAAGAATAATAGATTTGCCTTCTTGAATTAAAGTTTTCATAATCTGAATTAACTCTTTAATTTCCTGTGGAGTCAGAACAGCAGTAGGCTCATCGAAAATAAGGATTTCAGCACCCCGATAAAGAGTCTTTAAGATCTCCACCCGCTGCTGCATTCCAACTGAAATATCGGATATTTTCGCCTGAGGATCAACCGCAAGGCCATATCGCTCAGAAATCTCCCTGACTTCCTTCTCAGCCTTTTTAATATCTATTTTTCCGCCTTTGGTTGTTTCTTTTCCCAGAATAATATTTTCAGTGACAGTGAAACGGTCAACAAGCATGAAATGCTGGTGGACCATTCCGATGCCCAAGTCATTTGCTATATTAGGATCGGTGATGCGCACCGGTTTTCCTTTAACTTTAATTTCACCCTTTTCAGGCTGATAAAGGCCAAAAAGGACGTTCATCAACGTTGACTTGCCTGCACCATTTTCGCCAAGCAGCGCATGAATTTCACCTGGTTTCAGCTGAAGCGTAATATTATCATTTGCAACGATACCAGGAAACTCCTTGCGAATGTTGAGCATTTCAATAACATAATCCATTTGTTTCACTCCTTGCTCAAAATATAAGGAAATCATTAGTAGTAAGAGGTCAGACCTTGGGATTCCTTAGAAAAACCTGGCCTAAAAGCCAAGCTCCTCAATAATATGAAAAAATAATTAGTGCATTAAAAATCTAAGTGAAATACAGAATTTATTCTGTCCTTCATTTAAACTTTTAATTTCTTTAAAAAAGGAATAAGAGGCCGCAGTACAACCTGCTTATTCCTTAAACTTAATTATTCTGCTGAGAAAGAAGCCAGTTCATCTTTTGAAGATGGAACAGTCAGATCACCATTCTTGATCTTTTCCTGCCATTCTTTAACTGCACCTTCGATTTCTGCTTTTGCAGATACTTCCGGGTTGATAGGAGCAAGGCCTACACCGTCTTCAGCCAATCCGTAAGTAGTAGTTTCTCCACCAGGGAAGCTGCCGTCTTTTGCCTTTGTAGAAAGGTCCTTAACAGCATTGTCTACACGCTTAAGGGCAGATGTAAGGATTACATTGTGCTCTTTGCCATCGATTTCTACTACACCTTCAGCTGTCTGATCTGAGTCAACACCGATTGCCCAAAGTTCTCTTGCCGGGTCTTTCTTTTTAAGGTCACGAGCTTCTTTGAAAAGGCCGTTTCCAGTTCCGCCAGCAGCGTGGAAGATTACATCTACGCCAGAAGAGTACATTTTAGAAGCAATTGTCTGACCCAATTCAGCTTTATCAAATGCTCCAGCATATTGAACTTCTACTTTAATATCAGGGTTTACCGCTTGAACACCAGCAAGGAATCCAGATTCAAAACGCTCAATAACCGGAATTTCCATACCGCCGATGAAACCAATTTTGTTTTCTTTAGTTGCATTTGCTGCAGCAACACCTGCAAGGAATGCAGCTTCCTGCTCTTTGAACATGATGCTTGCTACGTTCGGCTGATCTACGACAGCGTCAACGATACCGAAATGAGAATCTTTTTGCTGCTGAGCAATCTCATTGATTGCACCTTCCATTAAGAAACCGATTCCAAAAACAAGATCAAAGTCCTGACGAGCTAATGTATTAAGGTTTGTAGAATAGTCAGCATCTGACTGTGATTGAAGATAGTCAAATCCGCCTTTTCCTTTTTCAAGTCCATTTTCGTCACCAAATGCTTTTAAACCTTCCCAAGCAGATTGGTTAAATGATTTATCATCTACACCGCCGACATCTGTTACCATCGCTACAGAGAATGCTTTTTCTTTATCGTCTCCGCCAGCTGTTTCTCCGCCTTTTTCTTCACTTTTACCGCAAGCACCCAGAATTGTTCCAGCAGCAAGAACTAAAGATAGCGCCAATCCAAATTTACGCTTTTTCAAGGTTGGTACCCCCTAAGAAATTGTTTTTGCATTAGCGGAATGAATGATGTGTTTTCGTGCATCCCAAAAAGCTAGATTCTCTTTCTGAGGACATGGAAACTGAACTTATCAGCTCTGAAATAATTGACCGAATAAAGAATCGGAGTATCCGCTTCATCGAAATGCATCTGTTTTAATACAAGCAGTGCAGTTTCCGGGTCACATTCCAGAATTGGGGAAATTTTTTCGTGATAGCCTATAGGCTCTATTTGGGCAACAGCATAAGTGATTTTCCGGTTTGCCTCTTCTTCAAGCAATTTAAGAATCGACTCCTGTTCGTGGGAAAACGTGTCTGGAAGAATATTCTCAGGAACTTTATCCACACAATAAACGACCGGTTCACCGTTTGCTGTTCTAACCCGCTCAATCACGGCAATTTCCTGGTCTAAAGCACATGAGAACCTGCGGATATCATCTTCAGTGGGTCCCAGTGTTACAGAACTCAAGAAAACGGTTCCCGGTTTCATCCCTGCCTGCAAAATCATGTTTGTGACACTATTAAGCTGTTCGATGCCGGATGTAAATAGCGGCTTTGCATTGACAAAGGTGCCTACACCGTGACGGCGGATTATGACGTTTTCTTCTTCAAGAATGCGCAGCGCCTCCCGCAGTGTGGCTCTGCTGACACCAAGCTGTTTAGCAAGATCAAATTCGGACGGAAGCTTTTCTTTTTCTTTATACACTCCATCTTCAATGTCTTGTTTTAATCGATCGATGACTTGCAAATATAAATGCCGGTTATCTGACTTAATAGACATGCAGGGTTCCTCCAACTTCAGTTCTCAAGACATCAGACCTCTGATGTTCAATCATTCCTACTAATCGAAAATACTATAACACTTTTTACCCAATAAAGAAATAGAAATTTATCAATTTGTCGAAAAAAGGTGAAAAGAAAAAAATGTTTGTGAATCCCTCTGTACCAATTCTTTTTTTCTGGTATAATACTTCTTTGAAAACGATTACATTTAATGTTTCTGCCAAAAATGCACCAGTTAGAAAACCTATTTTGTAATGAGTTGAAAGTACCATACCTCTTTCATTTTATGTAAGCGCTTTTAACAGTATGGCATATTAAACTGTATTTTTTTATTGCCCTTATTTTTAGGCATATATCTTCCTGATACATGAAAAAAATGGCCGTCCGCAGACTGGCCATTTTTAAATATGTCATGCTTATTAATTTTAAGAGCTTGCTTCCTCCGAAGGCTTGCCCTGGAGCACAGATCTTGGCTTGCTGCCTTCATATGGACCGACAATCCCCCTTGCTTCCATTTCATCGATCAGTCTTGCAGCTCTGGTATAGCCAATCCTGAATCTTCTCTGAAGCATGGATACAGAAGCAGTCTGCATTTCCAATATCAATTCAACAGCTTCTTCATAAAGATCATCATCCACTTCTCCTGCAGCTTCCGGGATATCATCTGGAATCATTTCTTCCTGATATTGAGCCTTCTGCTGGCCGATGACGAAATCCACTATCTCTTCAACTTCTTCATCTGACAGAAAGGCTCCCTGTACACGGACTGGTTTTGATGCACCCACAGGAAGGAAAAGCATATCCCCTCTTCCCAGTAGTTTTTCCGCTCCGCCCATATCCAGGATGGTCCTTGAATCTGTCATTGATGAAACAGCAAACGCAATTCTTGAAGGTATATTTGCTTTAATTACACCTGTGATAACATCCACTGAAGGACGCTGAGTTGCAATGATTAAATGGATGCCTGCTGCCCGTGCCATTTGAGCAAGGCGAGTGATTGCGTCTTCGACATCGGAGGATGCCACCATCATTAAGTCTGCTAGCTCGTCTACTATAACAACAATATACGGCAGGAGGGGCTGCTGTGCTTCCTCTTCGGCATTATGCCTTTTTACATACTCATTGTAGCCTTCGATATTCCTTGTGCCAGTATGTGAGAACAGCTCATAGCGCCTTTCCATCTCACTGACAACTTTCTGCAGCGCCTGAGAAGCTTTCTTCGGATTTGTCACAACCGGCGCCAGTAAATGAGGCACCCCATTGTAAACATTCAATTCCACCATTTTAGGGTCAATCATCATTAATTTTACTTCATGTGGTTTTGCCCTCATCAAAATGCTGGTAATGATTCCGTTAATACAAACACTCTTCCCGCTTCCTGTCGCTCCGGCAACTAGAAGATGGGGCATTTTGTTGAGTTCTGCGAGGACAGCTTCTCCGGTTATATCACGGCCGAGCCCGATCATCAGCTTGGAGTCCGGCTTGTCATTTTGTTTGGATTCAATTACCTCCCTTAGAGAAACCATCGCCACTTCAGAGTTAGGGACTTCTATTCCAATAGCCGATTTACCCGGGATAGGTGCTTCGATTCGGATATCCTTCGCTGCCAGTGCCAGTGCCAAATCATCATTCAGACTAACGATTTTGCTTACCTTTACCCCAACATCAGGATGCACCTCATACTTGGTAACAGCCGGACCTAAATGAACCTGTGTCACCCTTGCTTTTACTCCAAAACTCTGAAATGTTCTTTCGAGCTTAGCAGCATTCGCGTGGATTAGCTCATATTCACCGCTTTGATCAGTTTGCCTTGGCAGTTTTAAAAGTCTGATAGGAGGCAGCTCGTAGTCTTTGTTTTCCACTTCTGTAAACGTGATAGGCGGCGCATTTTCATCCTCCGGCTCTGTGACTGCCGCTTCCTGGGACTGATCAGAAGCAGCTTCCCGGGAATCCTCCTGATAAGCTCTCTCGGCAAAGCTTGATATAATTGGTTCTGGAGTTGGTTCAGATACCTGTTCAGCAGAATTATTGATCGTTATCACCGTTTCAGGTTCTTCTTCCTGCTGAAGAGCGCGCTGTTCTTCTTCTCTTCTTGATTGCCTTTCTTCTCGTCTTTCTATGCCTTTTTGTTTCCATTCTTTCATATCATCTTTAAAAGCAGTCCATTGTTTCTTACAGAAATTAAGAATTGCGGCCATCATTTTCCCTGCAGCATCTCCGAACGTTTTTCCTGTCATAAGAACAAAACCGATAATAATTAATAAAAAGGCTACAATTTTTGATCCTGCTTCATCAAAAAGATAATAAAAGAGGGCGAAAAAAATAGCCCCAAGCATTCCGCCGCCTAAATCGGTTGTGCTTGTTTCTCCCCGGACTTCCATCCGGAAAAGTTCCCACGTATTGGCTATTACACTCGGGTCATCAAACTTCCCTCCATTTGAGAGAAGCTGAAATAATGTTACATGGCTCAACAGCAGAAGGGAGCTTATGATGAGGTAAATACCAATTAATTTTGTGTGGAATAGATAGGGAAGTGCCCTCTTCCACATCAGATAACCTGAAAAAATTACGAGTCCAATCAGGCTGAGCATGTACCATTCTCCCATAAAGAAACGGAAAAAAAGCACCGTTGCATTCCCGACCGCCCCGAGCCTGGCAATTGATATTACCGCAAGTGCCAGCAGAATCAGGGCAATCAGTTCAAATTTCATCGTCCGTTTCAATGTTTCGTTCTTTTTAGACTTTCTTTTCTTTTTTTTGGCCATATTATCACCTTATCATTATTCTTATTAACAGCATCATCTAAATTCCATTATGTAATACATCATGTCTGTTATGAAAGAAGAAGCAGCCATTTTTTGGCTGCTTCTAAAGTTACTTTTATTATATCATAATGATTCTAAATGAAGTTGTTTTTTGAAAGGATTTATCAGCTTAACTGCGTCAAAGTGATCATGGAACCGGGAGTGTACCTTTCATCCATATAATGGGTGGGATCGCTGCTCATGATCCTTAAAATGCGGCATTCCTGTCCCGCATTCATTTCAACAAGGAGAGGGATTCCTTCATATGAGACAATCTTCTGCTTGCTGAAATCGTCCTGCTCATTTTGGTAAATAAGTTCTTGTGGCATCATTGTATAAAGGATCATTGAACCATCACTTCTTCTTTTGGTTTATTCATATCGATCAGCTCATTCAGCTTTGCGAGCGCAGGCCCGACACCGCCTACTTCATCAATCAGTCCATATTCAACAGCATCCCTGCCGACCACATTCGTCCCAATATCCCTGGTCAGGTTGCCTTTATCAAACATTAGGTCTTTAAATTTCTGTTCCGATATATTGGAATGCTTCGTTACAAAATTAATTACCCGATCCTGCATTTTATCCATATACTCAAACGTTTGCGGCACACCGATTACCAGGCCGGTCAGTCTGATAGGGTGGATGGTCATCGTAGCCGTCTCTGCAATAAAGGAATAATCGCATGATACCGCAATAGGAACACCAATGGAATGGCCGCCTCCAAGTACTATTGAGACAGTTGGCTTAGACAATGAGGCAAGCATTTCTGATATTGCCAGCCCGGCCTCCACATCGCCGCCAACAGTATTCAAGATAACCAGAAGACCTTCTATCTTTGGGTTTTGCTCAATCGCAACGATCTGAGGGATTAAATGCTCATATTTTGTTGTTTTATTTTGCGGCGGAAGCTGAAGATGCCCTTCCACCTGTCCGACAATGGTCAAGCAGTGAATTTTGGAATCCTGAGACAGCTGCGGCACATTTGTTTGTCCAAGCTGCTGAATTTTTTCCATAAGGGCAGAAGGTTTATCTTCTTTCGGCTGTTCTTGCCCTTCTCCGCCCTCATTGCGGGTATTTTTCAAATCGTTTTCCATCCTTATTTCTCCCTTCAAGCAATATATTGTTAGTATGAACGCGTGATCATTTTTCATGCGCATTATTGCCTGAAGGTCAAAAGCAAAAAACACAGCCCTGCAATCGATGCGGGCTGTGTTTTGACTGTTATCCCTCCATAAGAATTGGAAGGATCATTGGTCTGCGTTTTGTTTTTTCATAAAGATACTGATTCAGACTGTCACGCATATCCTGCTTAATTCCTGACCAGTCAAATGCTTCTCTGGCAAGGTTCTGTTCTACCGCTTCTCTTACTATTTTTACAGCTTCCTCAAGAAGCTTTTCTGATTCCCTGACATACACAAATCCTCTTGTAATGATTTCAGGGCCAGCTGAGATTTTCTTTTCTTTTTTATTAAGAGTAACTACTACCAGTAATACACCATCCTGAGAAAGCAGCCTCCGGTCTCTTAAGACAATATTCCCGACATCGCCGACACCAATTCCGTCAATCAGAACATTACCTGATGGAATTTTCCCTCCGGGTACGATTGTGCCATCCTTGATTTCTGCTACATCGCCTTTATCCGGGATAAAAATTTGTCCGCTTGATAATCCGCACTCCAAAGCAACTTTTGCATGGGCTTTCAGCATTCGGTACTCCCCATGAACAGGGATGAAGAATTTGGGACTCATCAGATTAATCATAAATTTAAGTTCTTCCTGGCTGCCATGGCTCGAGGTATTAAAGGTTCCCTTTCCTGGGATTACCTCAGCCCCCGCTCTAAACAGCATATCAATCGTTTTGAAAATAAATACCTCAGTTCCTCTTAATGGTGATGCAGCGAGTAAAACGGTATCGCCCTGTTTAATATTGACCTGTCTGTGGGACTGCTTCGCCATTTTTTGAAGGGCTTCGATCGGCTCTCCCTGTGTACCCGTGGTAAGAACAACGATTTGGTCATCACTGTATTTGCCGATCTCAGCAACAGGAATAATCACATCTTCTCCTACCTGCAAATATCCGAGCTGCAGAGCAATGTCATAGATTCTCTGCAGACTTTTGCCGACTACTGCCACTTTCCTGCCTGTTTCGATCGCTGCATCAAAAATATGCTGTATTCGAATTAAGTCAGATGCGAAGGAAGCCGCAATGACTCTCCCCTTAGCAGCATAGAATGCAGCTGTCATCTCTCTGGCCACCTTCGATTCTGAGCTGGTGTAGCCTGGTTTTTCTGCTTCGGTACTGTCAGATAGAAGGCAAAGAACACCTTCTTCCCCTAAGCGCGCCATTTTGCCGATTTCAGGTTTGTATAAGTCAGTCGCTGCCTGATCGAATTTAAAGTCGCCGGTATACACAATTGCACCTTCTGATGTATGTATGGCAACACCCACACTATCCGGAATGCTATGGCTGGTTCTAAAAAAAGTTACATCTGCCGAATCAAATTCAACCCTGGTATCTGAATTGATTTCAATAAACTGTGCTTTGCCTTTGTATTCCTGTTCCTTCATTTTGGCTTTGGCCAGCGCCAGAGTCAGCTTTGTTCCGTAAACAGGTACATTGACCTTTGCAAGCACATAAGACAGTCCACCAATATGATCCTCGTGTCCATGTGTCAGAAAAATTCCTTTTACTCTTTCCTTGTTTTGAACTAGATATGTAACATCTGGTATCACGATATCAATTCCGAGCATTTCATTTTCAGGGAACATTAATCCGGCATCGATGACATATATATCCTCGTCCACCTCTGCCAAATACATATTCTTCCCAAGTTCTCCGACTCCTCCGAGTGCTGCCAGCTTGATGCTTTCATTCTGTCTCTTTTTCAATGTAATATCCTCCCATGCATGTTCAGCCGATCAAGATCAGTTATCCATATTATACTTGAAGTCGTAAAAACATGACAACCAAATTTATACATGGGCTTTATTTGAGCGTTCCTGGGGCTTTTTATAATTAGTCTCTGGTTTTTGGGCGTTATAAATCTGCCATATAATAAAATAAAAACCAACCAGCAAAGCACTGGTTGGCAAGCAAAGTATTATTTAAATAGGGCAGCAACTGCACTGCGTTCCTGTTCTGTTAATGGGACCATTGGAAGACGGACGGATCCGACATCCAGCCCTTTAAGCTGCAGCGCTGTTTTTACAGGCACTGGGCTTGGGGCTGCGAAAAGCCCCTCCATGATCGGAAGAATTTTTTGATGGATTTTTGCAGCTTTTTCATTTTCACCATTCAGGTAAGCTGTGATCATTTCCTGCATTTCATTCCCTATTACATGGGAAGCAACAGACACAATTCCAGTCCCGCCTATTGCCATACATGGAAGAGTAAGTCCGTCATCACCACTGTATAGCATAAAGTCATCATCCGTATTAGCAATAATTTTGGCCATTGCATTCAGATCTCCGCTTGCTTCTTTCACTGCCGCGATGTTAGAGATTTCGGAAAGGCGGATGATTGTTTCTGGCAGAATATTCACTGAAGAGCGTCCCGGAATATTATAAACCATTACCGGGAGGCTCGTGCTTTCCGCAATAGCCTTGAAATGCCGGTAAAGCCCTTCCTGATTTGGCTTATTGTAATATGGTGCTACGATCATGATCGCATCAACACCAATTTGCTCTGCTTTTTTCGTTAATTCAATGGATTCATACGTGTTATTGCTTCCGGTGCCGGCAATGACAGGCACCCGTTTGTCAGCTGCTTTCACTGCATGTTTGAATAATGCCAGCTTTTCCTCTTTTGTTAGTGTCGGGGACTCCCCTGTTGTCCCGGCAATAACTAAAGAATCTGTTCCGTTTTCAATAAGATGATTGATTAGCTGCGTCGTCTTAGGGAAATCAATATGTCCCTTATTATCGAATGGTGTTACCATTGCTGTTGATACTCGGCCAAATAGAACCATGTTTACACTCCTTGCAGATGTTTAAAAGATCGGGAAGAAACGGGCGGATCTGCCGCTTAGGATACAAATCCGTCGTTAACCGCTGAATGGCTTTCTTCCCCTTTTTAAACATGTTATTTTCAAAATTTTTAAATGTCTGTTCTCTCATATTCAGCTAAATCTTCTTCCAGGCGGAAAGCATCGTGCAATGCATTAACAGACTTTATCAAATCTGCCTGCTTTACCAGGACCCAGATTGTTGTATGGCTGTCTGCTGACTGCAGAATACGGATTCCCTGCTCGGACAATGCCGTAACGATCCGCGAGGCCACTCCGGGTACACCCTGCATTCCAGCTCCTACAACCGAAACTTTCGCACACTCTCTTTCAACCAGCGGATCATGACCCAGGCCCTTTAAAATACTAATTGCTTTATCGGTCATTTCTTCCGTTACGGTGTAGTTGACGCCATTAGGATATATATTGATAAAGTCAACACTGATTCCCTGGTTAGCCATGGCTTTAAAGACCTCAGACTGTAGATCGTATTGGTCTTTCTTCGCAAGGACCTTTATTTGTGTCACATTGGAAACATGGGCTATTCCAGTTACCGAACGCTCTTTAATATCTGTTCCGCGTCTGTTCTTATTCAATGTTGTGACAAGGGTTCCTGGACTGTCGGAGTATGTTGAACGGATTCTGATCGGAATTTTTGCCTGCATAGCAATTTCGACTGCCCGGGGGTGAATGACCTTAGCACCCTGATATGCCATATTACAGACCTCTGTGTAAGTGACCACTGATAATGGGCGCGCATTTTCAGCAATTCGCGGATCAGCGGTCATAATGCCTTCCACATCAGTAAAGATATCTATCCACTCCGCATTTAAGGCTGCTCCAAGAGCCGCTGCAGAGGTATCACTGCCGCCCCTGCCGATCGTTGTGACATCACCGGTTTTTGATGATCCCTGAAATCCTGCAACCACGATCACATCATGATTTTCAAGCTCTTTCAAAAGCCTGTCGCATTTCATATCGATAATTTTTGCGTTAGTATGATCATTATTCGTTCTAAACCCTGCCTGTGCACCAGTCAGAGCTGCTGCTGTGATCCCATGTTCTTTTAGCATGTTTGAAAATACAACACTTGAGATGATTTCACCGCAGGATAAGAGCAGATCCGTTTCGCGTTTGCTGATTTTGGTATTATTGCCTTCTACCAGCGAAAGCAGTGTGTCGGTTGCATATGGATCACCTTTTCGGCCCATTGCCGAAACAACGACAACAACCTTGTATCCATCTGCCAGCGCTTTTTTAATATGCTTAGCTGCATGCTCGCGGCTACTCTCGTCGCGGACTGATGTGCCTCCATATTTTTGAACGATGATATTCATTAAAACACCTCTAACCTCTCAACATGAAGAGAATACGATAACTATTTCACTATTCCCAGATTAATTAAACTTTCGGCGATCTGCACGGAATTCCATGCTGCCCCTTTAAGAAGATTATCAGAAACTACCCACATATGAAAGCCTTTATCTTCATCCAGATCTTTGCGGATACGGCCGACGAACACATCATTTTTACCGACACAATCAGCTGGCATAGGGTATATTTGATTTTCCGGATCATCCTGCAGGACAACTCCAGGTGCATTTCCCAGAAGGCTCTTTACTTCATTTGCCGTAACGCTGTCTGATTCCACTTCAAAATAAAGGGACTCTGAGTGGCCTGTTGCCACTGGAAGACGCACGCATGTAGCAGCCACTTGCAGCTCTGGCATATGCATGATTTTTTTTGTCTCATTGATCATTTTCATTTCTTCATACGTGTAGCCGTTATCCTGAAATTTATCAATTTGCGGGATCGCATTGAATGCAATTTGATAATGTTTTTTATCGCTCTTTACAGGAAGAATTGACGGCACATACTCTTCGTTATTTAAAATGGCTTTTGTCTGCTCATTCAGCTCTTGAACTGCAGCTGCTCCAGAACCTGAAACAGCCTGGTAAGTAGAAACAATTACTTTTTTCAAGCCGAATTTCTCTTTTACCGGCTTTAGTGCAACAACCATTTGGATTGTTGAACAGTTTGGATTGGCGATAATGCCATTATGCTTATGAAGGTCATCTTCATTTACTTCAGGTACGACAAGAGGCACATTTGGATCCATACGGAAAGCACTTGTGTTGTCTACTACAATGGCACCATGTTCGACAGCATGTGGAGCCAGTTCCTGTGAAACGCTTCCTCCCGCGCTGAATAGTGCGATGTCCACGCCTTTAAAGCTCTCTGGCTTTGCTTCCTGAACCGTATACTCCCGGCCCTTGAATGTTACCTTTGATCCGGCAGAACGGGCAGATGATAAGAGGGTTAATTGAGAGATCGGAAAATCTCTATTTTCAAGTGTTTGAATCATTTGCTGGCCAACTGCACCAGTTGCTCCAACTACCGCGACATGAAATCCTTTTTTCTGTTCCAAATTTCTTTTCCCCTTCCAATACCATTATATTTTTCTAGCAAAGTTAGTTTTTAGTGAAAAACAATAGCCCAAAATTCAATAGAACGGCAGCCAAAGTCAATTGGCAGCCGTTTTCCTGCCTGATTATAAAGATGGCAGGCTTCCATTTATATTATCAGCATATTGTTAATACTCCAAGAGGTTAATATTTATTTTAAACAGACCTTGGAGGTTGGTTATCTTAATAATCTTTATTCTAACATATTCGTTCACTAAAGGACTAAAATTTTTGCTAGAAAAAATAGGGGGCTAATTGTCGTCTTTGTATCTTTCCACTAGGACCGGCTGAAGCTGTTTGCCTTCCATGGCATGAAGCACTGTATCAGATAATGCTGTCATTCTTGCCACCATTGAATTCGGCTTTTTCACAGGATCATCCTGGCCATATGGAATAAAATAAATATTTTTCGTTGCCATTAGTCTCATTAAGTTTACTCCATTTAATCCCAATGCATCATTTGTGGATATTCCCAGCACGACTGGTTTACCGTTTCTTAAAGTTGCCTTTGCTGCCATCAGGACAGGCGAGTCGGTCATCGCATTGGCGAATTTGCTCATCGTATTTCCGGTAAGCGGGGCAATTACCATGCAATCAAGAGGGATTTTAGGTCCCAGCGGCTCCGCTTTCACAATCGAATCAATCACTTTATGACCAGTCAGGTCTTCAATTCTTTGAACCCAGTCTTCCCCTTTTCCAAATCTGGTCTCAGTGCTCTTTACCGTAAAGGTGACGACCGGGAGCACTTCAGCCCCTGCGAGAACAAGTCTTTCTATTTCAGGGAACACTGCATCATATGTGCAATGCGATCCTGTTAATCCGAAACCTATTCTTTTCCCTTTCAAATTCATATTGTATTCCCCTTTCTCTTTTGCAAATCTTCCTTAATCAATTGAGAAAGAACATTCGCCAGTATTTGTCCGGCTGTTTTCGGAGCAACGATTCCAGGCAGGCCAGGGGCGAGCAGTGCTTTTACTCCCCGTTTTTCTGCGTAGCGAAAATCGGTGCCTCCGGGCTTGGAAGCCAGGTCAATGATGAGCGTATGTGTCGGCATCTTCGATATGACGGACGCTGTTACAACTAAATGGGGAGCAGTGTTTATGCAAATATCAACATCTTTTACCGCATCCTCAATTTCCTTCAGGTTAAATGGAGTTAACCCCATTTCCGTTATCCTGGCGATGTGCTCACTTTTTCTCGCTCCCACCTTTACTTTTGCACCCAGGGCATGAAAGGTTCTTGCGACACTCATTCCAACTCTGCCAAGGCCTATTACGGCTATGTTAGAACCATGAATGGTGAAATCTGTATGCTGGATTGCCATCATGATGGTTCCTTCAACTGTTGGGATGGAATTATAAATAGCTACATCATCCCGTTCAAATAATTGAACAAGACGGCGGTCCGCCGATTTGGTTACTCCGGTTAAATATGAATTGGTTATGCCGGAATAAACTGTACAGTGTGCTGGAGTCTGAGCGAGGATTTCCTCTTCAAAAATCACTTTTTCATTGGAGAAAATCGTTTCAATCTGCCCCTCCAGACCCGTACCGGGCACAGGCAGGATAATTGCGTCTATATTGGTAAAGTCCACTTCATCTATTTTTTCTTTTACCGCACCTGAGAACGCATGATCAAGCTGCTCAAAACCAATTAATGCGAGCTTTGCATCAAGCTCGGTCAGTTTACGGATGATTTCGAGCTGCCTTGCATCACCGCCGATGACTGCAATTTGGGTTCCTGTCAGCATGCAACACTCACCTTCTTTTTTCTTTCTTTTTAAGAAAGCATTTATTTTTGAAGCCAACAACTTCATGACTCCTGTTAAAAAGTATCCTTGCACCGGCAACGCCGCTTTACTAAGCAGTTGCAAAAGACAGCAATTGCAAGCAGTTTTATCTTTAAACGAAATGGCGTTAAATTGGGGCCGGCAAATCAATTAATAATCATAAGGGAATTGTTGTATTGAACTACTTCAACATCTTATGTATGAACGGGGCAATAGGTGAGTTTTCCACTTAAAAGAAAATGGGTCAAAGTTGGAGGGATTTATAAAGGGATGGAGGAGATTAACTTCCCGGTAAAAACAAAAAGGACCTAACCGGCCCTTCCTTCAAAACTATTCCTGCTGATCTACAGAATCCGGGATATCAATAATGATCATGTCATTTCCTATCTTCCTGATATGCTGCCAAGAAACCCGGATTTCATCTCCCTGGCGCTTGAAGCCAAACCACTTTAATGAAGGGATGAGCAATGCCTGAATCTGTCCACTTTTTTCATTTATTTCAAGGTCTGTCTGCCCAAGTACTCCCAGCCGTTCTGCACGCTTCACATCCACAATTTCCTTTCCGCTCAGCTCACTTAATCTCATCATCTTCCCTCCTTTTCTCTTCTCTATATTCTTATCGTTCAGACTGAAGTTTTAGAAGTCCAGGCCAAAAAGAAAACAGCCTGCATGATACAGGCTGTCTTTTCTCCACAATTGGACTAAAATTTAAAGATTTTTCGGAAGTTCTCCATCCGGACTTATTAATGCCACTGAATAATGATCTGTGAAAATGGAATTCGCCATATTATTCACGCCCTGCATGGAAACTGCATCGATTTCATCCACGATTTCATCCATAGACCGATGGCGGCCCAGAAGCAGTTCATTTTTGCCATTGCGGCTCATCCTGCTGTTTGTGCTTTCAAGGCTTAGCATTAAGCTTCCTTTGAGCTGTTCTTTACTGTTATTCAGCTCTTTATCTGTGATGCCTTCTTTTTTAAGAGTGGCAAGGGTTTCCTGAATCGTATCAAAAAGAACATCCAGCTGTTTAGCTCCCGTACCGCCGTAAAGCGTCACAATACCGCTATCCTGGAAGGCAGAGTGATAAGAGAAAACAGAATAAGCCAAACCTTTTTGTTCCCTGACATCCTGGAATAAGCGGCTGCTCATGCTTCCACCCAAAATATTATTTAAAACAATCAGATTGTATATTTCCTCATGTCCTACCTGCAGACCTTCGAACCCTAAGCAAAGATGAGCCTGCTCGGTATCCTTTTTACGGGCAAGATGGTTTGAATGAAACTCAGGTTTCTGCTCTTTACGTTCTCTCTTACCGCCTTCGTAGGATCCAAAGTATTTTTCAACTTCTTTGATGAAAGATTCCTCAATATTTCCGGCAATGGAAATCACAACATTTTCAGGCGTGTATGTTTCATGCATATACTGTTTTAATGTTTCGCCATTAAACGCGGCCAGCGTTCCTTCAGTGCCAAGAATCGGATAACCAAGTGAGTGGTTCTCGTAGATTGCTTTGCTCAAAAGATCATGAACGATATCATCAGGCGTATCTTCATACATTTTGATTTCTTCGTAAACAACATTTTTTTCTTTGTTCAGTTCTTCATCCACAAACGTGGAGTTAAAAAACATATCAGAAAGCACTTCAAGAGCAAAATCAGAATGGGTATCCAGTACTTTTGCATAGTAACATGTATATTCTTTTGAAGTGAAGGCGTTCACCTGGCCGCCAATGCTATCAAAGCTCTCAGCAATTTCACGGGCTGTTCTCGTTTTGGTCCCTTTGAAGAACATATGCTCAAGAAAATGAGAAATTCCATTATTCTCTGGTACTTCATTTCTTGAGCCTGTTCCGATCCATACCCCTATCGCTACAGAACGGACGGTTGGAATATTTTCTAGTACGACTCTTACTCCGTTTTGGCATGTATATTTCTTAATCAAATAAATTCCTCCTGTTCTGAAACCCAAAGACATACGCTTACATTAGTTTATATGATTATTGTTATTTTTTCCAAAATCCTGATTTTTATTTTCTCTATACTGGATTCTCTTCTCGCTTAACAGCTCGGATACTGTTCCAATCTCCAGGTTCTTCTGCTTTAGCCCTGTTATAAGTCTATCAAGTGATTTTTCGGTGGATTCCGTAGGATGCATCAGAATAAGTGCTCCATTATGGACCTTTGATAACACTCTGTTTATCAGCACATCCGGGGAGGGTTTTCTCCAATCCACTGTATCAACAGTCCACATGACGGTGCCAAGGTTTTTCTCGGCAGCAATCTTCACTGTTTCATCTCTATAGCTGCCGCTTGGTGGAGCAAACCATGTAATAGGCTTACTCAGCTTTTCATCCATTGTGGCTTCAATTACATCATTTGTCTTTTGGATTTCTTCCCTTGTCCTTGCAGAAGAGATCACTTTCATGTCCGGATGGGTGTACGAATGGTTGCCTACTTCATGGCCTGCATCCATAATCATTCTGGCGAGTTCCGGATTATTCTTTACCCATCTTCCTTCAAGAAAAAAACTTGCTGACACATTATGTTCCTTTAAAGTGGCCAGCATACCGGATAAATATTCATTTCCCCATGCCACATTAATGATGAAGCTGACCATCGGTTTATCGGGATGACCTTTATATACAGGTGACGGCGGCAGGTCCTTTAACTTCACCTTCGGTTCAATTTGTGTAAATACAAGTTTATCTTCATTGAACTTTTTGCCTGACTTCATCTTTCTATACGAAGCCTCAACATCTACTTCAATTCCATTAAGGCCGGGAATGGCTTTCCATACAGGGTCTATTTTTGCATCCTGTGCAGGAATGCTGAATTCTTCTCTTTTTGCCGTAATTTCTTCATATAGTGAATCCTTTGGCTTGGAAACAGTTATGGCATCTGTTTCTTGTTTAAGGCCTGATACATACTGATCAGTAAAAGGATTATTGATAAAAACAAGTGCCATCAAAAACATGATCGTAATATGAATAAACTTTCTCATTCTTCATGCCTCCTTCAATTCATAGTATGAGTTGAAGGGACAAGGTAGAACGGAACCAAGTAACAAAGGTATGCAGTATAGGGCAAAAGCCCATCGAAAATCGTATATGTAAAAAGCCAGGGTTTCCCCTGGCTTTTAGGAAAATTCGCCACGCAAAATGCTTCTCTATTTAAATAGAGGTTAGTATTATTGCTGTGCTTTTTCCTTTTGCTCACGCTGTTCACGCAATACGGCTTTGCGGGAAAGATTTACGCGGCCTTGTTTATCGATCTCAGTAACTTTTACCAGAAGTTCGTCACCAATGGATAGCACATCTTCCACTTTCCCTACACGCTCTTCAGCAAGTTCTGAAATGTGAACTAATCCATCTTTACCAGAGAAGATTTCAACAAATGCACCGAATTTTTCAATCCGTTTTACTTTGCCCAGATACATTTGTCCAACTTCCACTTCACGTACGATATCTTCAATAATCTTCTTCGCTTTTTGATTCATTTCTTCATTTACAGATGAAATGAATACTGTTCCATCTTGTTCAATATCGATCTTAACGCCTGTTTCTTCGATGATCTTATTGATTTGCTTTCCGCTCGGCCCAATAACATCACGGATTTTGTCAGGGTTGATTGACATCATCAGAATCTTAGGAGCATATTCAGACAGCTCTTTTCTTGGCTGTTCAATAGTGCTCAGCATGGAATCAAGAATCTGCATGCGGCCTTTCTTCGCCTGCTGCAGTGCTTCTTCCAGAATCTCACGGGACAGACCTTCAATCTTAATATCCATTTGCAGAGCAGTAACTCCCTTAGAGGTACCAGCCACTTTGAAGTCCATATCGCCAAGGTGATCTTCCATACCCTGAATGTCTGTCAGGATTGAATAATGCTCGCCTGATTTAATTAGGCCCATTGCTATACCGGCAACCGGCGCTTTTATAGGCACACCTGCATCCATCATAGCCAGAGTACTTGCACAAATACTTGCCTGTGATGTTGAACCATTTGATTCAAGCACCTCAGATACAAGACGAATCGTATAAGGAAAATCCTTTTCAGAAGGAATAATCGGCTCAAGAGCACGTTCTCCAAGAGCACCATGCCCGATTTCACGGCGGCCCGGTCCTCTGATTGGCCCAGTTTCACCTACACTGAAATTAGGGAAATTGTAATGGTGCATGAATCTTTTTTCTTCTTCAATTCCCAGCCCGTCCAGAATCTGTACATCTCCAAGAGCTCCTAATGTACAAATGCTCAATGCCTGAGTTTGTCCACGTGTAAACAAACCTGAACCATGTGTGCGCGGCAGAAGGTCTACTTCTGAGGACAGCGGGCGGATGACATCCAATCCGCGTCCATCCGGACGCACTTTATCTTCTGTAATTAAGCGGCGAACTTCAGCTTTAACAATTTTATCAAGGATCTGCCTGATTTGCTTAAGCTTGTCGTCGTCTGCCTCTTCACCTTGATATTTAGCTGTGATTTCTTCCTTAACTGCTTTTATGGCAGCTTCACGTGCATGTTTCTCCTGCACCTGGATAGCTTGAATCATATCCTTCTCACAGATACCGCGAACTTCTGCTTCTAAGTTCTGGTCAACCTGGTATAAAACAATTTCCATTTTCTCTTTCCCGATTTCAGATGCAATTTCTTCCTGGAAAGCAATAAGGCGTTTAATTTCCTCATGACCAAACATAATTGCTTCAAGCATAGTTTCCTCAGGCACTTCCTCTGCACCTGCTTCAACCATGTTAATCGCATCTTTTGTACCCGCTACAACAAGGCTGATATCGCTTTTTTCAGCCTGTTCTACAGATGGATTAATGATGAATTCTCCATCGATGCGGCCTACGCTGACTCCAGCAATCGGTCCGCCAAATGGAATATCCGACACAGAAAGGGCTAATGATGAACCGAACATTGCAGCCATTTCTGATGAGCAGTTTTGATCCACACTCATCACCATGCTTACAACCTGTACATCATTTCTGAAACCGTCAGCGAATAATGGACGAATTGGCCTGTCAATTAAACGGCTTGCCAAAATCGCTTTTTCACTTGGCCGGCCCTCTCTCTTAATAAAACCGCCCGGAATCTTACCAACAGCATACAAACGTTCTTCATAGTTAACTGTCAGAGGAAAGAAATCCAGATTTTTTGGTTCTTTGGATGCTGTAGCTGTACTTAAAACTACAGTATCACCATAGCGCACTAAAACTGCACCGTTAGCCTGTTTAGCCAGCTGGCCAATCTCTACGGTCAATTTGCGCCCAGCCCAATCAAGGCTGTAGACATGTTTATCTTGTCCCATAATTTTACCCCTCTCTGCATTCACTTTAAGGACAGGCGTCAATTCTGCCTGGTCCGTTTAATTGTTAATTTCCTGCATATTCAGCAGGCGTTCCTGCGAAGACAGCAGAAGCTCATAAGCTTTGCATTGCCCGCAGTCCAGTTTTATATAAAAGCATGAAATGCTCGTTAATCATAATAAAATTAGGCATCTTATAGTATGCACAATTTTCCCGTTTGCTAAAATAGGATAAGTTATGTATGTACATGATCAGGAACAAAATTCAAGTTTTTAAAGCTAATAAAAAAGCGGGAAAAAATCCCGCTTCTGTTGATTATCGACGTAAGCCAAGCTTATTGATTAACTCACGGTAACGTGCAACGTCTTTGTTGCGAAGGTAAGTTAATAGGTTACGGCGCTTACCAACCATTTTCAAAAGACCGCGACGTGAATGGTGGTCTTTCTTGTGAGTACGTAAATGGTCGTTCAAATTGTTGATTTCTTCAGTAAGGACAGCGATTTGAACTTCTGGAGATCCAGTGTCGCTCTCATGAGTTTTGAACTCATTGATTAGCTCATTTTTACGTTCTTTAGTGATTGCCATCCGGTTCACCTCCTAAATTTTCAATCCCCTGTTACTGAGCAAGCGTCGGTGACTCGACTTGCCAAGCAAAGGTTCATTTGGTACGTTACTTAGAATACAACTTTTTATGACAAAAAGCAAGGCTAAACCCTGTTTTTCTCAAAATATTGCTCAGTCTGCTGTTTATCCTTTTCAATTTGCGCAATTAACTCCCGCACGCCGGCAAATTTCCTTTCGCTTCTAAGATGTTTATGCCATTCAACGGTAACCTTCCTGCCATAAATATCTGAAGAAAAATCAAAAATATGGACTTCAACTGATGGCCTGTCCCTTTTTTCCTGATTAAAAGTAGGCTTGTAGCCGACATTACAGACACCTTCATACCAGCTGCCATCTACTGAGAATCTTACAGCATATACACCGGGAGGGGGAATGATGCAGTCATCAGAAACGTCTACATTCGCTGTAGGAAAGCCGATTGTCCGGCCTCTCTTATCACCATGGACAACGATTCCGGATGTTTTATAATATCTTCCTAAAAGGCCGGGAAGCTCACCCGTTTTCCCTTCACGTATATATTTCCTTATTAGCGTAGAGCTGATTTTTTCGTCTTCTTTTGCCAGCTTAGCAACGACCGAGTAATCAAATTGATCCCTAGAATGGAACAGCAATGTTTCCATTGTGCCGCGTCCCATTCGTCCATAGGAATAATCAAAGCCTGCCACGACATGTTTTGCATTAAGACCAATCAGGTATTGGTCCACAAACTCCTGTGGCAGCAGATTAGCAAACTCCCTTGTAAAATTAATAACAAACAAATAATCTATACCTAGATCAGCTATGATACCAATTTTATCCTCAAGAGGTGTAATATACTCGACATGCTGAACGCTTTTCCCCAAAACGACCGAGGGATGAGGATCAAATGTCATGACAGCACTTTTTAATCCTTTTTGTTCAGCTATCGATTTTGCTTCACGGATTACTTTCTGATGACCCAGATGAACACCGTCAAAATAACCTAGTGCTATTGCCAATTCAGGCATTTCGTTTCTATCCATTCGATGAGGATGATGTATATGAATAACTTCCATATTAATAATTCACCTTTTCTCTACAGAGCCTGGACCTATATAAATGCACAGCTTTTTAACGAGTGCTTATTGATCATTCCTTAACACCTTTACTGGCTTCATAAACCCTGGTTTGCGGGGGTGATGTTCATAAATTGCCAGAACAAGACCTTCCTCTACCTCTACTGCGATTGGGCCTTTAGTGTCGTACAAATGATCAGGGATAGTTAATACAGCCCCATTTTTTACTTTCTCTGCTACTTTATCACTTATATGAAATTTCGGCAAATGAGAAAGCGCGGACTCCATAGGCCGAAGAACCTCGTCCATTGTCCCCTTCTCAGCCCTGTCTTCTATTTCTTCAAAAGTCAGGCAATCTTCAAGTGTCAGTGAGGCCGACTGGATTCTTACCAGTTCAGACATATGGGCAGGATATCCCAGTTCACTCCCAATCATGACCGCAAGCGTACGGATGTATGTACCTTTGCTGCAGGCTACACGGAAACGGAAGGTAATATTCTCACCCTCAAACATCTCTCTCTCATCGAGAAGTTCGATTGAGTAGATAGTAACTTTCCTGGAAGGCCGTTCCACTTCTATTCCCTGTCTTGCATATTCATAGAGACGCTTGCCATTTACCTTTACTGCTGAATACATGGGAGGAGTCTGTGTAATTTCCCCTGTCATGCTTTGAAGCACTTTCATCACCTGATTTCTGGTAATAGGTGAGGAAACTTCTTTCCTTTCTACGACTTCACCAGATGCATCCTCTGTTGTCGTAGAAAAGCCTATTGTGACTTCTCCCTCATAAGATTTTCCTGCGTCTGTTATGTATTCAGCCACCTTCGTTGCCCTCCCAAGGCAGATGGGAAGTACTCCTGTCACGTCAGGGTCCAATGTTCCGGTGTGCCCGATTCTTTTCATTCGCAGAATCTTCCTCAGCCTGAACACACAATCATGGGAAGTCATTCCCTTAGGTTTAAAAAGCGGCAAAATCCCTTCCATATTATGTACCACCTTGTCAATTTGTATTTAGAAAAAAATGGATAGACAAAGTGTCTATCCATTCCATTATTCTTCTTCTTTGGAGCGTTCCTCATCTTTGGAACGGCCTTCGTCCTGGATTTGATGAAGCAGGGAATCGATGCGGTTGCCGTAGTCGATTGATTCATCAAATTCGAATAGGATTTCCGGTGTTTTCCGCAGCCGGATTCGCTGGCCGATTTCAGATCGGATAAAGCCTTTTGCTTTTGCCAGCCCGCGAAGCGTATTTTCTCTTTGTTCCTCATCACCAAGAACTGAAATATACACGGTTGCCTGCTGAAGATCCCCGGTTACTTGAACATCAGTGACTGTTACAAAACCAACCCGCGGGTCCTTGATTTTTCGGCTGATGATTTCGCCCAGTTCTTTTTTCATTTGTTCTCCAACTCGATTTGCTCTAAGGCTCATTCTATATCACCTCTTCTTAAAGCCACTCTAAATCTGTAATTGTCCGTTCAATTTCCGGGAACGAATCAATCATTTTCAGCGCATTTTGCAGCTCGTGCTCAGTTGAAACCCGAGTGGACGAAACGGCCACAATGGCAATTTTTGTCCGCTGCCATAGGTCCTGATAGTCCACCTCAGATACAGAAACATTGTATTTTTGTTTCATCCGGGTTAGAATGCGCTGCAAAACAGCCCGTTTTTCTTTCAAAGAATGTGTGTCATAAATGATACATTCACAGGCAGCAAGCCCAATTATCATTAACGTTCCACTTCTTCCATAATATATGCTTCGATAACGTCGCCTTCTTTGACGTCGTTGAAGTTTTTGATGGTAATACCGCACTCATAGCCTTGTGCAACTTCTTTAGCGTCATCTTTGAATCGCCTAAGAGCGTCAACTTCACCTTCAAAAATTACAACTCCATCGCGGATTAAACGAACGCCGCTGTCACGGGTGATTTTTCCATCCGTAACATAAGAACCTGCAATTGTACCGATTTTGGAAACTTTGAATGTCTGGCGTACTTCAGCCTGGCCGATAATTTTTTCCTGGAACTCAGGATCAAGCATACCCTGCATCGCCAATTCAATTTCCTCGATTACTTTGTAGATAATGCGGTGCAGGCGGATGTCAACATTTTCTGCATCTGCTGCACGTTTCGCGTTATTGTCAGGACGTACATTGAATCCAATCACAATAGCGTTGAAAGCAGCAGCTAAAGTGATGTCAGACTCGTTAATGGCACCTACACCTGTATGAAGGATACGAACATTAACACCTTCTACATCAATTTTATGAAGAGCGGCAGTCAATGCTTCCGCAGAACCTTGAACGTCCGCTTTCACAACGATGTTTAAGTCTTTCATTTCCCCTTGTTTCATATGTTCAAACAAGTTATCCAGACTCACGCGTGTTTTTTCATTTCTTTGAGCCTGCAATGCTTGCTGGGCACGGGCTTCTCCAACCTGGCGGGCTGTCTTTTCATCATCAAGAACAGCGAAGCGGTCACCGGCTTGAGGAACATCGTTAAGACCTGTAATCTCAACAGGAGTTGAAGGTCCGGCAGTTTTCACGCGGCGGCCAAGGTCATTAACCATTGCACGGACACGTCCAAATGAGTTGCCGACAACGATCGGGTCTCCTACCTTCAATGTACCGTTTTGCACAAGCAGCGTCGCAACTGAACCGCGTCCTTTGTCAAGCTGTGCCTCGATAACTGTACCAACGGCATTGCGATCAGGATTTGCTTTGTATTCTTCCACTTCACCTACAAGAAGAATCATTTCAAGCAGTTCATCAATTCCCTCGCCTTTAATAGCTGAGATTGGAACAAAGATCGTGTCTCCGCCCCATGCTTCTGGAACCAGGCCATGTTCAGTCAATTCCTGCATAACACGGTCAGGATTTGCTGCTTCCTTATCCATTTTATTAACAGCCACAATGATTGGCACTTCAGCTGCTTTCGCATGGTTAATTGCTTCAACTGTTTGCGGCATAACACCGTCATCAGCTGCTACAACGAGAATAGTAATATCGGTAATTTTTGCACCGCGGGCACGCATCGTTGTGAACGCAGCGTGTCCAGGAGTATCAAGGAAAGTAATCTTTTTGCCGTTTTCCTCAACTTGATAAGCTCCGATATGCTGAGTGATTCCGCCTGCTTCTCCCGCAGTTACTTTCGTGTTGCGGATGGAGTCAAGCAATGTTGTTTTACCATGGTCAACGTGTCCCATGATTGTTACAACAGATGGACGTTCCACCAGTTCAGCATTTTCATCTTCAGTGAAGTATACTTCAAGATCGGTTGTATCAACCAGTATCTCTTCTTCTACTTCAACACCGTATTCACCTGCAATCAGCTCAATCGCATCTTTGTCAAGTTCCTGGTTAATGGTTGCCATAACACCAAGCATAAATAGCTTTTTAATGATTTCGGAAGGCTCGCGGTGAAGCTTCTTTCCCAGTTCCGCTACTGTCAGTGATTCGCTGAAAGTAATTTTTGAAGGAAGCTCCTTCACCTTTTTAGGAGCTGGGGCCACATGCGTCTGCTGCTGTTTGCCTTTATTGTTTTTATTCTTATTGTTGTTTCGGTTATTGTTATTGTTTCTATTATTATTATTATTGTTTCTGTTGTTGTTATTGTTATTGCCTCTATTATTGCCGGAGAAGTTTTTGCCTGACTGGCTGCCCTGTCCCTGGCTTCTGTTTTCACCGGATTTATTCTGAGGCTTGCTTTTGGCAGCTGTGGAATTGCCTGCACTATTATTTGAAGCCGGTTTTTGATTTCCCTGCGGCTTCTGCTGGTTTTGAGGTTTGCTCTGGTTTTGAGCCTGGCTGTCATTCTTGATAAAAATACCATCAAGCTTCTGGACTGCCGCCGGCTCAATCGTAGTCATATGATTGGAAACCTCAATATTCATGTCTTTTAATTTTGTAATAACATCCTTGCTTGAAATGTTATGTTTTTTCGCATATTCATAAACGCGCATTTTACTCATACTTTCACCCCCGCTAGTATTAATCGAGCAACGTTAACAGCTTTTTTGCAAATCCGGCATCTAACACTGCCACCACAACGCGGGCTTCCTTCCCTATAGCCTTGCCGAGCATTTCCCGGTTTTGAATCAGCTTATATGGAACCCCAAATGATTTACATTTATCTGTAACTTTTTTTGCCGTATTTGCGGATGCATCTGCAGACAGCAAAACAAGCTTTGCTTTGCCGTTTCTGATCTCTTTAACAGCAAGCTCTTCTCCCGAAGTAATTTTCCGTGCCCGATTGGCTAAGCCAAGCAATGACATCCATTGATTTGAGTTCATTTGGATTGCCGTTTCTCCTTCTCTATTAACTCCAAGAGTTCTTCATAGATAGCATCATCTATGGAAACTTCTAAATGATTGGCTAAGATATTCTTCTTCTTTGCTAACAAAACTGCTTCCTTTTCTTTGGAAAGATAAGCCCCGCGCCCTGATTTTTTTCCGGTCGGGTCAACAGAGACTTCCCCTTCTTTGGAGCGAACGATGCGAACGAGTTCTTTTTTCGGTCTCATTTCACCGGTAGCGACACATTTTCGCAAAGGAACTTTTTTACGATTGTTCACGATCATTCACCTCTTCCCTATTCTTTTTCCTCTAAAAGTTCATCCTGAAAGTCGAAGTCTGCATCATTTTCATAGTCTTCGTTTTCATAATCATCATTATCAAAGTTCAACAGTTTTTCATCCCTAGGATAAATTCCTGCTTCACGGGCATCTGTTTCTGACTTGATGTCTATTTTCCAGCCTGTAAGCTTAGCTGCAAGTCTGGCATTCTGTCCGCGCTTTCCGATTGCCAGTGAAAGCTGATAATCCGGAACTACAACAGTTGTTGCTTTGTCATCTTCATTTACGATTACGTCAAGCACCTTTGAAGGACTTAGTGCATTTGCGACGAATACTACCGGATCTGAAGACCATTTTACGATATCAATTTTCTCACCCTTGAGCTCATTGACTATTGCCTGTACACGTGTGCCCTTAGGACCTACACATGAACCTACCGGATCAACTTCTTCATTGTCAGAATGAACCGAGATCTTGGAACGGTCCCCTGCTTCACGCGCAACGGATTTGATTTCTACAGTTCCATCATAGATTTCAGGAACTTCGATCTCAAATAATCTCTTCAGCAGGCCAGGATGGGTCCTGCTTACGAAGATCTGTGGACCTTTTGTTGTCTTTTCTACCTTTGTAATAAAGACTTTAATGCGGTCATGGGGCTGATAACGCTCATTTGGCATTTGTTCGTTCGCCGGAAGGATCGCTTCAATCTTTCCAAGGCTCACATAGATGAACTTAGGATCTGTACGCTGAACAATCCCCGTCATAATATCTTCTTCACGGTCGATAAATTCAGAATAAATGATGCCTCTCTCCGCTTCACGGACACGCTGTGTAACTACCTGTTTTGCCGTCTGGGCAGCGATGCGCCCAAAGTCCTTAGGTGTTACTTCCATTTCAACGACATCTTCCACCTGGTAGTTAGGGTTGATTTTTTGAGCATCCTCAGCAGAGATCTCTAGACGCGGATCAAATACTTCATCCACTACCTCTTTGCGGGCAAAGACTCTCATCGTTCCGTTCCCTAGGTTTAAATCAATGCGCACATTCTGTGCCTGGTTAAAGTTTCTGCGGTAGGCTGACACCAATGCTGCTTCAATGGCTTCGATAATCACATCGCGAGAAATGCCTTTTTCTTTCTCAAGCAATGTCAGAGCATCCAAAAGTTCACTGCTCATGAGATTTATATCCCCCTTTATTTCTCTTTTAAAAAATGATCAACTCTAAAGCAGCATTTTGCTTTTCTTAATAAGCAAGCCCGCAATCAGCCGTTATTAAAATACAACGGCTAAACGGGCATTTGCTACCTTCTCATAAGGAATTTCAATATTTTTCTTCCTTGTTTTGATTTTCACTTCTACCGTAACGGTCTCGCCGTCAAATTGGGTTAACACACCTTCGAACGTCTTTTCACCATCAATTGGCTCGTATGTTTTAATGTAAACATTCTTGCCGACTGCTTTAATAAAATCACTGTCTTTCTTAAGAGGGCGTTCAGCTCCCGGCGATGAAACTTCCAAGAAATAGTTGTATGGAATCGGATCTTCAGCATCGAGCTTTTCGCTTAGCCTCTCACTGACCATTCCGCATTCCTCGATATCAACACCAGTTTCTTTATCAATAAATACGCGAAGGAACCAGTCTTTCCCTTCTTTTACATATTCAATGTCGACTAATTCTAAATTAAGTTCATCCACAATAGGGGTGACCAGTTGTTCCACCGTTTCAGTCACTTTGCTCATTCATATCCCTCCTTTTTCCTGGAATCTAAAGCGCTGTTTTTCAATCAATAAATCAGAAATTGGCTCTGCTAAACTTAATTAACATATAGTTTTAACATAGATCCGATAGTAAGAAAAAACCGTACACAACACGAAAGAGTGGGTTGCCCCACTCTTCCTTTTGCGAGAGTTATTCTTAGTATTTCCAATAAAACTATACCATAACCAATTTTTTTATGCAAATGGAATAGCTGTCAGCAGAAGGGTTTGGACCATCCGCTGGTCTTATTTTTAGAATAGAGACAGCTGATTTTGTTCCGGAAGGGATTCCAGGCAGCCGTGGTTATCGAGATACTCGATAATCGTCTTCGACACTTTTCCGCGCTGCTGCAGATCTTCTTTCGAGAGGAATTCCCCTTCTCCCCTTGCTTTAACTATATTGAATGCTGCATTTGTACCCAAACCTGGTATGGAATTAAATGGCGGTATCAAAGAATCTCCATCAATGATAAACTCACTTGCGCTTGAGCGGTATAAGTCCACCTTTTGGAAATTAAAGCCCCTTTCATTCATTTCCAGAGCCAATTCCATTACAGTCAGCAGGTTCTTTTCTTTCGTTGAAGCATCAAGTCCCTTTGCATTGATTTCTTCGATGCGCGCACGGATCGCCTGTGATCCTTTAACCATTGCATCCACATCAAAGTCCTCTGCGCGGACAGTAAAGTATGCTGCATAATAAAGAAGCGGATGGTGCACTTTAAAGTACGCAATCCGGACAGCCATTAATACGTAAGCAGCTGCATGGGCTTTAGGGAACATGTATTTAATCTTTTTACAGGAATCAATATACCATTCAGGCACTTCATTCTTTCTCATTTCCTCTTCCATCTCATCACTCAGGCCTTTACCCTTACGGACCGATTCCATGATTTTGAAAGCAAAAGCAGGCTCCAGGCCCTGATAGATTAAATAAACCATAATATCATCACGGCAGCCGATAACTTCACTTAGGTTACAAATATTATTATGGATTAATTCCTGGGCATTTCCGAGCCAAACATCTGTACCATGAGAAAGACCTGAAATCTGCACAAGCTCTGAGAAAGTGGTCGGCTTTGTATCTTCGAGCATCTGGCGGACAAACCGCGTACCAAATTCGGGTATGCCGAGTGTTCCGGTTTTACACATGATTTGCTCTTCGGTGACACCAAGTGATGCCGGCCCGCTAAAAATTTTCATTACTTCAGGGTCATCTGTGGGAATGGTTTTTGGATCAATTCCGCTCAGGTCCTGAAGCATCCTAATAACAGTCGGATCATCGTGACCCAGTATATCAAGTTTTAATAGATTATCATGAATGGAGTGGAAGTCAAAATGGGTTGTTTTCCATTCAGATGTCCGGTCGTCTGCAGGGAACTGAATTGGCGAAAAGTCGTAAATATCCATGTAATCCGGCACAACAATGATACCGCCCGGGTGCTGTCCGGTTGTCCGCTTCACCCCTGTACAGCCGGAAGCGAGCCTGTCAATTTCCGCACCCCTTATTTGCAGATTATTATCATTCTGGTATGCTTTGACATACCCATAAGCTGTCTTATCGGCAACAGTGCCGATTGTTCCGGCACGGTATACATAATCCTCGCCGAAAAGCACCTTTGTATAGTTATGGGCTCTAGGCTGGTATTCCCCAGAGAAGTTCAAGTCAATGTCGGGAACTTTATCTCCTTTGAAACCAAGGAATGTTTCGAACGGAATATCATGTCCATCCTTTTTATATTTAGCTCCGCAGCTCGGGCAATCTTTATCAGGCAGGTCGAAGCCGGAGCCTACTGACCCGTCATTGAAAAACTCGGATGTTTTGCATTCCGGGCAAACGTAATGCGGCGGCAGCGGATTTACCTCCGTTATTTCGGTCATCGTTGCAACAAAGGAGGATCCGACAGATCCACGGGAACCAACCAGATAGCCATCATCCAATGATTTTTTTACAAGTTTGTGAGAGATCAGATAGATAACCGCGAAACCATGTCCGATAATACTCTTAAGTTCTTTTTCAAGGCGCGCCTCAACAATCTCAGGCAGCGGCTCACCATAAATTCTTCTTGCCATTTCGTAACTCATGCTGCGCATCTCTTCATCTGCGCCTTCAATTTTTGGCGTATACAAATCATCTTTAATCGGCTTTATTTCTTCAATCATATCTGCTATTTTGTTCGTGTTCTCTACCACAATTTCTTTCGCTTTGTCTTTTCCAAGAAATGAAAAAGCGTCAAGCATCTCATTGGTAGTCCTGAAATGAACATCCGGAAGCTGATGGCGGTTCAGCGGATTCGCTCCTCCCTGTGAATTAACAAGGATTTTCCGGTAGATTTTATCATTTGGATTCAGGTAATGAACATTTCCTGTTGCAACTACCGGCAGACCAAGCTTGTCTCCCAGTTTTACAATATTTGTGATGATTTCTTCCAGCGCTTTTTCATCTCTTACAAGTTCAAGCTCTAAAAGGTGTGCATAAACGGCTTTTGGATGCACTTCAAGATAATCATAGAATTGTGCTGTATCTTCGACTTCATCCGGAGATTTCTGCATCATGCCTTCAAAGACTTCCCCTTTATCGCACCCGGAACCAACCAGTATTCCTTCACGATGCTTTTGAAGGACTGACCTGGGAATGCGAGGAACTCTGTAAAAGTATTCCATATGCGAGATGGACACGAGTTTAAAGAGGTTCTTCAGACCTGTTTCTGTTTGTGCAAGCAGGGTGCAATGAGCTGGTCTTGCACGCTGATAAGCATTTCCCTGTCCCATATTGTCATTGAATTGATCATGATATTCGATCCCTTTTTCTTCTGCACCCTTTAGCATCTTAAGTAGCAGATAGCCTGTTGCCTCTGCATCATAGATAGCACGGTGATGCTGGGTGAGTTCAACATCAAATTTTTTGGCAAGGGTATTCAGACGGTGATTTTTCATGTCGGGATATAAAAAACGTGCAAGTTCGAGGGTATCTATTACTGGATTTGGCGCCTTGCCAATACCGATTTTTTTATAGCCGACATTCAGGAATCCCATGTCGAATGAAGCATTATGTGCTACTAAAACAGCATCTTCTGTCCATTGATGGAACTTCTTCAGGACTTCTTCCACTTCCGGTGCATTCTCCACAAGATCATCTGTTATTCCAGTCAAATTAATGGTCGTTGCGGATAAAGGATGATGAGGGTTTGCAAAGGATTCAAACCGGTCAATGATTTCACCATCATGAATCTTAACTGCAGCAAGTTCAATAATCGTATCATAAACAGCTGATAAACCGGTTGTCTCAACATCAAATACAACATACGTATCTTCAGTAAGCTTGCGATGAGCATCGTTATAAGCAATCGGTACACCATCATCCACAAGATTTGCTTCAATTCCATATAAGATCTTAATATCATTCTTTTTCCCGGCACCATAGGCTTCAGGGAATGATTGAGCAACAGCATGGTCTGTAATGGCTACTGCTTTATGGCCCCATTTCTTCGCCTGGGAAACCAGTGCACTGACAGATGAAACAGCATCCATTTGGCTCATCGGTGTATGCAGGTGAAGTTCAACCCTTTTTTCTTCAGCAGGCGATGTATCCTGCCTTTGAATAGGTTTGATCTCATTAATATCGTTCCCGATCATTACCAGATCACGGACAAATGTATCATTTTGAATGCTTCCGCGGACCTTTAGCCACATCCCTTTTTGAATGTGCTGGTATAATGCGGCATCCTCTTTATCCCGGGAAAACATTTTTACTAGAATGGAACTGGTATAATCCGTTATTTTAAAAGTTAAGAGTGTCCGGCCGCTGCGGAGCTCTCTTGTCTCAGCAGCAAACACGTAGCCTTCAATGGCTACCCGGCGTTCTTCATCTACTATATCAATCAATTTGCGGTAATCTGCATCATCTTTAATGGTAAGACCGATCGTAAGCGGCCCCTTGGGTGCTGTGTGATCTGCAGACTCAGCTTCCGCTTCTTTCTTCTGCATTTCGATTGCTGCCTGAAGACCGCGTTCCTGGTCTTCTTTGCGTTTGGCTTCCATGAATTTTTCATATTCTTCATTGGAACCATCAGTGGAAACTTCTGTATCAACTGTTAACGCCGGAAAGCCAAACACTTGAAAGACATCTGAAATAGTGCCGGCATACTTCTTCTTGATAGACAATCCTTCCAATTCATTACGAACTTTAATGATAAGTTTGTTACCCTGTACAGAAGGAACCTGCTCATTCAGAAGCTTTAAAAGCGGCGGCGCCATGCCATCCATTTCTTTAATGCAGTTAAGCCAGTATTCAAGTACAAGCTGTTCAGTAAAATCCTGATTTCTGACAGAGATGCTATATGAAATTTCTGCGATATGGGAAAATGTTTTTTCCAGCTGATCTGTGAAACGACTGTATACACTGCAAGGCAATATGTGTGGAAAGGCAAAATAAAAATGCCATTTCCGTGACTGTCTTTCGACTATGAGCCTTTCGATTTGGGCATCATGAAAGTGCTGCACAAAGGCATCTTCAGTTAGCTGCATCTGCTGGAGCAAGAGCTGAAATCTAGAAGGTTCGCTCATCTTTCTCTCTCCCATCCAATAATCTTGGTTTCTATTTTAAGTTGAATTTTTTATTGTATTTAAAAAACAGACGGACTTAATTATAACATATCGTATGAGATAGTGATTGAAAAAACGGATTCCATTTTGGAACCCGTTTTTTCATCTAAATTAATGGATCTGCACATATTTTTTATGCAGGAATGTTGATCTGCACATATTTTTTACAGGAAAAATCTCTGAATATCGTTCCATGTGACCACTAGCATTAATAGCATTAAAAGGGCAAATCCTATAAAATGGACCATTCCCTCTTTGTGGCGGTCAATCGGCTTCCCTCTTACTGCCTCGACTGCAAAGAACATTAACCTTCCGCCATCAAGAGCCGGAATTGGAAGCAGGTTCATAATTCCCAGATTTATGCTTAGGATTCCTGCCCATTTCATCAGGTAGTAGATGCCAGATTTGGCTACAGTATCTGTTGAAACATAAATGCCTACCGGGCCTGATAATGCATCAATTGAAAACTGTCCAGTGACAAGCTTGCCCAGCATAACAAAAATTTCTTTTGTCCAGAAATACGTTTCCTTGGCTCCGTAGGTAATAGCCTTTAATGGAGATTTTTCCATCGGGCTATATACACCAATGATTCCAATTTTTTCGCCTTCTACATCCTGAACCTTTGGTGTAACCGATATAGTATGTTCCTGGCCGTTTCTTTCCACTAAAAATTCGAGTTCTTCACTTGGGTTCTTTCTAATGATTTCCACTACATCTGACCAGCTTGAAATTTCGGCTCCATCCACACTTTGAACCATATCGCCTTCCTTTAGCCCAGCTTCATATGCAGCACCATCAGGCGTCAGCTTGCCAAGGGCAGGTTCATTTGTTGGAATTCCCTGCAATAAGGCTATTAGAACAAAAACGATAAAAGCCAGAACAAAATTCATCATTGGGCCCGCGAAGATCGCCATTGTTCTCTGGCCCAAGGTCTTTGATGCAAATTGACGATCATACGGAGCAATGAGCGTTTCGGTCCCATCCTCAACCAGTACAGCTGAACGGCTGACTTTGAAAATTTGGATGGACTCATCCTCTTCTCCCTCAACGTATCCTTTTATTACAAGGGTATGCTCAATATCAGCATCTTCAACTTCAACGATTCTTGCATCAGGATACTTATCTTTGTTGTTTAATATAATTTTGCTTACTTCCTCGTTTTTATCAAGGATCAAACCAATACGGTAGCCTGGTTTGATTTCCACCATTTCAGGATCTTCACCGGCCATGCGGACAAACCCGCCGATAGGCAGAAGACGAATCGTATATACTGTTTCATCTTTTTTAAAGGAAAACACCTTTGGCCCGAATCCAATTGCAAATTCCCGGCAGAGTATTCCTGCTCTTTTTGCGAATATTAAATGTCCGAGCTCATGAAAAAATACCAGTGCCCCGAAAATAACAATAAAGGCTATTACTGTACTCAAGTTTTAACCACCTTTTTTTAGAGGTTGTTCAACTGCTGCTGGTACGTGCATTAATTTATAACTTGTTACGCACCTTTCAGCACTTGAACACAAGCTTATAGAAGCGAGCTGACAAATCTCCTTGTTTCCAAATCTGTTTCCTGAATTTCAGTCAGACTTGGATTTGAGATGATGTCATGGCTGCCCAGTGCTCTTTCGATGAAATCTTCTATTTGCAGGAAGGTAATCTTTCCATCCAGGAATGCAGCAACAGCAGCTTCATTCGCAGCATTCAATACGGCTGGCATTGATCCGCCAGCTTTTCCGGCTTCATAGGCAAATCTCAGGCAGCGAAAACGATTAAAGTCCATTTCTGCAAAATGGAGCTTGCCGATTTCAGCAAGATTCAGCCGTTTTGCTGTTTGCAGAGGGAGCCTGTCAGGATATGTTAATGCATATTGTATAGGTACTCTCATATCCGGTGTGCCAAGCTGTGCGATTACACTGCTGTCATGATATTCCACCATGGAATGGATAATGCTTTCTTTATGAAGAAGGACATCTATTTTACTGTAGTCCATGGAGAAAAGCCAATGTGCTTCAATAACTTCGAGTCCCTTATTCATCATAGTGGCAGAATCAATAGTTATTTTTGCTCCCATTGACCAGTTTGGATGATTTAGCGCTTCTTGAACAGTCACATTTTCCAGTTCCTTGCGGGAGCGGTCCCTGAAGCTGCCTCCGGAAGCTGTTAAAATGAGCCTTTCAATATTTTTTTCTTTTTCCCCTTGCAGAGATTGAAAAATAGCAGAGTGTTCACTGTCTACAGGAAGCAGGGGTACACCATTCCGCTTTGCTGCTTCCATGACCAGGTGGCCGGCAGTTACAAGGGTTTCCTTATTCGCGATGGCGATTGTCTTCTTTTCCTCAATCGCCTGCAGGGTAGGATTAAGGCCTACACTGCCTAATACTGCATTAACCAGTATTTCTGATTTTTTGTAAACAGCAACTTCTATCAAACCTTCATGTCCATATGTAAATGTTATGCCGGGAAACTCCGTTTTAAGAATATCTGCGGAACTTTTTTCTGATAGTGAGACAAGTTCTGGCTGAAAGTCAGATATAATCTTCCTGGCAAGATCTATATTCCTGCCGGCAGACATGGCTGCCAGCTTAAAATCCTCGGGGTGCTCCTTAATAATATCGAGGGTCTGTATTCCAATAGACCCTGTTGCCCCCATCAAACTGATATGTTTCATAGTCTCCTCCTTATAAGAAAAGCGGAAGCGCCTTGCCCACCCCCGGCAAGCATAAGACGAGCCTTCCAGAAAGGCGTTTTTTGCCTTTCTGGGAGGATTGCCCGAAATGTGGAGGCGACTGCTTAGGGACGACAAGCATATGACGAGCCCTGCAAGAAGGTGTTCTTTCCTTCTGGAAGGGATTGGCTTATGTCTCGAGTCCCTAGGAGCCGCAATTAGACAATCTTATGACCTTGAGGTGGCTGGCGCTGGAGCTGAACAATTATCTGGTATCCAAATATATACTGCTCTTTTGCCTATAGGTTTACAGCAGGTGAAAAAAGTGAAGCAATGGCAGGACGAATAATAAACTGTCAAAGCGGTCCAGAATTCCGCCATGACCAGGTAAAATATTTCCTGAGTCTTTTACATTATAATGACGCTTTAATGCTGATTCCACTAAATCCCCTATTTGCCCAAACACAGACAGGATTGCAGTAATTACTAATAACCCAAGCAGGGATTCATCAATATCTGTAAAGATAATAAATAACACCGCAACTGCCAGTGCGCAGGCAACACCGCCAAGCGAACCTTCAACGGTCTTATTTGGACTGATTTCAGGCCAAAGCTTCTTCTTTCCCATTGCTTTCCCTATAAAATAGGCACCTGAATCTGTTGCCCAAATGAGGAAAAGTGCAAAAAAGAGATAGGTCAGGCCTTGATCGGCGAAGCGGGTTTCCATAAAATAATAAAATCCAATGCCAACATATAATGTGGACATAATGGAAAAAGCCACATCATCAAAAGTAAATTTGTTTTTTGTCGCGACTGTATACGTTAAGAAAAGAAGCACCCCAAAAAGAGCTACCTCAATTTTTGTATAATTCATATCATCCAGGATTGACTGAAATTCTTTAGGCAAAAGGAAAATCCACAATAATAATAAAGAAATAATGCCTGGAATCGAGAATAAACTTAAATTTCTCATTTTCAATAATTCAAATAGGGCAATGGATGCCAGCAAATATGCCAGGATGATGATTGGCATGCCTCCAAAGATAATGATCGGCAGGAGGATTGCTCCAAATATTATGGCTGTGATAATACGCTGTTTCATTCAATTTTCAACACCTTTATTGTACTCCTCCAAAACGCCTCTGGCGGCTTTGGAATACTTCGATCGCTTCAAGCATTTGCTCTTCATTGAAATCCGGCCATAAGACATCTGTAAACCAGAATTCTGTGTATGCAAGCTGCCAGAGCATAAAATTGCTTAATCTAATTTCACCGCTTGTACGTATCAGCAGATCAGGATCCTTCAGCCCGCCTGTCATAAGGTAGGATGAGAATTTTTCTTCATTCAATTCATTTTCATTCATTATACCACTTTTGCAATCATTTAAGACATGCCTGACGGCTTCGAGTATTTCTGCTCTGCTCCCATAATTTAATGCAAAGTTCAGCACCAGCCCGGTGTTGTTTTTTGTCTCTTCCATCGCTTTGGAAACTGCATTACGCGTATGAGCAGGCAGGTGGTCAAAATAACCAATCATTCTTACCTGCACATTCTCTTCAATCAGTTCTGGAAGGAAAGTTCCCAGAAATTCCTCTGGCAGCTTCATAAGAAAGTCCACTTCCATTTTAGGACGCTTCCAATTCTCAGTTGAAAATGCATATAAGGTTAGAGTCTTCACTCCAATATCGCTTGCAAATCTGGTGATTTTTCGGACGACCTTCATTCCCTCATGATGGCCGGCAACTCTCGGGAGCGCTCGTTTTTTTGCCCACCTGCCATTACCATCCATAATGATGGCAACATGCTCAGGTATTTGTAATTCTTTTATTTTTTCAACTCTCTCTCGGAGATTGGAAGAACTGTTTTGGGACTTCCATAACTTCATTTTATCAAACATAAGTCTGCTCCTTTAAAATAGGTTAATCCTCCGATAAAAGACAAAGTGTGAAACTTCAATAAGCAGGAGCTTTTTCCCGCTTATTAATAGTTGAAATTCAGTCATAGTATCTTTTAGAGATTATTCTAATGGTAAAATAATGATATTGCCTCTTTCCGCATGATAATATCATACCAAAAATAATTAAATATATCTCTATAAAAGAGTATGTTACCAGAAAGTTAATTCAGGATAGGAATCTGCCTTCTTCGTATATTACAGCAGAGTTGGCGCCTTAGCACCTGATCTGATTATGTATGCTTCTAAAGAGTAAAAGAACCCCCTATTGATAGAGGGTTCTAACTATAGAATAAATTAGACTGCAAGGATTTCTTTTTCTTTTTCTTTTGTTAATTCGTCAATCTTGCTGATATGGTCATCAGTAAGTTTTTGAATATCATCAGAAAAACCGCGAAGATCATCTTCTGTGATCTCTCCATTTTTCTCAAGCTTTTTCAGGTCATCATTGGCATCGCGGCGAACATTGCGGATGGCAACTTTTGCTTCTTCTGATTCTTTTTTAACAACCTTAACAAGCTCTTTACGGCGTTCTTCTGTTAGCTGCGGAATAGCCAGTCTGATTACACTGCCGTCATTTGAGGGATTTAAGCCGATATCAGATTTAAGAATGGCTTTTTCAATTTCTCCCAGAATAGTTTTGTCATAAGGCGTAATGACTAAAAGGCGCGCTTCAGGAGCAGACACCCCGGCAAGCTGGTTAACTGGAGTCGGCGCACCGTAGTAATCAACAGTGATGCGATCAAGCAAAGAAGCGTTAGCTTTACCTGCACGGATGCTCGCAAGCTCCCTTGTATAAGCTGAAATTGCTTTAGTCATTCTTTCTTTTGCATCTGAAATAACTTGTTTTGGCATTATTTTTTCCCCCTAACGATTGTTCCGATTGTTTCACCCATTACGGCGCGGTTAATATTGCCTTTTTCCATGATTGAAAATACAATTAACGGAATGTTGTTATCCATACATAAAGATGATGCTGTAGAATCCATTACTGCCAATCCTTCTTTCAATACATCAAGATAGGAAAGTTCATCGTATTTCTTTGCGTTTTTATCAACACGGGGATCAGCTGAATAGACCCCATCCACATTGTTTTTCGCCATAAGAATTACTTCTGCTTCAATTTCTGCAGCTCGCAATGCTGCTGTAGTATCAGTAGAGAAGTAAGGATTTCCGGTTCCGGCAGCAAAGATTACAACCCGCTTTTTCTCGAGATGGCGGATGGCTCTTCTGCGGATGTACGGTTCAGCAACCTGTCTCATCTCGATTGAGGTTTGAACTCTCGTCTCCACTCCAAGATTCTCGAGGCTATCCTGTAATGCCAATGAGTTCATAACAGTTGCAAGCATACCCATATAGTCTGCATTTGCTCTGTCCATACCCATTTCTTCTCCGATCTTTCCTCGCCAAATGTTTCCGCCGCCAACTACAACAGCAACCTCGACACCCAGATCAGCCAGATCCTTAACCTGTGCAGCAATTGATTTAATCACTGAAGGATTAATTCCGAAACCTTGCTCTCCTGCTAAAGCTTCTCCACTTAATTTCAAGACTACGCGTTTGAATTTTGGGCTGCTCATAAGAACCTCCATATGTAGTATAAAAAGCTCAAGCGCTTAAAGGCGCTATTGCTGCATTTACAATCTATCTCATTCTTGAAAAACAGGGAACACAAAGTGTTCCCTGAATCATAGCTGATTTATTTCTATAAAATATTACTTCTTAACTTGGTTCATTACTTCTTCAGCGAAGTTGTCTTCACGCTTTTCGATGCCTTCTCCAACTTCATAGCGAACGAACTCACGGATTTTTCCGCCTTTAGATTCAACGAATTTGCCAACTTTTTGATCAGGGTTTTTAACAAAAGCCTGGTCGTTTACGCAAACATCTTCGAAATACTTGCCAAGACGTCCTTCAACCATCTTTGCAACGATGTTTTCCGGCTTGCCTTCGTTAAGAGCCTGCTGAGTCAATACTTGACGCTCGCGCTCAACTTCGTCCTGTGACACTTCATCACGGGATACATATTTAGGATTTAGAGCTGCAATATGCATTGCAACATCTTTCGCTGCATTTTCGTCAGTTGTTCCTTCAAGAACTGTTAGCACACCAATGCGTCCGCCCATGTGAAGGTATGCACCAAATGCATCGCTGTCAGTTTTTGTTTTGATTTCGAAGCGGCGAAGAGAAAGCTTTTCTCCGATTTTAGCAATCGCACTATTGATGTGAGATTCTAAAGTAGCACCGTTAGCCATAGTTTGTCCAGCTGCTTCTTCTACTGAAGCCGGCTTTGCAGTAAGTAAGTGCTCCGCGATTTCTTTAACAAGTGTTTGGAATCCTTCGTTTTTAGCAACGAAATCTGTTTCAGAGTTTACTTCAAGGATAACCGCTTCGTTTCCGTCAACCTTTACAGAAGTAAGACCTTCTGCAGCGATACGGTCACCTTTTTTAGCAGCTTTAGCAATTCCTTTTTCACGAAGGAAGTCGATTGCTTTTTCCATATCACCTTCAGTTTCCTGAAGAGCTTTTTTGCAGTCCATCATGCCTGCGCCTGTTTTTTCACGAAGTTCTTTAACCATTTGAGCAGTAATTGCCATTATGAGATCCTCCTTAATGAGTTATGTAATAATATCTTTACCATTTATTACTGTATAGAAAACTAAACTTTGCCTTTTAAAAAAAGGTGATAAAGGGGCTCCCTCTTATCACCTTCTTTAAATCAAGAAAAAAGCAACTTAGAGCTGTACAGCCCCAGCGCCACAGAGCGCTTCCGCTTTTCTATTAAGCAGTTGTAACTTCTTCACCTTGTTTAGCTTCAAGGATAGCATCTGCCATTTTGCCTGTTAACAATTTAACAGCACGGATAGCATCATCATTTGCAGGGATTACAACATCAATTTCATCCGGATCACAGTTAGTATCAACGATACCAACGATAGGGATGTTTAATTTATGTGCTTCTGCAACAGCAATGCGCTCTTTGCGAGGGTCAATGATGAATAGAGCATCTGGAAGGCTCTTCATGTCTTTGATTCCGCCCAAGAACTTCTCTAAGCGCTCTTGCTCTTTCTTCAATTGAACAACTTCTTTTTTAGGAAGAACTTCGAAAGTTCCATCTTCTGACATTCTTTCGATATCCTTTAAACGCGAAATACGCTTTTGGATTGTTTCAAAGTTTGTTAAAGTTCCGCCTAACCAGCGCTGGTTCACAAAGAACATACCAGAACGGATAGCTTCTTCTTTAACAGAATCTTGAGCTTGTTTCTTAGTTCCTACGAAAAGGATAGTACCGCCGTTTCCAGCAAGCTCCTTAACGAAGTTGTAAGCTTCTTCTACCTTCTTAACAGTCTTTTGAAGGTCGATGATGTAGATGCCGTTACGCTCAGTGAAGATATATTTCTTCATCTTAGGGTTCCAGCGGCGTGTTTGGTGTCCGAAGTGTACACCAGCTTCAAGCAATTGCTTCATTGAAATTACTGACATTTGTGTTTCCTCCTAATGGTTTTTATTTCCTCCGCCTATATCATTTTCAGCCGGCAACTGCATGTGAACAGCACCATCCGGCTAAATCCATAAGCGTGTGTATTAACACCATTTGTTAATATAGCATAAGTGTTTTTCACAATCAAGCTATTCTTGCTGATTTTGACGAAATTTAAGCATTAGCTCGACTTCTGTCTTCCCTTTGCCTAATTTTTTGGCAATATCCCCTGCACTCATTCCCTGTTTTTTCAGAATAAACACTTGATCATCTATTGATGAGGAATTTTCTTCCTTAGTTGACTGACTGCTATCTGACCGTGTGACAGATTCAGTTTCCTTTAAGGATGATAAGCTTTCTGTTTCACTCAATTTATCCTCAGCTGCCCTCAGATTCTGTTTGTAGGCTTTAGATGCCTGGTAAATGGACGCTCTGGCTAATGGCATTGATTTCTCATCTGCTTTAGCTATATCTTGATCATTTTTTCTGTCCAAATTTACTCTGATGCTTGTCTCTTTTATAGAAGTATCGTTTTTCACATTGATCTTCGAAAGTCTGCTAATAAAATCATCGTTTTCTTCTTTCATTTGAACAAGGTACGCCGATATAACCTCTTCCATTTCAATAAGCACTTTTTCCTGTCTCTTCTCTGTATCCATTAGTTTATTCTGACGCAAATAAAGCAGAATAATGGCTAATAAGGCTACAATATTTAATAGCAGGCTTATAGCTAATAGAAAAGCTGTCATGATATCCCTCTATCCGCTGTAGTCAATAACCTTCCCTTTGTATGGATGGCTCTGTCTGTCATTGCTGTCTTTTTTTTGATCTTCTTTCCTATCTTGTCCCCCGGCCTCTTTTTGTCTTTCACTGTCATCATTGCCAAGATTGACATTTTGTTTATGCTCCTGTTTTACCACAGTTTTACGCTGCTTTTCAGCATTTTCCTGTATACTGTCGGCAGCAAACCCGCTGATGGTCTGTCCCCTCTGCTGAAGCTGATCCTGAATTTTACCTGCTTCGAACGTTCTTGGAAGTGCTATCTGAAGTTCTATTGATTTCAAACTCATCCCTGATCACACCCTGATAACGGCTCACTTCTTATTTCTCCTTTTAGAAAATGAAACTTTAAAGATTTGACAGTTTGCCGAATCACTTTTGAATACTTTCCAAAGTGAATTTCCGTGTTGGGATAGACCTGACCGTAAATAAGGATTGAAGCATTCATTTTTTCTTCTTTTTCTCTTTCCAATTCAGCCAGATCTTCATTTATTTTGCTCATTTTTTTCTGCAAATGAGCTTTGGTAGCCCTTTGCTTGAGAATAATTATTCTTTGTTCATCTGTCAGCTTTCCTGTCAGCTTTGCCATTTCTGTCAGTCTGCCTTCGATACTATCAAGCTTTTTGATCGATTCGTGAAGTTTGGCTGTTTCATTTAATAGTTCTTTTTGGGTGTTATCCACATTGGAGTCCATTCCGGCAAGAAGCTCTGTCTTAGTAAATAAGTGATTGCCCAGTTCTTTGATTTCAATGTCTGACCCGGACTGAAGCTTTCCTCCAATAACCAATGCGCCACTGCATCTGATGGCTCCGCCAGCTTGAACATTGCTGTGCAGAATTGACTTTTGTATAATAACATCCTGTTCTGCCTTCACATTTGCCTGATTCAGGTATGCTGCCTGAACAGAACCTCCAGAAACAAGCGAACCTTTATGACTGCCTGAAATTCCGCCAGTAACAAGCACGTTATTATCCGCCTGCAGGAAAGAGCCTTCAACCATACCGGCAACAATGATGTCACCTCCGGCTTTGACTTCATAACCGGCAGGAACGTTTCCCCGAATCACAACGTTCCCGACAAAATTAATATTCCCTGTCTTCAAGTCAAGGTCTCCTTTAACCTCAAACACTGGATTCACAGAAATGCTGTTCTGAGTGAAACTAACCTGTCCATCTAATAGCGAATAATATTTGTCGCCATTTACGAAAACATTTTTCCCTGCCTTGACTCTTAAAGGTTTTCCATCCTTTGCCGGTATCAGCTTGCCAAAAATATTCTTTCCGGAAGCACAGGGGGTAGCAGGAATAACAGAGGCCAGGAGCTGTCCCTGTGTAACAGATGGGATATGGAGAACATCTCTAAAATTAAATCTCTTTCTGCCCGTTTTCCGGTCAAAAGAGATTTCATTTAACAGATATGCATCACTGCCGTTTTCTGCAGGAATTCCTTTTGCTATTCGTATGGGATATTCCACTGAGAACGGATCTCTGCAGATTCTCTGGATTACATCTTCGCTCACACCAAAAATGACCTTTTCGTCAGCAAGCAGTTTATGGATCATTTCAGGCTGGACAGTTCCATCCAGTTCATCAATATCTGTCGTCTGTATCCATGCAGATAAACCGTGAGCATCAACTAAAAGTTGAAATTGGTTTTCCATGCTGATTCCTTCCTTCGCAGAAAGTAATGGCATAAAACTATATGGCTTTTTCCAGCAACTGCCTCAGCTTAAAAATTGATTTAGAATGGATTTGGGATATGCGGGAAGTTGATAGGCCCATTACTTCGCCAATTTCTGTAAGAGTTAATTCCTCTTTGTAAAATAAACTTAGCACAAGCTGCTCTTTTTCATTTAACTGTAAGATTTTTTCAGCCATTTCTTCCAAGATTTCATTTTTTAATACCTTTTCTTCTGGAATGATTGCTTTTTCATCCTTAATTGAATAACTGGCATCTTTTTCTTCTGAATCAGGCTGCTCATCAATTGAGAGGATGTTTGCGTAAAAATGTTCGTTCATAACAGAATATACTTCTTCTTCCTGCATATCTGTTTCTTCAGCAATTTCATAAACTGTTGCATTGCGCATCAGCCGCTGCTCCAGCTTCTCAGTGGCTGCTTCAATTTTTTTCGCCTTATCCCTCGTACTTCTGGGAAGCCAATCTTCTTTTCTTAATCCATCAAGAATGGCACCGCGAATTCGAAACGAAGCATATGTATCAAATTTCAAATCTCTTGCAGGCTCAAACTTTTCCAGCGCATCGTACAAACCCATTAGCCCAAGGCTTCTTATATCATCTCTTGAAACATTCTTCGGCAGGGCAGCGGATATTCGCTGAACATGATAGCTTACAAGAGGCAAATATTTTTTCACAAGAAAATTCCCCGCTTGAGCATCACGAGAGTCGACCCATTTAGCCCAGTATGTGCTTTCTTCGGTTATCATGTCTGCCATGGCCATCCTCCTCAAACGTTTCCATTTCTATTAATTATTGTTAGTATATCAAAACTTTTTATAAAAATATTACCTTTCATCCTAAACTGCTCAGTTCTTTTCCAAAAAAAAGGGGGTGCTTTCGAAGAAATAATTGGAGAGAGCAATAATTAAGCCGGAGAAAAAATCAGCTTGTATGGCTGGCAGTGATCATCCGGCAGCAATTAAGACTTTTAAGACGATTTATATAAGGCTGTATCTGCCCACCCTGGAACGTGAGTTTAAATAACAACTTGGCCTTTATTAACAGTCCGCACCATCAGATCGCCTGATTGAGGATTGAATTCAATTGTTCTGCCGCTATGTCCGCCAACATCTTCACCTAAAATAGCAATCTTTAAGGAATTTAGTTCCTTTTTAACTGCTTCCACATTCCTTGGGCCAATCCTCATTAAATCACTTCCGGAGGAGTATTGGAACATTTGGGCTCCGCCGGCAATTTTGGCTTTTAATCGTGAAGCTTTTGCACCTTTTTTCTCCAGCAGGCTCACTAAATCCCGAATTGCAGTATCAGCATATTTAGCTGAATTAAAGCTTGTGTTTTTTGCAAGAGATGAATCAGGCAGCATAATATGTGCCAGCCCGGCAATTTCTGAACTAAGATCATAAAGTACCACACCGACACAGGAACCAAGTCCTGATGTCCTAATTAATCCGGGAGTTTTAACAATATTCATATCTGCTATGCCAACTTTTACAATTTCTAGAATACTATTCATAATCCGGAACTCCCAATGCCTTAAAGATTATTTGAAATGATTCAGGATCAGGCAGCAGAAAGAAATGTCCATTAACAGCATCCTTATTTTGAAGCTCATCATTTAAAGCTGTATCAATTACGATGGCGTAATCGCTCACCTGCGAAATTTCCAGGAGACCCGTTCCGATAATTGCCCCCACCATATCAATGCTTAGCATCGGCACTGAAGGGAAAAGTGACAGCTTAGTAAAATCCGATAATGAAGATAAATATGATCCTGAAAGAATGTTGCCAAGCTCCTGGAGAGCGGAAAGAGCAAGTTCATCATATGGCAGCTCATCTGCACAGAAAGGAATGTTTCCAGGCAGTTCCCGAATAAAGATTTCAGCCTGTGCAAGAGGAAGGACAAAAAACATGCTGCCAGGGGCATCTCCTTCTATCCTTAGAAACACCCCTGCCACAACATTTTCCGGACCTCCGGCCATATCGATCATTTCATCAAAAGAAACAATTTTCACATCCGGGACAGACATATCAATTTTTTTATTAAGCAAGGTTGATAATGCAGTAGCAGCATGACCCGCACCGATATTCCCGATTTCTTTAAGAATATCCAATTGCATGCTGCTGATATTTTTCTCTAAAAAATTCATCCCGCTAATCCTTTTCCATCCTGAGCTGTCAATTCTTCCGGATTCAGGACTTTTTCCAAATCTATTAGGATAAATAACCGTTTATCGATTTTTGTAACACCCTTGATAAAATCGGCATCTTCTGAACCGATTACCTCCGGAGGGGGTTCAATTGATTCAGGCGCCACATCAATCACATCATTTGCAGAATCTACAATTAATCCGACTTCCATATCGTTCAATACAGCAATTATTACTCGTGAATGCTCATTATATTCAGCCTCTTCAAGATTAAATCTGCTTCTCAGACTAATGATAGGTGTCACAACACCCCTTAAATTAATTACTCCTTTAACAAAACCGACTGTTCGAGGAACCCGTGTAATATGCTCAACCTTTTCAATGGAACGCACCTGATTAACTGGAATCGCATATTCCTTATCTTTCAGCTGAAATACTATCAATTTTAAATCCGCGGCTGCCGTTTCGCTCATCATGTTCACTCCTCATCATAAAGTATTATTTAATCAATGCATTGCAGTCCACTATCAGGGCAACCTGTCCATCTCCTAATATAGTTGCTCCGGAAATGGCAAACACGCTTGTTAAGTAGTTTCCAAGTGATTTTAAAACGACTTCCTGCTGCCCGATAAAGGAATCCACCACAAGTCCGGCCATCTTTTCCCCTTTTCTGACGATGACAACTGAAATAAAATTATCTTCATGATTGTCAGATGGCACTTCAAAGATTTCCTTCAATGAAAGGAGAGGAACAACCTTGCCTCTGAAATCAATCACCTTCTGATTATGTGCACTTAAGACGTCTTCTTTTCTGATAATAGCTGTTTCAATAATAGAAGATAGAGGGATTGCGTATTTTTCCTTCTCAATCTCGACGAGCATGACAGAAATAATGGATAAAGTTAATGGCAGCTGTATGGAGAATATGGACCCCTGTCCAACTTTTGAATCTATTGAAACGGATCCTCCCAATGACTCAATTGTATTCTTGACAACATCCAGCCCTACACCCCGTCCGGAAACATCGGAGATTTTATCCGCAGTCGAGAATCCTGAGGCAAAAATAAGTTCATATGCCTGTTTGTCCGTTAGTGCTGAAGCCGTTTGCTCCGTAATGATGCCATTTTTTAATGCCTTCTTTATAACCTTATCTTTGTTTATTCCTGCGCCATCATCCTCTATTTCAATGAAAACATGATTGCCGCTGTGATAAGCCTTAAGAATGACATTTCCTTCTTCACCTTTACCATTTGCTTTACGGACCTCCGGTGTTTCAACACCATGGTCTAATGCATTTCGGATTAAGTGAACAAGCGGATCGCCAATTTCATCAATAACCGTTCGGTCCAGTTCGGTATCTGCACCGACAATTTCGAGATTGATCTTTTTGTTTAAATCTCTTGCTAATTGTCTGACCATTCTCGGGAAACGATTGAATACTGTTTCTATTGGGACCATGCGCATATTCAGAATAATATTCTGCAGGTCTCCGGAGATCCTTGACATATGCTCAACCGTTTCATGAAGTTCCTGATTGTTTAATTCCTTGGATATTTGTTCAAGTCTGCCTCTGTCAATCACCAATTCTTCAAATAGGTTCATAAGGATATCCAGTCTCTCTATATTCACCCTGATAGTTTTGTTGCTGACTTGCTTTGCTGCAGGCGCCTTCTTTTCCTCTTTTGGCATATCTGATGCACGATCTGCCTTCTCCTCCATTTCTGGCTGCAGAGTACCTTCATTCTTCACAGCTTCCCGGGAGGTGTAAGCACCCATAGAAACCTCAAGTACATCTATCCTATCCACTTCTGAGACCTTCAATAATTTCTGACGGATAACTTCGGGTGTTTCCTGGGTCACAATTGTTACAGAAAATTCCTGATCAAATTGCTCTTCTTCTAGCTGCTCAACAGAAGGAGTCGCTTTGATCACTTCCCCGCTCTTCTCAAGGACCTCAAAAACCATAAATACTCTGGCTGCTTTCAGCAGGCAATCAGCCCGCAAGGCTATTGATATTTCATAGGTCTCAAAGCCCTGCTCCTTCGATTGCTGAATTACGGTCCACTCAAAATCATCGTATGTACTCTTGACCAGTCCCTGCGGTTCAGCAATAGCTGCTGCCGTTTCGGCTCTTGCTTTTGATAATGCCGGGCTTTCCCCTTTTTCAATGAGCATCAGCTTTTCAACAGCTATAGAAACATCTCTTTTGCCGTCTCCACCTTCTGCAATTGATTGGACCATTGCTTCAAGATCATCAACAGCCAGAAAAACGACATCGAGAATTTCAGCATTTACCTTAATCTTCTGATTTCTGATTGCATCAAGAACATTTTCCATCTGATGAGTTAGATTTGCGAGATCTTCATATCCCATGGTGGCTGACATGCCTTTCAGCGTATGAGCTGATCTGAAAATCTCATTAACTATTTTTATATCATCAGGATTTTTCTCTAATTCAAGTAGCTGTTCATTGCACGACTGCAAATGCTCCTTGCTTTCTTCGATAAACACCTCTAAATATTGGTTCATCTCCATGTGCCTGCCCCCTCGGCTTTAAACAAATTTCAATATGGATTCTGCTATACGTTCAATATGCTGCACATCATCTGCCAGGCCTGACTCAATCACTGCTCTTGGCATTCCAAATACAATCGATGATTCTTTTGATTCAGCGATGGCTTTTACCTCACCGCTTTTCTTCAGTGCCATCAAGCCATTTTTGCCATCTGATCCCATTCCAGTCATTAGGACAGCAATCTTCCTGATCCCGTTAACTTCACCCAAAGACTCAAACATCACATCAACTGAAGGTCTGTGTCCGTTCCTTGGAGGTGATTTATCCAGATGTATAACCAGATCCCTGCCTGACCTTGAAGCTGTCATATGGAAGCCGCCAGGAGCAATATAGGCTGTCCCGTTTTTAAGAATATCTCCTTCTTCGGCTTCCTTAACCGATAACGCCGATAATCCGTTTAGCCTGCTTGCCAGTGACTTCGTAAATCCCGCAGGCATATGCTGAACAATCAGAATCGGTGCGTTAAGATCTCCCGGAAGATCACTCAGCACTTTTTGAAGTGCCCGTGGTCCGCCAGTGGAAGTTCCCATACAGATAAGCTGTTTGACGTTAAGGCTTGATTCATCAGCAGAACGATTAAGAGGAATAGAATGACGTGGTTCTATTTTACTATAATTCCGCCGAAGTCCGTCAGATTTTTTTCCAATACCTGAAAAATTAACCAGACCTTTCAAATTCGCGTTGCTGGCCTGCACTACTTTATCTGTTAATTCAGTTTTAATTTTATGCAGGTCTAGTGAAATTGGCCCGGATGGCTTTGCTATAAAATCTACTGCCCCATATTCCATGGCAGTGAAGGTGTTTTCAGTGCCTTCCTTCGTTGTGCTTGAAAGCATGACTACAGGAACAGGCATAGTTTTCATAATTATTTTGAGAGCTTCCAGGCCGTTTAGAACCGGCATTTCAACATCCATTGTTACCGCATCAGGAGTTAATTCTTTAATCTTCCTTAAGCCCTCTTCTCCGTTTCTGGCTGTCCCAACAACTAGAATTCTCTCATCTTCAGAGAGGAGGTCCGCAATCAGTTTCCTCATAAAGGCTGAATCATCCACTACAAGCACTTTTATAGTTTTCATGCTGATTCACCCCCTATTAAAAAGAAATTTTTTGAGCTTTGAAATAAATTGGGAAGTATGATACTCACCAGCAATGCCTCCAGGCTTGCCGCCAACTTTCTCAGTCATACTCCGAATTGCTTTTGAAGCAGCTGAATTTTCATGATAAATAATGAAAGGAATCTGCCGTTTAACAGCCTGCTGTATGCTGCGATCATCCGGAATAATTCCCAGGAGGTCAGCATCCCTCCCTAAAAACCTTGAAGCGACAGCAGAAATCCTTTTATATGTTTCCTGCCCTTCCCGCTCTCCTTCAGATCGGTTAATGACCAATTGAAATGGTATCTTATCATCCAATAGATGTATATGCTTCATTACTGAGTATGCATCTGTGATAGACGTTGGTTCAGGTGTAGTAATGACCGCTATTTCCTGAACAGAGAGTATAAACTTCGCCGATTCTTCTGTAATGCCTGCACCCATATCAAAGATGATATAATCATAGTTTTGAATGAGCTGGGCAAGTTCTCCGGTAAACCTGGAAATTTGCTTATCATCGAGTTTCACAATATGCGAAAGGCCTGTCCCGCCGCCAATATAATTCAGTCCATATGGCCCCTCTGAGATAATATTATTTAAAGGTATATCCTTTTCTAAAAAATCAGCAATTGAATACTCAGCTGATCTTCCCATGAGAATCTCAACATTCCCCATGCCGATATCCAAATCGAATAACAATACTCTGTGGCCCGTTTTGGATAGGGAAATAGAGAAATTCAATGAAAAATTTGTTTTCCCTACTCCCCCTTTTCCGCTTACCACTGCTATTGTTTTAAATTGATGACTTCGTCTCTCTTCTTCTTTCAGCCTTGACCTTAGCCTTTCTGCCTGATCGTTCATTTCTTATTCCCCATGAGTTGTTTTACAATAGCTTCCGGCCCTGCCATCAGGATATCATCCGGAACATCCTGGCCATTTGTAATATAAGCTGCGCCTTTTTTGTATTTATGAATGATGTTGTACATGGCACCGTAAGTTGACGTTTCATCTGCCTTTGTGAAGATAAGTTTATCAATGTCAATAATTGAAAACTGGTTATATATATCTTCCATATCCTTTTGTTTCGCGGTAAGCGACAGCACTAAAAAGGTTTCCATATCCTTCTCAAAGTCAATCACATTCTTCAAATCTTCCACATACTGTCTGTTTCTGAAATTCCGTCCGGCTGTATCTATTAGTACAAGGTCGTAATCTTTCAGTTTCTCTGCTGCCTGTCTGAAGTCATCTATTGTATAGCAAACTTCTAAAGGTATATCCAAGATGCCTGCATATGTTTTTAATTGATCGATCGCCGCGATCCTGTAGGTGTCGGCTGTGATAAATGCAGCCTTTTTTTTATGTTTAATTACACACTCTGCTGCCATCTTCGCCAAGGTAGTTGTTTTCCCTACGCCAGTTGGACCTGCTACATTGATATATTTTTTGGTGAATGAAATCCCGCTGAATGGAATATTCTCAATTTGCTTTATCAGTTCTTCATGCAGCCAGGCTTCTACTTCAGCAACTTTAGCTTTGGCACCGCCAAGGTACCATTTTTCCAGCATTACTTGCAGCACCTGGTCCTGAATAGAATTGTCAATTTCCTGTTCATAAAGAACATGCATGACTTTTCTTATCGCTTCAGGGTAAACAGTACTTGTCTGCTGTCCACCGGCCAATGAGGACATCATTTTTTTCAGGCCGTTTATCTCTTTAATCAGCTCATCTGATGTTCTAGATCCGGGAAATTGAGACTCTTCAGTGGTTCCCTTGAAATGATTTGAAGCAGCAGGGATGGCTGCAGGCTTAACAGCAGGTTTTTGCTCTATCTCCTTATATGAATCCGCTGCCGCCATCACTTCTATATTTCTCTTTTTAAAAAAGCCTAAAACCCCGCCGGTATATACTACTCGTGAATTCAAAATTACGGCATCCTTACCCAGTTCCGCGCGTATCTGTTTCATCGCATCAGGCATGGAAGCAGCCATGAACTTTTTTACCTTCAATCTATATTCACCACCCCGACACTTTGAACTTCCGCATTTGCTTCCAGCTCGTTATAGGAAAGGATCGGTATCTGCGGGAAATACCTTTCTGTTAATTGCCTGACATACATTCTGACTGCTGGAGAACAAAGGACAATAGGCGTCTGCTCCATCAAGGAAAGCTGTTCTACCTGGGAAGCAATCGATTCAAGAATATTCTGCGAGACCGTTGGATCCATGGATAAATAATTGCCATGTTCTGTCTGCTGAACACCTTCAGCAACCATTTTCTCGACTCTCCCTGATAGGGTAACGACTTTTATAGAGTCACCCTGCTGTGAAAACTGGTTCGTAATTTGTCTGGCCAAAGCCTGACGGGCATATTCTGTAAGCAAATCTGTATCACTTGTAGATTTGGCAAAATCGGCAAGCGTTTCAAAAATAACCGGCAAATTCCGGATCGAAACGTTTTCCCTCAATAACTTTGCAAGCACCTTTTGAACTTCACCAACAGACATTGGATTTGGTGTAACTTCTTCAACAAGGATCGGATAGCTTTCCTTAACATGATCAATCAGCTGTTTTGTTTCCTGGCGGCCTAATAACTCATGGGCATTGCTTTTTATTACTTCTGTGATATGAGTAGAAACAACTGATGGAGGGTCAACGACTGTATAGCCGAAAATTTCTGCCTGCTCCTTCATTTCTTCTGTTATCCATTTTGCAGGCAGGCCAAAGGAAGGTTCAATTGTATCAATTCCTTCGATGCTATCATCTTCAATACCGGGACTCATTGCCAAATAATGATCTAGCAGAAGCTCGCCGCGGGCCATTTCATTTCCTTTAATCTTCAATCTGTATTCATTCGGCTGCAGCTGAATATTATCACGTATTCTAACTACCGGAATGACTAGGCCCAATTCAATCGCCAGCTGTCTTCTGATCATGACAATCCTATCTAGAAGGTCCCCGCCCTGATTCGTATCGGCAAGAGGTATTAACCCATAGCCAAACTCGAATTCTATCGGATCTACATTTAATAGGTTAACCACGCTTTCAGGACTTTTCATTTCATCGGTTTCGACCTCTTCTTCCATCTCCAGCAACTGATCTTTATCTGGCTGTGGAGTCTTAGCTATCGTATATCCGCCAAAAATCATCAAGCCGCCAATCGGCAGTGTTAAAACGAGCCCTATGGGTGTCAACAACCCTAGCAGAATGATAGTTCCGCCAGTAACATATAACATTTTAGGATAAGCAAACAGCTGGGAAGTAATGTCCTTTCCAATATTTCCATCTGATGCTGCCCTTGTTACTACAATACCCGTCGCGGTGGAGATTAACAGGGCCGGAATTTGACTGACGATTCCGTCCCCAACCGTCAGCATTGAATATTTCATGGCAGCCTCTGCAAACGGAAGCCCCAGCTGCATCATTCCGATGACAACTCCGAATAGAAGATTTATTAGAGTTATAATGATTCCTGCTATGGCGTCACCTTTTACAAATTTACTCGCACCATCCATTGCACCATAGAAATCAGATTCACGGCTGATTTTTTCACGGCGTTCCCGGGCTTCGTGCTCAGAGATCATTCCTGCATTCAAGTCTGCATCGATGCTCATCTGTTTACCCGGCATGGCATCAAGTGTAAAACGCGCTGCCACTTCGGAAACCCTCTCAGATCCTTTGGTAATGACGATAAATTGAATAATAATGAGGATTAAGAAAACAACGAGTCCGACTATAACATTACCGCCGGTTACGAATGAACCAAATGTTTCAACGACCTTTCCTGCTTCCCCTTCAGATAAAATGGACCTGGTTGTAGAAACATTCAATCCCAGCCTGAATAATGTCATTAACAATATTAAGGAAGGAAAAATGGAAAATTCGAGCGCTTCCTTCATATTCATGGCCATCAGCAAAACCATAAGTGCAAGCGCAATATTAATGATTATCAGTACACTTAAAAGCCAATGCGGAAAAGGAATAATAAGCATGGCTACTATTAAAATTACACTCATCAATACTGATAAGTCTCTTAATTGCATTGAAAACTCTCTCCTTACAAAAGCGGAAACGCCTTGGCAGCCATCCAACAGCTTCCTAAGACCAGCTATTTCATATTTCTCTGGTTAAATTTTGTTTTTAGTTCTGTACACATAAGCTAGAATCTCTGCAACAGCTTTGAAAAACTCTTCAGGGATAGCCTGGCCAATTTCTGCCTGACTATAAAGAGCCCTGGCAAGCGGCCTGTTTTCAACAGCGATTACATCATGCTCCTTTGCGATTAATTTAATCTTTTGGGCAACAAAGTCCACACCTTTCGCCACTACAATAGGAGCATCACTTTTTGTTTCTTCATAGCTCAAGGCTATGGCAAAATGTGTCGGATTGGTAATAACCACATCTGCTTTAGGGACTTCCTGCATCATCCTTCTCATTGCCATTTCCCTCTGTCTTTGCTTAATCTTGGATTTAATTAACGGATCCCCTTCAATATTTTTGTGTTCATCCTTAATGTCCTGTTTTGACATGCGAATGTTCTTTTCAAAATCATATTTTTGATACAGATAGTCCAGGACGGATAAAAATAGAAGTGCCGCTGAAGCAATTAAACCCATTTGAACGGTCAGGCTGGCAATTGTGGCCATCGCCGTTCCTACTGATTTTTGAGAAAGAATTAATATTTCATCTATCCTTAACCATAAGACGGTAAACGCAGCGACACCGACAAAAGCAATCTTAAGCATTGACTTTAGCAGCTCCACGATCGCCCTCATGGAAAAAATGCGCTTAAAGCCTTTTATCGGATCCAGTTTCTCCAATTTAGGCTGTATGGCTTCTGTTGAAAAAAGAGTACCTACCTGCATGAAGTTTGCAGCTACACCCGCAAGCATAGCAATCAGCATGATAGGAGCTAAAAAAAGCACCAGTTCCTTTAGTACATCAAGAAAAATCACCTGAACATTCGCCTCTGTCAGCGGCATCATCATATAATCATTAAATGAATGCGTAAATATATAAAGGATGATATTCTTCAAATACGATCCGGCAAACAGCAAAAATAGAAACACAGCTAAAAGGACGATGGCTGTATTAACATCCTGGCTTTTGGCTACTTGTCCTTTTTTTCTGGAATCCTGCCTTTTTTTCGGAGTGGCTCTTTCTGTTTTTTCTCCGGAAAACAGCTGAAGATCTAAAGAAAGCAGTAACCTCATTCTATGAACCTCCCATAAGCTCCATAAGCCCTCTCATTGTCTGCAGCATCGTTTCAATTGCAAGGGAAAAAGCATATATTAATACACTCATAACAACGATCAGAACAATAAAACTGACGCCTATTTTCAAAGGAAGTCCTACGACGAAAACATTTAGCTGAGGAACTGTCCTGGCGACAATCCCTAAAGCAACATCTACAAGAAACAGACTGCCGACAACAGGGATGGACATCTGAAAGGCAATAACGAACATCGTATTCATGGCTTTAATGACATATTCAGCCATATTTTCATCCCCGAAAGAAATCCATGCCTGATCCAGCGGGATAAAATTATAGCTGTAAAACACTCCATCTAGCATGAGATGGTGGCCATTAACGGTTAATAAAAAAAAGAGAGCGATCGTATACAAATACTGTCCCATTAAAGGGCTCTGCGCTCCTGTCTGCGGATCAATCACATTCGCAATGGCAAAGCCCATCTGAAAATCAATAAATCCTCCGGCAATTTGAATGGCTGAAAGGATTAAATAGGCAATAAATCCAACCATCAGCCCAACCAATGCTTCTTTTATGATTAAAAGAAAAAATGTGCCGTCAATTTCAAGTGCAGGGACATCCATGCCCAGGAACATAATCCAGGCCAAAAAGAAGCCAAGGCCAATTTTATGTGATGCCGGGATGGATCTGTAAGAAAAAAGAGGCATCATTAAAAAGAAAGATGTCACCCTTACAAAAATAAGTAAAAAAGCCGGAAAAGAAGGCAGAAAATCTAACATGTCATCAGCCTACAAACCTGGTCAAATTAGAGAAAATCTCATTTGCATACGAGAGCATGTGGCTAAGCATCCAAGGACCAAAGAATACAACACCGACAAGGACCGCTACAATTTTAGGAATGAAAGCCAGCGTCTGTTCCTGAATTTGAGTTGTAGCCTGAAAAATGCTGACAACTAAGCCGACTACTAGTGCCAGAATTAGCAAGGGACCGCAAATCATCAATACTGTGATGATCCCTCTTTCTGCAATGGATATAACTGTTTCTGGAGTCATTCTGAATGTTCACCTGCTTAAAAGCTTTGTAAAAGGGATTTAACTACTAAGTACCATCCGTCCACCAGTACAAATAATAATATTTTGAACGGAAGCGAAATCATAACCGGAGGAAGCATCATCATCCCCATGGACATCAACACACTGGCAACAACCATGTCGATAACCAGAAAAGGAATAAAAATCATAAAGCCAATTTGAAAAGCTGTTTTAATTTCACTTATAGCAAATGCCGGAACAAGACTCGTAAGCGGAATATCTTCAATGGAAGCCGGAGCTTCAGCCCCGGAGTATTCAAGAAATAGAGCCAAGTCCTTCTGCCTTGTGTGGGCACTCATAAATTCCTTGAAGGGTATTGATGCTTTTTCGTACGCTTGTTCCAGATTTATTTCTTCATTGAATAAAGGAGTTAAAGCCTGTTCGTTCACTTCCTGCATGGTTGGAGCCATAATAAAGAATGTCAGGAATAAGGATAGGCCGATTAAAACCTGGTTCGGCGGCATTTGCTGAGTAGCAAGCGCCGTTCTGACAAAGGAAAGAACGATGACAATCCTTGTAAAGCATGTCATTAATATTAGAATACTCGGTGCGAGAGAAAGTACCGTCAGCAATAAAAAAAGCTTCACAGATGTAGATACATTTTCAGGAGAGCTGCTATTAAAAAACTCCATGAATTCATTCATCTTTCTTCTGGCCCTTTCTTTCTAATTCATCAAACAGTTTTTTTCTGCCCTTTTTCATTTCAGCCAGCTGAATCCCGAGCAGTGTACTGAAATTTTGGCTGCCTTGCTTGCTTTCCTCTGTTTGCTGTGTTCTTTTCATCACCTTTGTCACAATATCGCTTGGACGGATAAGCTGTTCCAGTTTGTCATTATGCTCTTTGATGATCTGGCTGTACTCTTCTGAGTTGTCTATTTCTTTTAACAGCTGAATATTTTCTCCTACCCCTACTACCAAAATGCGTTGTCCAACTTTAATCAGCTGTATTGACCTGTTTGCACCTAAAGCTGTCCCTCCGAGGTTTTCAACCAATTGCGACCTGTTATACACCTTACTTTTTTTATTGATGAACTTTAGAAGACCATACAGTAATCCAATCGTGAAGCCTGTTGCTAAAATCATCTTTATAAAATCCCAAAAAGTAAGACCAATTTTGCCGCTTTCATCCTGTTGGTTCTGTCCTTCTGCCGTCTTTGAATCCTTTGATTCTTTTAATTCCTGTTTTCCGCATTCCTCAGAATTTTTCATACATTCTTTAACACTATTATTCAATTGCTCTGCCTGGGCCTGCGGCTGCACGCCCAGCAGAACAATTGAAAACAACAGCAGCAAAGAAATCACTTTCTTTACATTACACACTATTTTGCACCCTCTAAAAAGAATAATGACTAGCCCAAAGTTTTGCCGATTGCTTCCAGTACTCTATCAGCCTGGAACGGTTTTACGATAAAATCCTTTGCCCCAGCCTGAATAGCATCAATAACCATCGCCTGCTGGCCCATTGCAGAACACATAATGACTTTTGCAGCTGGATTTAATTTTTTAATTTCTTTCAGAGCTGTAATTCCGTCCATTTCCGGCATGGTTATATCCATTGTGACAAGGTCAGGCTGTGTTTCCTTATATTTTTCAACAGCCTGTGCACCGTCAGCAGCTTCGCCTACTACGTCATACCCATTCTTGGATAAAATATCTTTGATCATCATTCGCATAAAAGCTGCATCGTCAACTATTAAAATTTTATGTGCCATTCTAATAACCCCCACTTTTTATCTTAATTTTTTTATTCGGTCACTCTGGCTGATAATATCTGTAACTCTCACACCAAAGTTTTCATCAATGACAACCACTTCTCCCTGCGCAATTAACCGGTTATTCACCAGAATATCAACAGGTTCACCTGCCAGTTTATCCAGTTCTATAATTGAACCGGAAGACAATTCAAGAATCTCCTTTACGGAACGTTTGGTTCTTCCCAGCTCGACCGTTACCTGAAGAGGAATATCCAAAAGCATATCCAAATTTTTTGTTTCAGTCTCTTGCATATGGTATGGTTCAAAACTCGAAAAGGCTGCGGGCTGTACATTCGGCTGCACTCCATTTGCATAAGAGCCTCCGAAATGCTGCGGTCCTGAATGCTGAGCCTGGTTTTGAGCAGGTGGATAGCTTTGAGGGTTTGATGCCTGACCCATAACCGGCTGCGAATATGTCGGCTGCTCTCCGGAATAACTCGTTTGAGTGTATGGCTGATCTAATCCGCCTGTGTGTACTTCAGGTTTATGATCATACGAAAGCTGACTTTCCTGATAATCGGGCTGTGTTTGCGCCACTGGCTTCTCTTCAGTTACAGCGCTATTTTCTGGAAGATTCTGACCCGGATTTAATAATTCATTTACTAGGCTTTTGCCAAATTCCAAAGGAAGCAGCTGCATAATATTCGAGTCAATCAGACTGCCAATTTTTAATCGGAACGAAATCCTTACAAGCATTTCATCAGCCGGGACTCGTTCGGCACCTTCTCCCTGAGGCAAATCAAGGATGTCGATTGCCGGCGGTGAAATATCTACCTTTTTACCAAAAATGGTTGACATCGAAGTGGCTGCAGAACCCATCATCTGGTTCATTGCCTCCTGAACAGCGCTTAACTGAATTTCTCCCAGTAGGTCAGCCGGGCTGGTTCCGTCGCCCCCAAGCATTAAGTCAGCAATGATGGCTGCATCTGATTGCTGTATTACAAGCAGGTTGCTTCCAAAGAAACCTTCCGTATAACTCACCTGAATTGCTACATAAGGATGCGGGAATTCATCAGCTAATTTTTTGCGCAAAACAACTGATACAGCAGGTGTTGTGATATCAACTTTTTGATTTAACAAAGTAGACAATGCTGTTGCAGAGCTTCCAAAAGAGATATTGCCGATTTCACCTAATGCATCCTGCTCCATATGGGATAAATAATCTTCTGTTTGAAAAAATGCCTCATTATAACTTTCCGTTTCGTCGCTGTCGTCAGCTGCTCCCCTTAATAGAGCATCAATTTCATCTTGCGAAAGCATATCATCACTCATCATCCTCATCTCCCCCTTTCACAGTGTCTAAAATTTGCACTGCCATTTTTTTATTCATTTTTCCGGGCTGCCCGATGAATTTTGGGATATTGCCGACTTTTATTGTAAGCGCCTGGTCAATCCCCTGGTTTAACTCAATGACATCTCCAATATCGAGTGTTAAGAAATCCTGAATGGCTATGTCAGAACTGCCGAGTTCACATATGACCGGAACTTCCGCTTTCTGAATGTTTCGTTCCAGCCGGGCAATGACCTCCGGCTCCCTTTCCTTTTTGTCCGTCTGCATCCAATAATGTACAGACAGCTTAGGAATAATGGGCTCAAGAACAACGTGAGGGATACATATATTAATCATTCCGCTCGTTTCCCCAATGATCGTATTTAGTGAGATCACGACAACTGTTTCATTTGGAGAGACCATTTGCAGAAATTGCGGATTTACCTCAAAATCAAATAATATCGGATCAATGTCAGCGATTGTACTCCAGGCTTCCCTTAAGTTTTCAAAAGCCCTTTCAAATGTAGCTGACATGATTTTTGTTTCAATTTCTGTTAAATTATCAATTTTATTGATGCTTGTTCCTCTGCCGCCCATCAGCCTGTCCATCATGGCATAGGCCACGTTCGGGTTCACTTCCATGAGAATTCTTCCATCCAGAGGGGGCACTTCAATTACATTCAATATGGTCATTTTCGGTATGGACCGGATAAATTCTTCATATGGTATCTGGTCCGCAGAAGCAACCGAAATCTGCACATAGGTCCTTAGCTGCGCAGAAAAAAAGGTAGTTAAAAGCCGGGCAAAATTCTCATGAATTCTCGTTAAACTTCGTATTTGATCTTTAGAAAATCTTAATGCTCTTTTAAAATCATAAACTTTTACTTTTTTCTCAGTTTGTTCCTTTTTCAGCTCATCTGCATCCATTTCTCCGGTAGAGAGAGCCGAAAGCAGGGCATCAATCTCGCTCTGCGATAAAACCTCACCTGACATGAATCTTCACCTCCATCTAATGCAGTTAATTATTTGGTTATCACTGGAGGAGAGATTCGGTAATGTACACCTGAACGATCTTTCCTTCTTGCATTAAACCGTTAATCTTGGTTTTTAAATCTTCCTGCAGCTTGATTTGGCCTTCTTTCCCCTGTATATCCTCTGCTTTCATTTCGGACAATTCCTGAATGATGAGATTTTTCACCTGAAAATCTCTTTTTTGCAATTCCTCTTTTGCTTTTTTGTTTTCAGTCTGAATTTTAAAAGAAATCCTGATATAATCATCACTCGCTAAATTAGCTGTTACCTGCGGAATATCAACAGAGGCCTCCAGAACTTCATCTATGTCTGGCTCATTTGAACCATCATCATCCGTAAATTTCATCACAATCACCAGGGCAATAGCTCCTACAAGCGTGATCGCTACAAGCATCATTAACATAATCATTAATAGCTTATTATTCTTCATTTTCATTCCCCTCCGCCAGCTGCTGCCCCAGTAGATTAACAGATTGATAAAATTTAATAATCGATTGCATGACTCGATCTTCAGATTCCTTTACAACATACTTCTTCCCATTCGTGAGCGTAATTGTAGTATCTGGAAAAGACTCTACTGTTTCTATGTACAAAGCATTCAATACAAAAGTTTTGCCGTTCAGGCGAGATACTTTAATCAATGTTTTTTTCAGGGCTAAAGATCCTGTACCTTCAGCCCTGACCCTCCTTTAGATTAACGTTTTAAATTAACAAGCTCCTGCAGGATTTCATCAGATGTTGTTATGATGCGGGTGTTTGCCTGGAATCCGCGCTGCGCTGTGATCATTTCAGTGAATTCTTCTGACAGGTCTACATTGGACATTTCCAGGGAGCCGGAAGCGATTGAGCCACGTCCATCACCTGCTACATTGATATTTGCTGTACCAGAGTTAATAGATTCCTGGAATAAATTGTTGCCAGCTTTGGTTAGACCTGATGGATTGCTGAATTTAGCTAATGCTAATTGACCTAAAGTCACAACTAGACCATTAGAATATACACCATTAATCTCTCCAAGAGCACCGATATTAAAGCTTTCTAAAGCACCTTCTGTGTTTCCATTAGGATTTACTAAAGCAGTAGTTGTCCCATTTTTCTGTGTTAAATTACTAAAATCAAAACTTACTGTTATATTCTTAACACTTTCATCAGCAGCAGCAGTACTTGGGTCATCATTTATACCTGAAGGAATACTTATCGACTTACCTGTAACAAGAGCATTAGCAGCATTTATTTTACCATTTACAAAAGTTAATGTGTGATCAGGAGTAACACCGGCACCATTAGGATCTTTATTAATAAATAATTCCCATTGATTGCTTGTAGTTGTCTTTTTAAAATGAACCTCTACTGATCTTTCTTCTCCAAGCTCATCAACAATCTTTATTTGTTGAGTAAAGATAGAACCATTATTAGAATTTGCAGCTAAGTTTTCAGAAAATGTTATTTTGTCCGTTTTTACAGCAGGTAATAAAGCATTAACATTCACTGAAACATCGCCAATTTGACCAGTTGATTTCCCGGTAGCAGGATCAACTTCATAAGCTTGAACTTTCATACCATCGCCATTAACTAAAGTTCCATTATCATCTAAATAAAGATTTCCTGCTCTGGTAAAAAATTGTGCATCCCCTTGTTTTACAACAAAATATCCATCACCGGAAATAGCAAGATCAAGTGATCGTCCAGTAGTTTGCAAACTAGATTGCGTATGAATCGTATCAATCGTAGCAATCGTCGAACCCAGTCCAACCTGCATCGGGTTTTTACCACCGCGATTATCCTGGGCGGCACTTGCTCCGGAAATTGTCTGGTTCATCGTATCTTTAAAAGTTACACGGCCCTTTTTGTAGCCGAATGTGTTTACATTCGCAATATTATTTCCAATAACATCAAGCTTCGTTTGGAAGTTTTTCATACCGCTTATTCCTGAGTACATAGAACGTAGCATATCTTAAATTGCTCCTCTCATTATTGGCAGCTTCTGTCATTCCGCAGCCCAGGCTTCCTTTATAAAGGTCCAGCCTTGTTAATTTAATCAAGAATAATAGTTCCATTAATGTTGGTGAATATTTGAGTACCTGCTTCTTGTCTATCCATAGCAGTTATTACTGTATTGTTTTTGGCGCTTACAACAAGTGCAGCATCTTTCAGTAATACAAGCGATTCATTTACACCCAGCTTTTTTGCTTCACGCATTTTATTTTCAATTTGATGCCAGCGTTCACTTGTAATTTCTATGCCTCTTTGGTTCATCCGCTGTTCTGCATGTTTACTGACAATTAGTTTGCAGTTATTTTCCAGGGCAGTCTGCAAATGATTTGAAAAACCATTTTGCACCTTGTTTGGTAAATGAACAGTGCTAGCCTGTTTGGTGACTGCATTCTGGGTATGGATCGGACGAAACATCAACTTATCCATCCAATCACACTCCTTTGTTTATTCAACACCGATTATTTGAGACGCTGTTATGCTCATTTTGCCATCTTCCAATTGGAAAAGTGTCTTGCCATCTCTAAAAGAAACTGACTTGATTATAGAAGAATCTTCCTTTTCGTCAGCATTCAGAAAAGTAACCTTTTTGCCTATCATCATACTGGCCTGCTGTACATGACTATCATTAGATGCTTCTTTAACCTCTGATATATTTGCAGGTTCCAGCTTGGTTCCATCTTCTAAGATAAAGAGGACACTGCTGTCCTTAAATAGAATAGAAGCTACTTTGCCATTCCCCTCTTCAATAGTTGGCGGCTTAGCTGGATCATCTGATTCTTTCAATTTATGCCATGTAACATTCTTCCCAACAAATTGATTGTATGAAATTAATTGATTTTGCTCATTGGCTTGTACAAACTTCTCCATCGTCTTATTCATATTGGTCATCTGCTCCAAAGACGAGAATGTTGCCATTTGCGCAATGAAGTCTTTGTCCTGCATCGGATTCATGGGATCCTGGTTTTGCAGCTGTGTCATTAGAATTTTCAGAAAATCATCTTTGCCTAATATATCTGAGCCGGTTTTTCGAGTTTGGCTTTGGTAGTTTGATAGCATTAAGGAAGAATCTATTGTATTTGCCATTTACTATCACTCCTATGCTTCTGTATTAAGAAGTGCTTCTTCAAAAGAGCTGTTAAATTCTCTCTCAGGCTGCGTATTATCATCCTTATTCTGCTGCTGCCTCTGTTCCTGCTGCTGAGGATCTTTGTTGAAGGCCCGATCCTGCTGTGTCATTTGCTGAGAGATTTCTATTCTCTCTATCTGGATACTTTGTGAACTAAAGGCCTGCTTCAATCCGTTAATATGTGAATCCAGAATTTCTTTTGCTGCTCCAGAGGAAGTAAGTATCCTGGCAATCATCGCAGAGTCCTTTTGAATAAGCTCTATACGCAGCGCTCCAAGATGGTCAGGGTTAAGCTTAATAAATAGCTTTTGTGTCCCTCCCGTTTTAAGGAAGCTGCTCCGGGATAATATGTTTTCAAATTGCTGCATAATCTGGTCTGCACTTACTGTCTTTCCCTGTGGATTTAAGAGAGACATCTGTTCAGGTTTAGAAAAGGTTTGAACCTGAATAAATCCCTGTAAACCAGTTTCTGCTCTGTGAACAATTTTAGCGGCAGTCTGACCCGCAGGTTCATTAGCAGCATTCTTTTGTTGTTTTAAAGAGTTTAATTCGCTTGCGAGCGGGGTAACAATTTTCTGTAAAATACCCTCTCTATTGTTTAGCAGACTCTCAATTTTCACTTGAACATCTTTCAGGAAATCTTTCAGATTTAATTTACTAGTGTGAAAGTCTTGTTTCGAAGAAAGCAATTCATACAATTTCAGAACCTTTAATGCCCCGCTAAGATCTTTGCCCTCCAAGTTGATGCTTATCTTATGATTTGATATTGCAGAAATTAGTAAACTGATTTTATTTTCTGCATCTATATCTTCTTCAGGATATACATCCTTACGCTTTACTTCCGGAAGAACATGTCCAATAAAACCTTCAAGCATTTGCACCAATTCTTCCTGTGAAAGATCCAGCTGCTCTGAAATGATTTCAATGATGTCAGTTCCATTTTGAAAGGAATTCTTCCCTAGCAGCTCGCTTCCATTTTCTATTTCAGAGATCTCACTTACTTTAAGAAATTTAATTATTTCCTGTAACTGTTCAATCCTATTCTCATCTGCAGCAGAAGTTAAGCTTTCTCCTTGAGCTTTAGCGGTTCCGGTTAAAGCGGAGAAAAGACTTCCAAAACCACTGCTGGATGCATCCTGCAGAGATACTTTATCTTCGGATGAATATTGTGACTGAATAAATCCCAATCCTCCAATTTCCACTTAGTTTCACCTCCTCTCAAAACTTGGTGTTAATCATCCGATCCGCTTTTTTCTTTGGCTGCCGTCAGGAGTGCTGTATATCGAGCGGCATCTTCCGGGTTCATCTTCTCCATAATGGCAGCCAGCGCGTCAGAATTAACATTTGATAATATTTTTACAGCTTCTTCATCCTTCATCTCAGTTAGAATGGGTGCTGCTTTTTTAGCAGAAATATTTTCATAAGTCTTTACGATATCTTTAAAGGCCCGCTTGTTCTCTTCCTTTATAGCCGTAAGCTCGCTGATTTCTTCCTCCAGCCTTTGCTTTTCGAGCCCTGCTCTTTCTATTTCCAGCTCTTTGCTGTCAAGCTCGCTTTCCAGCTGAGATATTCTTGCTTCACGATCTTTAACTTCTGCCTGCAGTCCGATGAGCTGCTCTTCCATTACTTCCTGTGAACGGGACTTCTTATCATCAAACACCGTAGCTAAAAATGGCACTTCCTGGCTATATTTTTTGGCTGTTTCAAAAATATTGTTTCCTGATAGCGTGAAAACCAGCAGGGCTACAGTTATTACGAACAGGATCGGGATTAAGAAAGCAAATATAAACCATTGAAACCGGCTAGTTTTGCGTGTCTCTTGCTTTTCTGGTATTTTTTCCATTTAACCACCTAATTTCCCCGATTCATATACAGCTGAATCGAGATATCATCCATTTGCCTTCCTTCTGCTTGCTTCATGCTTTCCAAAAATCCTGCTAAATCTTTTTCTTGAATTTTTTCAAATTTCTTTACTTCAATATTTTTTTCCATTAGTTTTTCCTGCTGGAAATTCATTTGGCTTCTTGCATTTGCGACCATCTTTTGATAATGGTCAATTGTTTTCTCAATGCTGCTCACAAAATGCTGGTGATGCCTGATTTCCTGAACCGGAAGTCCTTCAGCCAGTCTTGATTGCTGATATTCTTCCAGATCTTCTTTCTTTTTCAGCAGATCGTACAGTTTCTTTGCAGTTTCTTCAAATCGTTTTACAGCCTGATTATATACATCAAATGCCTGATCTTTTTCTCTTTCTTTAATCGTCAGGATTTTATTGAATTTAAATTGGTACTGCATTTATTATTCCCCTTTTCCAGCTAATCCCTTTAATTGGCCAACGCTTTCCAAGATAGAAATTTTTTCGTTCGTTTCTTGTTTCAAAAAAGAGATGATCGAAGGATATAATCGTATAGCTTCATCTATTTCCATCGATGAGCCGCGTTTGTAGGCTCCAATATTAATTAAATCCTCTGCATTGATATATGTGCTCAGCATTTCTCTTACCTTTTCAGCTGATTTAACATGAGATGCATCTGCTATATGATTCATTACACGGCTTACACTTTTCAATACATTAATAGCTGGATACTGTCCCTTGTTCGCTAATGACCGGTCAAGAACAAAGTGTCCATCCAATATTCCCCTGACTGTATCCGCGATTGGCTCATTCATATCGTCCCCGTCCACCAGTACGGTATAAAATGCCGTTATAGAGCCGTATTCGTTTGTACCTGTTCTTTCAAGAAGCTTAGGCAATACAGCAAAAACAGATGGCGTATACCCTTTAGTTGTTGGCGGTTCTCCGACTGCAAGACCGACTTCCCGCTGAGCCATTGCCACCCTGGTTACTGAATCCATCATTAACATGACATTTAAGCCTTTGTCCCTGAAATATTCAGCAATTGCTGTGGCTGTGTATGCCCCTTTAATTCTCATGAGTGCCGGCTGGTCAGACGTAGCGACAACCACTATGGATCTTCTCAAACCTTCCGGCCCCAGGTCCCTCTCAATAAACTCCCTGACCTCTCTGCCCCTCTCGCCAATAAGGGCAATCACATTTAGATCTGCATTAGTATTGCGGGCTATCATTCCAAGAAGAGTGCTCTTCCCAACTCCGCTACCTGCAAATATCCCGACCCGCTGTCCGTTTCCTACAGTCAGCAGACTGTCGATCATTCTTACACCTACTTCAATAGGTTCAGAAATCGGCGGTCTTTTCAGAGGATTAGGAGGAGTTTGTTCCGTTAGGACTGGCGTCAGCCCTTTTGGCAGCAAGGACCCGTCGAGAGGCTGTCCCAGTGAATCTATTGCTTGTCCAATTAGAGCCGGGCCTATCTTCACCTCAAGAGGTCTCGAGGTTGTCTCGACAAGAGAGCCTGGTGAAATATCCTGTACATCTGTATAAGGCATAAGTATCACATTCTCATTCTTAAATCCGACTACTTCCGCCTGGATCTTTCTTGTGCGTCCTTTGCCGATATGAATAATGCATACATCCCCAATAGAACTTTCCGGGCCTTGGGACTCAATCATCAGACCCACTACTCTTTTTACTCTGCCAAAACGCTTAAAGCTATCAATTTTTTCTATCTCGCTGATCAGCTGTTCAAGTTTCAATTTGGTTCACTCTCCAGCATCTCAAAGAGTTTTCTTTTTATTTCTTCAAGCTGGCTGTCAACACTGGCTTCAATTCGTCCGTTGGCTGATTCAATTATGCAGCTTGTATTACTTAGTTCCTCATCCGGATAAATATATAAATCTGTCTCTTTAGGAAATACCCGGATTAGTTCTTCCTTATGAGACAAAAGCAAATCATAGTGCATTGGGTGTACATGAAGCTGAATCTCAGTATATTCTCTCGCTTCTTTTAAAGCCCTTTTTACTATAGAAAGGAATTGGTCACTATTCTGTTCAAGAACTTCGCTGAGTATTTTCCCTGCAACCTTTAATCCGAGGTTCAGTATGGTCCGTTCAGATGATTCGATGTGCTGCTGATAATCATGTTTGGCTGTGTTTACAACTTCTCTTGCCATATGAATCAGTTCACTGTATTCCCTGAGACCGCTTTGTCTGCCTTCATCAGCTCCAGCAGCAAACCCTTGTATTCTGGCTTCTTCAAATATTTTTTGTTTTTCCTGTTCAAGCGCCATGCGTTGTTCGTCCATTTGCCGGGCCACATTTTCAGAATCTATTCTTGCAGCGTTTAGAATCCTCTCAGCTTCCTCACGGGCACTGTTCAGCATAGCTTGAAGCTCTTCATGGGGACTCGCAGCACTCTGCTCCACTGTCTCTTCTTTGTGATTTGAATTACTTTGCAGCAGTCTGATCGAAATGACTTTCTTTTCTTCTTTTGGCACTGCGGGAGAGTATGATTTTATTAGCCTAGACAATAATATCATCTCCTCCGCCGCGAGCGACGATGATCTCCCCTGATTCTTCCAGTCTTCTTATTATGCCAACTATTCTTGATTGAGCTTCTTCAACATCTCTTAATCTCACAGGACCCATGTATTCCATTTCATCCTTAAAGGTTTCAACCATTCTGGAAGACATGTTTTTAAAGACAATTCCTTTAACTTCTTCACTGGATACCTTGAGTGAAAGCATAAGGTCTTCACTTTCACAATCCCGGATAACACGCTGTATAGCGCGACTGTCAAGAGTAACGATGTCTTCAAACACAAACATCCTCTTCTTAATTTCTTCAGCAAGCTCCGGATCCTGAATCTCCAGTGCATCCAGAATAGTCCTTTCTGTTGCACGATCAACTCCATTAAGAACATCTACCACAGACTCGATGCCGCCGGTCTGAGTATAATCCTGAGTTACAGTAGAAGACAGCTTTCTTTCAAGAATCTGTTCAACTTCATTAATAATCTCAGGAGATGTACTATCCATAACAGCAATCCTTCTTGCAATATCCGCCTGCATTTCCTGCGGCAGCTCTGACAGAATTTGCCCTGCCTGTGCTGGATCTAGATAAGATAATATCAAGGAGATCGTTTGCGGATGTTCATTCTGAATAAAATTCAGGATTTGTGCCGGATCTGCTTTTCTGGCGAAATCGAATGGCCTTACCTGCAGAGAAGACGTCAATCTGTTAATAATAGCTGAAGCCTGCTCTGTACCGAGTGCTTTTTCCAGAACTGTTTTTGCATATCCAATTCCTCCCTGCGTAATATAATCCTGCGCAAGGGCAATTTGATGGAATTCTTCGAGAATTTCTTCTTTTGCAACCGAATCAACTTTTCGGACTCCTGAGATCTCCAGGGTCAATTTTTCAATTTCTTCCTCGCTTAGGTGTTTATAAACAGAGGATGCAACATCAGGACCAAGAGAAATAAGAAGAATAGCCGCTTTTTGCTTACCTGTGAGTTCTCTTTGTTCTTTTTTTGGCATTTTTTATCCTCCTTAATCTTCTGCGATCCATGTGCGAAGAAGCTTCGCAAAGTCTTCAGGCTTTTCCTTTGCCATTTTCTCCAGCTGTTTGCGCCTCATTGTACTTTCTGTTTCATGCTCGTCATTAACATCCGGAAGGTTGAATGTCTCTGGTTCCTGTAATTCAATCTCTTCTTCTTGTTTCTGCTTCTTTCTGGCTTTGGCAAAAAGGAAGATTAATAGAGCAATGATAATAAGCAATACTCCCCCGATTGCATAAATCCACCAGGGAATGCTGGTGCTTGCCTGATCAGGGAACTCAACTTTACCGTTGAATGGCTGTACTGAAACGACAATTTTATCCTGAATTGCCTCATCTGTTAATTCTGCATCAGCTGCCGCATCCTTATTAATTGTCGTGCGGACTACAGTTCCAAGAATTTGAGTAATATCATTAATTCTCTCTTGCGGAAGCGATGCAGGGTCATCCGCTGTCGGCGGTTCCACCATTACCTGAATGCCCAGGTCTCTGACTTTATATGGGCTTTCAACGATCTCTTTGCGGATTTTATTTACTTCATTATTAATAGTCTCTTCTATTCGTTCATAATCCCCGTTGGAATTTCCGCTTTCCTGATAAGTAGCAGCGTCAGTGCCCGCAGGTTCATCATTGCCTCCAGCCGGAGTAAATCCGCCTGCAGCATCACCGTTTCCAGTAAACGTTTCCGTAATCTTTTGAGCACTGATCGCTATACCTTCCATATTTTCTTCATCAACAGGCGTAACCAGGTTTTCTTCCCTGTTTTCCTGGGTAAAGTCAATATCGGCAGTTACGGATACAACCACCTTATCCTGTCCCATTAAAGTGCCCAGCATATTCTGTACCTGGCGCTGTACATCACGCTCAATTTCTTTTTTGATTTCATGCTGTGCCGCAAAAGTGCTTTCAGGAGAAGAATTTTGTTCATTTTTTAAATCAAAATACTCAAAAAACTGGTTGGTAATGACGATATTATCAGTGGGAAGGTTTGGTACACTTTTCGCAGCCAGGTGATAAAGCGCCTGAATTTGCGATTCTTCAAACTGATGACCTGGTTTTGTGTTAAGGACAATAGATGCGGAGGCTTCCTCTGAAGGATCATTTACAAAGATGCCTTTCGCCGGGAGGTTAATCATTACCTTGGCATCATTGACTCCATCGATCCCTTTCATCAAATTCGCAAGCTCAGTCTGCATTGCTTCCAGCTTTAGAACATTGAACTCGTTTTCTGTCATGCCAATCCCTGCATTTTGGCTGAAAAATGAATAATCAATGCTTCCTGATTTCGGAATTCCTTCTGCTGCCAGTTCTACTTTCAGGGTATCTACTGACTCTTCAGGTACTTTAATTGTAGTTCCGCCATCTGCTATTTCTGATACAATTCCTCTAGTATCGAGACTTTCTTTTATCGTTCCAGTTTCTGAAGGTGTCAGGTTGCTGTATAGAGGAACGAGATTGGTCCTGGTACTAAAGATAGCTGCAGCTGCAATCAGCAGTATACATATTGCAGCTGCACTAATCATAATTGTCTTTTGTTTTTTTGACCTGCTTCCCCAGTACTCTTTCAATTTGCTTATATATCTCTGCAGCGTCTCTTTCATCACAATCCTCCGGTTATTCTGTCTTAGCTAATAACCGCCATAACTAGTTTTTAGCTTTAATCAATTTCCTTCATTAAAAAATTGAAAAAACCCCACCAATCAGCGGATTCTTTCAATTCCTAAGTTTTTTCAATGAAACAGCTGTATTATTAAACCTGCATTCTCATAGCTTCCTGATAAGCTTCAATAACTTTATTTCTAATTTCCAGTGCAGCCTGCATTGTAATGCTCGCTTTTTGAGATGTAATCATCACCTGGTGAAGATCAATATTTTCTCCCCTAGCAAGTTTTTCAGTCATAACATCTGACTGAATCTGTGCATTATTGATGTTTTCAATTGATTGCTTTAAGACCGACGAAAAACTCTGCTGAGCATCGAATGATGTATACGTATGAGTCTTTTGATTTTCAGCAGGCTTTATAGCATTTACTGGCATAAAAGTTACATTATTCATTTAAGGTTCTCCTTATTTGCCGATTTCCAAAGCTTTCATCATCATGCCTTTAGAGGCATTAAAAACCGTTACATTTGCTTCATAGGATCTTGTTGCACTAATAAGATCTGTCATTTCTCTCAAAGGGTCCACATTGGGCATTTCAACATATCCATCTTCATTAGCATCAACATGGGAAGGATCATAAACCATTTTAGTTGGGGTCACCCGATCTTCTACAATTCTTGACACCTTTACTCCATTCCCTGCAGAACTACCTCCTTTTTGGCTCATGGCCATATTTAAAAAAGAGGAAAATTGTCCTTCTCTCGGTTCCAGTACTACCGACTTCCTTCTGTAGGGTCCATCTCCATTTATACTTCTTGTAGAATCTGCATTGGCCATATTAGAAGAAATTACATCCATACGGAGCCTTTGGGCAGTTAGTGCCGATGCAGTGTTATTCATACTATGAAACATAGACATTACTATTTGCCTCCCCGCAATACATTCTGCAGACTGGAAAACTTACCGCTTACCCGTTCAATAACTGCATTATAGTAAATCTGATTTGTAGCCAGTTCCGCCATTTCCTTATCTAAATCAACGCTATTGCCATTATGATTGTAAGAAGTATCAGGTTTTGTCACTATACCTTGCCCTGAGGATGAACCATTTTTAAAATCGTAATGTCTGTAGTCACTTTTTTTTGCTTCCATTGAATCATTTAAAGCGTTTTTGAAAGCAGCTTTAAAGCTGGCATCTTTTGCTTTATAGTTTGGAGTATCTGCATTTGCAATATTTTGTGATATTACTTTTTGTTTAAGCGAAGAATAGTTCAGTGCTTGTTCTAATGTAGATATAGTACCGGAAAACAGCTTCAATCATAACACCTCGTATTAAAAACAATTTTTACATGGTAATTATTGTAGAATTTTGGTGATAATGGACAAAATATGTCATCATAAACATTATTGTAATGAATATGAAATAATATGTCTATGTACTTAAGGTTAAAATTAGTGATTCTTTCGACCTATTTTCGACAAATCTTTTAAATATGCTGAAAGTTATATAAGTATTTTTGTAATAATTACCATAATTACTATATCCTTTATCCTTTCTGATTTTTCCTTACATCTCCTTCAATAGTTCTTTTTTACTATTTTTTTTAATATTACACTTTATGATTAGGTTATCTATGACTAATGAACTTATAAATTTTGTTTTAATTACATAAATTTACCAAATTTATTCGTAATAATTTTGTAACAAAAAAACCCGCCACTGAGGGACGGGTTTCAGATTATATTAGTTGGATTTAAGCTTTTCCAATTCAACCAGGAACTTATCATTTAGGACTTTAATATACGTACCCTTCATTCCTAAAGAACGGGACTCAATAACTCCTGCACTTTCCAGTTTTCTTAGGGCATTTACGATTACAGAGCGGGTAATTCCTACACGATCAGCAATTTTTGACGCAACAAGAAGTCCTTCGTTGCCGTTAAGCTCTTCGAAAATATGCTCGATCGCTTCAAGCTCGCTGTAAGAAAGAGAACTGATTGCCATTTGCACAACAGCTTTGCTGCGCGCTTCTTCTTCAATTTCTTCCGCTTTTTCACGCAGAATTTCCATGCCAACTACAGTAGCACCATATTCAGCAAGAATTAAATCATCATCATGGAACTGTTCCTGCAATCTCGCAAGAATAAGTGTGCCGAGACGCTCACCGCCGCCAATGATTGGAACAATTGTAGTCAAACCACTTGCAAAAAGGTCCTTGTTTTCAACTGGGAATGCAGTATATTCGCTTTCCATATCCAGGTTTGATGAAGTTTCCTGGATGTTAAATAAGTTTTTCGTATATTCCTCAGGGAACTGACGATCTTCAAGCATTTGCTTCATGCGTTCATTCTCGATTTGCTGGTTTACTGCAAATCCAAGCAGTTTGCCCCTGCGGCTTACTACGAAGATATTTGCTTCGATTACATCACTAAGTGTTTCTGACATTTCTTTGAAGTTAACCGGCTTTCCGGCTGCCCTTTGAAGCATTGCATTAATTTTTCTTGTTTTTGTTAATAAATCCATTGTATTTCCTCCTATTTGCTGCAACCCATAAACATATATTTTGTTAAAATTAGATATCTAATTGCTTCTGTTTGAATCAAAAGTAATTTTACTTTTTTCAGGATTCACTTTCCGTTACCCTCTGTCCTTAATCTTTAAACTATGAGATCACAGAATAAACTGGCTTAAATCCTTATTGCGGGATATGGCTCCGAGCTTTTCCTCAACATACTGAGGGGTAATCGTGATTTTTTCCATGGTGATGTCCGGTGCTTCAAACGATAAATCTTCGAGCAGCTTTTCCATGATTGTATGAAGACGCCTTGCACCGATATTATCTGTATTTTGATTAACTTCGAAAGCAAATTGAGCAATCCTACGAATAGCATCGTCAGAAAATTCAATTTGTATACCTTCAGTTACCAATAATGCTTCATATTGTTTAATTAAGGCATTATCGGGCTCCACAAGTATTTTGTAGAAGTCTTCTACCGTTAGCTTTGTAAGCTCGACACGAATCGGAAAACGTCCCTGTAATTCAGGAATAAGGTCAGAGGGCTTAGCCATATGGAAAGCACCCGCAGCAATAAACAATACATGATCCGTTTTAACAGAACCGTATTTGGTTACTACTGTTGAACCTTCTACCACCGGCAAAATATCTCTTTGAACCCCTTCCCTTGAGACATCTGCTGATGAACCGCCGCTGTTTTTGCTGGCAATTTTATCGATCTCATCAATGAATATTATTCCTGACTGTTCAGCACGGAATACAGCCTCCTGGCTGACTTCATCCATATCAATCAGCTTTTGGGCTTCTTCATTTGTCAGGATCTTTCTGGCTTCCCTTACAGTCAGTTTTCTCTTTTTCCTTTTCTTTGGCATAAGGCTGCTGAGGGCATCCTGCATATTCATGCCCATTTGCTCCATCCCAGAGCCCTGCAGCATGTCAAACATGGAAGGCTGCTGCTCTTCCACCTCAACGGTAATCACTTCATTTTCCAATTCGCCAAGTGCAAGCTTTTCTTTTACAATCTTGCGCTTTTCCTGAAGATTTAAATCTTCTGTCTGATTCGTATCCTGCTGCTGATCATTACCTCCGCCAAATAGCATTTCAAGTGGATTTTTATAATTAGCGGCCTTTTTGGCACCAGGCACAAGCAGTTCAAGTATGCGGCGGTTGGCACTTTCTTCTGCTCTTTCCCTTACACTGGCCATCTTCTCTTCTTTTACCAGACGGACGGATGTTTCCACAAGATCTCTGACCATGGATTCAACATCCCTGCCCACATATCCTACTTCAGTGAATTTGGTTGCCTCCACTTTTACAAATGGTGCGCCCACCAATTTAGCCATTCTGCGCGCTATTTCAGTTTTTCCAACACCAGTTGGCCCGATCATCAATATATTTTTAGGATTTACTTCTTCCCGCAATTTTTCTTCCAGCAAGCTGCGGCGATAACGATTTCGAAGAGCTATAGCAACCGCTTTTTTTGCATCCTTTTGACCGATAATATATTGATCCAAGCGCTCAACAATTTGGCGCGGAGTTAAGCTTGTTCCTTTACCCATTCAACAGCACTCCTTTATTAGAGTTCTTCCACAATAATATTGTGGTTTGTATATACACATATTTCGGCAGCCATTTCAAGTGAGGCCTTGGCAATTTCTCTTGCTGACAAGTGTTCGCCTGCGAACCTTTTTAAAGAACGTCCTGCTGCCAGAGCATAATTGCCTCCTGATCCAATAGCCAGAATTCCATCATCCGGCTCGATAACTTCACCTGTACCTGAGATAAGCAGCAGACTATCCTTGTTCATAACGATAAGCATTGCTTCAAGCTTGCGCAAAACCTTGTCGCTTCTCCATTCTTTTGCAAGCTCCACAGCTGCTCTCTCAAGGTTGCCATTATACTCTTCAAGCTTTCCTTCAAACATTTCGAATAACGTAAAAGCATCAGCTACTGAGCCTGCAAATCCAGCAAGCACCTTCCCGTTAAAAAGCTTTCTGACTTTTCTTGCAGTGTGTTTCATTACAACTGCATTTCCAAAGGTAACCTGGCCGTCGCCAGACATTGCACATTCTCCATTATGATGCACAGCAAATATTGTTGTTGCATGAAATTCGGACATGAAAGACTCCTCCTTTGGAGCATATTGCCTTTGATTTTTTTCTGCAGACTATTCGATAATGGCTGTTTTTCCGCTACGCCCGCGGATGATGGGCCATATACGTTTTTTTCAAGTATTCATTCGTAACATGTGTATATACCTGGGTCGAAGAAAGAAATGCGTGTCCCAGCAATTCCTGGACCGTTCTCATGTCAGCCCCATTAGCCATTAAATGAGTCGCAAATGTGTGGCGAAGCATATGGGGATGAATTTTGCCTGTTAAGGATGATTTCTCTATGATCCGGTCAAGAATTGTCCTGATTCCCCTTGCTGTAAGAGGACCGCCCCGGGCGTTCAAAAACAAATTTTCCTGCACGTTCCCATTTGCAAGCAATTCTTTACGTCCATGGTTTATGTATGTGTCAATTGCGTCCTGGGCGAAGCTGCCGAAAGGAACATATCGTTCTTTGCTGCCCTTTCCCCGTACAAGAACAGTTGATAAATGCATATCCAGGTCTTTTAAGCGGATTTGACTGCACTCACTTACACGGATGCCGGTTGCATATAATAATTCAAGAAGGGCTTTATTTCTTTGCCCAAGAGGAGTGCTGGATTCACAAGCATTAAAAAGCTGTTTCATTTCCTCTTCATAGAAAAATTCCGGCAGCTTTTTCTGTGCTTTGGGAATGGAAACAAGTGCGAAAGGATTCTCAGCGACTATCTCTTCTCTTAGCAAAAATTTAAAAAAGCTCCTTAGACTTGATATCTTTCTGGCAACAGACTTGCGTGACATCTTTCTTTCAAAAAGATTAGTGAGATGTATCCTGACATCCTGATACTCGACTTTTGTTAAATCTGAAATGGCTTGTTCAGACATGAACATAAAGAACTCACTTATATCATGCTGGTAATGTTCAATAGTATATTGTGAATAATTTTTCTCTATTTGTAAATATTCAATAAACAACTTTAAAGAAACGTTCACATTTTCAGACATTAATTGGTCACCTCGCATGGGCTACTAAATAGTATCACAACTCAGCAGCGCACGCAACATAATTTACAAATTTTTCATAAAGTTCTGAATTGTTCCTAATGCTCTTTCTGCATGTTTTTCATTTCTTTCTTTTTTTCCTCTAATTTTTTCAGGAAGTTCCGGGAATAATCCAAAGTTAGCATTCATAGGCTGGAAACTCTTCGGATTTGCTGTAGTAATATATCGAGCCATACTTCCAATCGCCGTTTCATGAGGAAACTCTATTGGATCTTCTCCTGTAACAAGCCTTGCAGCATTGATGCCTGCCACAAGTCCGCTGGCTGCAGATTCCACATACCCTTCAACTCCGGTCATTTGTCCTGCAAAGAATAAATCATCCCTATTCTTGAACTGATATGTTGCACGAAGGACTTTTGGAGAATTGATGAATGTATTCCGGTGCATAACACCATATCTTACTATCTCAGCATTTTCAAGACCAGGAATCAATCGGATTACTTCTTTTTGAGGACCCCATTTCAGATGTGTCTGAAAACCTACTATATTATAAAGAGTTCCTGCTGCATCATCCTGGCGAAGCTGGACAACTGCATATGGCCTTTTTCCTGTTTTAGGATCTTCTAATCCAACAGGCTTCATCGGGCCGAAAAGCATGGTTTTCTTCCCCCTGTTTGCCATCACTTCTATTGGCATACAGCCCTCGAAAAAGATTTCCTTTTCAAATTCCTTTAACGGAACTGTTTCCGCTGTGGTAAGAGCCTCGTAAAAGCGGTCAAATTCTTCTTCTGTCATTGGACAATTCAGATATGCCGCTTCTCCCTTATCATAACGTGATTTCAAATAAACTTTATTCATATCGATTGAATCTTTTTCGAGAATTGGAGCAGCCGCATCATAAAAATATAAATAATCTTCCCCGGACAGCTCTTTTAATTTTGCGGATAAAGCTTCACTTGTGAGCGGTCCAGTAGCAATAACAGTTGGCCCTTCCGGAATATCTGTTACTTCTTCGTTTATTACTGTTACGTTCGGATGGTTTTTGACTTGTTCGGTTACGCGGGCAGCAAAATCATGGCGGTCAACTGCCAATGCGCCACCGGCAGGAACTGCACTGCTGTCAGCTGAATGGATAATGACAGAATTCAGCTTTCTCATTTCTTCTTTTAAAACCCCGACTGCATTTGTTAAAGTATTTGCACGCAGGGAGTTGCTGCAGACAAGTTCTGCAAATTTATCTGTGTGATGAGCAGGAGTCTGCCTTACCGGCCTCATTTCATATAAATTTACCTTTATCCCCCTGCTGGCAAGCTGCCAAGCGGCCTCACTGCCTGCCAATCCTGCGCCAATTACATTCACTGCTGTATCTTTCATAAATTGAACCTCCATATATATTTATGATGACGATATCATGAATAATTTATATTTATTAAAAACAGTCTCTCTTACTTTACCCTGTTCTTATTCATTTTGCCATTTTACAATACGATTTAAAAATAAAAAAGTTTCATGTACTAATTCCTTTGAAAATAGCCAGACTGAAAGTATTTTGGATCCTCATCCCTCAATAGAAAAGAGTGAGCATTTAAGCTCACCCTTAACTTTGCTTTTCTTCCTTATAGTCGCATTCAACACACTGAACCTGAACACCTTTTTTGAGTTTTTTCTCAACCAGCAGGTTATCACATTTTGGACAGCTTCTCGGCAGGGGCTTATCCCAAGAAATAAAGTCACATTCAGGGAACCTGTCACAGCCGTAGAAGATCCGGCGTTTTTTGCTTTTTCTTTCAATGATATTGCCTTCTTCGCACTTTGGACATTTCACACCGATATCCTTGACAATCGGTTTAGTATTGCGGCAGTCAGGGAAATTGCTGCAGGCCATGAACTTTCCATAGCGTCCCATCTTGAACACCATAGGATTTCCGCATTGTTCGCAATCCTCACCGGCAGGTTCATCCTTAATTTCTACTTCCTGCATTTCCTTTTCCGCTATTTTAAGATTTTTTTCAAAATCTATATAGAAATCATCTATGATCTGTACCCAGTTGACTTTGCCTTCTTCAACATAGTCCAGGTCTTTTTCCATTTTCGCGGTAAACTCGATATCAAGGATTTCAGGGAAGAATTCCATGATTAATTCCAGGACGATTTCACCCAGTTCGGTCGGTATAAAACGTTTATTATCCAGAGCAACATAGCCCCGTTTTTGGATTGTATCAAGTGTCGGAGCGAAGGTGGATGGCCGCCCAATGCCCTGTTCTTCAAGTGTTTTTACCAGCCTTGCCTCAGTATACCTTGGAGGGGGCTGTGTGAAGTGCTGTTTAGGTTCGATGTCTTTTTTAAGGACTTCATCCCCTTCCTTCAGATCAGGGAGCATATTATCTTTTTCCTCCGACTGGTCATCAGTGCCTTCAACATATACTTTCATGAATCCTGCGAATTTCACTTTTGAGCCTGTTGCCCGGAAGATCACTTCACCATTTTTCAAATCAACACTCATGGTGTCCATAACCGCTGGTGCCATTTGGCTTGCAACAAATCGTTCCCATATAAGCCTGTATAATCGAAGCTGATCACGCGACAAGTATTCTTTTAAACTTGCAGGCGATCTTAATGTGCTTGTCGGGCGGATGGCCTCATGGGCATCCTGGGCATTGCTGTTTTTCTTTTCTTTTTTCTTTTCACTCTGCAGGAACTCTTTCCCGTAAGAGCTTTGAATATAGTCCGCAGCTTCACTTTGCGCAATTTCGGATATGCGTGTTGAGTCAGTTCTCATATAAGTGATTAAACCGACAGTTCCTTCCTTGCCGAGTTCAATTCCTTCATAAAGCTGCTGTGCAAGCATCATCGTTTTCTTGGCACGGAAATTTAATTTTCTTGCAGCTTCCTGCTGAAGTGATGACGTAGTAAAAGGGGCTGCCGGATTCCGCCTTCTTTCCTTCTTGGTAACCGATTCCACCTTGAATTTATTGCCCTTCATTTTACTTAAAATATTTTGAACATCGCTTTCCGACTTCAATTCAACTTTTTCATTCTTAAATCCGTAAAATGATGCATCAAAGGCTGTTTTTCCTTTAAGGAATTCCCCATCAATTGACCAGTACTCTTCTGGGATAAAGTCCTTAATTTCCTTTTCACGGTCGATGATCAATCGGACAGCAACAGACTGTACTCTCCCCGCACTTAAGCCTTTTTTCACTTTCTTCCATAGTAAAGGGCTGATATTATAGCCGACCAGTCTGTCCAGCATCCTTCTTGCCTGCTGCGCATCAACAAGATCCATGTTGATCGGCCTAGGATGTTTGAAGGATTCTTTAATGGCATCTTTCGTGATTTCATTAAAGACAACACGGCAATCCGACTTAATATCCATATCCAGGCTATGTGCCAAATGCCAGGCAATGGCTTCACCTTCTCTGTCGGGGTCAGCCGCGAGATAAATTTTCTTAGCTTTTTTGGCCGCTGTCTTAAGCTCCTTTAATACAGGGCCCTTTCCGCGAATTGTTATGTATTTGGGTTCAAAATTATTTTCCACATCAATGCCCATTTGGCTTTTGGGCAGATCCCTGACATGTCCCATGGAAGCTTTTACTTTATATTTTTTTCCTAAATAACGTTCAATCGTTTTTGCCTTTGCAGGTGACTCAACGATAACAAGAAACTCTGACATCAATAGTCCTCCTTGAGAGGGAATTTTAAAACACTCAGGCAAAATCTTTTTGAAACACGGTATTTTTCACCTGCTAAAATTGCCTGTCTTCTTTATCTATATCAATAGAACAGCCTCTTTATTGCATGTGTATTGAAATATTCATTATTATTCTACATTCTATTCAAGTTTGTCAAACTTAATCGGATTATTTCCGCAACCGTTTCCAAGAAAAGATCCTAAATTAACGAACTAAGCATTCTCTTACTTTCATTCATACCTGTTGCAAAATGTATAACAGTTTTAATAGAATTTCAACCTTTTTGTAAAAAATCCTTTAAATAAACAAATTTATTATGACTAATGAAAGATTAGGAGCCTTTAATCTATATCAAGGCTCCTTTTTTATTTGACCTGATCAGTAATGGAACTCCTCTAAGATTTCTTCAGCTGATTTAACCAGTTTGGCGCCTTGCTGAATTAGCTCATTGGTTCCACACGAGAATGGGCTAAAAATATTCCCTGGTACCGCAAACACTTCCCGGCCTTCTTGCACAGCATAATTAGCTGTAATAAGAGAGCCGCTTTTGCTTTTCGCCTGAATAATCAGTGTTCCTCTGCTAATGCCGCTTATGATTCGGTTTCTCATTGGAAACTGCCATCTTGAGGGCCTTGTGTCTGGCGGATATTCAGAAATAACCAGATGGTTTTTCATCATTTCATAAGCAAGCTTCTGGTTTGCCTGTGGATAAATATTAAACAGGCCCCCGGCTATGACACCGATTGTTTTTCCTTTATTTTTTATTGTTTCTTTATGCGCAATGGCATCGATGCCGGCCGCCAGCCCGCTTACAATAATAACCCCCTGTTCAATAAGCTTGGGGAAAATGGACTGAATGGCTTTTTCGCCATAATCTGTTGCCTGTCTGGAACCAACAACGGCCAGATGGACTCCGCTATTCAAAAGACAGGTATCACCCCGGGCATATAAAACCCAAGGCGGCTGGTATGTTTCTTTTAACAGAACCGGATATTCCTCGTCAAAAATTGTAATGGCTTTAATGCCATTTGGTGAGTATTGGCGAATTTGTTCCTGGATTCGATTAGAATGCAGATCCTCGAGTGCATTGGAAAGTGTTTCCTGAGTGGTGATTACCTGGGGCATAATTTGGCGGGGTGTATCATTATACAGAAATTTCAATTCGGGATCTGTTTTCAGAATGTAATAAATCATCTTCCAGCTCATTCCTCTGCAGTGGTGGAGATGGGTGAGCCTCATATTAAATTCATTCATGGGAGCCTCCTGAAATGTTTTTTAAAAAACGGGGTAAGTGGGGGGATAACCGTATTTGACAATGCAGAAATAGTCCCTCAAAAAGAGGGACTACTCTTTAGTTATTCGAAAAGATTAGTGTGTTTTACACTGGTCATAAAGGCCTTTTTCTTTCAGGACCTTAATCAGGGTTTCACCCATTACGGATGGAGTGTCAGCTACCTGAATTCCGCATTCATTCATTACACGGATCTTTTCATCAGCTGTTCCTTTGCCTCCTGAAATAATTGCGCCTGCATGGCCCATACGCTTTCCTGGAGGTGCAGTGCGCCCTCCGATGAAGCCTACAACAGGCTTAGTCATGTTCTCTTTAACCCATTCTGCAGCTTCTTCTTCAGCAGTTCCGCCAATTTCACCAATCATGATGACAGCATAAGTTTCAGGATCTTCATTGAATGCTTTTAAAACATCAATGAAGTTTGTTCCGTTAACCGGATCTCCGCCGATTCCAACAGCAGTAGATTGGCCGATTCCTTCCTGTGTCAGCTGATGTACAGCTTCATAAGTCAATGTTCCGGAACGGGACACAACTCCAACATGGCCTTTAGTGTGGATGTAACCAGGCATAATGCCGATCTTACACTCTTCAGGAGTGATAACACCTGGGCAGTTAGGACCTACAAGGCGTGTCTTCTTGCCTTCCATATAACGCTTAACTTTAACCATATCCAATACTGGAATATGCTCAGTGATACAAATTGCAAGATCCAATTCTGCATCTACAGCCTCAAGAATAGCATCTGCAGCAAATGGAGCCGGAACATAGATTACGGAGGCATTTGCACCCGTTGCCTTAACTGCTTCCTCCACTGTATTGAAGACAGGAACACCCTCTACTTCAGTACCGCCTTTACCCGGAGTTACACCGCCGACAATTTGCGTTCCGTATTCAAGCATTTGCTTTGTATGGAAGAGGGCTGTTGAGCCGGTAATCCCTTGAACTATAACTTTAGTATCTTTATTAATAAATACGCTCACATTAATTCTCCTTCCTGGTCTAAAGAGTGCCGTCATATGCTCAAAGGCTTAAATCAAAAACTGAAGATCGGTTTCCGCTATATGCCTTTAATGCTGAACGGCCGCTCATTTTTAATTCTTAGCCTACTAAAGAAACGATTTTTTGTGCGCCGTCAGCCATGGATTCAGCTGCGATAATATCGATATCGGATTCAGCAAGAATTTTCTTGCCCATTTCAACATTCGTGCCTTCCAGACGTACAACTAATGGCACATTCAAGCCTACTTGCTTCGCTGCTTCCACTACACCAGTGGCGATGATGTCGCACTTCATGATTCCGCCGAAGATATTTACAAAAATACCTTTTACGTTTTTATCAGAAAGGATGATTTTGAAAGCTTCTGTTACTTTCTCAGCTGTTGCTCCGCCCCCAACATCAAGGAAATTGGCCGGGTCTCCGCCATAATGCTTAACGATATCCATAGTAGCCATCGCTAAACCTGCACCGTTAACCATGCAGCCGATGTTTCCATCAAGGGAAATATAGCTTAGGTCATATTTTGATGCTTCGATTTCCTTTGCATCCTCTTCTTCAAGGTCACGAAGATCCATGATGTCTTTTTGACGGTAAAGGGCATTCCCATCAAAGTTCAGCTTAGCATCCAGAGCCATAACCTTGCCGTCGCCAGTTACAACTAATGGATTGATTTCAGCAATAGAGCAATCTTTTTCAATATAAGCTCTGTATAAGCCCATCATGAATTTAACAGCTTGTCCGACAAGCTTTGATGGAATATTGATATTAAAAGCGATTCTCCGGGCCTGGAATGCTGTTAAACCAAGAACAGGATCGATTTCTTCCTTGAAGATTTTTTCTGGCGTTTTTTCAGCCACTTCTTCGATTTCTGTACCGCCCTCTTCTGAAGCCATTAATACTACGCGAGATGTAGCTCGGTCCAGTACAAGGCCCACATAATATTCCTTCTTAATGTCACAGCCCTCTTCAATAAGTAAACGTTTTACTTCCTTGCCTTCCGGGCCTGTTTGATGTGTAACAAGTGTTTTTCCTAAGATTTCACTTGCATATGTACGAACTTCGTCAAGATTTTTGGCAACTTTTACACCGCCAGCTTTACCGCGTCCTCCGGCATGGATTTGCGCTTTAACCACACACACCTCAGTGCCAAGTTCTTTCGCAGCTTCAACAGCTTCTTCAACTGTAAATGCAACTTTTCCGTTCGGAACGGCTACCCCGTATTGTCTGAGGACTTCTTTACCTTGATACTCATGTATATTCATTTCCCATCCTCCTATCTAACTCTTCAAAAAAATAGACTGCGCTTTCATTTTATTAAATGACACAACCCTTGTCTACCATTTACTCTAAAATATTATATTTCTTTAAAAATTATAAATATTGGTCAGTGCACAAACCCTGTTATCATAGCGGATTTGAACCTGATCTCACAGGAAAATATTTTATTAAAATAAAAAAAAACTGCCCTTCGACAGCTTTCGATTCTAGTTGATTTAAGTATTATCCCGTTTTTTTATACTTGGAATGATTACTTTAAGAGAAACATATTGGTTTACCAGAATAGATTATTTACTATTTTTCCTCTTTCCAGCCTCCTGATCAGCCCTGTAGATGAAAGCAAATACCTCAGCAACAGCCTGATAAAGCTCTTCAGGAATCCCTTCATTGATATTAAGCTTGCCAAGAAGCTCAACAAGGGCAGGGTCTTCCTGAACCGGAATACCATGTTCCTTAGCCTTTTCAAGGATATTTTCAGCTGTCAGACCCTTCCCTTTTGCAGATATCCTAGGTGCCCCATGACTCTCAGAATCATATGTTAATGCTACCGCTTCTTTCCTTTGTGCAACACGCTCTTTTTTCATATTCTAATATCTACTCCGCTGAATTGATTTGCCTGTACAATTGATGTCATTGTTTCTCTTGCTAAAAGTGAATCACCTTCAGGCTCAGGCTTCTGGAAGGAAACCGAGGACATCTTATAATTTAATTTCAATAAATTTGCTTTTAATTCAGCTGCAAATGGAGCTGTCAAATCCTTTATTTCGCTGTGCCCGTTAATAACTGAAATGCTGATGATTCTGTTTTGGACCTGAAGGTCGATAATCGTTTCATTCAGGTGCTCCAAATCTAAATAAAAGATAACACGGCAATGGTTTGGATCAATATTTCCGCCTTCTGTTCTCCTTCCGCTCCACTGCATTGTCATATCAGAGATCTTTCCCCATAAAGAAACCGGAAGCTGAAAGATAAAATGCTGCAATGGCCCTGATTCCTGCGAGAGAGCCTGAAAGCCGGTTATTTTATGCAGCAGCCGTTCCGCTGCATCTTTAGCTGCATGTGCTGGTTCTTCGGTTAAGAAGCCCATCAGAAGCTGTTTGAGAGTATCCAGATTTTTGACGGCTCCATCATCATGCTGTTTTAATAACTTTAGGACGTCATGTTCATGAGAAAACCCTAATGCTGTGATTATTCTCTTTAACTCACTATGTATATTACGCTGATCATATGGGAAATGAGATTCGGGACGCAGGCTATTTTTTATTTCTTCCAGCATTGTGATTTCCTGAGGGCTTAGTGCAGCTGCAGCGAAGGGTTTTTCACCGCCCAATAATTTCCCCGCCTGAACAGCAGCCAGACGGAACTTGTCTCCATCTAATAAATGTTCTATATCATCATTAATTATAAGAGATAGGACCGATTTAAAAACGGTGTTAAGTATATTTTTTTCTGCAGGAAAAGATATACTGCCATTTCGAAAATCATTGAGTAAGTTTTGTAGAGCTTGTGCTTGTCCGCTGCTTTTAGAACTTTGTACGATAACTCCATTGAGTTTGGCTAAATTCAATATAAATTGCTGCCTGTTCCCTGATTCGCTTGTTTTCAGAAGGTCATTCAGTGTTTGAATAATCGGTATATTTTGCACGCCGTCCCCAATAAGCTTTTTTATGGCAGCACCCTCGTCAGCCTCAGCTGGAAACATCCCCACTGCTTTCAGGAGCTGGAAAGCTGAGAGGGATCCTGCCTGATCTTTTGCATTCAGCCACTCTGAAAACAGTCTGACAACTGCCTGCTGGCCAAGTTTGTCCCTTGAAGTCTTTGTCATATTGCCCAGCAGGGAGTATATTTTCTGCCCATTGGATGATAAATCGGCTCTCTTTAACTCATCCTGTAATTCTCCCATAATCGAAGAAAGAGAGTCACCGTTTAAGACTGAAAATAGCGCTGAATAAACATCTTTCGAAAAGGGAAGCTGCCTTAATATCATCTCTTTTACCGTCCTCAGGCCTTCCGCTGCAGATTTGCTTTCATAGATCCATTCCGATGCCATTCTTAAAGTTTCACCTGTAATCGGCAGCTGCTCTTTAAGAAAATATTGAATCAGCATTTTATTTTCCCTGGACAATTTCATTCCCAGCTGACTTAAAAGGCTTTCAGCAGGAGCTCCTTTACTTTGGCCGTTTACAGATTCCATAACTCTTAAGCGCAGCAGTCCTTCACCAGTTTCTACTCTGAACCAATATCTATTGTCCGCTGACAAAGGGGTTTCAAGCTGCGCAATCACTTTATGTGACCCGATCTGCACCTCTGCCGTTTGATTAGGAAATAGCTTTGCTACTTTTCCGCTGACAATTTGCCCTGGCCTGAGCGCAGCCGTCTTTTCTGCATTGCTCTGGTCATGCCTTATGATTTTTTGAATTATTTCAGACGGCTTCATACCTTCACCTTCTATTCTATTTCAATAAGAATCTTTTATTGGCGCAAAACTTTTCCGGTGATAAGGCGTAATTCCATGAAGTGTTATCGCTTCAAGATGCTCCTTAGTTCCATAGCCCATATTTTTCCCGAATCCATACTGTGGAAACTCTTTGTCTATTTCAGCCATCATTCTGTCTCTTGTAACCTTGGCTATGATTGAGGCTGCAGCAATCGTTGCGCTTTTGCCATCTCCCTTAATGATTGCTTCCATTGGATAAGGTGTTAAAAGTTTTACGGCATCTACAAGCAGGAATTCCGGTTTTGGATTCAGGCCTTCAATCGCTGACAGCATTGCCTTTTTTGTCGCTTCAAAAATATTGATGCGGTCGATTTCCTCTGGCTCGATGATCCCAACGCTGACCGCCTCGGCCTCAGCGTTAATGATTTGAAAATATTCTGCTCTTTTTTGTTCAGGCACTTTTTTTGAATCATCTAATCCCGGCAGATAAAAGTTTTCAGGCAGAATAACTGCTGCAGCTACTACCGGCCCCGCAAGCGGCCCTCTGCCGACTTCATCTATTCCGGCAATTAATTGAAAACCCTGGCTTCTGTACTGACGTTCATACCTGGTCATTTCTTTATGCTTCTCATATATTTTCTTTTGCAGCAGCTGACGTGAATGCCATTTTGCCAAAAGCTGCTGCACGCCTTTTCTGTCATCCTGTTTGATTGAGTGAAGGAATGGATCATCCTCTAACTCAATTGTTTTCATCTTTTCTTCTATTTGGCGAATGGTTAGCTTTTCCATTATTTCTCCTTTATCATCTCAGGCTCTTTTTTAATGATTGTTGTTTTGAATTCAGCCCGTTGATTTCCGCTCCAGGCACTTGCTTTCCGCGGGGAGGAATGCGAGCCTCCTCGGCTTCGCCTGCGGGGTCTCACACTTCCCTCTCCTCCCGCAGGAGTCAAGTGCCCTCCGCTCCAATCAACTCAGAGGTCTAATTTAGTTACCTGCCGAAAAGCAACAAACTTTACGAATACATTCTAATCTATCCTATGTATCGGCATTTCTGCAAAAAAATAAAGGCCTTCTGTGAACAGAAGGTCTTCATTAAAATTATTCAGCTTCATTCCGCACTGCCATTTCCTCCGGCAGCTCCAATGTAATTGGTCCCATTTTTTCAGAACGGAATTCCCTGATTACCAGCTCTGTTACTTTATCATAATCAATTTCGCCGCCGCCCATCAGGCAGCCGCGCAGCCTGCCAATTTTATCAAAGACTTCAACGATATCTTCCGGGATTTCTTCGATCTGGTAGCGGTCATTCAGACGATCCGGATATCTGTCGCCGAGAAAGCGCAGGGCGTATATTGCAACATCCTGGAGATTTAGAATAGTATCCTTGATCGCTCCTGTCAGAGCAAGCTTAAGACCCACTTCCTGATCTTCGAATTTCGGCCATAAAATTCCCGGTGTATCGAGCAGCTCCAGCTCTTTCCCTACCTTTATCCACTGCTGGGCTTTCGTAACGCCGGGAGTATTTCCTGTCTTTGCAATATTCTTTTTGGCCAGCCGATTGATAAGTGTGGATTTTCCGGCGTTCGGAATACCAACAATCATTGCCCGAATTGCCCTTGGCTTGACACCTTTCGCTCTCATTCGATCGAATTTCTCCTGAAGGATTTCCTGAGATGCGGAGACGATTTCTTTCATGCCTAGTCCGGCTTGTGAATTTATCGCAAGTGCTCTTATGCCCTTATTTTCAAAATGTCTGATCCACTTCTTCGTCGCTTCTTTATCAGCCATGTCAGCTTTATTCAACAAAACAAGCCGGGGTTTGTGCTGAATGATTTCATCGATCATCGGATTTCGTGATGAATAAGGAATCCTTGCATCAACGAGCTCAAAGATGATATCAACCAGTTTTAATTTTTCTGTAACCTGCCTTCTGGCCTTCGCCATATGGCCGGGAAACCACTGGATTGTCACAGCCGGCACCTCCATCCAATATGTATTTATATAACAAACAATCGTCAATCAACGATGCGAATATCCTCTATTGGCCAATATATTACTCCGGCATCGCCCAGTACTTCTTCCATTGCAACAGGGCCAATATGACGGCTGTCCTTGCTGAAGCGGCGGTTGTCGCCCATTACAAACAAATGCCCTTCTGGAACTGTTTCCTGTCCGATCTTTTCCTTTAGAGTAAATGGCTCTGTCAAAGGTCCATCGATTACCTGTTTCTTATATTCATCCAGGTAAGGCTCTTCATAGGCTTTTCCATTTACATAAAGAGTATCATCTTTATATTCAATCTTATCTCCTGGAAGACCTATTACTCTTTTGATGTAATCTTTGTTTTCCGGTGCATGGAATACAATGATGTCGAAGCGCTCCGGCTCTCCAATCTTATAGCTGAACTTATTAACAATCATTCGATCCTGATCATGCAATGTTGGCATCATTGATAAGCCGTCAACCACAATCGGCGCAAATAAAAAATATCTGATGACTGCCGCTAACAGGACTGCGATTACAAGAGCTTTTGTCCATTCCCACAATTCATTTTTCTTTTTTGCCATAGCCTTCCCCACCATTCTTCCGTCAAAAATTATGCTTATATCCCTGCATGTCCCGCAGTAAGTGATTTCTATTGTTTATTGTACAAAAATTCATCTTAATAAACACGATGGGAATCTCATTTATATATTATTTAACATTTATGTAATATTATTTGCATTCTGCTTCATGAAAGAAAAAGGAGCTTGATTATCAAGCTCCTTCTTTTCTTTATTATCGAATTTCTTTGATACGAGCTTTTTTACCGCGAAGGTTACGCAGGTAGTAAAGTTTCGCACGGCGGACTTTACCGCGGCGGATAACTTCAAGCTTCGCAATCTTAGGTGTGTGCACAGGGAATGTACGCTCAACGCCTACACCGTAAGAAATCTTACGAACTGTGAAAGTTTCGCTGATTCCACCACCACGACGCTTAATCACAACACCTTCGTATACCTGAACACGCTCACGAGTTCCCTCAACAATACTTACGTGTACACGTACAGTATCACCAGGACGGAAAGACGGAAGGTCAGTACGAAGCTGTTCTTTTGTGATTTCTTCAATTAACTTTTGCATCGTTTTCAACTCCTCTCAACAGACGCTCTTGCACAACCTATGTTTGCAGCGGAACATCTTTATCAGACGCAAACTGAACAAGTTCAGCCTAAGTCACAAAAAGTATCATATCATATTTGGACGGCAACTTCAATGTTATTTATCTTCTTTTTTTATTTCATTTAGCCATTTTTGCTGTTCACTTGTTAATTCTGCATCTTCAAGAAGATCCGGTCGTCTTAAATACGTTCTTCTCAAGGATTCTTTGGCTCTCCATTCTTCGACAAGACGGTGATTGCCTGACATGAGAACATCCGGAACTTTGATGCCTCTGAAGTCGGCAGGACGTGTATAATGAGGATGTTCAAGAAACCCTGTACTAAAAGAATCTTTCATATGAGATTCCTGATTGCCTAATACACCAGGCAGCAATCGGACGACACTGTCGATTACAACCATCGCTCCAAGCTCTCCGCCAGTCAGCACAAAATCACCAATTGAAATTTCATCTGTCACAACATGTTCACGTATTCTTTCATCATACCCCTCGTAATGGCCGCATACAAAAATCAGGTGATCTGCTTCTGCCAGTTCTTCGGCTTTTTTTTGCGTATAGCGTTCCCCTTGGGGACACAGCAGGATAACCCTCGGAGACGCACCGCTTTTACTGCGAAGATCCTCAACCGCATCAAATATCGGCTGCGGTTTTAAAACCATCCCCGCTCCTCCGCCATATGGGTAGTCATCAACGGTTTTGTGCTTATTGTCGGCATACTCCCTAAAGTTGACCACATTGTACGTTACCGCTTCATTTTCTGCGGCTTTTTTTAATATGGAATGCCCAAAGACCCCTTCAAACATTTCAGGAAACAGCGTGAGCACATCAATATTCATCATGAAAGCAATCCTTCAATCGCATTAATTTTCACAAGTTTATCTTCCACATTAACTTCCTTAACAACATCTTCAATATACGGGATTAGAATTTCCTTACCGCCTTTTGCTTTAATTACCCACACATCATTTGCTCCGGGAGAAAGAATTTCTTTGATTTTGCCTACTTCATCTCCATCAAGAGTTTCAACCGTACACCCTATGATTTCATGGTAGTAAAATTCATCCTCTTCAAGATCGCCAAGCTGATCTTCTGAAATTTTCAGAATGCCGCCCTTCATTTTTTCAATCTGATTGATGTTCTCGTATCCTTCAAAGGTAAGCAGATCAAACGATTTATGAGTGCGGTGTGATTTCACTGTCAGCTCAACGGGATCACCTTCTGTGTCAGGCATGAACAAATAAAGTTTATTTCCCGGCTTATACCTCTCTTCAGCAAAGTCTGTTTTTGAAATGACTCTCGCTTCCCCTTTAATGCCATGGGTGTTCACAATTTTTCCAACGTTAAACCATTTCTGCATGCACTATCACCTCTAGCGTATTTCATCAACAATTCCATCTCTTATGATGATTGTTTTCCCTTTTTCTATGTCTTCCCAGGGTGTACCCTTTTGAACCTCGATAATCGCCTGGACTTCTTTTTCTTTTAATTCACTTCCTAATGGTAGCATATGTAATTGTTCTATTTGAAAATCCAGCAGCTGAACTTTTTCCTGCCTCAGTTGAATTTCCTTTTCAAAGTGCTGTTTCAGACTGGCAGGATGCAGCTTTTTGGTTTTTTCCTGTTTTTTCAGTTCAAACCTTAGCTGATCACTTTCTTTCTGCAGCTGCTTTTTTTTGGCCGCATAGCCTTCCAGCAGTTCCTGCTTGCTGTTCTCTGTCAGCACCTGTTTAACTGTAACCGTTTGGATAATGTTCATGTACAGCGCCTCCCAAATCATAATCCGAATGAAAAAACGGCGTTACTGACACTGCTGTCATGTTCTTAGTTGGCGATGTTATTTTTTTAAATTGTAAAAAAAGGAGGGGAAACCCCTCCTTTTTTGGCTGCATCCTGCTCATTGCAGGATAATTATTCGATGATCTCTAAAAAGATCTTCTTTTGTTCTGATGAACCTGCTGCATAAACAACGGTCCGTATTGCTTTCGCAACGCGCCCTTGCTTCCCAATTACTTTCCCCATGTCATTCTTGTTGACAGAAAGCTGATAGGTTACGCGCTGATCCTCTTCTTGGACATTCACTAGAACATCTTCCGGAAAATCAACAAGGGGCTTAACAATCGTTTCGATAAGCTCTTTCATCTTATAATGAATTACTTACCGTTTTTAGCGTTATGGAATTTTTCCATAATGCCTTGCTTAGAGAAAAGGTTACGTACTGTATCAGATGGCTTAGCACCTGTCTGAAGCCATTTAAGAGCCAACTCTTCATTGATTTCAACGATCGCTGGTTGAGCAACCGGATTGTAAGTTCCTACTGTTTCAATGAAACGTCCGTCACGAGGAGAACGAGAATCAGCTACAACGATACGATAGAAAGGGTTTTTATGAGCACCCATACGCTTTAAACGAATTTTTACTGCCATTTTAAATAAGCACCTCCGAATAGTTTCACACAAGATAGTATAATATCAGATAGTTAATTAGTTTGTAAAGGTTTTTTTCTTTACATGTTATGAAAAGCTTAAATAGCGGCTTAAAAAGGGTTAAAAGGAAGCTTGAATCCGCCTTTTTTCTTGCCTTTTTGCTGCATGCCTGCCATTTGCTTCATCATCTTTTTCATGTCTTCAAACTGCTTCAGCAGACGGTTAACTTCAGGGACGGTTCTTCCGCTTCCCTTGGCAATCCGTTTGCGGCGGCTTGAATTGATGATTTCCGGATGAGTTTTCTCTTCCTTAGTCATCGACTTAATAATGGCTTCAACGTGAGTGATTTGCTTCTCATCGATTTGCATATTATTCAAGCCTTTAATTTTGTTGGCGCCAGGCATCATTTTCAGAAGCTCATCAAGAGGTCCCATTTGGCGGACCTGACCAAGCTGATCCAAAAAGTCATCAAATGTGAAAGAAGCAGTGCGCATCTTCTGCTCAAGCTCTTTTGCCTTTTCTTCATCCACATTGGCCTGTGCTTTTTCAATTAGGGATAAGACATCCCCCATACCTAAAATACGGGATGCCATCCTTTCTGGATGGAACGCTTCAAGGGCATCCAGTTTTTCGCCCAGACCGACGAATTTAATCGGCGTGTTTGTTACGGATCTAATAGATAGAGCCGCTCCGCCTCGGGTATCGCCATCCAGCTTTGTCAGGACTACTCCTGTAAGACCCAGCAGATCATTGAAGCTTTGTGCTACATTAACCGCATCTTGACCAGTCATGGCATCTACAACAAGGAAAATTTCATCTGGATTGGAAAGCTCTTTGATTTGCTTCAGCTCATCCATTAAAGCTTCATCCACATGCAGTCTTCCTGCTGTATCGATTAGAACATAATCATTATGATCCTCTTTTGCCTTTGCGATCGCCTGTTTTGCAATTTCAACAGGACTGACTTGATCGCCAAGGGAGAAGACAGGCATATTCAGCTGTTTGCCAAGCGTTTCGAGCTGTTTAATCGCCGCAGGGCGGTAAATGTCTGCAGCAACCAGCATCGGATTGCGGTTATACTTTTTGCGGAGCAGGTTCGCAAGCTTTCCGGTTGTAGTCGTTTTACCGGCACCCTGAAGACCGACCATCATAATGACTGTCGGCGGGCGATTGGAAACAGCAATTTTACTCTGCTCTCCGCCCATCAGTTCCGTTAATTCTTCTTTAACAACCTTTATTACCTGCTGTCCCGGCGTCAGGCTCTTTAATACTTCCTGCCCGACAGCGCGTTCACTGACTTTTTTGACGAACTCCTTGACAACTTTGAAGTTAACATCCGCTTCCAAAAGGGCGAGACGGACTTCACGCATCATTTCTTTTACATCCGCTTCATTAATTTTGCCTTTTCCGCGGATCTTCTGAATTGTATTTTGCAGTCGGTCGGCCAATCCTTCAAATGCCATATATGCCGCCTCCTAATCTAATTTCTCAAGCTCTGCCACTGCTTCTTCCAATGCCTCCCGGGAAGGGGAGCCTTCCTGAAGCATCTCTTTTATTTCTGCAATCAGCTTGCTGCGCTCTTGAAATTTATGAAATAATAGTAGCTTTTCTTCATACTCTTCAAGCATTGCCTCTGTTCTCTTAATGTTGTCATAAACCGCTTGCCGGCTAACTTCATATTCCTCGGCAATCTCTCCAAGCGAAAAATCATCCAGGTAGTAAAGGGACATATAGCTTCTCTGCTTAGGAGTTAACAACGATTGATAGAAATCATAAAGGTAGTTCATCCTCGTTGTCTTTTCGAGCATCCCTATTCCCCCTTGTTAAGTGAAAAGCCTTTACAAAGTAAAGTTTACATAGATTTTTACATCATGTCAAGAAAATATCTTTACAGTGTTGGCAGTATCTAATTCCGGGTGAACCCTGAAGGCATCATTCAACTCTGATTTCACTTATTTTTTCCTGTTTTTTGCATCCAGCAGTCTTTTCATCCGCTCCTCTCTCTCTTTCGGCGAGAGTTCTGCTGCTGGATTTGGACGGTTCGGCTTCTTTGCTTTTGTTTTCTCCGGTGTTTCCTTGACAGGAATATCACCTTGAAGTTTAACAGTTGCCTGTTCGGAAGGAGAGGTTTTTTTTCTGGATGCTTTAAGTTTTGGTACCTTCAGAGGCGCTTCTGGCTTTTCTTTTACTTTTCTGTTTTTCTTCAAAATTCCCGCTGCAAGACCCGTTAGGCCAAAGCGCCTTACTGTGATTTCTGAAAAAAAGAACAGGAATGCAGCGAGAAGAAGCCATTCGCTGATTGGCTGTTTGGTGCTTGCCGGTTTTTTCAGCGGCCGGAATGCTTCATCTCCGCTCGCGAGCTCCTTGCCTCCAGTCATTTTTGAGAGTGACTTCAAATGCTCTTTATTTGTTCCCTTTTGCAAATACTCCTCAGAGTAGGGAATAGTAAAACCGGTCTGATGAACCTGAACATTCCCATTATGATCTGTCTGTTTAATATTTAAAAAATACATGCCCGCACTTTCAGGCATCAGCGCCTCATACTTACCTGGCGCAGTAAGCCTCATATTAGCTTCTATCTGTTCACCCGTTTCTGACACGATTGATGTCTCAATAGGCAAAGAAATACTTGCCGCAGACTCCAGGCTGAGTACTGTATTACCATCCTTGTTCTCAACATCGACTCTATATGGTTCACTTTCATACTGCGGCAGGGTTTTAGTAACAAGCTGATTAATAAAGGCCGGCCACTTTTCCCAGCTTGCCCATTCTCCCGACCACTTGCCTGAGATGTCGGATGTAAAGGCCGCTGTCCACCCCATTCCATATTGCCATTCAGCAAGTATCGGGTCTTTTTTTTCACTTAACAGCGGCACCTGTGCCCTCGGCTTAGCAGTGGAAGCTATATAGGCATTCATTTCCGGCACACCTTTTTCAAAAAGAGAGGACCAGTCAGGGTAAGGCTGGATACTTGGGTAAAAAGGTTTGTCCTCGATATAAGTTCGCGTGGCCATTACGGTTTCACGTGATAAAATGCTTGGTATAACGGAAGAGTCTGTAACATCGTAAAAACGCCCAGATCCCATTCCCGCAAGTTCTTCCAGCAGGCCTCTATCAGCATCCTGGCCAAGTGCAACAGTTGAGAGAGTGATATTCTTCTCTTTCCCGCTTTCAATTAAAAGCTCATAGTCTCCATTTGTGGCAGATTGGCCATCTGTCAGCAAAATGATATGCTTTCTTTGCAGCTGTAAATCTTCAAGCTCACTGTATGCCTGTTCCAGAGAGGTAAAGATTTCTGTACCCCCGCCCGGTGTAATGGATTTGATTTTTTCAATTGCCTTTTGCTTATCCTTGAGAGGCTTGGTTTCAAGGATTTCCCATGGGCGGTCATCAAATGCAATGAATCCGAGTGTATCTTCTTCACGCAGCAGTTCAACTGAACGGGCAGCCGCCTCTTTCGCCAATTCGATTTTATTTCCTGCCATGCTTCCAGAACGGTCCATAACTAACACAAGACCTAAGGAAGGCATTTCTTTCTTGCCTTTGATATCCATATCCACCGGTAGCAATTTCTCAATCGGAGTTTTAAAATAGCCCCCCAGCCCGAAGCTTTCTTCACCGCCAAACATAATAAAACCAGTGCCGAATTCTTTCACTGCCTTCTCCATCAGCATCATTTGCTGCTCTGAGATGACAGTTGCAGGGACATTATTAAAAATAATCGACTGATATTGCAAATAACCTGAGAGTACGGTCGGAAGCTTCTCTGGAATAACGATGTCTGTCTCCAGGCCTGAACCCTTTAAAAGATTTGCAAGATCGCCAGCTTCCTCTCCTTGTACGATTAGGATCTTAGGGGTACCCTTCACATTCACAACTGAATGAAGTGCATTGTTTTCAGAGTAGGCATCCCGGTCTGCAGCTATCTCTGCTTTATATACCGTTAACCCTGCGGTATCCGCTTTGTGGGTAAACGTATAAACATTTTTCCCTTCGTTCACATGAACAGTTTCCTTTAATACTTCTTTATGATTTACCGATAGCCTGATATCAGCTTCTTTGGCAGCGTTGCTGGTAACTTCTATTGTAATCGGAGCCTCTTCTCCTAAATATAGTGAAGGAGGAACATTTAATTCTGAGATTGAGACATCGTCTCCTGCTGCCGTTTTTAATGGCACATGGTCAATCTCGATATTCCGATTTTTTAAAACTGCTGCTGCTTCCAGGCTTTTTCCTTCCGTTTCATTCCCGTCCGTCATCAGGACAATTCTGCCGGAAGACTCCCTCGGAATGAGTGATGCGGCAAATTGCAGGCCTGCTTCCAGATTCGTTTGAGAATCTTCAGCCACCCCGTTAAATTCGTTTATAGCTTCACGGTTTCTGCCCAGATTCTGTTCAAGTACTGCATTTTTCCCAAATGCAGCCACTGCAAATTGGTCGTCATTTTTCCTGTGGCTGGTGCTGTTTTCTATCCAGGCAAGTGCTTCCTCATTTGTGCCAATGCTTGCAGAACGGTCGGCAAGAAATATGACGGTCTGTCCCTTTACCGGAAGAACCACTTGGGGAACGGTCAGTGCAATAATTAACAATGAGAAAATGATCAGCCTCAAACCGGCAATCCAAAATTTTTCATTTCCTTTTCCGCTGTGATTTCGAATAAATAAAAAGACGATAATGACAGCAGGAATCAGGAGCAGAAACAGGAAGGGATATTTAACCTCTATGCCCACGGCGATATACCTCCCATTCGATAGCAATCAGTATTAAAGCTATTAACGCCAGCCAGAACCAGAGACTTTCATTAGGTCTTTGGGTCATGCTGCTTTTTTCAGATGATTTAGCGTTCAGTGTGAAGGATTCTTCTGTTCCTGCACTTTTCTCCCTTTCATCCAGAAGGACGGAAAAAAAATAAACTTGATTACCTGATACAGCCTGGTAAGTTCCGGGGATAATAGGAGCTTTAAAGGTTTCCTTGTTTAGATCAAGAGAGAATAGATTTTCGTCTTTATTATTGAAAATTTCCCAGCTTCCAGTTCCATTGCCGATATTTATCCATCTTTCTTCTCCGGAGCTGAAATATCCGAGGAAATCTGATTGCTGAGATAGCCACTGGTAAGAGTTATATAGAAAGATTGGAAAACCTGGCAGGAGAGGCCAATCTGTGTCGGATAGATCAAAATTGACGATAATAATTGGCTGTCCATTATGCATTCCCCTTTGGACTAAAGGAATATCCCCGCTTTTCAATAAAGTCTCCCATTCTCCTTTCAGAGCGGAGGAGGCAGAACTGATATACACCTTTTCAAAGTTTGCATATTCAAAAAGAGGATCCTCATCCCCCGAAATTGCTTCTTCAAGTTTTGCTTTATCTTTGCTTGTATTAAAAAAGATCATCGGCAGCTCCGGGAGTTCCGATAAAGTGCTTCCTTCCGCCACAACGACACCTTTCATATCCAAACCTTTGAGAGCAGCCGGATCTGTCTGCAGCAATTCGGCTCCAATTGTTTGAAATCCCTTCACCGCAAATGGATTTACATCTCCCATTGTGTAAACCTTTGGTTTCGGGTCGGTGTAAATAGAAGCTGAATGATTATCCGCTCTATACCCATCGCTAATAGAGATAGCTGCCTCGTAGTAAGGTTTTTCCAGCAGATTTTTTATTTGGACGGTTTTCTCCTCATTAGCTTTTAATGAGAGATTCTGTTCAAACAGGATTTCTTCCTCAAATTTCACTGTAAAACCTGTCTCTATACTTCCAGAAGACTGGTTTTCTATCACTGCAGCCGCCGAAATACCATCACCGGCGGCCGCTGTCCCAAACGACTGCAGTGACACATTCCCCGCGTTCTCTCCAATATTATGTACCACAGTATATAGACCGGCCAATTCCTTCATTAAATCTTTCTTTCCAGCAGAATCTGAAAATATATGAAGAGCCGTGTCTTTTCCTGAAGATAAGGAGCCTGCCAAAAGAACGGCTTTTTTCATATTCTCATGTTCATAAGTAGGCTCCAGCCCCTCAATGGTTCTTCCAATAGCATTTAGATCATCTTCCCGGCTTAAGAGAATCTCATTTTTCTCTCCTGATTTAATTAAGCTTACCTGCTGGCCATTAAGCTTGCCTGCCAGATCAAGCATTTCCTCTTTTGCGGTCTCAAAACGGCTTTTCCCTCCACTTTCAGCTGTCATAGAAGCGGATGGATCAATGATGATGATTATGTGTTCTCCTTTTAAAGAATCTTCAAGCCAAAATGGACGCACAAGGGCCAGCATCAATAATACAAGTGCCAATAATTGCAGCCAAAATAACAGATTCTGCTGGAGCTTTTTCAGCCAGGGGGAAGCCTGCCATTCATTCAGCACCTGTTCCCAGAGCAAATTGGATGAATTGGTCTTTTCCGCATACTGCTTCCGAAAGAAATAAAATAAGACAAACGCTCCGATAAAAATGGATAAAATAAAATAAACAGGATTTAAGAATTGCATGTTGTTCTCACCTGACCAGCCCCTTCGCATACAGATCCCTGAAAAGAACAGTCTGAAGATCTCTTGTTTCAGGAGCAAAGATATATTGGCCGCCATACCGCTTGCATAAAATCTCAAGCTGTTCATTATGTTTTTTTAGTCGCTTTTCATATTCGGCCAATACGGCAGGACTCATACTCACATTTACAGCGGTCCCTGTTTCACTATCAATTAACTTTACATCTCCAGAATATGACGGTGTCATTTCTTCTTCAGCCTGCACCTGAAATAGCCAGAACTCCTGTTTCAGCCCTCTTAGCTTCCTAAACAGGCTTTCCCATTCCTGAAGCGGTTCAAAACCATCCGCTATTATTACAGCAAGCTGCTGGTGCCTTGAAAGAGTGTCTTTTAAGCTGCCCAGAAAGTTATTGGACAGAGCTGAAGGTTCAATTTTCTGGATTTCCATGAATGTTCGCCTGCTGTAAACAGAGCCTTTTCTTTTAATAGGCTGTAAGCCAGCAGAAGAAACAGGTGAAAACAGGAGCCGGTCTTCACCAGAAAGAATCATAAAGCTCAAAGCCGCAGCCAGCGCTTTGGCATACTCCCATTTTGCTTCCATTTTGGTCATTGATGAAGTGGCATCCAGATAAACAGCAATAGACAGTTCCTGCTCATCAAGGAAACGTTTAATATAATGTTTTTGTGTTCTGCCATAGACATTCCAATCTATTTGCCGGATATCGTCTCCGGGCTGATATGCTCTGAAGTCAGAAAATTCCATGGAAGATCCAAATTTATGGGATTGCCTGGAACCTGAATGAAACCCTCTTTTTCTTGTCTTTACAGCAACTTTACGCTTCTGCAGCTTTCCAAGAAGGATTTGATGGCTGTTCATCAGCTCTTAGCTCCCCTGGAATTTTCTTTTATCAGAGCTTCAATAATCGAATCTGTCGTAATCCCCGCTGCTTCTCCTTCAAAGTTTATAATGAGGCGATGGCGCAGAACGGGATAGGCAACATTTTTAAGGTCGCCTATGGAAACATGGAACCTTCCTAAGCATAATGCTCTTGCCTTGGCCATATTTATCAGACTCTGAAGTCCGCGGGGACCGCTCCCGTATTGGACGTATTCTTTCACTGTTTCCGGCGCATCCTCTGAACCCGGATGTGTGGCAGTGATCAGCCAAACAGCATAATCAAGGATATCCTCTGATACGAGGATTTCTCTTGTGAGTTCCTGAAGAGCAACTACATCATTTAGCCCGGCCGCTTTATTTAAATGAGTATTTTGCACACCTGTAGTTCTCCGGGCAATTTCTTTTAATTCTTCCTGCGACGGATAAGCTACGTTTACCTTACAGATAAACCGGTCGGTTTGCGCCTCCGGCAGAGGATATGTTCCTTCCATATCAATCGGGTTTTGAGTTGCAAGAACAAAAAATGGCTTTTCCATTCTTTTGGTTTCACCCATAATGGTAACCGTTTTTTCTCCCATTGCCTCAAGCAGGGCACTTTGTGTTTTAGGTGTTGCCCTGTTAATTTCATCTGCCAGGATGATGTTGGCGAATATGGGCCCTTTATGAAAACTGAACGTTTGCCTGCCTGCTTCATCAGGCTGAAGCAGCATCGTTCCGGTTATATCGGATGGCATAATATCAGGGGTAAATTGAATACGGGAAAATTTCAGGTCCAGCACTTCTGCAATAGTCTTAATCAGCATCGTTTTACCAAGCCCAGGCAAACCTTCAAGCAAAACATGGCCTCCTGAGAAAATGCTCCATAATACTTGTTCGACTACTTCCTCCTGGCCTACTATAAATGATTGAATTTCATCTCTCACTCTTGCAATAATATCTGCTGCTTGTGCGAATTGCTGTTCTTTTTCCTGTGTTACGGACATTGAAGTCACTCCTTGTCAGGATCTATACTTGTAAAATAATTTTTAACGATTTCCTCTAAATCAGCCGGCAGCTTATACCGGTCGGTGCTCTGCCTGTATGACGCCTCATAATTTCCAAATACCTCACTGTAAGGTCTGATCGTTCCCTTTAATACAGGACCTTCCCCGTCAAATTGCTGGCCTGGAGTCCCTTGACCAAGACTGCCATTGTCATTTTCAATATTCGTCTTCCCTTCCATGCCGGATGGAATGGTGAGCAGATCCCTGGATCCCTGTCCAAGTCCGGCACCTCCACCTAGACCGCTGCCCGAACCACTCCCTGCGCCTGAGCCTGAACCAGATCCTGAACCAGATCCTGAACCACTTCCGGAGCCGCTGCCTGAACCACTTCCGGAGCTGCTGCCATTTCCGTTGTTTGGGCTATTGCCAGGCTGATTTTGATTATTTTGCGGATTTGGATTATTCTGCTGCGAAGACGGCGATGAATTAGGATTATTTACCTGGCTACCCGGCTGCCCGGGAGGTGAAAATGCAAGCTGTCCCGGCGTCAGTCCATTGGCAGCCATTTGCTGCTGTAATGAAAGACCTGAACTCTGAAGAGCTTTTTGAGCTGCTGCCAGCTGTTTTATGAGCTCTTCTGATTGCAATAGGTTCTCGAGCTGTTCAATAAGTTTTGACAGTTCCTCTTCAGACAGCTGCCCCTCACTGCCGGTAAGCTGTTTCAATGCATTGCTTTGTTCTTCAGTAAGTTCTTTCTTCTCCTTCTCAAGTTTTGCTAATTCTTCCCGGAAAGAAGCCAGATCTTTCTCCTCCAGCATTCGGCTTAATTGCTTTAAACCGCTATTATCAAGGGTGTTTTTCATGTTTTCCAGGCTCAGGGATTTTTCTTTTTCTTTGATCGCCTTTAATTCCAGACTTTTTGTTTGTTTCGCAAGCTCCTTCAAAGCTTCCTCAGCAGACTTTTTTTCTGCAATCTTCTCTTTCGCTTTCTCTAATGCTTTTTTTACTTCAGGATTCTTTTCTTTTTCAGCTTTTTTCTCAAGTTCCTCTTTTGCTGCTTCCACTAACTTGTTTTCCTTCTCCCATTTTTGAGCCAATTCCATTTTATCTCCCGGAATCATGTATAAAAGTACTGCCAGGCCTAGAAAAGCCAAACACAATAAAACAGGTATAGGGTGGATGAAAGCCTTCTTCCTGCCTAAAACCTGATGGTGTACCTTTTTCATATGCTTTACTGCATCTGCAAGCTGCAATCTTGCCAGAACAGCATCATCCAAAAGGAAAGAATGGGCTGTAATAACCCTGTCTTCCGCTACAAACCCGTTATATAATGAAGCCGCCTGCATTATGTCAGGCCGCTTCTTCCAAATCCGAAAAGCAGCGACAAAAGCTGAGAGCAATATAATCAGCAGGAAATAGTTTTGCAGGTAGGGGATTACGAAAATTCTTGCTAAAACCATAAGACACAGGGCCAAGACAGCGGCTGCTAAAAGGAATACCTGAAATTCCTTAACGATCAGCTGAATGAGGAGCTGTCTTTTTACCGGTTTTAAGAGTTTAAGATATTGATTGCGGTCTTCCACCGATATCATTCCCTTATTATAAATTTCGGGCAATTCCCTCTCCTGGGATTTGCCCGAATAAAGTGAAACTTCAATCAGTGGGGGGCTTTATCCCCCACTGATTGTTAGTTGAGGCCCACAGGACAAGGAAGGCTTCGTCAGCATGAGCATCGCACGACCGAAAGCGGTAGCTTTTGGGAGGACGTGGCGTTCTTAGTCTTTGTCCTTCTTTCGGGCCTTTACATTATAAAGCGAGGCGACTTGCCTAGGGGTGACAAGCATAAGACGAGCAGATGGCGGGAAGTGCTTTTCTTCCCATCAGCTGATTGGCTTATGACCTCGAGCCCCTAGGAGCCGCAGCTGGATTGGGCAGTTTGACTCACTTTTCCTCCTTTGATTCCTTTTAGTCTTGAAGTGGGGGTCTTACTGCCCGTTAGACTGCGATAAACTGCTAACCTTTTTTCATATTGGGACGGAGTTTTTTAATGCTAAGCAGCACAGCTCCAATGAAAATCAAAGTATATGAAATTAAGTATGAAATCCACAAAGGAAATTCAATGCCTGTTGATCTTGTAATTTCATTGGTCATTTCCGGCTCAAAGGTACTCATCAGAATAATGACCGGATTGAGCATAGCCGGGAAATATGCCAGCGGATTCGTCGGCTGAGTTCCAGTATACCCATATGCATTTGTTAATTGCATAAAAATTAAAGCAAGGAAAGCCGTTCCGCCTGCTAAGAATAAAGTAACCCCATAGGTGGTAACCATCGAGACAATGGTTTTTCTGATTAGCGTTGAAAATAAGACCCCAATGCTTCCGAAAACCACGATTGTAAACAAATAAAATCCCATTGTCGTAAGCAGCTGGCCTGGAGAAATACCTCCAAATAAAAACACAAAGCTATAAAGAGGCAAACTTGCCGCAATCAGCAGAATTAAATATGAAATGGAAGAGATCAGCTTGCTTAATATTATGCTTGAGGAGCTTTGAGTCGTCGTGAGCATGATATTTAAGGTCTGCCTCTCTCTTTCACTGCTGATAACGCCTGCTGTTAATCCAGGGGTAATAAATAGAATCAGGCATAGCTGCAATATAGATAAAACCATAAACATTGTCCGGCTCTGTTCCGGTTTAAAAAAGCCCTGCATGTTGTTTGACAGTGATTCAATAAAAATGAATCCAACAATGATAAGCCCTAATGCCAAGAGGTAAAATAGGACCCCAAGGTAACTTTTAAAGCTTCGGAAGCGGAGCTTAAATTCTTTATTCAGTACAGGATTTACGACTAAATTCTTCATGTCAGCTCAACTCCCTTTGTAATTTCCATAAAGACATCTTCCAGATCTGTTTCCGCTTCTGCAAAGCTGGTGATGGCCAGATTACTTAATATGGCTCTTTTAAGAAGTTCTGTTTGCTGTTCAGGCGTCCCTTTATAAATAAACCGAAAAGATAACCCGTCCTCCAGCAAAGATAATTTAAAAATATTTGGATCATCTTCGAAAAAGGAGATGGCATTTTCAGCATTTCCATGAACTTTTACAAGAATCAGCCTTTCTCCTCTAAGCTGCGACTGGATATCAGCAACAGACCCCTGAGCCACAAGTTTACCCTGATCAATAATGCCGATGGTATCGCACATTTCTGCAAGCTCAGGCAGAATATGTGAAGATATTAAAATCGTCTTGCCCATACTTTTCAATTCTTTTAATATTTCCCTCATTTCTACCCTTGCCCGCGGGTCAAGTCCTGATGCAGGTTCATCCAGAATCAGCACTTCAGGGTCATGAATCAGGCATCTTGCCAGGCATAGACGCTGTTTCATCCCTCTCGATAGAAGGTCCACATATGAATCTCTTTTATGTGACAAGTTGACAAGGTCCAGCAGCTGGGGAATCAGCTTCTCGCGTTCTGCGAATGGAATACCGTAACTTGCACCGTAGAAGTGAAGGTACTCATCAGCCTTAAGCTGATCATAAACCCCGAAGAAGTCCGGCATATAGCCAATTTGCTTTCGTACGAGCTTTGGCTCCTTTTGCACATCAAACCCGTTTACATAAGCCGATCCCGAAGTTGGGGCAAGCAGTGTTGCCAAAATGGAAAAGGTTGTGGATTTTCCTGCACCATTCTGTCCGACAAAACCAAAGACACTGCCTTTTTCAATAGTAAGATTTAAGGAATCAAGTGCTGTGAATTTTCCATATTGTTTCGTTAAATCTATTATTTCGATCATTTCGCCACCTCCCCTTTTATTGTTACAGCCGGCAATGGAACGAATGGATCTCCCTGTGAAGATTTAATAAGCTTTAAAATAAATTGCCCCTCTTTTGAGACATACTGTGACAAGTCATCTTTACTTGTCAGCTTTAAGCTCCTTTGATCGGGTTCAATCGGCAGCCATTCACCTGTTTTATGGTTTTTTAATGAATACTGTACGTTTTGGCTATTAATCCTTACCGAAATTTCTTCCAGTTTATAGGTTTTCTCCTTAAGCTGCTTCGGAAGGCTTAGAGAATATTCATATTCTCCATCTTCGAGCATCATTTCACCACTCGTGCTATCCATGCCTTTTTCATAAATCTGTCCCTTAATCACATTCCAATCAGCTGCCATCATGCCATCCTTCAATGTAAATTCGCCGGAAAACTCATTTTTGGCCTCAAATGGCTGAATAATCAGATTGGTGTTATTCTGTTTTGCTTTCTTCCCTTTCATGGTTACATCAATGACAGATTCTCTTGTAATTCCTGCAAGGACTGGCTGTGCAAGATCTCCCAGCAGAAATGTATTGGAAGCATATTGAAGCTTTTCTCTTCTCAATTTATTAATATCATTTTGGCTATTGGCCGGATTTCCTCCATTAAATGCTCCTCCGTACGGTCTGCTCAGAAGGGACTGTTTTGTGGCTTTATCTACTTTAATGGTCTCACCTTTTTTGATTGAACCCAGTTTAATTGCTTCATTTCCTGACCAAATATATAATTCTTCAAAATCAAAGTCACTTTGGTTTTGGATTGTTCCTGTTAATCTTTTTTCTTTAAGGGTGATATCTGCAGTCAATTTCCCATTTATTTCTGTTTGAGCTTTTCCGTAAATGGTTTTGGATGACCAATATTCTACCTCCGGGAAAATTATCTCATTGTTTTTTACTCTTTCAGCCAAGATTCCGCCTCTAAGCGGGTCAGATGACGTGGAATTGTTTGAATAAACCACAGCATTATATTCACCTTTTGGCATTGAGAGGATGTATTCACCGCTTTTATTTGACAGCAGGGTTGAAGCCTGATAACCGGTAAGCAGATTGTTATTCACTTTATATATCCCCATCTGGTTCAGCTGCGGCTGAGAAATTCTGTCTTTTGCCCCCATTCCAAAGACAGCTGCCCCCATTAAAATGGCTATAGAAGGAATGATCCACCAGGAATGCTCCCGTTTATCAAGCTTTCTTAACACAAAATAAAGCACAGGCACTATTAGAATAATATAACCGGCAAAAAGTCCTATAAGCTGTCCGACTGAAAAATTGGATGCAGGAAAGAATTCATTTATTTCTGCAAATTCCCAATAAAGCTGGTCGAGATAATCCTGTGAATAGGGGCTCGATCCAATGCCTGAACCTGATGCCTGTTTCATATAGTCTTCAAACCATGTATCATATCCCTGCCATGAAGATAAAGGCTCATCCCCAAGTGAAAAAGCTGTCTGTAAAATTGTCCCGCTTCCATACTCCTTTTTCAACGCTGCAGGGAGATCGCCGCTTTTTGCAATAACTTCTGCACTCTTATCAACCGGACCAGTGAAGAAGTTGAGCTCATCAAATTTTGGCTCATCTCCCTTTGCCGGCTGCAGGAATTTGACTGGGGCGGATGCCTCATTTTCTGATTTCATCGGCAGAAGTGAATATAAATTTCCATAGGAGCCGCTTGCATCTGGTCCTCCTCCGGCAATCAGTGTTCCACCACTGAATATCCAGTCCCTTATAGCTTTTTGCTGTTTTTCACTAAGCTGGGAAACCTTAAATTCATCAATAAGCAAGTAATCGAGTGTCTCCAGACCTGTTGCATCATCCGGCAAATCTTCCCCTTTAAGTTCAAGCAGCGATTTAGAAGGAAGTGTCCGAAGCTCTTTTACACGGTCATAGTTTTCACTTAGAACTCCAATTACTTCAGTAGCCATATCTATAAATTTAGGTTTTAGTGTATTTTCTCCTTTAAAACTAACTTTTTTTCCGTCTTCCCAATCTCCTTCATAAAGAGTCAGCAATGGAATGTTCTGATACATGGAGGGGTGGTCCTCCGTCATTCCAGGTATGGAAACCAGATACTCCTTAGCTGTTCCGGCAGGCAGCTCTACTTTTACAGAAACCGCACCACTGGTATTGTAGGATGGATGGTAACTTATCAGCAAATCACCGCTAAATGATTCACCTGAGTTTTCCATCTTTATACGCAGGGGAAATCCCTCTCCTCTTTTTACTTTTCCGCCAAAGCCCTCATCGAGAGTAACTTTAATGCCTGTACCGGCAGCTTCTGCTGATTGGAATGGATGAAACATTAATACAAAGCAGAATAAAACCATAATGATTACTTTTAATTTACCGTGCAACCCAATCTCCCCTTTAAATATCGTAAATATTAGCTTTTTATATTTATAGGCAGCTTTTATAACTATAAATTATTGCCAGCCTGATAACTTCTTCCATTGTATAGACGCAGCTTAATGACAAAAAGTTCCTGAGGATATTAAAATAATTTGTTTTACAGGTTAATCTTGATGAAGAACAGCAGTATTATAGTGTAATTTTACACTATAAATCGCACTTTTTAAACTATTTTTTATTTTCATTCTATTTCTATAATATAAAAAACAGCCTGAGAACGAATTCTCAGGCTGTTTGATCAGTAATATTTTTATTCTTCCTCTTCTTCTGCTTCTTTTTCAACTATGTCGGCAAAGAGTCCATAGACATATTGTTCTGCATTAAATTCCTGCAGGTCATCCATTTTTTCACCTAAACCTACGAATTTCACAGGTATTTCCAGCTCATTTCTGATTGCCAGTACGATGCCGCCTTTTGCAGTACCATCCAGCTTTGTAAGAACAATACCGGAAACATCTGTTGCTTCCTTGAAGGTTTTAGCCTGAATCATGGCGTTTTGTCCGGTAGTAGCGTCAAGAACAAGCAATACCTCGTGCGGGGCACCAGGTACTTCTCTTTCAATTACACGCTTTACCTTTTCCAATTCTTTCATCAAATTAACTTTATTTTGGAGACGTCCCGCTGTATCACAGATTAAAATATCGGCCTTGCGCGACTTTGCAGACTGAACAGCATCATACATGACAGCTGCAGGATCAGAACCGGCTCCCTGCTTAATGACATCAACTCCGACACGTTCGCCCCACACCTCAAGCTGTTCAATCGCTCCTGCACGGAAAGTATCACCTGCTGCAAGAAGGACATTTTTCCCTTCACTTTTGAACTTATGGGCAAGTTTTCCGATTGTCGTTGTTTTTCCTACACCGTTAACACCAACAAACAGGATAACCGTAAGTCCATCGGTCTGTATATTTATTTCTGTAGAAGTTTCGCCTGCGCTGTCATAAATGTCTACAAGCTTCTCGGATATTACTGCCTGAACTTCGCGCGGATCCTGAATATTCTTGCGCTTTACTTCTCTTCTCAGCTCATCCACCAGTTCCATGACAGTGTCAAAACCTACATCCGCCCCAATTAAGATTTCTTCCAGTTCCTCGAAAAATTCCTCATCCACTTTCCGGTATCTTGAAACAAGGTCATTTACCTTATTTGAAAAATTATCGCGGGTTTTGGTTAATCCGTCTTTAAACTTTTCAGTAACACTATCTGTCTGCATTGTGATTTTTTCTTTTAGTTTTTTAAAGAAACTCATGTTTTCACTTCCTTAATCCAATATGTATAAGTGCGGAACAATGCTTCACGCGGTTCCGCACTAAGCCTGCTATTGAGTAATTAATTCTCTGCTTTCTTCCAGACGCACAGATACCAGTTTGGAGACACCGGATTCCTGCATGGTCACACCGTAAAGGACATCTGCTTCTTCCATTGTTCCTTTTCTGTGGGTGATAACGATGAACTGGGTTTCTGCACTGTATCTTTTTAAGTATTGGCTGAACCTTTGGACATTCGCTTCATCCAAAGCAGCCTCAACTTCATCAAGAATACAGAATGGAACAGGCCGTACTTTCAAAATGGAAAACAGTAAAGCAATGGCTGTAAGTGCTCTTTCTCCCCCAGATAATAATCCGAGGTTCTGCAATTTCTTGCCTGGCGGCTGTGCGACAATTTCCACACCTGTATTCAATAAATCTTCAGGCTGGGTCAAGCGTAAATCCGCTCTGCCGCCGCCGAATAAAGATTGGAAAACCGACTCAAAATGAAAACGGATCCCTTCAAATGTTTCTTCAAATCGCCTTTTCATTTCTACATCCATTTCATCAATTACCTGGAATAATGTATCTTTTGCTTCCTGAAGGTCTGTTTTTTGCTCAAGCAGGAATTCAAAGCGTTCCGATACTCTTTCATATTCCTCTATTGCCCCGAGATTTACTGCACCAAGTTCCTCGATAGCCAGCTTTATAAGTTTTACTCTTTTTCGCGCTTCCTCAATTTCAATTTGCAGCGGGTATTCTTCTTTAGCCGCTTCAAAAGACAGCAGGTATTCTTCCCTTAAATGATTCAGCCTATTCTCAAGCTCAACATCCAGCCTGTTCTGTTTAACTTCCTCATCTTTCAGCACTTCTATAAGGCCTTTATGCTGACGTTTTAATTCTTTCGCCTCAAGCTCAAGGTCCTCTAAAGATGCTTGGAGTTTTAATCGCTCATTCCTTCTTGAAGCAATTAGTTCAAGCGTTTCATTCTTTTCCCTCAGTTTTCGCTGTGCTGCTTCTTCCAGATGCTGTTCACCTGAAGAGCTGTTTGTCATTTCGGATGAAAGCAATTCTAAATCTTCTTTAATGGTTTTCAGCTTATCCTGGGTAACAGCAAGCTCAGAATTTATAGCGGCCAGCTTGTCCTCAGCATGGTTCAGCTGCTCACTTTTGGAAGCGAAGCTAATTTTCAGCTCATTAATTTCAGATACTACAGTTTCCTTTGAAGTCTGCTGGGTGTTTTTTCTTTCTGTTAATGCTTTGATCTCCTGATCAAGATTAGTGATTTGCTTTTGCTGCTGTTCCAATAAAACTGAAAGCTCGCTTTTTCTTGCCAGCAGTCTCTCTATATCTTGCGAAAACTGTGCTTTGTCCATATCATAAAGGGATAGACGCTCATTAATGCTTTTCTCTTCAAACTCTGCTTCTAAAAGTTCTCCTTTTACCTTCTGTTCCATCAAACGAAGCTCTTCGCCTGTTTTTCTAAGCTGTTCAATGCGTAAATCCTGTTTTTGAATTTCACTTTTTTGCAGTTTTACTTGCTTTTCGAGATTTGCTGTTTTGGATTCCATATCCTTTATTCTGGACTTCAGCTCTTCAAGTTCACCTTTACGGGAAAGAATTGAAGTACTTTTTTGTTTCACAGCTCCACCGGTCATGGATCCGCCGGGATTAACCACATCTCCGTCAATTGTTACGAGCCTCACACGGTATTGAAGCAGCTTCGCAAGTTCATTGGCACCTTTAAGATCCCGGGCAATAACCACATTGCCAAGCAAGCTCTCGATAGCAGGCTGGTGCCTCTCTTCAAATTCTATCAGTGAAGCAGCTTCACCAATAAAGGCAGGGTGGGCTTGAACCGACTGCATTTGCATGGTATTCAGCTTCTTCCCCTTAATTACACTTAAAGGCAGGAATGTGGCTCTGCCGTATGAATTCTTCTTCAGGAATTGGATGGCACTTCTTCCGTCCTGTTCATCCTGTACAATGATATGCTGCATGGCACCGCCGAGAGCTGTTTCAATCGCAGTTTCGTACTCTTTTGGCACCTGAATTAATTCCGCTACGGCTCCTTCTATTCCCTGCAGCTTGCTGCCTCTTGCTTTCAATACTTCTTTTACTCCTTGGAAAAAACCCGAAAAATCCTCTTCCATTTCTTCAAGCATTTCCTGGCGGGATTTCGCCTGCTGCAAATATTGATAAGCCTGATACAAGGTTTTTTCCTGCTTTTGATAATTATTCTTTAATGATTCAAGCTTGCGGTCTTCATTACGGAATAAATGAACTTGATTTTCTAATTCCTTTTGCAGGTTTTCAAGATTGGATTGTATCTTTTGTTTTTTCTCTTCATTTTTCTTGCGGTCAGCAATATATTTTTCATTATCCATTTCAAGCCTTGAACTGCGCTGCCCCTGCTGACTCAGCTGCTGATCAATATTCTGCAATTCATTCCTTGAAGCTGCCTGGCTGTTCAGCACTTCAATATAATCACTTTTCAGTGACTCTATTTTTTCTTCTGTATTTTCACTGAATAGTTTGAGCTGCTCCTGCTTTTCCTTTAATGCTTTTTGAAGCTTAACAGCTTCTGCCTTCACTTTTCCCCTGAGAGCCGAGTGCTTTTCTTTCTGCTCTTTTAACTCAGCAATCTTCATGGTAAGTTCTTTCATATTTCTATGAAGCTGGTCTTTATTCTGGGTGGCATTTTTCTTTCGCTCTTTGAGCACTTCTTTTCTGCCTTCCAGTTTTTCCAGCTCTTCACTGGCATGAAGGAGGACATCCTGCAGATCATTGACTGATTCATCAATTGCAGCAATATGATCCTTTAACTCTTCCACTTTCGCTTCTTTGTTTTGGATAACGGCAGAGAGTTTCATTTCATCTTCGGTATGCAGCTCGAGCTGACGTGAAAGCTGCTCCCATTTTGAATGCAGGTCCTCGATCTCATAAACGGTAAGGGCAACCTCTATTTTCTCCAGCTCTTCTTTCTGCTGCAGATAATCTTTTGCGATTGAGGCCTGTATTTTTAAAGGCTCTACCTGGGTTTCCAGTTCATGAAGAATATCATTCACCCTGTTTAAGTTATCCTGGGTTTCAGATAGCTTGCCTTCCGCCTTTTTCTTTCTTGTCTTGTATTTAAGTACGCCAGCCGCTTCTTCAAATATAGTCCGGCGTTCTTCAGCTTTGCTGTTTAGAATTTCTTCAACTCTGCCCTGGCTTATGATTGAAAAAGCTTCCCTGCCAAGGCCTGAATCCATAAATAAATCTACAATATCTTTAAGTCTGCATGTTTGCTTATTGATCAGGTATTCACTGTCTCCGGATCGGTAGACCCTTCTGGTAACACTGACTTCGCTATAGTCGATCGGCAGACCCTGATCGGCATTATCAAGCGTCAGTGTCACCTCTGCAAAATTCTGTGCTCTCCGGGAATCACTGCCCGCAAAAATGACATCCTCCATTTTCGCACCGCGAAGGGACTTAGCTGATTGTTCACCTAATACCCAGCGGATGGCATCAGTAATATTGCTTTTCCCGCTTCCATTCGGACCGACAACTGCTGTGACGCCTGGAACAAAATCAACCGTTATCCGCTCAGCAAACGACTTAAATCCAATAACATCAAGCCTTTTTAAAAACAACCTTGGTCCCCCTCTGTCTCCTCATGTTTCTGCTCTTTGATGTCAGAGTTAGAAAATGTTTCACTTTATATGATTTTTTAATACCTCAAGAGCCATTTGGGCCGCATGCTGTTCGGCTTCTTTCTTTGACCGGCCAGTGCCTGTCCCAAGTTCCCTGCTATTTAGAGAAACAGTGGAAACAAATTCACGATTGTGGGCAGGCCCCTTTTCCTGAAGGATTTTATATTCAATTGCACCTGCACCATCCCGCTGCACAAGCTCCTGCAGCTGGCTTTTAAAATCCATCACATGCGAAAAAGCACCTGAATCAATCTTTGGAAAAATAACTTTTTCCAAAAAACCGACAACTGTATCTAATCCTTTATCCAGGTACAATGCACCTATAAAGGCTTCAAATACATCTGCAAGCAGGGCTGGACGGGTTCTTCCTCCTGTCATTTCCTCCCCTTTACCAAGGAGCACCAGGCTGCCAAATGACAATTCGTGGGCAAATGAGACCAGGGATGGTTCACAGACAACCGCAGCCCTCAGCTTTGTTAATTCACCCTCGCTCATCATCGGATATTTAAGGTAAAGGAATTTTGAAACAGTCAATTCGAGGACGGCATCCCCCAGGAATTCCAGTCTTTCATTGTCTTCATAAGGCTTTCTCCGGTGCTCATTCACATAGGATGAATGGGTAAAAGCTTGTTTTAGTAATTTTTCATTTTCAAAGTGAATTCCGATTTCCGTCTGGAATTCTTTAAATTGTTTTTCGATTGCGCGAAATGATTTTCTTTCTTTATCTTTATTGCTGCGCATATTGCATCCACCTTGCTAAAATTAATATTCTTTTTAATAATAGGCTCATTTCAAAAATATTGAGTTTTTAGTTTTGAACTATGCCCGTTGATTTCCGCTACAGGTACTCGCTTTCCGCGGGGCGGGCGGTGAGCCTCCTCGAAAGAACACCGCACGAAGAAAATGCGGCAGCATTTTCGAGGATCTCGCACCTTCCGCTCCAATCAACTCAACGAAAAATATAAATAAATGCCCAAAAGCCATAAGGCTTAAGGAAACTTACATTCATAAAATCTAAATAATTGGTCTTCCCTAATTTTACGTAATAAAGAGGAAAAACGCAAAAAAACTTGGATATAAAGCAATTTTATGTTTCATATGGTTACGGCCATTTTCACAGAAGAAAGCCCCGTTATCAAACGGAGCTTTTGAGAATCGTATTTACTGTCCACAGTCACCTGCTAAAGGCTGAAAGCCTAATTCCAAGCTGCCCTTTCGATGCTGCAGGTAACACCGGACAGTAAACATCTGAAAAAATTGCTGCAGTGAGGGGGGATTCCCTCACTGCAGAGTGGTTCTACTAACGATTATTGGCTAGCTTTTATGTAATTTACAGCGTCACCGACTGTTGCGATTTTCTCAGCGTCATCGTCAGAAATTTCCATGTCGAACTCATCTTCTAATTCCATTACTAATTCTACTACATCAAGGGAATCAGCACCTAGATCATCTTTGAAAGAAGCCTCCAATTTCACTTCAGACTCTTCAACACCAAGACGGTCCACGATGATCTTTGTTACACGTTCTAATACTTCTGCCATGCTTGTTCACCTCCCCTCAAGTATTATAGATTATTTTTAGCCTTTATTGAAAGCTTTTATAAAAAATTTTGCATTACAACCCTGTTACAAATTACATGACCATTCCGCCATCAACATGCAGTGTTTGCCCTGTCATATAACGGCTGTCCTCTGAAGCTAGAAACACTGCTACATTTGCAATATCTGCAGGATCGCCGAAGCGTGCCAATGGGATTTGTTTTAGCATCTGATCCCTTACATCCTCGTTCAGCTTATCCGTCATATCAGTTGTGATGAAGCCTGGTGCAATGGCATTGACTGTTATCCCTCTTGATGCAAGTTCCTTTGCTGAGGTTTTTGTCAGACCGATAACCCCTGATTTGGCAGCGACATAGTTAGCCTGTCCAGGATTTCCGCTGACACCGACAATGGATGAAATATTGATAATGCGGCCGCTGCGCTGTTTCATCATCTGCCTTGTAACAGCTTTTGTACATAGGAAAACACCTTTCAGATTAATGTTAATAACATCATCCCATTCGTCTTCCTTCATTCTCATAAGCAGGTTGTCCCTCGTAATCCCCGCATTATTAACCAGAATATCAAGCTTGCCAAACTTTTCTACTGTTTCTTTTACCATGCTTGTCACGGAATCACTATTTGACACATCGCATTGGATAGCAAAAGCATTTCTGCCTAATGCCTTTATTTCATCAACGACTTCGTTCGCCGCAGCCATACTTCCGGAGTAGTTAACCGCAATATCTGCACCTTGCCTGGCAAGACCTAAAGCGATTTCTCTTCCGATTCCGCGGGAAGCTCCTGTTACTAAAGCGGCTTTTCCCTCTAGCTTCATCTCAATTCCTCCTTCAAGGATTCTGTAACTGCCTGGCATGATTCTGCATCTGAAACGGCATACGTTTTAAGGGAACGATCTACCTTTTTCACTAAGCCTGACAGTACTTTTCCTGGCCCTATTTCTATAAATGTATCCACTCCAAGCTCTATCATCCTGCGGATTGAATCCTCCCAGAGCACAGGAGAATACAGCTGTTCAATCAATCTGCCATTTATTTCTGAAGCAGATGTCATTTCAGAAGCTGTTACATTGGCAATGACAGGAACCTTTGCATCTTTAATCTCAATTTCATCAAGGATTCCCCTGAACTTCTCCGCAGCAGGCTTCATTAATTGGGAATGGAAAGGGCCGCTTACCTCCAGCGGAAGCACACGCTTGGCACCTTCTTCTTTAGCCTTTAGAGAAGCCAGTTCCACGCCTGCTTTTGAACCTGAAATGACAATTTGTCCAGGACAGTTCAGGTTTGCAAGCTGCACCGGATTTCCTCCTGCAGTAACCTCTTCTGTAACTGCAGTAAGCTTGTCCCTGTCGAGGCCCAATACAGCAGCCATTGTTCCCTCGCCATTAGGAACGGCTTCTTCCATGAATTCGCCCCGCTTACGGACAGCATATACCCCATCCTCAAAGGATATAGCTTCCGCAGCGACTAGTGCAGTATACTCACCAAGGCTATGTCCCGCAACAAAATCAGGTGTTATACCAGATCTTTTAAAATAATCGAGAATGGCAATGCCAGTAGTCAATAGTGCAGGCTGTGCGTTTGTTGTTAACGTCAATTTGTCCTGAGGCCCTTCAAAAATAAGTTTCGATAATGAAAAGCCAAGTTTTTGATCGGCACTCTCGAAGTATGATTTTACTTTTTCATCCTGTTCAGCTAAGGCTTTCCCCATTCCTGCCGTCTGGGATCCCTGCCCAGGGAATAAAAAGGCGATTTTACCCATCATGCTTCCCCCCAAGTTTAAAATGTTTATTGAAGAGCTGTTTTATTGGCTTCTTTTTCAACCGCTTCCTTAATCGTATCAGCGACATTGTTTTCGACCATGTTCCTGGTCTGCCTCACAGCACTGTATAAAGCTGTTGCATCTGAAGAGCCATGCGCCTTGATAACCGGCGCCTTTAATCCAAATAAACCGGCACCGCCGTATTCGGAATAATCCATTTTGGATTTCAGCTGGTATAAATCAGGCTTTAAGGCTGCTGCTGCCAATTTTGTTTTAAAGCTGCTGGTCAGTGCTGTTTTTAGCATTTTAAATACAGATAGAGCAGTACCCTCAATTGTCTTGAGCACCATATTGCCGGTAAATCCATCTGTCACGACCACATCTGCAGCTCCCTCAAGCAAATCGCGGGCTTCCACATTGCCGATAAAGTTGATATCCGCATTCTTCAGCAGATCAAATGTATTTTTTGCCAGCTCATTGCCTTTTTTCTCTTCCGTTCCGATATTTAGAAGGCCTACTCTCGGATTGGCAACACCCCGGACCTTTTCGGTATATATAGATCCCATAATTGCATATTGAAGAAGATGCTCCGGCTTTGCGTCCACATTCGCCCCTACATCCAGCAAAAGGAACCCTTCTCCGTCTATTGTCGGAAGCGTAGGTGACAATGCCGGGCGTTCAATGCCCTCAATCCTTCCTACCACAAAAAGCCCTGCGGCCATAAGAGCACCCGTATTTCCTGCAGAAATGCATGCATCCGCATTGCCATCTGTGACAAGCTGCGTTGCAAGCACCATGGATGCTTTTTTCTTTCTGCGTACAGCTCTCACCGGCTCATCATCCGGCAAGATGACTTCATCTGTATGTAGTATATCAATTCGCTCATTTGAAGTAAGGTATTGGTTTATTTTTGACTCATCACCTACAAGGGTGATATGTACATCTTTAAATTCTGCGGCAGCTTTCATTGCCCCAAGGACAATTTCCTTTGGGGCATTGTCGCCACCCATTGCGTCTATGGCAATTTTCATGATGCTTCATCCTTTAATGATTATTTTTTTCTGAACATGTCAAATTCTCCCTTGAATACCTGTTCGTTATTGACAAAGCTATTGACTTCAACCATTGTCCTTCCGCTGTCAATATCTATTGTAAGGACTTTTGCTTTTGCGATGACACGTTCATTTAATCTCACTGGCCTTGTAAATTGAATATTGGCTTTTGCCGTTAATGCCAGCTCATCATTTATGACGGCGACCGCCAGTGAGTTGGCCTGTGCAAACAGGTGGTGGCCCCGGGCAATTCCATTACGCTTGAAGACATGTTCACTTTTTACATCGAAAATGGATATCGCCGTTTTATCCAATTCTATATCTATTATTTCACCGATTATTTCTTCTATTGGTAAAGATCGCACTTCATCCTCAAAACTTTTCTCGGCAACATGCTTGATTCGCTCACGCAATTCCGGAATTGATAATTCCAGCCGATCGAGCCTGATTGTCTGGACGCTGACAGAGAACTTGTCCGCAAGTTCCTCGTCCGTGACAAAAGGATTTTCTTTTATGGTGTCCGTTAATAATGCTTGACGTTCTTTTTTGTTTCTTTTCATTAAAATCCCACCGTCCGAGATATTAAGACTAGGTACTAATAGTAGTATATAATCAAAAAAAGCAGATTGCAAGAAAGAACTTTTCTGCAATCCGCTCTGAATACCTTATTTCTAGTCCAGTTTTTCCCCTTCCAGCACTCCTGCTTCCTTTAAGTATTGCCGTAAAGGCAGGTACTCATCCGAGTGCCAGAATTCATCCGATTCCACTAGCATGGAGGCATCATTTCTGGCGGTTTCGAGTGCGCGGTAATCATGGACCATATCAGCGACTTTAAATTCCGGGAGCCCGCTTTGCTTTCTTCCGAAAAAGTCTCCAGGACCCCGAAGCTCAAGGTCCTTTTCACTTAGGGCAAAGCCATCATTGGTTTCTGTCATGATTTTCATGCGTTCTTTTCCAACTTCCGATTTCGGGTCAGCCAGAAGCACACAATACGATTGTTTATCTCCTCTTCCTACCCTGCCCCTCAGCTGATGCAGCTGTGCAAGTCCAAACCGCTCCGCATCATAGATCACCATCATCGTTGCATTTGGAACATTTACACCCACCTCAACAACCGTCGTCGAAACAAGAACCTGAGTTTCATTACGGCTGAAAGCTTTCATAACACTTTCCTTTTCATCCGGATGAAGCCTGCCATGCATGAGTCCGGCATCATAACGGCCATGAAAATGATGCATCAAAGTCGCATGGACATCTATAGCGTTTTGAACATCCAATTTGTCTGATTCCTCAATAAGCGGGCAGATCACATAAACCTGCTGACCTGCTGAAAGCTCCTTTTCCATAAAACCCAGGACCCTGTCCAGCATTTCAGGTTTTGCCCAATAGGTTTCAATTGCTTTTCGTCCTGCCGGCATTTCATCTATGATGGATACATCCATTTCACCAAAAACGGTAATGGCCAATGTTCTTGGGATTGGCGTTGCAGTCATGAACAGAACATCAGGATTTTCCCCTTTTTCCCTGAGTATCCGTCGCTGCCCTACCCCAAATCTATGCTGCTCATCAGTAATGACAAGTCCCAGTTTATTAAATTCCACTTCATCCTGGATAAGTGCATGTGTGCCTATGAGAACATCAATCTCTCCATCCTTTAAAAGCTGGAGAATTTCTCTTCTTCGCTTTCCTTTAACAGAGCTTGTCAGGAGTTCACATCTCAGCCCAAACGGCTCGAGCATCGACTTTAAAGATTCCGCATGCTGCTCTGCCAGAATTTCGGTCGGGACCATTAATGCTCCCTGAAAGCCTGCTGTCCTGCTGGCGAAAAGAGCAATCGCCGCCACTGCCGTTTTGCCGGAACCAACATCCCCCTGTAATAGCCTGTTCATCCTGTATGGAGATTTCAAATCAGACATGATCTCATTAACTACTCTTTTTTGTGCTCCGGTTAAATCAAATGGCAGTGAGTCAATGAACTCCATTAGCCTTGAAAGATCATAAGCCTGCGCAACCCCTTTTGACTGCTCTCTTTCAATCTTTCTTAGTGCCTGCATTTTTAATTGAAAATAGAAAAACTCCTCATAAACAAAACGCCGCCTTCCCTGCTTGAGTTCCTGTTCATTGGCGGGAAAATGAAGCGATCTCACAGCATCTCGCCTATTCAATAGTCTATATTGCAATAAATATTTTTCAGGCAAAGTTTCTGATATGTCATTTCCATACTGTGAGAAAGCCAGTTTAATAAATCGCCTGATGCCCTTGACCGTGACATTACCTTTTACAGCATAAACCGGCTCAAAATCCTTATTGCCAGAGGCATTTCCTAATTTAAGTTCACTGGCTGTAATCACCTGCCGATGCTGGTCCCATTTTCCAGTCACCGTAACCGTTTCGTTTAATACAATTTTGTTCTTCAGATAAGGCTGATTGAACAGAATCACTTGGATGAGATACCGTCCTACAAGCACCCGAACAGTGAGCCTGGAGCGTTTCCTGCCGTAATAAGCAAGTGAAGGTTCACTGTGAACCTTTCCTTCAACCGTCACTCTTTCATCATGCTTCATTTCTGCCAGGTCCTTGAGCCTGTAATCTTCATATCTATATGGAAAATATTCAAGCAAGTCTTTTACAGTGTAAATATTCATTTCAGCCAGTAATTCGGCTGATTCCTCCCCAATGCCTTTAACAGCTGTAACAGACTGGATTAAATTTGGATTCACGTTTATTGAACGGCTGCCTATTATTTTTTCTTTCAGGCAGTCCGCCATCCCTCCCTGCTCCGTTACTTTTATATACAGGCTTCTAAAGCGCCTGCTTTATAACTAGCACATTGTGATTAAAAAACGCAAGAAAGTAACCTTAAACCAAATAAAAACTCATGCTTCAAAGCATTTAATAAAGGTTTAAAATGGACAAAAGCGAAGGCTGGGCCCTCGCTTTGTTTATTGGTTATTCAATTGCGAAAATAAAAGAGTATAGAGGCTGTTTTCCATCATGAAGCTCAACCTCAATATCATCATATTTATCTTTAATATAGCTGATAAGTGAGTCTACTTCCTCTTCTGCTGCATCTTCACCTTTTAAGACGGTAAGGATCTCAGAGTCATCGTCGATCATTCCTTCCAGAAGATCTTTGGCAGCCTGAACTCTATTCTTGTTTTTCACAACAATTTTGCCGTCTGCAATGCCCATGAAATCATCTTTCTCGATCTCAAGGCCATCGATGCTTGTATCACGGACAGCAAACGTGATTTGGCCAGTTTTCACATGCTGAAGTGCATCTGTCATGCCTTCTTCGTTTTCTGTAAGCTCAGCACTTGGATTAAAGGCAAGAAGTGCCGCCATTCCCTGAGGAACAGTCTTTGAAGGAACAACCACTGCTTCTTCTTCAGTCACTTCTGCAGCCTGCTGTGCAGCCATAATAATATTTTTATTGTTTGGCAAAATGATTACTTTTTTTGCATTTACTTCTTTGATGGCTTTTACAATATCTTCCGTGCTGGGATTCATTGTCTGTCCGCCTTCAATGACAGCATGTGCGCCGATGCTTCGGAAAAGATCCGCGATGCCGCTGCCCATTGATACTGTCACAATTCCGTACTCCTGCTTTTCTTTTGGCTTAGCCTGAGCAGCCAAAGGTGTAGGAACGTCTTCGACTAAGTTGGTGTGCTGCTGGCGCATGTTTTCAATCTTCATATTGATTAAACTGCCATAGCGCTGTCCGTATGTCAGGCAATCTCCCGGCTGTTCAGAGTGGATATGTACTTTTACAAGCTGCTCATCCGCAATCACCAGAAGTGAGTCGCCATATTGGCTTAAGTCCTGGCGGAATCTGTCTTCTGAAAAAGGATTAGCAGAAAGCTTTTCATCTTCGAATTTGACCATAAATTCAGTGCAATAACCGAACTCAATATCCTCAGTGTTCATAAAACTGTGAACATTTTTATGGTGTTCTGCGCTAACCAGGTCATCCATTTTTGGAAGGGCTGCCGGTGTATCAGGAAGTTTTTCGCCCTTTAGCTCGGCAAGGAATCCTTCATATACAAACACAAGGCCCTGGCCGCCGCTGTCTACAACTCCTACTTCTTTTAAGACTGGAAGAAGATCTGGAGTGCGGTTTAGGGAAGCCCTTGCTTCTTTCAAAACTTCCTCCATAATCACGATAATATCATCTTCATGATTAGCAGCCTGAACCGCTTTCTTAGCGGAATCTTTTGCAACAGTAAGGATCGTTCCTTCAACCGGCTTCATCACAGCTTTATATGCCGTCTCCACACCAGAATTCAGAGCATCAGCAAACTCTTTTCCATTTATGGAAGCTTTATGTTCAATCGCTTTTGAGAAGCCTCTGAACAGCTGGGAGAGAATTACTCCCGAGTTCCCTCGTGCTCCCATAAGCAAACCTTTAGAAAGAGCAGAACCTACCTTTCCAATATGCTCCTGGATATTAGCTTTAACTTCCTTTGCTCCGGAAGTCATTGACAAATTCATGTTGGTTCCTGTGTCTCCATCAGGAACAGGGAAAACATTTAACGCATCCACTAATTTTGCATTAGCAGATAAATGGTTCGCTCCTTGTATGACCATTTCGGCAAAAAGCTTCCCATCTAAATCTTTTTTTGACACAAGTCTTTCCTCCTCACTACGGGTTCGTTACTCGAACTCCCTGAACGTAAATATTAACCGAGTCAGTGCTAAGCCCAACTGTTTTATCAAGGGTGTATTTCACTTTAGATTGCACATTGTGGGCAACCTCGGAAATTTTCGTTCCGTAACTTACAATAATATACATATCGATATGTACTTCATCTTCTTCCTGGCGAACAATTACACCACGGGTAAAATTCTCTTTTCGCAGTATATCTGTAAGACCATCCTTAATTTGATTTTTAGAGGCCATTCCTACGATGCCGTAGCAGTCAACTGCTGCTCCGCCTGCGATTGTTGCAATTACGTCATTAGAGATATCAATTTGCCCGAAATTTGTTTTTAATTCGATGGACATGGTTCGTTCCCCCTTTGGAAATTGCTTTTCATAAAAGCTTCTTCAGGCACTGCCGCTTAACGATAGTGCTGGCTTTCCCCTGAATTGCATCCTGGAGGCTAAGCCTTCCGGCAAGAGACAATTCACCTTTTTTAGCTGGGCAGCGGTCTTTCTAACTTCAAAGCTTAAAGCATACCTTATAATATTTTACTATATGGGCTGTGATATTGAAAGTTATACTTCTCCATCTCTATTATAGCTCATGTTCCATCCCCCTATGTCAAGGAAATTTTCTTGAAAGCAAACTATTGCAATCAGAAGGGTTGTATGATAAATTATTAAAGTATCTTTTAATGTCGAAATCCGCACAGGGATTCCGCATTAATTCAGATGGATGAATCTGACTATTGCAGATGAAAGCATTGAAAAATAGTTTCAGCTTATGCTTTTAGTAAGGAGGGAAACATACATGCCACGCAAATGTGTAGTAACTGGTAAAAAAACAACTTCAGGTAACGCACGTTCTCACGCAATGAACGCTAACAAGCGCACTTGGGGTGCTAACCTTCAGAAGGTACGTATTCTTGTAGACGGTAAACCTAAACGTGTTTGGGTTTCTGCAAGAGCACTTAAATCAGGTAAAGTTGAGCGCGTATAACATGCTCAGGGACATCCCTTTTGGATGTCCTTTTTATTTTCCTTTTTTGACCCACTATCATTCTCCCCCATTTAGGCAAAAAATAAAAGCACCCCAGGTGAGGTGCCAAGTTTTGATGCTATTTTCTTTTTAATTTATGGGTGTCTACCCCTTTTTGAAGGTCCCTAACATGGCACGCACAATGCCCCCTAAAAATTTAGGAAGTTTGATTGTATAAAATCTCATTACTCGTGTCCCTCCTCACGATCTTACGCATCCATTCTGTCCTTAAATCGTCTTTACCATCTTATTCAAATAATGAAAGATGAGTACTCATGATTACAAAAAATGATCAGAAAGCAATTCATGCTAAGACTCATATCCAGCTTTCCCGCATCTTGCAGGGAAGCACCGGCCCGGCACTTAATCCTTGCTTCTTACAACCATTAATATGCCTTCAGTAAAAGAAAAAGTACCACAATCATCAATAAGTTCATTACTGATACAAAGAGTAGAACCGGCAGGGACGGTCCGATCTGTCAGTGGATACTTGAAATTTCTCAGGGTGAGGCCTTTAATTTCCATAGTAATCGGAACAAACGAAATGTATTTGAAATTTGAATGCTGCTTTATGCTGTATTTACCTGGAGTCTTAATGTAAATCTTATTAGACTTGTCAATAATTTCGACAGGAACAAAGTCTTCCGCTAGTGCAGGCTTTATTAACAGCTGAATGTTTGCGAATAAGTGGTCAAGCCTGCCGCCTGTGGCACCAAGCAAACTGACTTTTTCAGGTTTTTGGCCGAGTGCCCAATTCAAGGCAAGCTCCATGTCCGTTTCATCCTTCTCCGGTTTGAACCTGTTCAGCTCTTTTACATTTTCTTCAATGAGTAAAAGCTCTTCATCCGACACAGAATCAAAATCACCAAATGCCATTTCCGGCTGAATGCCGCTTTGAATTAGAGTAAGCACCCCTCTGTCTACTCCGACCCAAATATCAGCTGTATTACTGAACGAATGCAGATCAGGCAGCAAGTCATCCGGGCCGCCAGCTAAAATATTGATAATCATTATACATTGCTCCATTCATTAATGTATCTTATATATGACAAAAAGCCAGCTGTATTCCAGCTGGCTTCTTTTTATTGCGAACCCTTTAAAGCAGCAATCGCTGCTGCTCTGTCTTTCTGATTATAAATCGCCGACCCGGCAACCAGCACATTGGCTCCAGCTTCAATGCACAATTGCGCTGTTTCTTCATTTACTCCGCCGTCCACTTCTATTTCAATGTTTAGGCCTTTTGCGTCAGCCAATTTTTTTACGGCTGCAATCTTCGGAAGAACGGATGGGATGAATTTCTGCCCTCCAAAACCGGGATTAACAGACATAAGCAATACCATATCGATATCTTCGATAACATGCTCTATCATATTAACTGGTGTAGCTGGATTAAGAACCACTCCAGCCTTGACGCCAAAGGATTTAATAAAATGAACCGTTCTGTGGAGATGCCTGCATGCTTCTGCATGAACAGTGATGTAATCGGCACCCGCATTAGCAAATGCCTCAATGTAACTATCCGGATCTTCTATCATCAAATGAACGTCAAGGGGCAGCTTTGTTACAGGACGGATGGCATCCACTATTAATGGACCAATTGTAATATTCGGCACAAAATGGCCGTCCATTACATCAACGTGAATATAATCAGCTCCGCCGCGTTCAACATCTTTAATCTCTTCTCCCAATTTAGAAAAGTCTGCCGATAAAATAGAAGGTGCGATTTTTACCATAAATTAATACCTCGGCTTTCTATCTTTGATTTCCTGCAGAAAGGTTTTGTAGTGTTCATACCTGTAGGATGGAATTTCACCGTTTTCACAGGCGGCTTTTACAGCGCATTTAGGCTCAGCCATGTGCAGGCATCCTCTAAATTTACAAAGTTCACTTTTCTCCTGAATTTCAGGGAAGCAATAATTGAGATCCTCCAATTCGATATCCGTGAATTCGAGGGAGCTGAATCCCGGGGTATCAGCAACAAGCCCTTTTCCAACCTCGAGCAGCTCTACATGCCTGGTCGTATGCTTTCCTCTGCCCAAATGCGAAGATATATCATTTGTTTTCAGCTCCAGGTCCGGTCTTAGAACGTTTAACAAAGAAGATTTCCCCACACCTGACTGTCCGGCAAAAACAGATATCTCACCTTCCAGATAGGGCATCAGATCTTTAACACCTTCTTCTGTTTCAGAGGATGTCAGCAAAACATCATAGCCGGCTTTGCGGTAATCAGATGCATATTGCTGAATTTTCCTATACTCACTTTCATCTGCCAGGTCAATTTTAGTAATGCAGATGAGCGGCTTTATATGATTAAATTCAACCAGCACCAGGAAACGATCTAAAAGAGAGGTGCTAAAGCCCGGTTCAACAGCTGAAAATACAAGAATGGCCTGATCAACATTGGCAATCGGCGGACGAATCAGCTCATTTTTCCGTTCCTTTACTTCTAAGATGTATCCTTCTGTATTACTTTCTGCCTGAAACACTACTTCATCACCGACAAGCGGTGTAACTTTATTTTTCCTGAAAACTCCGCGTCCGCGGCACTGAATGGTTTCATTTCCGCTTAATACATAATAAAACCCTGCTATGGCTTTAATAATTTTGCCTTCAGGCATAGCAACACTCCTTGCTTATGATTCTTCATCCGGATAAGGTATTTCTTTTTCCTCAAAAACCTGGCCATCGCGCAGAACCTTATAAGAAGCATTCTGTCCAGGAGCGATTGTCAGATCAATTGGTATTACTACATCTTCATAGATCAGCTCTGTATGCATTGGTTCAGAACCTGTATTATTCAAATCCTTAATGATAATCTGAACTTCATTGGGCTCACCTTCGGCGGCAGGCTCATATGGAATGCTGATCTCAATATTTTCAGTCTTAGGAAGGAGTTCTTTTTTTCCTTTTGAAAGAACCACCGTCACCTTCTGTCCCCTTGTCAGATTTGCGCCTGGTGCCGGGTCCTGTTTGATGACCAGCCCTTCAGGGACTTCCTCATGGTACTCTTCTTCCCCGTATTCTACCTTCAATCCTGAAGATTCTTCGTACTCCTGAAGACCCTTTTCGTTATAGCCGCGTAAATCTTTTAATGCTATTGGCGCCGGTCCTTTGCTCACAGTGAAAATCAATTCCGTATCCTCTGGAACGACAAGGTCGCCTTCTGATAAGTTTTGATCCAGGATGGTCCCAGCCGGCTCACTATCATCGGTTTCTTCGTTTTTTTCAATGCTTTTAAAATTTTTGCTTTCAAGCAGGCGGACAACATCACCATATTGCCTGCCCTGGTAATCTGCTAATTCAAATTTTTCTTTGCCGGAGCTTTCATAGATATCAATGGAGGTTCCCTCTTTAACAGTCCTGCCTGCTTTCGGATCTGTTTTAACTACGAGGCCTTCATCAACATCCGGGTCACTGATCGGCTTTGTATCCCTAACCGTAAACCCTGCGGCAATCAGCTCTGCTATTGCATCTTCCACCTCTTTGCCGGATACATCCGGAACCTGAACATCCTTTGGCTCCATCAGATCAGGAAAAACGGTTATAGCAAGGATCCCTGTCACAATCAGAAACATAAAGACTGATACCAGGATTATCGGCCATTTCTTTTTCTTCTTCTTTTTTTCCTTCTTCTTCTTTTCAGGGAGGGGGTTTGCCACAGGCTGCGTGTCACCCTTTGGATCCTTTGCATGAACTAAGGTCTCATCCATACTTTCATATGGGCGGTCATCTGTAATAACAGGTATAGCTTTTGTAGCATCATCGTCAATCGGCACTATGAACTTTTTTTCATGCAGTCTTTCGGGCTCAAGAGCTGTTCTGATATCTTCTTCCATTTCTTCAACGGTATCATACCTGTGAAAAGGATCTTTAGCGGTCGCTTTTAAAACGATATTTTCAACACTTTGCGGTATGGATGGATTCCATCTCTTCAGAGAAGGCGTCTCCGATTGCAGATGTTTGAGTGCTATTGATACCGCAGATTCACCTGAGAAAGGAAGCCTTCCTGTCAACAGCTCAAACATAACAATTCCAAGGGAATAGATATCAGACTTTCTGTTGGCCATTCCCCCTCTGGCCTGTTCAGGAGAAAGATAATGAACAGAGCCCAGCACTGAATTTGTCTGGGTTATGCTTGTAGCGCTTAGTGCCATGGCAATTCCAAAATCAGTAATCTTAACATTACCATGCCTGTCTATCAAAATATTATGCGGTTTAATATCCCGGTGTATGATATGGTTTTGATGTGCATGAGATATGGCTGAGGTCAGCTGTTTCAAAATTTCCAGGGCATCATCTATGCGAATAGGGCTGTTTTGCTGTATGTATTGCTTTAACGTTTGTCCATCTACATATTCCATCACAATATAATAGATTGAGTCCTCCTCGCCAACATCATAGATATTGACGATATGCGGGTGGGCTAAGCTGGTTGCAGACTGGGCTTCACGATGAAAACGGCGGATAAATTCTTCATCTTCGGCAAAGTCCATCCGAAGCACTTTCACGGCTACATCACGATCAAGAATCATATCATGGGCCAGGTAGACATTCGCCATGCCTCCTCCGCCGATCATATCAATAATTCTATAGCGGCCGCTTAATCTTCTTCCCTTAATCATCATTTATCATCCCGCTCTCATTGCTTTCATCATACTCAGCAATCACGAGCGTAATATTATCTTCGCCGCCATTATCATTGGCCTTATCAATCAGGACTGAAGCTTTTTCTTCAAGTGTACCTCCACTATTGAGGATTTCGCTCATTTCTGCCACAGATACCTTATTGGACAATCCGTCAGAACATAATAATAATAAGTCGCCGTCTTCGAATGTAATAGTTTTAATATCCATCTCAACAGCTGCTTCCGTTCCCAACGCTCTCAGCAGCACATTTTTTCTTGGATGATGCTCGGCATCTTCCTTTGAAATCTGCCCTGACCTTACAAGTTCATTCACCAGGGAATGGTCTTCCGTCAGCTGCTGAAAACCTGACTCATTTAAAATATAACATCTGCTGTCGCCGATATTCGCAATAGTCGCAAAACGATCGGTACATATGGCAGCAACAACAGTAGTGCCCATACCTTCGCATTGTTCATTTACTTTTGAATGTTCATAAAGGATGGTGTTGACCTCTGCAATATACTTCTGCAGCCACCCTTCAGCCTCATCGGCAGTCTGAAAGTCATCTGTCTGATCCCAGAATTCTTTCAAACTTGTTAAAGTCATTTCGCTTGCCACATCGCCAGCACGGTGGCCGCCCATGCCATCTGCTACGATGGCAAGGCGCTGACCGCTGCTGTTCACATAGATGCCGCCATTATCTTCATTATGCTGCCTGACTTTGCCTCTATCTGTCATGAAAACAGCTTTCATTCTGTCACCTCGTCTCCTCTTTTCGCTCCTTTGCACGAAGTTGTCCGCATGCTGCATCTATATCGTGACCGTGCTCCCTGCGAATGGTTACATTAATGCCGTGATTCTTCAGTGTCTTTTCAAAAGCAAAAATCTGATCCTTGGGTGTTCTTACATAATCCCGTTCCGGCACATAGTTTACTGGAATCAGGTTAACATGGCACTTAACATTTTTTATTAACTTTGCCAGCTCTTCAGCATGTTCCACCTGATCATTTACCCCTCCGAATAAGCCATATTCGAAGCTTACACGTCTGCCTGTCTTATTTATATAATACCTGATTGAATCCATAAGGTCCGGCAGCTTATATGCTCTATTTATAGGCATCAGGCGGCTCCTGATTTCGGTGTTTGGAGCATGTAAGGAAATCGCGAAATTAATCTGCATGTTTTCATCTGCAAATTTATAAATTTTCGGAATGATCCCACTTGTCGAAACAGTTATATGGCGTGCGCCGATATTCAGCCCTTTATCATGGTTGATAATTTTAAGGAATGAGAGCATGCTGTCATAATTATCAAAAGGTTCACCGATACCCATAATGACAACTGAGCTGACCCGTTCATCTGTTTCATCAAGTGCCTGTTGTACTTTTACGACCTGAGCAACGATTTCTCCTGCTTCAAGATTACGTTTTAATCCGCCTAATGTGGAGGCACAGAATGTACATCCGATCCTGCAGCCCACCTGAGTGGTTACACATACTGAATTCCCATAGTCATGCCTCATCAGTACAGTTTCAATTGAATAGCCATCATGAAGTTCAAATAAGAATTTTATTGTTCCATCAGCAGACTCCTGCTGGATGATCGTTTTAAGGGTTGTCAGCGAAAAATTTGCTGATAGCGTATCCCGCATCCCTTTTGAAAGATTCGTCATATCCTCAAATGATGTGACCCTCTTTGTGTAAAGCCAATCAAATATTTGCTCAGCCCTGAAGGCTTTCTCATTATTTTCTTTTAGCCATTCCCTCAGCTCATGAAGCTGTAAAGTATAAATGGATGGTTTTTGTTCTGATGCTGTCATTTTCTCTTCTGCTTTTTGTTCCATTTATTGCACCTTCTTTCTCAGACAGGAAATATAAAACCCGTCCGAACCAATATCCTGCGGTAAAACCTGCAGTTCAAAGCCATCTATTAAAGAAGCAATTGCATTAGGCATCCGCTCCTGAACAGATAGATCTCCCTCAAATTCCGCATTGTCTTTTAAAAACGCGTGAACAACATGCTGATTTTCTTCTTTGTCCACTGTACATGTACTATAAACAAGAATACCACCTTTTTTCAGTAAAGGTGAAACGGCATCCAATAGATTCCTCTGAATCTTATGGAGGTGATATAAATCTTCTTCTTTTTTGGTGTATTTCATATCAGGCTTTCTTCTCATAACTCCAAGGCCTGAACATGGGGCATCCACTAAAATACGGTCAAAAGATTCTTTTTCATAATGCTCCTGGACTTTTCTGCTGTCAAGGGCATTTGTCTTAATATTTGTTAGTCCCAGTCTATCGGCATTATCATTTATCAGCCTTACTTTATGCTCGTGAAGGTCCAGTGAAATGACCTGACCGGTATTTTGCAGTTTTTCTGCTATATGTGTCGTTTTTCCTCCCGGAGCTGCACAGGCATCCAGGATCTTCTCATCGGGATTGCCTCCAAGAGCATAAGCAGCAAGCATCGAGCTTTCATCCTGAATAGTAATCAGTCCTTCTTTGAATACACGGGAATTGGCCAGATTGCCCCTTAAACATTTAATGGCAACTGGAATAAACGGACTTGGCTCCACTTCAAATCCCTCTTCCTGAAGAAGTGACAGGCACTCCTCCCTTGAAGCCTTTACCTCATTTACCCTTGCCGTCTGCAGCGGGGCAGTTAAGTTTATTTCGCACATTTTCTTTGTTTCTTCAAATCCCAGCTGATCGGCCCATCTTTTTACAAGCCATTCTGGATGGCTGGTCTCAACGGAGAGGCGCTTCACCCTGTCCTCAATTTGTTCGGGATCCGGCAGCCCCTTCCTTTGAATGTTTCTCAGCACACCGTTGACCATGCCGGAAATCCCTTTATGCCCTCTTCGTTTTGCTATTTCTACTGCCTCATAAATTGCTGCCCGGTCAGGAATTTTATCAAGATAAACCATCTGATACAGCGTCAGCCTCAAGAGCTGATTTACCCAGCTTTCGATTTTTTTATTGCCTGCCAAAAAGGGCTTCAGGTAAAAATCGAGTGTCATCCGGCGCTGAAGGGTACCATATGTCAGTTCGGTAAGCAGCCCAATGTCCTTCTGATCAATTTCATTCTTTTTTATGGCGTTATTCAGTAAAAGATTGCTGTAGGACTGATTTTTTTCAATCGCCTCAAGAAGCTCCATTGCCGTTTCTCTAACATTTTTCGTCTGCAGCTTTTTCATTCGATGTCTCCCAGACGGCCGCCGGCAGTCAGATTGGACCCTGCACCTCTTAAAAATTGTTCTGCTGGCATCTTTTTCTTTCCTGAAGGCTGCAGTTCAGTAATTTTAACGGCTGTATCATTCCCGGATGCCACAACCACCCCGTCTTCCTCAAGCCTGATGATTGTTCCCGGTTCTTCGCTTTTAGCATGTTTGACTTTCTTTGAATTCCAGATTTTAACCACTTTGCCGTCAAATGTTGTATAAGCAACCGGCCATGGGTTTAACCCTCTAATGTGGTTATAGATTTCTTCTCCGGTTTTGCTCCAGTCGATTTTTTCCTGTTCTCTTTTAATATTATAGGCAAAAGTGGCTTCTTCTTCATTTTGCTTAATGGGATTCAGTTCGCCATTCAGCAGTTTCGGCAGGGTTTCAGACAAAAGCTTGCATCCTGCCTTGCTAAGTTTATCGTGAAGAGTGCCCACTGTATCTGTTTCAGTAATCGGCACCTCAACTTGTGTTAATATATCGCCGGCATCCAGCTTTTCAGCCATATACATAATGGTGATGCCTGTTTTTTCTTTTCCCTGCAGAATGGAGTAATGAATGGGTGCACCGCCACGCAATTCCGGAAGCAATGATGCATGTACATTTATACAGCCATACTTAGGCGCATCCAGCAGCTCCTTGGGCAAGATTTGCCCAAACGCTGCTGTGACAACAAGGTCTGGCTTAAGAGCAAGAACTTTCTCCAATTCATCCGGCTGGCGGATTTTTTCAGGCTGATACACAGGGATGCCCTGTTTTTCAGCTTCGACTTTTACAGGAGGGGGAGTAAGGACTTTTTTCCTTCCAACCGGCCTGTCAGGCTGAGTAACCACTCCGATCACTTCATATCCGTCGTCTATTATTTGCTTTAGTACCGGCACTGAAAAATCGGGTGTGCCCATAAAAACGATTTTTGTCATTCAGCTTCCAATCCTTCCAACTCTTCTTCATTCAAGTATCTAGTTACTTTTGAGGTAAATAGCACCCCATGCAAATGATCAATTTCATGGAGGATCGCTCTTGCCAGGAAATCCTCAGCCTCCAGGGTAAAAAATTTCCCTTTGCGGTCCTGCGCCTTTATTTTGACATATTCAGGCCTTGTAACATCACCATATAACCCCGGAAAACTCAAGCATCCCTCAGGGCCTGTCTGCTCCCCATCCGTTTCAAGAATTTCCGGATTGATCATTTCAATTGTTCCAAACTCATCATCTATATCAACAATGGCAATTTGCAGCTTTTGCCCAATTTGGGGAGCAGCAAGCCCGACACCATCGAATTCAAGCATCGTATCATACATATCATTTAGCAATTTGCCAAGCTTCTTATCAAAGACTTTAACTGGTTCGCATTCTGCCTCCAGAATTTCAGCCGGATAAGTAACAATTTTTTTTACTGCCAAAACGTTTCCTCCATTTTTATCTATTTTCAACCAATTTGGGTTTATTCATAACCAGAAAAGCAGAAGTGCCTTAATGCACTCCTTCTAAAGCTGACTCTTTTAGAAACTACATTAAAATATATGGATTCAGGTCAATTGAGACAGTTAAGCCCCCTGAAGAAATTTCCTGCTGGTAATTATCCAGAATCTTTTTCAGCGTCTGTCCAAGTTCCGGCTCCCGCTTGTATTTTATCAGACATTGATAACGATATCTATTGTTGATCCGCGGTATCGGGGAGGCAACCGGTCCAAGAACAATGCTCTCTGCAGATAATTTTGACTGAATGTACTGCGTGATCTTCTCGGTTACAGAAACAGCCTTCATTAATTCCTCGTGACTGACTGTGACAAGGGAGATATAGAAGAAAGGAGGATATCTATGAATTTTGCGGACCATCATTTCTCTGTCGTAAAATTTATCGTAATCCTGCTCCCCCGCCAGCTCAATACTATAATGTTCAGGAGTGTAGGTCTGAATGATTACCTCACCCTCTAATTCATGCCTCCCTGCTCGCCCGCTTACCTGTGTCAGCAGCTGAAAGGTTTTTTCAGAAGAGCGGAAATCAGGCAAGTGCAGCATTGTGTCTGCCGAGAGTACGCCCACTAAAGTAATATTGGGAAAATCAAGGCCTTTAGCAATCATCTGGGTCCCAAGAAGAATATCTGCATGTCCTTCCTGGAATTGATCGAGGAGCTTTTCATGTGCCCCCTTCCTGCTGGTGGTGTCGACATCCATCCGTATTACCTTCGCTTCCGGCAGAATCTTTGCCAACTCCTCTTCCACTTTCTGCGTACCGGTCCCAAAATAGCGGATATGCTCACTTTCACATTCCGGGCATGCATTTGGAACCGATGCCTCATATCCGCAGTAATGGCATTTCATCTGCTGGTTATAACGATGATACGTCAAAGAAATATCACAATGCGGACAATTAATAACATATCCGCAGTCTCTGCACATAACAAATGAGGAGTGTCCTCTTTTATTTAAAAATAATACGATTTGTTCTTTTTTCACAAGACGGTCTTTTATTTTTTCAAGGAGCTTCCTTGAGAACATAGACCGGTTTCCTTCTCGCAGCTCTTCCCGCATATCAATGATATCAACGGCAGGGAGAGCCTGATTGTTCATCCTGTTTTCGAGAGTGAGGAGATGGTAAACTCCTTTTTGTGCCCGTGCGAAAGATTCCAATGAGGGAGTTGCACTGCCGAGCACCACAGGACATTTATGATTTTCCGCTCTTTTGATGGCAACGTCCCTTGCATGGTATCTTGGGTTTTCTTCCTGCTTATAGCTGGTTTCGTGCTCTTCATCAATTATAATAATTCCGAGGTTTTCAAATGGGGCAAAGATCGCCGACCGGGCTCCGACAACCACCTTGACTTCCTTCCGCTGAACCTTTCTCCACTCATCATATTTTTCTCCTGCTGACAGGCCGCTGTGCATAACCGCAACCTGATCGCCAAACCTTCCTTTAAAGCGTTTGACCATTTGCGGAGTTAAAGAAATCTCAGGAACAAGGACAATGGCTTCTTTGCCATCTTCAAGCACCCGCTGGATGGATTGCAGATAAACCTCCGTTTTCCCGCTCCCTGTTACTCCATAGAGCAAAAAGGTTTCATGCCTGCTATCTTCAATAGAATCAAGGATGGGGATAATGGCTTTTCTTTGTCCATCAGTCAAAGAGAGCGGTTCTGTTCTTTCGAATTCACGGTCTCCAAAGGGATTGCGGTATATTTCCACGTCCTTCTGGCCAAGCAGCCCTTTTTGCAAAAGCCCTTTTAATGTGGAAGAAGTGATTCCAAGCAAGGAAAATAACTCTTTCTGATCGACCGGTCCTTCCTCCTGAAGAAAATACTCAAGCACTTCCTTTTGCTTAGTTGCATTGCCTGGAAGGTTTTGAAGGTAATCAGCAAGCTCTTTAGGGGGTGCCGCCGCAAACACCTGCTTGACTTTTTTCTTTTTCACCCGTTCTTTTACCTGGTAAATAATATCGATATTTCCATTGGTTGCTTCCTTCTGAAGAAGCGGCAAAGCACCGCCCTTTACTGCATCATCCCAGGTAATTTCATCAGCATTCTGAAAGAGTGCGCATACTTTTTCAGGGAGCAGCTTATGATTTGCATTTTCCGCCATGACAAGCTTTTTTTCATATCTTGCCTTCAATGCTGCAGGCAGCATAGCCTGAAAAGCTGAAATTTTGTAGCATAATGTTTTTTCTGTCAGCCATTCACCAAGATTCAAAAGCTCCTGATTAAGAACTGGATTTAAATCCATCGGCTCTAAAATGGATTTTAACTGCTGAAAATCCGACTCTTCTTTTAATCCTGTAACAAACCCCTGTATTTTTCTCGGCCCAAATGGAACAACCACCCTCATGCCAGGGAAAATGACACCTTTCAGATGAGAGGGTATTTTATAGTCAAACGCCCGGTCAGTCTGTTTGGCAGGAACATCGACAATTACACTGGCTATGTTCATTCATGCTCATCCTTTAGAAGCTTCGAGGCTTCTTCAAGAATTTTTACAGCCACATCTTTTTTAGACATTAGCGGAAGTTTTTCCGACGATCCATCCTTTTTAAAAAGTGTAACAATATTAGTGTCAGTTCCAAAGCCCGCACCTTCAGCAGTTACATTATTGGCAACGATCATATCGGCGTTTTTCTTCATTAGCTTGCCCTTTGCATACTCTTCGACCTGTTCGGTTTCAGCCGCAAAGCCTATCAGGATTTGCTTCTCCTTTTTTTGACCCAGCTCGAACAATATATCCTTTGTTCTTTCAAGCTCCAATACTTCATCCCCGGGCTGTTTCTTCATTTTTTGCGCAGAAGCCACCTTAGGACGATAATCGGAGACTGCAGCTGTCTTTATGACAACATCAGCATAATCAAATTCATTCAAGGCCGCTTGATACATTTCTTCAGCAGATTCCACCTTTAACAGTTTTAATCCGGCAGGCGCATTAATCGAAACCGGGCCGGATATTAATACAACTTCAGCACCTGCAGAGACGGCAGCTTCCGCTAATGCATAGCCCATTTTCCCAGTAGAATGGTTTGTAATATAACGGACAGGATCAATTTTTTCCCTCGTTGGGCCCGCAGTTATGACCACTTTTCGGCCAGTAAGCTCCAATCTGGAAGTCTTGAAAAATTCACTGATCGTTTCTGTAATTTTCTCAGGCTCTTCAAGCCTGCCTCTTCCAACATAGCCGCATGCAAGATACCCTTCTGAAGGCTCTATGAATCTGCAGCCAAAACCATATAAGGTTTCAATGTTTTTTTTGACAGCGGGATGGCTGTACATATGCACATTCATTGCAGGTGCAATCCAAATCGGTGATGATGCAGCCAAAAGGGTTGTAGTGATCATATTATCTGCAATTCCATTGGCAAGCTTCCCGATCACATTTGCTGTAGCCGGAGCAACAAGAATTAAATCGGCCCAATCAGCCAGGTCGATGTGCGCAATAACCTTCGAGTCCTTTTCATCAAAAGTGTCTGTGTAAACATCATGTCTTGAAAGGGCCTGAAAAGTTAATGGTGCAACAAAGTTAACAGCCGATTCACTTAGGATAACTTTCACCTGCGCTCCTGCCTGTGTCAGTTTGCTTGTTAAGGCTGCAGCTTTATAAACAGCAATTCCTCCGGTTACACATAATAATATCTTCTTTCCAGTCAGCATTATATGACCCCACCAATCTCAAAAATAATTCTTCTCTATGAAAAACGGCCTGGCTGTCTATTTCTATATAAAGCCTGGCCATTAATGGCAAATAGTTTTCATGATAGTTTTATTATGCAAGAAGAGCAGTGAATTTTCATCTAATAAAACCTCAAACAAAAATAACAACCTTTTGAAAGGTTGTTATTCAGCGATTTCACTCGTATGATTCATTGGCTGTTTTTTCGCCCAGGCGGTAATGAAGCTGGTCTGCATGTATTTCCTCAAGTGCTTTGCCCACATTTTTATGTGATTTGTATCTTTCAAGCTGCGGTCTGGCATTAAGCTGAAGCTTGCGGGCACGCTTGGCAGCAACAGAAACAAGTGAATATTTGGAGTCAATCTTTGTCATTAGAGAATCAATAGAAGGATAAAGCATATTTATTCTACCTCCAGCATTTTTTTATATTTAGGTTCGACACGTTCCCTGCGGCAGTGTTCAGCTACCACTATGGACTTTATTCTTTCACAGGCCAGATCGATTTGATCATTCTCTACAACATAATCATACAGATTCATCATTTCAATCTCTTCTCTCGCTGCATTCATGCGATTGTTGATGATATCTTCTGACTCTGTCCCTCTCGTCACGATACGGTTCTTAAGCTCTGACAGACTAGGGGGAACCAGGAAGATGAACAGGCCGTCTGGAAATTTCTCGCGTACCTGGCGGGCACCCTGAACTTCAATTTCAAGGAAAACATCTTTGCCGCGATCGAGTGTTTCTCTGACATAATCAACCGGTGTTCCGTAGTAGTTCCCGACAAACTCTGCATATTCCAGCAGCTTATCCTGCCTGATGAGCTCTTCAAACTCCTCACGCGTTTTGAAAAAATAATCAACTCCATTGACTTCTCCCTCTCTCGGAGATCTCGTTGTCATTGAAATAGAATATTCAAACGCAGTATCAGACTGAGCAAATATCTCTTTTCTTACTGTTCCTTTTCCTACACCTGAGGGTCCGGATAGAACGATCAATAACCCTTTTTCTTTCATTTATAAAATCCTACCCTTCCTCAATAATTTCATCACGGTCATTTAATCGGTGTGCGACGGTTTCCGGCTGGACCGCAGACAAAATGACATGGTCACTGTCCATAACGATAACAGCACGGGTGCGCCTGCCATATGTAGCATCTATTAAAGAGCCCCGGTCCCGCGCGTCCTGAATAATCCGTTTTATAGGGGCAGATTCGGGACTGACTATTGATATAATCCGGTTGGCAGATACAATATTGCCAAAACCGATATTGATCAGCTTTATTGACATTTGGGTCCTCCAATCATCAGTTATTTAGTTTGACCCCCAGAGCCGGAATCTAAACAACTGCTATTCAATATTTTGAACCTGTTCCTTCATTTTTTCCAATAAACTCTTTATTTCTACGACTTCAGCAGCTATATCTGCACTATTTGCCTTGGAGCCGATCGTATTGGCCTCCCGGTTCATTTCCTGCAGAATAAAGTCGAGCTTTCTGCCTGCCGGATCTGTAAGCTGAAGTGTATGCTCAAACTGGCTTATATGGCTTTGCAGCCTTATCAGTTCTTCACTGATATCCGCTTTATCAGCGAATACTGCTACCTCTGTCAAAATTCTGGATTCATCCACCTGGCCATCAAGAAATTCCTTCATACGCTTATGCAATCTTTCCTGGTATAGCTGAGCAACCTTTGGCGCATACTCTCTCAGTTTGCTGACACTATTGCTTAAAAGACTAAGATGGCTGCGAAGATCTCTTTCCAGCTCATCGCCCTCTGCTTTCCTCATTTGCATTAACTGCAGGCATGCCTCTTCAGCAGCAGAAAGGACCAGCTGGCTCATTTCCTCATTGCCGGACTCTTTCTCTTCAATGCCAATTAATTCTTCACGAATGACATCCCCGATGGATAATTCCGATTGAATTTGATACTTTGCTTGAATTGCAGTTATGTATTGATAATATTCATCTAATAGTTCCCAGTCAACATTTACTTTCCTGCTGGCCAGGACATCACCGTCAACGGTGATAAAAACCTCGATTCTTCCTCTTTTGATATGCCTATTAAGCTTTTTCTTTATTTTGTCTTCAATATGCATCAGCTGTCTGGGCATTCTTATTTGAAATTCGGAAAAACGATGATTTACAGTTTTGATTTCAACCGTAATGGAGCCTTGCCCGGAATCTTTCTTGCTTCTGCCATAACCAGTCATGCTTACTGCCATTTCTCACACTTCCTTTTGGGAAAAGCACAGCTTATAAAAGCACTTACTTTCAGTTAGCGGCATGGTGCCTGTGCAGTTTATGTATAAAAATCAAGTAGTGATGGAGATTTATATGTTTGCGCAAAAAAGAAAGGTAATAGAGTTCTTCTCTACTACCTAAAGGATTATAACATATTTTATTTTGTTTTTCTTGCCAAAAATGTGCCTGCCAGTAAAAATGTTGGAATGGCTGAGAGTCCTGTGATCATAAACCAGTCGCGCAATTCAATAGGGACCGTGTGGAAAATTGGCTGAAGCGGCGGATAGTATATGACAATCAGCACTAAAACCAGGGAAGAGATGACTGCCCAGACTAAATATTTATTGCCAAATGGATTTCTTGAGAACACGGATTTTTCACTGCGGCAATCAAATACATGGATCAGCTGAGCCATTACCAATGTGGCAAACGCTACTGTCTGTGCGTATGCAAGATGATCCGGATTTGCCCGGTAGGCAAAAATAAACGCAAGTAATGTCACAAGGCCAATTAAAAATCCCCTTGAAACCACTTTCCAGCCAAGCCCTCTTGAAAAGACACCTTCCTTAGGGCTCCTTGGTTTCCGCTTCATCACATTCTCCTCAGGCTGATCAAGGCCCAGAGCCATTGCCGGAAGTCCATCCGTTACGAGGTTCACCCAGAGAATCTGAATGGGCACTAACGGCAGTGGAAGGGCTAGAAGCATAGCAAACAGCATAACCAGAATCTCGCCAACATTTGATGCAAGCAAATACCTGATAAACTTGCGGATATTTTCGTATATATTTCTTCCTTCTTTTATCGCGGCTTTTATGGTAGCAAAATTATCATCCAGCAATACAAGTGCAGATGCCTCTTTAGCCACATCTGTGCCTGTAATGCCCATTGAAATGCCAATATCTGCTGCTTTAATGGCCGGAGCATCATTGACTCCATCACCTGTCATGGCAACGATATGACCTCTATTCTGGAGAGCCTTGACAATTTTCAATTTATGCTCAGGTGATACTCTGGCAAATACTGCGACATCCTCAACCACATCTTCAAGGTCTTCTACAGACATCTCTGCCAGGTCTTTCCCCTGAAGTACTTTTGAACCTTCTGTTAAAATGCCTAACTGTTTGGCAATAGCCTGTGCTGTAATCACATGATCTCCTGTGATCATGATCGTTTTGATTCCTGCTTCCCTGCATTCCCTGACTGCTTCTTTAACCTCCGGCCTTGGCGGATCAATCATCCCCTGCAGCCCGATAAAAGTTAATCCCTTCTCCGCCTCTTTTTCATCAAGAATGACATTTTTAGATGGGATTTCTTTATAACCAATCGCGATCGTTCTCAATGCTTGTGAAGCCAGATCTTCTATGGCTGCCTGAATTTCACCTGAAAGCTCTCTCGAAAGAATCTGCCGCCTTCCCTCCCAAAGAACCGATTCGCTTTTCCCGACTAAGACATCGGGAGCACCTTTGGTAACAATAAATTGTCTTCCATTATGATCCTTTACCACAACACTCATCATTTTTCTGGCAGAGTCAAACGGAAACTCATTAATAATCTGAAATTGATTCAGCAGACTGCTTCTGTTATAGCCAGCTTTCATGGCTGCTACAAGGAGAGCACCTTCAGTTGGGTCCCCGTCAATCACAAACTCATTATTTTTCTGCTGTATTTCCGCATGGTTGCATAGCATGCCAAACATCAGCATCTGCTGGAGGGCTTTATCACTTTTCGGCTCAATTTGGCTCTCATTTCGATAAAACTGCCCTTGCGGTTCATACCCGACTCCGTCTACTCTCCATTCTTTCCCTCCGCTCCAGAGATGGGTGACGGTCATTTTGTTTTGAGTCATGGTTCCGGTTTTGTCTGAACAAATAACAGACGCACAGCCAAGTGTTTCAACTGCAGGAAGTTTCCGTACGATTGCCTTTTTCCTGATCATTCTTTGAACACCAAGCGAGAGCGCCACCGTGACAATGGCAGGCAGCCCTTCGGGAATTGCCGCAACAGCCAATGAGACACCAGCAAGGAACATTGTATATAATTCCTGTCCCTGCATCACACCTGCCGCAACAACGAGAACTGTAAGGAATATCGCTGCCGTAATGAGAATTTTGCCGAGCTGTTCCAATCTCCGCTGAAGCGGTGTTGTCATGGTTTCGGCATTTTGCAGAAGATCAGCAATTTGTCCCATAGCGGTATTCATCCCTGTACCGACAACCACACCCAATCCATTGCCGCGGGTCACCATTGTACCCATAAAAGCCATATTTTCCATATCTCCAATAGCGAGGTTAGGCGTTTTCAGGGATCCGGTCCTCTTTTGAACAGGCAGCGACTCTCCCGTTAGGGCAGACTCTTCAATTTCAAGGCTATTGGATTCTACTATTCTTACATCTGCACCAACTCTATCACCCGTGGAAAATTTAAGCAGGTCCCCGACTGCCACTTCTTTGGAAGGGATTTTCTTCCACTCTCTATCTCGAAGAGCAATTACCTGGGGAGCGGATAACTCTTTAAGTGCACTCAGAGACTTTTCCGCTTTCCTTTCCTGAAAAAAGCCCAGAAACCCATTTATGACTACAATCGCAATAATGGCAATCGCATCAATATATTCACCAAGCAGCCCCGAAATCAAGGTGGCAGCTAATAAAACAAGAACCATGAAATCTTTAAATTGACTAAAAAATAAGAGTAAAGCAGACTGCTTTTCTCCCTCTTTCAATTCATTAAAGCCATATTGTTTGTGGCGTTTTTTTACATCATCCTCTGTTAAGCCTGCCTTAATGTCTGTATTTAAGGCCTGCTCAACCTCCCTTTCATTCATTTCATGAAACTTCATCCGGACATCACACTTCCTCCTTTGTGGTTTGAGAAAAGCCATGAGTGCCTCCGGTGCAGGAATAAACCCAAAAAGAATCCCCGAAGCACTAACAGCCAGACTTTAAAGGGAATCCGCCAGATGGCAGACTATCCTCTTCTGCTAAAACAAGGCAGAGTTGTCCAATCTCACTCTAAAGAAAGCATATTCAGCCCTGTCCAAAAAAATGCTATTATTAATAAGAAAAGCGGAAGCGCCTTGCCCACCCCCGACAAGCACAAGACGGGGCTCCCGGAAAGGCGTCCTTTGCCTTTTTGGGAGGTCCTGCTTGTGACCTCGAGGGGGTAGGCGCTGGAGCTAGACAGCTTTAGAAAAGCGGAAGGCGCCCGCTTATCGGCGACAAGCATAAGACGAGCCGACATGAAGGTTGTTTTTTAACCTTCTTGGCGGATTGGCTTATGACCTCGAGCCGATGGTGCCTGGAGCTAGACAATATTAGAAAAGCGGAAGGCGCCCGCTTATAAAGGAACGCAGACTAAAACCGCCACGTCCTCCTAAAAGCTACCGCTTTTGGTCGTGCGATGTATCGCTGCCGTAGCGTTCCTTGTCCTGTGGCAACGTCTGTATGACCCGCATCCTCCCAAAAGCTGTCGCTTTCGGTCGTGCGATGTTTATGCTGACGAAGCCTTCCTTGTCCTGCGGGCCTCAAGCATAAGACGAGCCGATAGCGACTGAAATAGAAAAACCAAGCAGTAAAACTTGATTTTTATTTAATAAATGAAAGAATAATGTATATCTAATGTAATTTTTATAGAAGAGGATGTTCCGATATGTCATTTGATGGTTTGTTCACAAGAGCTATGACGAAAGAGCTCATAGATACTTTAAAGGGCGGCAGAATCAATAAGATTCAGCAGCCATATAAAAATGAAATCATTTTAGTTGTGCGGGCAAATGGGAAGAATCACAGGCTTTTGCTGTCAGCCCATCCAAGCTATGCGAGAGTCCAGCTGACGAATGAAACACACGAAAACCCTTCAGAACCGCCGATGTTCTGCATGCTTTTAAGAAAGCACCTGGAAGGCTACATACTTGAAGATGTCCATCAAATCGGGCTTGACCGTATAATCGTGTTCGAGGTGAAAGGCAGGAATGAGATTGGCGATACATCCTATAAACAGCTGATTGTTGAGATTATGGGCAGGCACAGCAATATTACACTGGTGGATAAATCCCGCAACATCATTCTCGACAGCATCAAACATGTTTCTTTTGCCGTTAATAGCCATCGTGCGATTTTGCCCGGACAGGAGTACATACTCCCTCCATCTCAGGATAAAATGAATCCCTTCGAGGCAGATGAAGAAGTTATACTGCGTAAAATTGATTTTAACAGCGGGAAAGTTGATAAACAGCTTGTGGCGGGTTTCTCCGGAATCTCACCGCTTTTTGCCAAAGAAGTGATACACCATGCAGGTCTAGTAAACAGGACAACTGTTCCTAAGAGTTTCCAGCATTTTATCGACTTGCTGAAAGACCATAGATTAAGGCCGGCTATTACCGAAGGGGAAAATAAAGAAAGCTTTTATTTATTGCCCCTTCAGCATCTAAAAGGGGAAAGCCGGGAGTTTAATTCCCTGAGTGAAATGCTGGAACGCTTTTATTTTGGCAAAGCCGAAAGAGACCGGGTCAAACAGCAATCCAATGATCTTGAACGGTTTATAGTAAATGAGAAAGAAAAGAATGAAAAGAAAATTGAAAAGCTGAAAAGAACTCTTCATGAAGCGGAAAATGCCGATAAACATCAATTATATGGGGAATTGATCACGGCAAATATTTATGCGATTCAAAAGGGTATGAAGGAAGCGGAAGTCGTCAATTATTACGATGAAAATAGCGCTTCAGTGACGATTCCTTTGGATCCTCAAAAGACTCCTTCGGAGAATGCACAAAAGTATTTTACAAGATACCAAAAAGCAAAGAATGCCGTAATTGCAGTAAAAGAGCAAATTAAAAAAGCAGAAGAGGAAGCGGCATACTTCGAGTCTCTTCTTCAGCAAGTCGAAACGGCTTCAACAAGAGACATTTCCGAAATTAGAGAAGAGCTTGCAGAAGGCGGTTATATTCGTGAAAGGCAGAAACGGGGAAACAAGAAACAGCAAAACCTAAAGCCTGTTTTGGACCGTTATACCGCCACTGACGGAACGGAAATTCTAGTCGGGAAAAACAACAAGCAAAATGACTATTTAACGAACAAATTAGCTGGAAGGGATGAAATCTGGCTGCATACCAAAGATATCCCCGGTTCACATGTGGTGATTCGAAGCAAGGAACCGGCAGAAGACACAATTCTTGAAGCTGCATCCCTCGCAGCTTACTTCAGCAAGGCCCGCAATTCCAGTTCCGTACCCGTTGACTTCACCCAAGTCAGGCACGTGAAAAAGCCAAGCGGCGCTAAACCTGGATTTGTTATATATGACAATCAGCAGACTGTTTACGTTACACCTGATGAAGAAACGGTTCTGTCCTTAAAACAAAATCTTTAAATAAATGAAAAAAGCAAGCTCCGATGCTTGCTTTTTTTCATTTGACTAAACCTGAGATACTTTTCCCCACTCAGCAGGGTCTTTTCGCCATTCAATCAGCTTGTTCATATCCTCTTCCTGGATAAAGCCCTTTTCCACAGCTACTTCTGTGAGAGCTTCAATATCAGTCAGAGTATATGCTTTGATGTTCTCTTCAGCCAGCATTTCTTTTCCTTTTTCAAGCTGGTATGTGAAGATGGCCGCCACACCCAGCACCTCACAGCCTGCTTCTCTTAAAGCTTTGACAGCAGTAATGGCACTTCCACCTGTTGAGATCAGGTCTTCTACAACAACAACCTTCTGGCCTTTATTTGCTTGACCTTCAATTTGCTTTCCTTTTCCATGTCCCTTTGCCTTGGAACGAACATAGCACATTGGCAGTTCCATATTGCCACTGACCCAGGCTGCATGAGGAATGCCCGCTGTGGCAGTCCCGGCAATTAGTTCTGCTTCAGGAAATTTATTTAGAATGATAGCCTGAAGACCGGCAGCAATTTCTTTTCTGACTTCAGGATAAGACAGTGTCAGACGGTTATCACAATAAATTGGGGCACGCAGTCCTGAAGACCAAGTAAACGGATCGTTTGGGTTTAATGCTACAGCCTTTATATCCAGTAATTTTTCTGCAATTTTATGCTTCATTCAGAACACCCTCCCAGGATTGTTTGCATTGAATATACTTTTCGAAAGGATTTTCCGCTCTGGTAATCGACCGTCCCACCACAATGGCAGAAGCTCCTTCTTTTCTCGCGAATTCTGGTGTGGCCACTCTCTTCTGATCTCCATTATCGTCTGATGACAGGCGTATTCCCGGTGTTACAGTCAGAAAGGCAGAGCCTATTTTTGAACCTATCGCCCTTGCCTCAAAGCTTGAACAAACCACACCATCAAGTCCCGCTTCTTTGGCAAGATTGGCATAATGAAGAACAGATTCGTTTAATGAAACAGCGATTAATTGGTCAGATCTCATTTGCTGTTCCGATGTGCTTGTCAGCTGTGTCACCGCAATACAAGATGGCCTTTTTCCGGTGCTGCCTGCTTCTAGTCCTTCACATGCTGCTTCCATCATGGCTTTTCCTCCTGCGGCATGCACATTAACCATATCGCAGCCAAGCCCGGCAAGACGTTTCATTGCACTTTGTACTGTATTCGGAATATCATGAAGCTTGAGATCAAGGAAAATATTGTGCCCTTGTTCTTTTAAATCGTAAACAATGGAAGGTCCCTCCTGGTAAAACAACTCCATGCCGACCTTAAGAAATAACTTTTCATTTTCAAAGTTTTTCAGAAAATGATGAACTTCCTGTTTTCCTGGAAAATCAAGAGCAATAATGAGCGGATTTTTCAAGTTTCTTCCAGCTCCTTCCTGTGCATTCTGAAATATGTTCATAACCCAGCTTTCCAATAAGTTCCGGCAGTTCACCGATAATTTTCGGACACACAAAAGGATCTACGAAGTTAGCTGTTCCAACCGCTACTGCACTTGCCCCTGCGTAGAAGTATTCGATGACATCCTCAGCAGATTCAATTCCTCCCATGCCGATGATCGGAAGGGATACCTGCTGGCTCACTTCATAGATCATCCGGAGTGCGACTGGCTTAATGGCTGGCCCTGAAAGACCGCCTGATTTGTTTGCCAGAATAGGCTTGCCGGTTTTCAGATCGATTCTCATGCCGACAAGCGTGTTGATCATCGTTAAACCATCAGCTCCGCCATCTTCTGCTGCTTTAGCCATTTCTACAATATTTGTGACATTTGGTGAAAGCTTCACATAGACAGGTACCTCAGAAACCTCTTTTACTTTTTTCGTTAAGTTTTTTGCAATTTCCGGAATAGTGCCGAATGCTATTCCGCCTGTTTTCACATTCGGGCATGAGATGTTGAGTTCAAGTGCATGTACATTCCGGCTTGCAGAAATTTTCCTGGCAACCGCCATATAATCTTCTTCCTGCGAACCGGCTACATTGGCAATGATCGGGACATCGTATTGTTCAAGCCATACAAGCTCTTCATTTACCACTTTATCCAGGCCGGGATTCTGCAGCCCGATTGCATTTAGCATACCTGCAGATGTCTCAGCCACTCTTGGTGTTGGATTTCCAAATCGGGGCTCTAAAGTCGTCGCCTTTATCATGATTGCGCCCAATTGGCTCAATTCATAAAGCTGGCTGAATTCCCTGCCGAAGCCAAAGCATCCTGATGCAGGCATGATTGGATTTTTTAACTCCAGCCCAGGCAGACTGACGTTTAATGAATTCATAGAACTACCTCCCCTGCTTTAAAGACCGGTCCGTCACTGCAGATTTTTTTATAACTGTATCCTTCAGGGTCATTCCCTGTATGGCAGACACATGCAAAACATGCCCCGATGCCGCATCCCATTCGTTCTTCCAATGACAGGAATACCTTTTTATGAGGGAATTGATTTTCAAGCGCCTTCAGCATCGGTGTAGGGCCGCAGGAATATAAAACATCGAAATCAATATTCAACCGATTAATAACATCTGTAACAAAGCCTTTCGTTCCTGCGCTTCCATCAGCTGTGGCAAGGCAGGTCTCGCCCAGCCGGGCAAACTTTTCCTCATAAAATACCGCGCCGGCCGATTGAAATCCCAGGACGTGAATTACCTTAACGCCGCGGTTTACAAGCTGATTGGACAGTTCATATAAAGGGGGGACTCCGATTCCTCCCCCTACAAGAAGGGCCGTCTCTCCCCGGCCAGCTTCACTGATCGGAAACCCATTTCCAAGCGGTCCCAGTACATCAGTGAAATCACCAGGTTTTTTTTCTGAAAGCAATGCCGTTCCTCTGCCTTCAGCACGGTAAATCATTTTAAACTGGCTTTCATCAGGTAAAATTTCTGCAATGCTGATTGGCCTTCTCAGCATTGGATCATAGCCCTCTGATATTTTCAAATGGACGAATTGCCCGGGCTCTTTCATTTCATGAACAAGCTCACCTTGAAGGGTGAGCTCGTAAATGTTTTCGGCCAGTTTAATTTGTGATATGACTTTACATTGTTCCTGTCTGATCAAGATAAAACCGCCTCCCGGACTTCCTCTGGCTTATCCATCGCGTCTGCTGAAAAATTCATTGATTCGATTACTTGAAGAATTGCTTCTGCCGTATCAAGTGAGGTTAGACATGGCACCCCATTTTCCACTGATTCACGGCGGATGCGGAAGCCATCTCTTGCAGGCTGTTTCCCTTTTGTTAAAGTATTAATAACAAATTGCGCTTCGCCATTTTTTATGACATCCAGAAGGTTAGGCCCTGCTGAGCCGATTTTTCCAGTTACTTTTACAGGTATGCCTTCAGTTTTCAGGAATAAAGCCGTTCCGCTTGTCGCCATTAGCCTGTAGCCGATGGATACAAATCTTTTTGCCAGCTGCAGAGCTTCTTCCTTATCCTTGTCGGCGACAGTCATTAGAACAGTTCCAAACGGCTGGATTTTCATGCCGGAAGCAACAAGACCTTTATAAAGGGCTTTTTCAAGCGTGGAATCTTTCCCCATAACTTCACCGGTTGACTTCATTTCAGGCCCTAAAGTGATGTCTACTCTTCTTAATTTCGCGAAAGAGAACACCGGCACTTTTACGAACACGCCTTTTCTCTCCGGAACAAGGCCGGATCCAAAGCCCTGCTGAGCAAGAGTTTGGCCCATGATAACCTTTGTGGCGATTTTAGCCATTGGCACATTTGTAATCTTGCTCAAGAACGGAACTGTCCGGCTTGAACGCGGATTGACTTCCAGAACATATACTTCCCCTTTAGCCACTACATACTGGATATTTAGCAGACCTATAATGCCAAGGCCTTTAGCCATCTTCTCCGTATACTCAACAAGCTTGTCTTTGATTGCTTCTGAAACATTTTGCGGAGGATAGACCGCAATAGAATCACCTGAGTGAACTCCTGCTCTTTCTATATGCTCCATGATGCCCGGTATGAGTACATTTTCCCCATCCGAGATAGCGTCCACTTCAATTTCCTTCCCAGTCAAATATCGGTCAATTAATACGGGATGCTCCGGGTTTACTTTTACGGCATTTTCCATATAGTATAGAAGCTCATCTTCTTTATAAACGATCTCCATGGCTCTTCCGCCAAGTACATATGATGGACGGACGACCACTGGATATCCGATTTCACCGGCAATTTCTACTGCCTGCTCCACCGACAGGGCAGTCTTTCCTTTAGGCATCGGGATGCCAAGCTCTGCAAGAGCTTGCTCAAATTTATCCCGGTCTTCTGCCCGGTCTAAGCTTTCAAGCGAAGTTCCCAGAATTTTTACGCCTCTTTCTACCAGATCTGCTGCAAGATTAATAGCGGTTTGTCCGCCAAATTGTACAACTACACCTTCCGGTTTCTGAAGATCGATAATGTGCATCACATCTTCAATCGTTAGCGGCTCAAAATAGAGCTTATCGGAGATGCTAAAGTCAGTAGAGACTGTTTCAGGATTATTATTAATGATGATTGCTTCATATCCTGCTTCCTTGATGGCCCATACCGCGTGAACAGTTGAATAATCAAACTCCACTCCCTGCCCGATCCGGATTGGCCCTGAGCCCAGAACGACAACACTTTTGCGGCCGGACACTTCTGATTCGTTCTCATCTTCATAAGTTCCATAGAAATACGGAGTTTCCGATTCAAATTCCGCTGCACATGTATCAACCATTTTGTAAACCGGTACAATCGCATGTTCTTTTCTCCAGCTGTATACTTCCAACTCATTTGAATCCCACAGCCTGGCAATTACCAGATCGGCAAAGCCCATTTCCTTTGCAGCTTTCCCTGTTTCAGGGTCAAAAGGATTTTCAGTTAGTACATTCTCAAAATCTATGATTTTCTTAATCTTATAAAGGAAGAATAAATCAATTTTGCTCCATTCATGAATCGTCTCGATAGTGACTCCCCTTCTGATGGCTTCACCGATATAAAACAGGCGTTCATCTCCTGCTTTACGGATTCGCTTTTCGATCAATTCATCAGAAATTTTACCGGCATCCTTCAGCTCAAGATGATAAATGTTTGCTTCAAGTGAACGTACTGCTTTCAGGAGAGATTCTTCAAATGTCCGTCCTATCGCCATTACTTCACCTGTAGCCTTCATTTGGGTGCCAAGCGAACGGTTTGCAGATTCGAACTTATCAAACGGCCAGCGCGGGATTTTTGAGACAATATAATCCAATGCCGGTTCAAAGCAGGCATATGTTTTCCCTGTCACAGGATTCATCATTTCATCAAGTGTCAGCCCTACCGCTATCTTGGCTGCCAATTTGGCAATCGGATAACCTGTTGCCTTTGATGCCAGCGCAGATGAACGGCTTACACGCGGGTTAACTTCGATGATGTAATAATTGAAGCTATCCGGATCAAGCGCCAGCTGCACGTTGCATCCACCTTCAATCTCGAGGGCGCGGATAATTTTTAATGAGGTGTTTCTAAGCAGCTGATACTCACGATCACTCAAAGTTTGGCTGGGGGCTACAACGATTGAATCTCCTGTGTGGACCCCTACAGGATCAAAGTTTTCCATATTGCAGACAACAATCGCATTGTCATTGGAGTCCCGCATCACTTCATACTCAATTTCCTTGAAACCCGCAATGCTCTTTTCAAGCAAACACTGTGTAACAGGGCTATTCTTTAAGCCGCTTGTCACAATTTCTATCAGCTCTTCTTCATCATGGCAGATGCCCCCGCCTGTTCCCCCCAATGTAAAAGCAGGGCGTACAATGACCGGATAGCCAATCCTGTTTACAAATTCATATGCTTCATCCAGGTTATGAATAATTTCACTTTCAGGCACTGGTTCGCCAAGCTCATTCATCAAGTTTCTGAAAAGGTCCCGGTCTTCCGCCTTTTGGATAGCAGACAATTTTGTACCGAGGATTTCAACCCCGCATTCTTCCAAAACACCTGATTCAGCAAGCTCTACTGCCAGGTTTAATCCTGTCTGTCCCCCAAGAGTTGGAACGAGCGCATCAGGCCGTTCTTTCCGGATAATGCGGCTGACGAATTCCAGCGTAAGCGGCTCTATATATACCGCGTCAGCAATCTCGGTATCTGTCATAATAGTGGCAGGATTTGAGTTTACAAGAATTACGCGGTATCCTTCCTCTTTCAAAGCAATGCAAGCCTGTGTTCCAGCATAATCAAACTCTGCTGCCTGCCCGATGACAATTGGTCCTGAACCGATTACTAAAATGCTTTTTATATCTGTACGCTTTGGCATGCTGCAGCACCTTCCTCTTTATGTGATTCAATCATTTGCAAGAATTGTTCAAATAATCCGTTTGCATCCTCAGGTCCCGGTGAAGCTTCAGGATGATATTGCACAGTGAATGCAGGGACTTCTTTATGCTTTAAGCCTTCAATTGTTCCATCGTTTAAGGCGATATGTGTTACTTCAAGCGGAGTACCAGTAATTGAATTTTCTTCTACTGAGTATCCATGGTTTTGAGATGTTAAAGCGACTTTTCCGGTTTGCAGATCTTTCACCGGATGGTTTGAACCGCGATGGCCGAATTTCAGTTTTTCTGTATTGGCACCGCAAGCAAGGGCAAAAAGCTGATGTCCCAGACAAATTCCGAAAATCGGTACATTTCCCAGCAGTCCTTTAATCATTGTGATGGCTTCCGGAACATCTTTCGGGTCTCCAGGGCCATTTGAAAGCATAACACCATCCGGGCTCATGCTGAGTATTTCTTCAGCTGCTGTGTTATAAGGCACAACAATCACATCACAACCCCGTTTGTTCAATTCTCTTAAGATTCCGTGTTTCATGCCGAAATCTACAAGGACTACCCTTCTGCCGCGGCCAGGGCTTGGATATGGTGTCTTAGTTGAGACTTGCTTAACCTGATCGTTTCGCAGCTTGGTTGCCCTCAGTTTTTCAATGATCACTTCCGGGTTTTCACTTATGCTGCAAATAGCACCTTTCAGCGTACCATGCTGCCTGATAATTCTTGTTAATTTTCTTGTATCGATGCCAGCAATTCCAGGGATGTTTTTCATCTTAAAATATTCTTCAATCGATTGTTCATTTCTCCAGTTTGAAGGAAACTCGCACGCTTCTTTCACAATAAAACCGGAGATTGCCGGGGAGATCGATTCAAAATCGTCTCTGTTTATCCCATAATTTCCGATTAAGGGGTATGTCAAGGTTACGATTTGGCCGCAGTAGGATGGGTCAGACAGGATTTCCTGATAACCCGTCATTCCTGTATTGAATACTACTTCTCCTATCGAATTCGTATCACTTCCGAATCCCTTTCCAATAAAAATTGTTCCGTCTTCCAGAATCAGCTGTTTTTTCATGCTTTTACACTCCCTCTGTTCCAAACAATTTTTCCGCCTGCTATTGTCACTACCGGCCAGCCTTTACAATCCCAGCCAGTAAATGGCGTGTTTTTCCCTTTTGATAAGAACTGAGCTGGATCAATCTTTTCCTGACGGTTCAGGTCAAGCAGGACAAGATCTGCTATTTCACCAGCTTCCAATTTTCCTGATTGAATGCCGAATGCCTCTGCTGGCTTGATTGTTAAGTAATCAATCAGCTGCTTTAGTGTGAATATCCCCTTCTCAACGAATTGGGTGTAAAGAAGCGGAAAGGCAGTTTCAAGTCCGACAATCCCAAAAGGCGCCAGTGCCATCCCCTCTTCTTTTTCTGCTGCTGTATGTGGTGCATGGTCGGTGGCGATAAAGTCTATTGTGCCATCCTGCAATCCTTCGATTAAGGCAGCTCTGTCATCTGCTCCTCTTAATGGAGGATTCATTTTAAATTTAGCATCCAGACCCGGGATATCCTCTTCACATAGAAGGAGATGATGAGGTGTCACCTCGGCTGTTACCTTGATGCCTGCCCGCTTTGCATCTCTTACCACCCTGACAGACTCTTTCGTGCTGATGTGGCAGACATGATAATGGCAGCCGGCAGCTTCGGCAAGAAGAACATCCCTTGCGATTTGCACTGATTCACAGACAGAAGGAATACCATTTAAACCGTTCTCTTTAGCAAAAACTCCATCATGTACGGAACCTTTGTTAATGAGGGTATTTTCTTCGCAGTGCGCAACTATCGGCATGCTGATCTCTGCGGCATTTCTCATTGCCTCAAGCATCATGGCTGCTGATTGCACTCCTACTCCATCATCTGTAAAAGCAAACGCCCCAGCTTCCTTCAAAGCTTTAAAATCTGTTAATTCCTGGCCAAGCTCACGGATTGTAATCGATGCATAAGGCAGAACCTTGACCGCCGCAGTCTCATCAATACGGCTGTTCAATTTTTCAAGCTGTTCTTTTGTATCAGGTACCGGCCGGGTATTCGGCATCGCAGCAACCGTTGTGAAACCGCCTTTAGCAGCTGCTCTTGTGCCAGTTTCGATTGTTTCTTTTTTTTCGCCGCCTGGTTCACGCAAGTGGACGTGCAGGTCTATAAAACCTGGAGCAACCAGCAATCCTTCTGCATCAATCACTTCCTGTGCCTCTCTCCCCACACCTGCACCTATCTCAGCGATTTTTCCTGACTTTATGTAAATGTCCGTTTTTTCAAAGTTCCCTTTCTTAGTAAGCAACTGGCCATTTTTTATCAATGTTGACATGTTTAGCTCCCCCTTCAATATGTTCAATTGATCGTTTTAATACAGCCATTCGGATGTACACACCATTTTGCATCTGCTTGAAGATCCTGGAGCGCCCGCATTCCACTAAACAATCTGCTATTTCAACACCCCGATTTACAGGTGCCGGATGCATTATAATGCTGCTTGGCTTCATTGTTCTTTCACGTTCTTCTGTAAGGCCGTATGCCAGGTGGTATTCTTCAGCCGTTTGGTCAGCTTTCGATTCATGCCGCTCATGCTGTATTCTCAGGAGCATGACAACATCAGAAGTTTCCATAGCTGTGTCAACATCTTCATACATTCCATTCTCAAGCAATTCTTCATTAAACCATTCTTTTGGACCTGAAAAAACAACCTTCGCACCGAGCCTGACAAGTGCATCTGCGTTGGACCTTGCGACACGGCTATGTGCGATATCACCGATGATGGCTACTTTTAATCCTTCAAAGGATCCGAATTCCTGTTTAATCGTCAGCAGATCCAGCAGTGATTGTGTTGGATGGTGCCCGCAGCCATCCCCTGCATTCAGGATGGACACACCGCTTTTGTCTGCCAATTCGTCAAAGTAGCGATCCTCGCTATGGCGGATGACGACTGCGTGCACACCGATCGCTTCCAGTGTTTTGACTGTGTCGTATAATGACTCACCCTTGGATACACTTGATGTGCTGACTTCAAAAGGAATTATGTCCAGTCCAAGCCGCCTTTCAGCCACTTCAAAGCTGCATTTAGTTCTTGTGCTATTCTCAAAGAAAAGGTTTGCGACAAAAACCTTTCGTTCAGGGGTCCATGTTCCGCCGTTTAAAAAATATTGCGCATCTTCAAGAATTTTATTGATTTCTTTAATTTCCAACTCTGAGGTAGTGAGCAAATGTTTCATTTTTTATCCTCCTCTTCAAAAAAAGCACCCTGCCGATTTGGTCAGGGTGCTGCAAAGTTGAGGCAGCCGGATATACGGATACACTGATACCGTATAGCCAGGTTTGCCGCCAACACCCTTTTAAGCCTCTCGGGACTTAGTTAAAAAGCATTAAGCTACATTATTTTTTTTTTCGTTTTCTGTTTCAAAAATATCTTCCTTAGTCTCTTCCCTGCCAGGGAGAATCAGGTTCAGGAGAACCCCGCTGATTGCTGCCAGTGCCATTCCTTCCAGTTTGAATGCCCAAATCTCGATATGAGCTCCCCCAATTCCCAGGACAAGGATGACTGATGAGATAACCAGATTGCGGTTGTTTCCAAAATCCACTTTGCTGTCAACCAGCATTCTTAATCCTGATGAAGCGATGATCCCGAACAGCAGGATCGATACGCCGCCCATTACTGGAGTAGGGATCGAGCTGATCAGTGCTGTCACCTTGCCAATGAATCCGAAGATGATGGCAATGACTGCAGCCCCCGCAAGTACATAGACACTGTAAATTTTCGTGATGGCGAGTACACCAATGTTTTCACCGTAAGTTGTCTTTGGCGGACCCCCGATTAATGCCGAGATCATTGTTCCTGTTCCATCAGCAAGGATGGAGCGGTGAAGACCCGGTTCTTTAATGTAATCTTTTCCAACTACTTTTCCAAGGACAAGCTGATGGCCGATATGTTCAGAGATTGTCACAACAGCTACCGGAATCATTAGAAGCGCAAGATCCAGAGTTATCCTCACTTCATAATCTGCGAACGGGAATAAGAATTCCGGCATTTCGAACCAGGCTGCCTGCTGTACAAGAGAGAAGTCGATCAGGCCCACAGCCAGTGAGTAAACATAGCCGATGATGATCCCTGCCAGAATCGGCACCATACTGAGCATACCTTTTGCATAGATGGAAAAGATGATTGTTGCACCTAAAGTGATAAGCGCTGCTGAGAAATGCAGCATGCTGTATTCACCAGTTTCAGGATTGTTCATAGCCATTCCGACTGCTGTCCCTGCTAATGCCAATCCGATTACAATGATCACAGGTCCTACCACAATTGGCGGTAGCAAATTCATAATCCAGCGGTAGCCTGCTTTTTTGATGATCAGGGCTACTGCCCCATACACAAGTCCAGCCATGAAGCTGCCGATCATGGCAGCACCCGGACCTCCGGCAGCTTTGGCAGCTAGGATCGGGGCAATGAATGCGAAAGATGAACCAAGGTATGCCGGCACCTGCCATTTTGTAATGATTAGAAAGGCTATCGTTGCCAGTCCGCTTGAGATTAGCGCAATGGCAGGATTTAATCCTACTAAGTATGGTACAAGTATAGTGGCTCCGAACATTGCGAATAAATGCTGTAAACTTAATGTCAGCCAATGGGCTGGTTTTGGAACATCCTTTATATCTAAAATAGGCTTATTCATTACGATCTCTCCTCTGCATTTTATTAAAAAACCCTCTTTGCAGGAGTGCAAAGAGGGTGCAAGAGCACAGCAAAAGACAGACCGATTCTGCTGTGTTCCCCTTTGCCAGCCTCTCTGGACTGCATTTAAAAGGGCTATTTAATTTTCAAATATACTTACCTGGTCGTTTTCATCCACTTCCTTCAGCTCGACGACAATTTTTTCCGAACTGGAGGTTGGAATGTTCTTTCCTACATAATCAGCTCTTATCGGAAGCTCTCTATGGCCGCGGTCCACAAGGACTGCAAGCTGAATCTGAGATGGCCTCCCAATATCGATCAGCGCATCAAGGGCAGCTCTAACTGTTCTTCCTGTATAAAGAACATCATCGATCAGGATCACCTTCTGATCGTTAATATCTTTTGGAACATCGGAGCCTTTGACAAGCGGCTCCTGATTTTCAGTCTTTTTCGTAAGATCATCTCTATAGAGAGTGATATCAAGTTCGCCTACATCAATTTTGGCTCCCTCGATTTGTTCAATTCTTTCCGCCAGGCGGTTCGCCAGGTAAATCCCCCTGGTCCGGATGCCAATCAGAATGCAATTTTCAATTCCTTTATTTTTCTCTATGATTTCATGAGCAATCCTTGTCAGCGCTCTCCTGATTGCCTGGTCATCCAAAACAATTGCTTTTTGCTGCGGCATCATGATCACCCCTATTATCAGATTTTATATACAAAAAACCCTCTCACCGATCAGGTGAGAGGGTAAACGACTTCTTTCTGCAGAATAAGGACATAATTCTCCTTATTCAATCCGTTTCCTTCCCAGCCTCACGGGACTGTTTTAAAGGACTTATTCAACTATAGTCATCATATAGCACAATTGGACAATTGTCAACGATTATTTGCCAGGTTCTCTTCTAGTTCCTTAAAATAAGCAGGTGCAGGTGCTTCAAATTCAAGGTACTCGCCAGAACGTGGATGTTCAAAGCCAAGAACGCCTGCATGAAGTGCCTGTCCTCCGATATCAAGTGTCTTTCTGGGACCGTATTTAGGATCTCCCGCCAGTGGATAGCCAATGTATTTCATATGAACCCGGATTTGATGTGTTCTTCCCGTTTCCAGCTGGCATTCCACCAGGGTGAAATCCCTGAAACGCTCAATGACCTGAAAATGTGTAACAGCATGTTTTCCATTGTCCACAACACTCATACTTTGACGATCTTTGGGATCACGGGCGATTGGCGCATCAATAGTACCGTAGTCGTGTGGAATAACTCCATGGACAATGGCCCGGTACTTACGTGTAACAGTTTTGTTCATCAGCTGGTTCACAAGACTCTCATGGGCCATATCATTCTTTGCAACCATAAGAAGTCCCGACGTATCTTTATCGATTCTATGAACTATTCCGGGCCTCATGACCCCATTAATTCCTGATAAGTCTTTGCAATGAGCCATAAGCCCATTTACAAGTGTTCCTGTTCCATGCCCGGCTGCAGGATGGACAACCATTCCTCTCGGTTTATTTACAACGAGGACATCCTGGTCCTCATAATAAATATCCAAATCCATTTCTTCAGGCACTACATCCAGTTCTTCTGGTTCAGGTATTGATATTTCAATTTTATCATTTGCGGAACATTTGTAATTAGTTTTAGGCTTTTGGCCATTCACTAAAACATTGCCATCCTTGATCCATTGCTGTACCTGAGTTCTTGACCAATCAGCATTTAATGTGGATAACACTTTATCTATTCTTTCTCCTGCCTGTTCATCAGGAATGATGTGTTCCATTTTCTCCATAAGATTTCTCCTTTTTCTTTGCTTCTCTCTCTTCAAGCAGCATCTGAATCATCAATAGTCCTACACCAATGACCAGCGCCGAGTCAGCAATATTGAAAACAGGAAAGTCATAGCCAAAAATATAAGTGTTTACGAAATCCACTACTTCTTTTCGAAATACCCTGTCAATAAAGTTTCCAATTGCCCCGCCCAGCATCAGGCCCAAAGAGACTCCAAGAAGCAATTTGCCTTTAGCTGCTTTTTGAATGTAATAAATGATACCAATTATGACAATAACGGTTATAACATAGAAAAACCACATTTGCCCCTGCAGGATGCCCCAGGCAGCGCCACGGTTGCGGTGCGATGTAATATAAAGAAAGTCCTCAATAACTTTAACACTTTCCCCTAATTCAAAGTTCTTTACAATCAGCCACTTAGTAAACTGATCAAGTGCAATAACGAACAATGCAATTATGTAATAAAACACAAAGGCAACCCCCATATCTCATATCATTACCTTTGCATTTTAGCACAATCTGAATAAAAAACACAGCACACGCTTAAACTCAGTGAAAAATAGACTTTCTGTAGAAATTCCCCAATCTGCTGCAATCCTCCATTGTTTTTAAAGTAGGAATCATCTGCAGCAAATCCTCCGGCAGCAGCTCACCCGAAATTTCACACTTGCCGAATTTTCCTGATTCAATTTTGGTGAGTGTTTGTTCAATATCATGCAGCTCTTCCAATAATATAGGCTTTATCAACGGGGAACTGTTGCCTTCCATAAGCTTTTCCAATATTTCCTGTCTTGTATTACGGAGTTCTGTATATAGCCCTTCTGCTTTTGCATCCATGCTTTTTCCTCCGTTCTGAGATGTTTACTTTATTATTTTCTCGGAACGGAATTCAGACACGGACAAACTTTTAGCAAACGGCACAACATTTAGTGAAGGTGGAATTATTTATAAAAAGGATTTGAAGAAGTTAATGAAAAACAGCCCCCCAATATTTGAGGGACTGCCGGTATTTAAGCCAAGTGGCTATAATTATTTTTTACAACATCAGCACAGCGAGGGCAAAGCGTGTCATATCCTTCTGTCTTGCCAACTTCTGGAGTGACTGTCCAGCAGCGGTCGCATGTTTCGCCTTCTGCTTTGGAAACAACAATAGCAGTGTTTTCAAATTTAACGGCATTTTCAGGAGCATCTGAAAGGCTGCCTGCTACTTCGAATCCAGATACGATAAAGAGCTGCTGAAGACTTTCCTGAATTGAATCCAGAAGGCTCTTGGATTGATCGTTTACATAAAGGGTTACTTTAGCAGTAAGTGATTTGCCGATCACCTTCTCATTACGCGCTTCTTCCAATGCCTTAAGGACATCATTGCGAAGCTTCATGAATGCAGTCCATTTTTCTTCCAGCTGTTTAGCGTTCGGAAGCTCCGTATATTCAGGCATATCCGTTAATTGAACACTTTCTTCTTTCACATTCGGAATAAAGCTCCAAACCTCATCTGATGTATGGGAAAGAATAGGTGCAACAAGCTTCGTAAGAGCAATTAGGCTCTCATAAAGAACAGTTTGAATTGCACGGCGCTCTGCATTATCTTTTGCTTCAATATAAAGGACATCTTTAGCAAAATCAAGGTAGAATGCACTAAGGTCCAATGTACAGAAATTGTTCACAGCATGGTAGATGCTTGCAAATTCATAGCGATCATATGACTCACGGACGCTCTTGATAAGCTTGTTCAGCTTCACCAGCATAAACTGATCCACTTCACGCAGGTTCTCAAACGATACCAAGTCTGCTGCTGGATTAAAGTCATCCAGATTTCCAAGCAAAAAGCGGAAAGTATTGCGGATCTTTCTATACACTTCAGCAACCTGCTTCAGAATAGCATCAGATACCCGGACATCAGCCTGATAATCAACTGAAGCCACCCATAAGCGCAAAATGTCAGCTCCAAGCTGGTTCATTACTTTTGCCGGAACAACTACGTTACCGATGGATTTACTCATTTTTCTTCCTTCACCATCGAGTGTAAAACCGTGACTCAGCACTCCTTTGTAAGGCGCTTTCCCTGTAACTGCCACGGCAGTTGAAAGTGAAGAGTTAAACCAGCCTCGGTACTGGTCAGAACCTTCAAGGTATAAATCTGCAGGACGCTGTAAATCGTCGCGCTCTAAAAGAACTGCCTGGTGGGAAGAACCGGAATCAAACCAAACATCCATGATATCCGTTTCTTTTGTAAACTGGCCATTCGGGCTTCCGGTATGTGTAAACCCTTCAGGCAGCAATTCTTTCGCTTCTTTCTCGAACCAGATGTTTGAACCGTGTTCACGGAAAAGGTTTGATACATGTTCAATTGTCTCATCTGTGATAATTTCTTCGCCATTTTCCGCATAAAATACCGGAATAGGCACTCCCCATACACGCTGGCGGGAGATGCACCAATCTCCGCGATCCCGGACCATATTAAATAGTCTGGTCTCACCCCATGCAGGATACCAATTTGTTTCTTTAACAGCTTCCAGAAGTTCATTGCGGAAATCCTTAATGGATGCAAACCATTGGGCAGTAGCACGGAAAATAACAGGCTTTTTCGTTCTCCAGTCATGCGGATAAGAGTGAGTAATAAAAGTCAGTTTTAATAATGCTCCGGCTTCCTCAAGTTTCTCAGTAATCGGCTTATTGGCTGCATCATAGAATAACCCTTCAAACCCGGGAGCTTCATTTGTCATGTTTCCTTTATCATCTACCGGGCATAATACGTCAAGCCCGTACTTCATGCCGACTTGGAAATCATCTTCCCCATGTCCGGGAGCAGTATGAACACACCCTGTACCGGCATCAGTTGTAACATGTTCACCCAGCATGACAAGAGAATCACGGCCATAAAGGGGATGTTCAGCAACCACATTCTCAAGGTCAGTCCCCTTAACCGTCTGGACAACTTGATAACCTTCCCATTCGAACTCTTTAGCCACAGCTGCCAATAAATCTTCTGCAACCATAAACTTTTTGCCGTTTGCCTCAACTACAGTATAAGAAAGGTCAGGATGAACTGAAATTCCAAGGTTTGCCGGAATGGTCCATGGAGTTGTAGTCCAAATGACGATATGAGTATCTTGATCCAATACTTCTTTGCCATCTTTTACTTTAAATGCAACATAAATGGATGGCGAACGTTTGTCTTTATATTCAATTTCCGCTTCCGCCAAAGCAGATTCAGAAGATGGAGACCAATAAACAGGTTTTTTGCCTTTATAGATATAGCCTTTTTTTGCCATCTCCCCAAAAACTTTAATTTGCTGGGCTTCATACTCCGGCTTAAGTGTGATGTATGGGTTCTCCCAATCACCCCGGACACCTAAGCGCTTAAATTGTCCGCGCTGGCTGTCGATCTGCTCATATGCGTATTCTTCACATAACTCGCGGAACTCAGCAACACTCATTTCTTTACGCTTTACGCCTTTGTTTGTCAGCGCCTGCTCAATTGGCAGACCATGTGTATCCCAGCCAGGAACATAAGGAGCATTATAGCCAGTCATCGACTTAGAACGTACGATGAAATCCTTTAAGATCTTGTTCAGCGCATGGCCAATGTGGATGTCGCCATTTGCATATGGAGGGCCATCATGCAGAACAAACATCGGACGCCCTTTTGTCCGTTCCTGGACCTTTTCATAAATATTCATCTCTTCCCATTTCGCCTGGATTTCAGGTTCCCGCTTTGGAAGATTGCCGCGCATTGGGAATTCAGTTTTTGGCATTAATAAACTATCTTTGTAATCCATTCCTTTTCCTCCTGTTTGTAACTCATTAAATACCATGATAGCCAATGAGAGCTTAGAAAAACCTCGGGAAAATACAAAAAACCCTCTCATCCCAAAAAGGGACGAGAAGGTTTTATTCTCCCGCGGTACCACCCTTGTAGATGAAATATAATGAAATTTCATCCGCTCAAAGCATTCTTAACGTGAATGATCCGCCTTGGCCTACTGATTACTTAACGTTCGGCAAGGAACTCAAGGGTGATTTTCCAGCTTTGGCTTATACCCGGGCTTCCACCATCCCCGGCTCGCTTACAGAGTGAGTATACCGCTCTGAACATAAGCTATTTAAAAAGACTGTACTGTCCCTCTCATTGTTGATAAACATTGTATTTACTTTGTTTTAAAATTATATGCGATATTTCCAGCTTTCGTCAAGCCAGTGATTCTTCTTCTTCTCTTAATGATTTGAGTTCAGTAGAGTCCAGCTTATATTCCATTAAGTGATCCCAATCATCGTTATTCAGCATATCAAGCTGTGCTTCAACAAGCATTTTAAAGCGTGTTCGGAATACTTTGGACTGTTTCTTTAAATCTTCAATATCCAGTGCGATTTTTCTCGCTTTGGATAGGGATTCATTCACAATCCTGTCAGCATTTTTTTCAGCTTCTTTGATGATAAGCTTTGCTTCTTTGTGAGCATTGCGTTTTAATTCTTCTGCTGCTTCCTGTGCAACCACAATAGATTTATTAAGTGTTTCTTCAATTGTGGTAAAGTGGCCAATGCGGTCATTCGTTTCATTGAGCTTTTCTTCAAGCTCTTTTTTTTCCCGGATCAGGATTTCGTAGTCCTTTATGATTTGGTCTAGGAATTCGTTCACTTCATCTTCGTCATAACCTCGGAATCCTTTGCTGAATTCCTTGTTATGAATATCTAACGGTGTTAATGGCATGAGTGCCACCTCCCAGGTCTGTTGATCTTATGTAAATTGTATGAGCCTGCTGGTTCTATTTAATTATAGCAGACTCCGCTGTCTTTTGATTATTTATTCGACAGGTTGTTTCAAAATCCTTCAAATTTAAATTATTTCTTTTAACTGTCTTTTAATTGTTTTTGGCTTTTAAATGCAGCCCGTTGATTTCCGCTGCGGACACTTGCTTTCCGCGGGGCGGACGGTGAGCCTCCTCGGTGCTTTGCACTTTTGGGGTCTCAACTCTCCCGCTGCTCCCGCCGGAGTCAAATGCCCTACGCTCCAATCAACTCAGCAAATGAACAAAATGTTGCATTTTGAACAACAAACTTAAAAAACAGCCTCAATATAGGTTTGTTAAAACCCTCTCCTACTTTACTATCTCTGTCTCCCGGCAATTATTCTCCATTTGTCCTTTTTTGTTTTCCCATCTATTTCTATGATTTTGGATCGGCCTTGTCCCCTGACTGAGAGGATGTCGCTTTGCTGGCATTCAAATGAGGGGTTTTCTATTTGCGTCCAATTGACTTTAACCAGCCCCTGTTGGATATAGAGCTGGGATTTTTGTCTTGAGATGTTGTATACGGCTGAGATGACTGTGTCCAATCTTAGGGATGAAGTGGTGATGGAGCTTTCTTTCCACACTTCTGATGATTGGATCGCCTGAGAAAAGGGCTGTTTTTTCAAAGATACTGCCGCTCTGCCAATTGACTGCAGCTGCAGGCTGATATACTCTTCAATTTCTTGAGCTGCAAAAAACTGGATTCTGTCCTCTTCAAATAGGATATCACCAAATTTCCCTCTTTTTAGTCCCAGTGACATCAGGCTGCCGAGGACTTGCGGGTGTTCAATGGTAACAAACTTCTTTGGATATTCCAATTCAAACAGCCGAATTTTAAAATCTTCTTCATCGCTTGTATAATAATCCGGAAATATCAGTGCTCTCTTTCTTTCAGCCCCTGTTGTTCCGCCAAATAAAGCAAATAAGATTCCCGAATCCTGTCCTATGATGCTTTTTAGGATTTGCTGCTCCCTTGGATCAAGAAAATCAGTAAGCTTCGGTGCATATGTATTTTCCACAAGATTTTTCCAGTTAAGGACCAGGTCAATAAATTCTCTTTCTTCCGGCCGAAAGTGCTGATAAATAGACAAATTTTTGCGGGCCTCCTTTTACACAAATAAAAAAGGGCCATTTTGATAGCCCAGTTTTGTCAGTCTTATGAAATCCAATAAAAAAGCTGCTGCAAGCCTCCAGTGGCAAATCGCAAAACTAAGATAGCCACAATTGGAGAAATATCAATCATTCCGAGCGGCGGAATGATTTTGCGGAAAGGCTCAAGGTACGGTTCACAAATCCTTGCCAGAAACTGGCCAAAAGCCGATTCCCTTGCATTAGGGAACCAGGACAGCAGAATATAAATAATCAGTGCCCATGAGTAATAATAAATTGCAGATGACAATATTCCAAATACTAATTCCATTAAGTGCTACCACCTCGTATTTTCTAATTCTTGTTCTTTCATCAGCTGAGAGATGTTCCCTGATACTTCAACATTGTCAGGTGTACACAGGAAAATATCAGTGCCAATCTTCTGAATGTCTCCGCCGATGGCATAAACGGTTCCGCTTAGGAAGTCAACAATGCGCTTTGCCTGATCTTTTTCTATTCTCTGCAGATTGACTACAACAGCTCTTCTGTTCTTCAGCTGATCCGCAATATCCTGCGCTTCGGCATATACCCGCGGTTCAACAAGAACTACTTTAGAAGATTTCTGCACACTTTGAAGGCTGACAATGTTCTGTTTTTGAACTGGCTGCTGCTGTTTCTGCACCTGCTTCACCGGCTCTCTTTCTTCTTCGATGATTTCCTCTTCCTTATAGTCATATTCATCATCTAGGAAGAAAAATGTTTTAAATTTTGATTTTATACTCATTTTATTAAACCTCCTGACCCTCTTGGCCTACTAAAGCTGTCCCAATCCTAACCATTGTGGCACCTTCTTCAATTGCCAGAGAAAAATCATTGGACATGCCCATTGAAAGCTCAGTGCAAGGAGCAAAATCAAATCCCAGATCTTTAACCTGTTTTTGAAGGTCCTTGAGCTTCCGGAAACAGGCACGCAGCAGATCCTTGTCTGATGTATGTGGCGCCATTGTCATCAGGCCAATGATATTGAGATTTTTATAATCAGCCAGGCTTGAAATAAAGTCAGCTGCCTCTTCAGGATTTATTCCCTGTTTCGACGCTTCGCCTGAAACATTGACCTGTACAAAGCAATTTATCTTTCGATCCGCCCGCTTGTCGATTTCCTTCGCAAGGGATAGCCTGTCCAGTGAATGAATATAGTCAACTTTATCAATAATATTTTTTACTTTACGAGTTTGCAGTGTTCCGATAAAATGCCAGGTTGGCCTGTCTTTTAAAACTTCCCATTTAGCAAGAAGTCCTTCATCCCTGTTTTCACCTAAATGATGAATACCTGCTTCAAAGGCTTCTTGTGCCCTTTCCGCTGAAACGTACTTAGTAACAGCAATTACGGTAATTTCTTCCGGCTTGCGGTTGGCCTTTATACACGCTCCGCGGATGGCAGTCTCTATTTGCTTTAAATTATCCTCTACTCTCATTTAATTCCCTGCTTCCTCCTTCCAGCCAATAAAACTCATCATCCTGCCGGTATTCCCCCTATCTCTTCGGTGGGAGAAAAAATAGTCTGCATGACAGCTTGTGCAATAATCAGTCATCATGATATTTTCATGTGGGATCCCTGCGTTTACAAGGATTTTCGTATTTAGTTCTTTTAGGTCAAGCTGGAATTGATTGTCACTAATTTGATTATATGGCTTTATATCGACATCTTCTAGTATTTTTTGCACTTTTGAAATAACACGATCATCAACAATATAACAGTTTCCGCAAATGGAAGGGCCAATCACGGCTTGGACCTCTTTTAAGTCTATGCCTTCACCTGCAAACAGTTCAGCCATATTCCTGCCAATCCCGCCAACAGTGCCTTTCCAGCCGGCATGGGCAATGCCTATGGCTCCTGTCTTTTCATGCAGGAAATAAAGGGGCACACAATCGGCATAACATAGGGTCATAAGGACACCTTTAGAATATGTGAAAAAGCCGTCGGTACCTGGAAAGGAATCCTCGTAAACAAGAGCACCTTTTCCTTTATCATTTTCAGTAACTTTTTTTATATTTACATCATGTGTTTGTTCAGCGCCAACCCAATTTTCAATTGAAAAGCCAAGCAAGTCAGCCACATGCTGCCGATTTTGGCTGACTGCTTCATAGCTGTCATTCACATGTAATCCTACATTTAGAGTTTCAAATTCATTGCGGCTGAAGCCGTCATTTTTTGTTGTAAAACCAGCGGTTATATTGGGAAAACGATCCGCCCACTCTTTTATGACAAAATACTCTTCCTTTTTTAAAGTAAATGGTTCCATGCGATTAACCCCATTTTATTTTTCTATAGTTTACCACAAGGAAGGCAGTGATGACACCATTAACAACTCTTATGCTTCATCCTCTATATATTTCGGCTCAATCGCATCCTGATAGCGGACAAGTATGACATCCTCACCGATTTTTATAATGTTTTTCCAGGGAATGACAATATCTGCGTCTCTGCCAAAGAAGCCTAATACTTTCCCCGCTCCTCCAATAATGACCGCTTCAATTTTCCCTGTACTAATATTAATATCTATATCCCCAATATTTCCAAGCTTTTTGCCGTCAGCTACATTTACAACATCCTTCATTTGAAATTCAGATATTTTCACCATCGACACTTCACTCCCAATTTATGTTCTTATTCAATATATGTTTGCTTCTATGAGAAAAATGTTTGCTAAATATAAAAAGCAGCCAAATTGGCTGCTAGCTTTGAATATTTTTATTCATTTGTTTGATGGCCGCTTTTTCAAGCCTTGAAACTTGTGCCTGGGAAATGCCGATTTCCTCTGCCACTTCCATTTGAGTTTTGCCTTGGAAGAAGCGTTTTCTGAGAATCAGTTTTTCCCGTTCATTCAGTCTCCTCATTCCCTCTTTGAGCGCTATTTCCTCAATCCATTGAATATCTTTGTTCCGTTCATCGCTAAGCTGATCCATCACATAAATTGGATCCCCGCCATCATTATAAATCGGCTCAAATAAGGAAACAGGATCCTGGATGGCATCTAATGCAAAAACGATTTCTTCATGTGGCACATCCAGCTCTTTAGCTATTTCTTCGGCTGTAGGCTCTCTGGATGTTTTACTCATGAGACGTTCCCTTACTTGCAGAGCTTTATAAGCAATGTCCCTTAAAGAACGAGAGACACGGATCGGATTATTATCACGCAGATACCTGCGTATTTCCCCAATAATCATCGGAACGGCATAGGTGGAAAACTTAACGTTTTGACTTAAATCAAAATTATCAATAGATTTCATCAGACCGATACAGCCGACCTGGAAAAGGTCATCAACAAATTCGCCTCTGTTGTTAAAACGCTGAATCACACTCAAGACGAGGCGCAAATTGCCGTTGACGAGTTTTTCCCGTGCGGTTATATCCCCCTTATGCATTTGCTTGAAGAGCTCTCTCATTTCTTCGTTTTTTAAAACTGGAAGCTTTGAAGTATCAACACCGCAAATTTCTACTTTATTTCGAGTCAATCCATTTCCCTCCTCACAGGAGCTGCTGTACAAAAAACAGTATCTCCTTGGAAAGGAAAAATATGCACCGGCTAATCAGGCTTCCGGATGGGGAAATGGTCAAAGCATCATTAACACTAGGTTTTCACCTTGCAAAATTTTGTAAAAAATATTCAAGGCTTTAAACTTCTAAACCATCTTATTAAATTCTTTTTTAAGTCTTTTTATAATTCTTTTTTCCAGGCGGGAAATATAGGACTGGGAAATTCCCAGCATATCTGCCACATCCTTTTGAGTTTTTTCTTCACCTGATCCGAGGCCGAATCTAAGTTCCATGATCTGTTTTTCACGATCCGAAAGCTGATGCAATGCCTTTAACAGCAGCTTTTTATCAACATTTGCTTCGAGATCTTTTGTAATGATGTCATCCTCAGTGCCCAGAACATCAGATAGAAGAAGTTCATTGCCATCCCAATCAATATTTAATGGTTCATCAAAGGAAACTTCAGAACGAATTTTATTGTTCCTTCTTAAATACATGAGAATTTCATTCTCAATACAGCGCGATGCATATGTAGCCAGTTTGATTTTTTTCTCCGGGTTAAAAGTATTTACTGCTTTAATAAGCCCAATGGTTCCAATACTGATTAAGTCCTCTATATTAATGCCTGTATTTTCAAACTTCCTGGCAATATACACAACAAGGCGAAGATTTCTTTCAATTAAAATGGACCTTGCCGCTTTATCCCCTTTTGGAAGCTTAATCAGGAGCATTTCTTCTTCTTCCTTACTGAGTGGAGGAGGTAATGCTTCGCTGCCGCCTATATAATATACTTCATCTGTTTTGATCCCCAGCTTAATCAACAATTTATACCAATAGTAGGATAAGCGAAGTTTTAACTTTTTCATGAATTGTCCTCCTTCTAAATTAAGTTCGTGCAGAGTATAGTATATTAACTTACTTTTGCATCCGGCTTCATTGTACTTCTGCCTGTAAGCATCTTTGGGTGTACGATGCACTGAAATGAATCGTCTGATGAAAGCTGCTGCATGGAAAATGATATTAATCCGCGGTCTGCTTCGATTATTTCATTCTCTTTTTCAAAGAGAATCCGGTCAGGCTTAAACCCTATGATTAATTGGTGTTCTTGTCCAACAACCTTACATGGAATGACCCTCATTTTATGCTCCCAATCCACTCCAATTGACTCGCTGCCCATAATGATATCCTCCGGGTTTCCTGCCAGTTTACTAATTTCAGGCGGAAACTCATCCAGCCTGTCTTTTATGGATATGAACATAACAGGCATCTTCGAAATGGGATCGTATAACTGGTTGCCGCTGTCAATCAGGCCATTGAAACAATATTCTGTTTCATTGATCACAACACGCACCAGGATAAAAGAGTCATACTGAATTTTTGTCATCTCAATTCCCTCAACATTTCTCTTTGAAAAATGCCAGGCAAGAGGAAACCCTATAACCACGCACAGCCAGCTGATTGGATCACCAAAGCCTTTAATACTGGCCATCATGACAGATGAAGAAAGCTTAAAATCAAAATTGATAAAATAATGAATTCCTATTAAGGAGCCTCCAACTAAAAAAGTAGCAAAATAAAAAGTCATGAGAGCTTTTACAAAATAACGTAACCTCTTAAAGCCGAAAACAACCAGTACCATTACAATCGAGAATAGCAGCTTAGTGAACGGATGACCTGAATATTCATTAAAAGGTGTAAATGCTAATAAAATAATGATGGATCCTATGAAGCCACCCGCAAAAATTCTCCATAGTCCGGTTTCTCTTTTTAGAATTATGGCTGTTAAATAAAGGAGCAGGCTGTCAAACATAAAATTCAATGCCCAGATAACATCCAAATAGACCGTCAATTATCTTCCTCCTTTATAAAGTGAAACTTCAATCAGTGGGGGTTTTCTTTATCCCCCGCTGATTGTTAGTTGAACCAATCGGGCCTTTACGGGCAGTTTGACCCCCACTTTTCCTCCGTTGATTTCTCTGAGTCTTGAAGTGGGGTCTTACTGCCCGTTAGACTGCGATAAAGTGAAACTTCAATCAGTGGGGTTTTCCTTATCCCCCGCTGATTGTTAGTTGAACCAATCGGGCCTTTACGGGCAGTTTGACCCCCACTTTTCCTCCGTTGATTT